>NZ_JMCL01000030.1 GCF_000690905.1 Pseudomonas sp. Ant30-3 | reverse complement strand
GGGCTTGCCCCCGTTCGGCGGCGAAGCCGTCGTCAGACCTGCTCGCGCGGTATTTCTGGAAGAATGATGGGGTCGCTTCGAAACCCAACGGGGGCAAGCCCCCTCGCCACAGGCAAATCTCCTTACCACAGGCAAGCCCCCTCGGCACAAAGATGAGAACCCATGCTAATTGACGCCAAACCCCCGCCCATGCTCTCCTACACGCTTTGTTACGGGTGCCCTTCACAGGGTGAAACGGGAAACCGGTGAATCATGTGCTTTACTCAAGGCCATGTCAGTCCGGTGCTGCCCCCGCAACGGTAAGCGAGCGAAGCGTCAGATCCACTGTGTCGGGTTATCGACATGGGAAGGTGGTGCTTGCAGGTTTCGGCTGACCCCAAACCCCTCGTGAGCCCGGAGACCGGCCCGCAACACACAGTGATCGTTTCGTTCGCTGAATGACAAACCCGCGGTGGGCGGGCGCTGTTCGAACCTCTGCGTGCCTGATCCGCAGGGATTTCATGCGCTCTATTCACCCGCTGACAGACCAGAGGGAAGCGCCATGTCGACCATCAGCAGCACCGGCAGCACTGCCGATAAAAGCACCACCACAACCCTGACCCAACGCCTGACTGCTGCCGTATGTGCATCGATCCTTGGTGTGTCCCTGGTGTATTTCGCCGGTTTCTCGCACATTGAAGCGGTCCACAACGCCGCGCACGATACCCGTCACAGCGCTGCCTTCCCGTGCCATTGAGACCTGCCGACATGATCAAGCGTATCGCGCAAACCGCAGGTTTCTCCGGGCTGCTGGCCGCCCTGTTGCTGACACTGCTGCAAAGCTTCTGGGTTTCGCCGCTGATTACCCAGGCCGAAACCTACGAAAAATCCGAACCGGCTGCCGTTGAACTTCACGAGCACGCTGCCGGTGCGGCCGCACACAGCCACGATGGCGAAGCATGGGAACCGCAAGATGGCTGGCAGCGCGTGCTGGCCACCACCGGTGGCAACCTCGTAGTGGCCGTCGGTTTCGCCTTGATGCTCGCCGGTCTTTACACCCTGCGCGCGCCGACCAAAACCGCTCAGGGCCTGCTCTGGGGTCTGGCCGGTTACGCGACCTTCGTGCTGGCGCCGACACTGGGCCTGCCACCTGAGTTGCCGGGCACGGCCGCCGCCGATCTGGCCCAGCGCCAGGTCTGGTGGATCTGCACGGCCGCTTCCACCGCAGTCGGCATCGCCTTGATCGTGTTCAGCCGTCATTGGTTGATGAAGGTTCTGGGCGTGGCAATCCTCGCCGTCCCGCACGTGATCGGCGCACCGCAGCCGGAAGTACATTCGATGCTCGCCCCGCAAGCGCTGGAATCACAGTTCAAAATCGCTTCGCAGTTGACCAACATCGCCTTCTGGCTGGCCCTGGGCCTGATCAGTGCATGGTTGTTCCGCCGTAAAAGCGCTGGTCAATACGACGCATGACAGATGCCAGCGCAGCGCCGACATTAGTGATCGGCCTGGGCTGCCAGCGCGGCTGCCCGGCCAGCACGTTGCGGGCCCTGCTCGATCAGGCCCTGCAAGCGCATCAGATCGGGCTTCATCAGATCAAGGCCCTGGCCAGTATCGATTTGAAGCGTGAGGAAGCGGGCCTGACAGAACTGGCCGAACAGCTGGCGTTGCCCTTGACGTATTTCAGCAGCGAACAACTGGCCGGTTATCAGCTGCAACTCAGCCACCGCTCAGACATCGCGTTCGAGCGCACCGGCTGTTACGGCGTAGCAGAAAGCGCAGCGCTGGCGCTGGCCGAGCAGTTGAACCAGGCGCCGGCGAAATTGCTGATATGTCGGCAGAAATACGCCCAAGCCACACTCGCTTTGGCCTCCACAGCGTAGTAACCCCGATTACTTCCATCTTTGATCATGAGCAAACTTCATCTGAAGCGTTGCCCAGCCTTCTTTCTGACAGGAACCGACGATGACCGTCTATTTCATTGGCGCAGGTCCCGGCGATCCGGAATTGATCACGGTCAAGGGCCAACGGCTGATCCGCAGTTGCCCGGTGATCATCTACGCCGGCTCGCTGGTCCCGGCCGCTGTCCTCGAAGGCCATCAGGCGGAACACGTGATAAACAGCGCCGAGTTGCATCTAGAACAGATCATCGAACTGATCAAGAGCGCGCATGCCAAGGGTCAGAATGTGGCGCGCGTGCATTCCGGCGACCCAAGCCTGTACGGCGCCATCGGCGAGCAGATTCGCTACCTGCGCGAGCACGACATCCCGTTTGAAATCATTCCCGGCGTGACCGCGACAGCAGCGTGCGCGGCGCTGTTGGGGGCTGAACTGACGCTGCCGAACGTCTCGCAAAGCGTGATTCTGACGCGGTATGCCGACAAGACCGCGATGCCCGCCGGTGAAGAACTGGGCAATCTTGCGCAGCATGGCGCGACCATGGCGATCCATCTGGGGGTCAATCATCTTGATAAGATTTTGCTGGAATTGCTGCCGCATTACGGCACTGACTGCCCTATCGCAGTGATCCACCGGGCGACGTGGCCGGACCAGGATTGGGTGGTGGGCACGCTGGCGGATATTGCCGAGAAAGTTGCAGCCAAGGGATTTCGCCGCACAGCGTTGATTCTGGTGGGCCGGGTATTGGGCAGTGATCAGTTCAGCGAGTCCTCGCTGTACCGCGCCGGGCATGCTCACCTGTATAGACCATGAGCAAAACACACCTTTGTGATAAGCCAGCTTTCTGTGGCGACAGGATTTGTCCTCCTGAACAGACACTAACCGTGGCGAGGGGATTTATCCCCGTTGGGCTGCGAAGCGGCCCCCGTATTTCTTCAGGCGAACTTCGCAAGCAGGTCTTGCGACGGCTCCGCCGCCGAACGGGGATAAATCCCCTCGCCACACAATCCCCTCATTACAGATAAATCCCCTCGCCAAAGCCCCTCGCCACAGGTGAATCCCATCACTCACAGATAATCGACCCATAAAAAACGGCACTCACGGGTGCCGTTTTTTTGTTTCTGCAGCGAACACCTTAGTAGTAGGCGTTTTCTTTCTGCGTATGGTCCGTCACGTCACGCACACCCTTCAATTCGGGAATGCGCTCGAGCAAGGTCCGCTCGATGCCTTCGCGAAGGGTCACGTCGGCCTGACCGCAGCCCTGGCAACCGCCGCCGAACTTCAATACGGCGATGCCGTCGTCAACCACGTCGATCAAGCTGACCTGACCGCCATGGCTCGCCAGCCCCGGGTTGATCTCGGTCTGCAGATAATAGTTGATACGCTCGTTGACCGGGCTGTCGGCGTTGACCATCGGCACTTTGGCATTCGGCGCCTTGATGGTCAGTTGGCCGCCCATGCGATCAGTGGCGTAGTCGACGACCGCGTCGTCCAGGAAAGCTTCGCTGAACGAATCGATGTAAGCAGTAAAGCTTTTCAGCCCCAGTGCGGTGTCTTCAGGTTTTTCTTCGCCTGGCTTGCAGTAGGCAATGCAGGTTTCTGCGTACTGGGTGCCAGGCTGGGTAATGAAAACGCGGATGCCGATGCCCGGGGTGTTCTGCTTGGAGAGCAGATCAGCCAGGTAATCGTGGGCGGCGTCAGTAATAGTAATAGCGGTCATGGAAACTCCTCGCAGGCTTGGGCGCAGTTTACGCCAATCATCGCGCCGGACAAAGTCCTAGTATTTTTGTCGGGAAAGAGCCAGCTCGCTATCCCTGGAGGATTCGTCGTCGATTCTGGCTTTAAGCCACCGATAGCTGCTCTTTTCCACCCAGATATAGCTTGCCCACGACCCCAGACCAATCGTCGCGACGCACACGGCGAACATCACGTAAGGATTCACACCGTAACGCTGTGCGATGAATCCACCGGCGGACAGCACCAGCACGTGCATCAGGTACACCGAGTAGGAACAATCACCCAGCAGCTTGAACAATCGACTGTGCTCGAAAAAACGTTCGAGCGACATACAGGCCATCACCAGCACCGCGCTCGGCATTCCCCACGTGACGAATCGTGGCTGTGGCGGCAGGTGGTAAATCGCCAGCAGTGCGCCAGCCACGCCCAGCAGGGGCAGCCATAAACCGGGTTTGATCCAGCCGCGCCGGTAAATCATGCCGATAGCGATGCCCAGCAGGAATTCGTAAACGATGTCCGAGCGATAGAACTGGCTGATCCAGCCGTAGCCGGTCCACGCCTGGCAAACGGCAAACAGCAAAGCCGCCACAATCAGCAGCCGCAGCTGCAGGCGGAACAGCAATGCCCAGGCAAACAGCACGTAGAAAAGGATTTCGTAGTTGAGGGTCCAGCCGACATTGAGTGTCGGATAAATCCCGTAGCCGCCTGGGTTTGCGGTAGGAATGAACAACAGCGACTGCAGGAAATGCGACCAGTCAATCGTCTGATCCGGCACCATCGGTTGCGCGAAAACTACCAGCAAAGCCATCAGCGCCGTGTACAACCAATACGCCGGCACGATGCGAAACAAGCGGTACAGCAGAAAACGTCCGGGCGGCAGTGACTTTCCTTCGGTCGAGAGAAAAATCACTAAACCGCTGATGACGAAGAAGATGTCCACGCCCACCGCGCCCTTGTCGATAAACAGCTGACCAATCGGGCCGCGAGCCTTGAAGTCGAAAAAAATCTGCATGAAATGGTGGCAAACCACCGTCCAGGCTGCGAGCGCGCGCAATGCCTGTACTGAAATCAACATGGTTGTGTTCCCGTCCACAAAACTCAAGCAACCCCCATTCTGTAGGAGCCGGCTTGCTGGCGATGCGTGTCAATCAACGCCGCGTGGCTGACCCACCATCGCCAGCAAGCCGGCTCCTACAGAAGATCGGGGTATCCATGAGAGTGGGACACCCAGACACCGTCAAAGGTCGATTCAAAGATTCTCGTAGCGATTCATGTCCAGCACGCCCTCTTCCACCGGATCGGTTTCGTGCAGGTAACGGCTCATGTCGTGGAAGTAAAACCAGAACTGCGGATGACTGCGACGAACGCCCCAACGGTCGACAATTTTCTCGAAGCCACTGGCGTCCTTGGCGTTTTCCATCGCGTCGACGAACGCCGGCACTTGCTCGGCGGGAATGTTGAACATGAAGTTCGGATAGCTGGTGAGCACACCGGGGAAAATCGTCACGGTGTCCAGCCCCGGCTGGTAGCGCAAAGACTCACCCAGCAGAAACGCCACGTTGCTGTGCGCCCGATTGCGCAACAGACTGTACACCTCGCGCTGGCCGCTTTGCGTTTCGATGCGCAACAGCGTTGCTTCCGGCAAATGATCAATCACTTTCAGGCCCGCCGCCGGGCGCGAGGTCAGGCGACTCAGCGCCTGCTCGGCACTCTGCAGCGGCGGATCGATAGCGGGCCGCGAGCAATAGGCGCCGCTGCAGCGGTTGATCGGGTCAGGCTTGGCGTTGAGATCGCCGTATCGATTGAGCAACTGCGCGGCGAAATCGCGCTTCGGGTCTTTTTCGTCGAGCTTTAAACCGGTCGGCTTATCGTCGTCGATCGCTTCATAGTCCAGCCACATCTTCACCCTGCCACCGTTCTGGTACCACTCGTCCAGATAATCCTCGCGTGAGTCAGCGGGCATCAGCCGCAGGAAGTTCTGCTCGGCGCCGTTGCGGATCAGGTCGAAGTACAAACGCGTCTGCGCCTGATGGGAGACATTACCGAACACATCGAAGTTGACCGCCAACTGATAATAAGTGCGCTCAAGCAATGGATAGTCGAACAGCCACAGGGTTGTCGGTACATCGCCGATCAGGCCTTTGGTTACCGAAGCGCTGTCGTAATGGCGGAAGATCGACAGCAGCGCGTTGTCGTTACCGGCCCACAATGTCGACCAGCTCGGTGCCGGCAGATCGGCGTAACTGTCGCGGCGCAACGCTTCGTACTCATTCCGCTTGTCGCGGTAGTCGTGCCACAGACTGAGGACGCTGCCGACGTCATCGTTCTGCCCCGGCATCGCCAGTAAAGGCGTGGCCTGACCGCGATAATTTGGATCGGTGATGTACAGGTCATGTTCCGGCGCCTGGAACAGCGCCCAGAAATGATCGCGAATTACATCGGTAGCGATTTCGCCACGACACACCGGCCCGCGAATGAACGTGCGCACGAAATACTCGGCGTTATCGAGCATGAACTGGTAACGCGCGCCGGCCGGGATCGCTTCGAAGGTGCTGAACGGATTGGCCCGGGTTTGCGGTCCGTAACCGGGCAATGCGTTGACCTGCCAGTTGCCGCTGTAAAAAAGACTTTTGACCCGCGCCATCTTCGCCGCACTCAGCGGATAGGTGATGTGAGTTTTCTGCACGATCACGCCTTGCACCGGCCACAAGCGGTAGTAGATCTTCGTTCCCGGATCGTCATTCGGGCGGCGTGTGCTAATCAGATCGATCGGCTGGCCGGTCGGCGTGCGTGATCGCACCCATTGAAAATAATGCCCGGGCTCACCGTCCTGAAAATAGTGATGGGCGAGAAACCAGTGCTCGAACAACCAACGGCCGACCAGACTTTGCCGGGCGCCCGGGGCATTCAGCAGGTTCTCCCACTGCAGCACTTGCAACGCCTCACGGGCGGACGGCACCAGGCCTTGCTCATCGATCGGCGCGCCGGACGCCAGCCAGCGTTGCAGCGTCTGGTACTGCTGATCCGTCAAACCGGTCACCGCCAGCGGCATGCCTTCGCGCGGATGTGCACTGGCGTAACCGTCAAACTCGACGGGCATGGCGCACATGTTGTTGCGGTTCAAACCCAGAATCATCCCTTCCGGGAGCTTGGCGTTGGGTTGCAGTGGCGTTTTATGGCCCAGCTCCAGCATGCGCGCCATCAAGGCAGCCTGACTGCCCTGAGCATCGAGCACCGAGTAAAAGCCTTTCTGCTGCCACGCACGTTCGCCGAAGGCGTCGTAAAACAGCCGGCTCGGGGCTGCGGCGCTACGGCGCTCGCCGTCGTACACAGGCGTTTTCGTTGCACCGCGCGCCGCCCCTTCGCCGCTGCCCAGATTCAACTGACAGGCAGAGTCGTAGCAGGCATGGCAAGCCACGCACTTTTCCGTGAAGATCGGCTGGATGTCACGGCTGTAGGAAATGACGGGGGACGTGGCCGAATCCTGCGCTACGGCGCTCCAGCTAATAAACAGCACTAAAATGCTGATGAAGCGCGATGCCATATCCCTGGTCCTGATGAGGTAAAAACCCGGCAATTCTACCGACCCGGCGCACCTGCCAACATGAGCGATATTCATGCAAAAACCTGACATGCTCTAAAACCGCACAGGTTTGTTATTATCCCGCCCCTTCGTCATGGTCTTTCCGAGTAGTCCCAATGTCCGATCGCAGTGTTCGCCTTCAAGCTCTCAAGCACGCCCTCAAAGAGCGCATCCTGATTCTCGACGGCGGCATGGGCACGATGATCCAGAGCTACAAGCTTGAAGAGCAGGATTACCGTGGCAAACGCTTCGCCGACTGGCCAAGCGACGTCAAGGGCAACAACGACTTGTTAGTGCTGACCCGCCCGGACGTGATTGGTGCGATTGAAAAAGCCTACCTGGATGCCGGCGCCGACATTCTCGAAACCAACACTTTCAATGCGACCCAGGTTTCGCTGGCTGATTACGGCATGCAAGGCCTCGCGTACGAATTAAACGTAGAAGGCGCACGCCTGGCGCGCAAGGTGGCCGACGCCAAGACCCTGGAAACCCCGCACAAACCGCGCTTCGTTGCCGGCGTCATCGGGCCGACCAGTCGCACTTGCTCGCTGTCGCCGGACGTCAACAACCCCGGTTATCGCAACGTCACTTTCGATGAGCTGGTGGAGAACTACACCGAGGCCACCAAAGGCCTGATCGAAGGCGGCGCCGACCTGATTCTGATCGAAACCATTTTCGACACCTTGAACGCCAAAGCGGCGATCTTCGCCGTGCAGGGCGTGTTCGAAGAACTCGGTATCGAATTGCCCATCATGATTTCCGGGACCATCACCGATGCCTCCGGCCGGACCTTGTCGGGCCAGACCACCGAAGCCTTCTGGAACTCCGTGGCTCACGCCAAACCGATTTCGGTCGGATTGAACTGCGCCCTCGGCGCCAGCGAGCTGCGCCCATACCTGGAAGAGCTGTCGAACAAGGCCAGCACCCACGTTTCCGCGCACCCTAACGCGGGCCTGCCGAACGAATTCGGCGAGTACGACGAACTGCCGTCGGAAACCGCCAAGGTCATCGAAGAATTCGCCCAAAGCGGCTTCCTCAATATCGTCGGCGGTTGCTGCGGCACCACGCCGGGCCACATCGAAGCCATTGCCAAAGCCGTGGCCGGTTATGCGCCGCGGGAAATCCCGGACATCCCCAAGGCCTGCCGCCTCTCCGGTCTGGAGCCGTTCACCATCGATCGCAGCTCGTTGTTCGTTAACGTCGGCGAGCGCACCAACATTACCGGTTCGGCGAAATTCGCCCGCCTGATCCGCGAAGACAATTACACCGAAGCCCTCGAAGTCGCGCTGCAGCAGGTCGAAGCCGGCGCGCAGATCATCGACATCAACATGGACGAAGGGATGCTCGATTCGAAGAAGGCCATGGTGACCTTCCTCAATCTGATCGCCGGTGAGCCAGACATCTCCCGCGTGCCGATCATGATCGACTCCTCGAAATGGGAAGTGATCGAAGCCGGTCTCAAGTGCATTCAGGGCAAGGGGATCGTCAACTCGATCAGCATGAAAGAAGGTGTCGAACAGTTCATCCATCACGCCAAATTGTGCAAGCGTTACGGCGCCGCCGTGGTGGTGATGGCGTTCGACGAAGCCGGCCAGGCCGATACTGAGGCGCGCAAGAAAGAAATCTGCAAACGCTCCTACGACATTCTGGTCAACGAAGTCGGCTTCCCGCCGGAAGACATCATCTTCGACCCGAACATCTTCGCCGTGGCCACCGGCATCGAAGAACACAACAATTACGCCGTGGACTTCATCAACGCGTGTGCCTACATCCGCGATGAATTGCCGTATGCGCTGACCTCCGGTGGCGTGTCCAACGTATCGTTCTCGTTCCGTGGCAACAACCCGGTGCGCGAGGCGATTCACTCGGTATTCCTGCTGTACGCGATCCGCAACGGCCTGACCATGGGCATCGTCAACGCCGGTCAGCTGGAGATCTACGACCAGATCCCGGCGGAACTGCGCGATGCCGTTGAAGACGTTGTGCTCAATCGCACCCCAAACGGCACCGACGCCCTCCTCGCCATCGCCGACAAGTACAAAGGCGATGGCAGCGTCAAGGAAGCCGAGACCGAAGAGTGGCGCAACTGGGAAGTCAACAAGCGCCTTGAGCATGCGTTGGTCAAAGGCATCACCACGCACATCGTCGAAGACACCGAAGAATCGCGTCAGTCGTTCGCTCGCCCGATCGAAGTGATCGAAGGCCCGCTGATGTCCGGCATGAACATCGTTGGCGACCTGTTCGGCGCCGGTAAAATGTTCCTGCCGCAAGTAGTCAAATCCGCCCGTGTGATGAAGCAGGCTGTGGCGCATTTGATCCCGTTCATCGAGCTGGAAAAAGGTGACAAGCCGGAAGCCAAGGGCAAGATCCTCATGGCCACGGTGAAAGGCGACGTGCACGACATCGGCAAGAACATTGTTGGCGTGGTCCTGGGTTGCAACGGCTACGACATCGTCGACCTTGGCGTGATGGTGCCGGCGGAGAAAATCCTCCAGGTGGCCAAGGAGCAGAAGTGCGACATCATCGGCCTGTCCGGGCTGATCACACCGTCGCTGGATGAAATGGTCCACGTGGCGCGCGAGATGCAGCGTCAGGATTTCCATCTGCCGTTGATGATCGGTGGCGCGACCACCTCCAAAGCGCACACGGCGGTGAAGATCGAACCGAAGTACAGCAACGACGCAGTGATTTATGTCACCGATGCTTCCCGTGCCGTGGGCGTGGCGACGCAGTTGCTGTCGAAAGAATTGAAGGCCGGTTTCGTCGAGAAAACCCGTCTGGACTACATCGACGTACGCGAACGCACCGCCAACCGCAGCGCCCGCACCGAGCGTCTGAGCTACCCGGTGGCGATCGCCAAGAAACCGCAGTTCGACTGGAGCACTTACGCGCCGGTCAAACCAACGTTTACCGGCTCGAAAGTGCTCGACAACATCGACCTGAAGGTCCTTGCTGAATACATCGACTGGACGCCGTTCTTCATATCTTGGGACCTGGCCGGCAAATTCCCGCGCATCCTGCAGGACGAAGTGGTCGGTGAAGCCGCCACTGCGCTGTACGCCGATGCCCAGGAAATGCTCGCTAAACTGATCGACGAGAAGCTGATCAGCGCCCGCGCGGTGTTCGGTTTTTGGCCGGCCAACCAAGTGCGCGACGACGATATTGAAGTGTATGGCGATGACGGTAAGCCGTTGGCCAAACTGCACCATTTGCGTCAGCAGATTATCAAGACCGACGGCAAACCCAACTTCTCCCTGGCCGACTTCGTCGCACCAAAAGACAGTGAGATCACTGACTACGTTGGCGGCTTCATCACCACCGCCGGTATCGGCGCAGAAGAAGTGGCCAAGGCTTATCAGGACGCTGGCGACGATTACAACTCGATCATGGTCAAGGCCCTCGCCGACCGGTTGGCCGAGGCTTGCGCCGAGTGGCTGCACCAGCAGGTGCGCAAGGAACATTGGGGTTACGCCAAGGATGAAACGCTCGATAACGAAGCGCTGATCAAGGAGCAATACACCGGCATCCGCCCTGCCCCGGGCTACCCCGCGTGCCCGGATCACACCGAGAAGTCGACGCTGTTTGCCTTGCTCGACCCTGAGGCGAGCGAAATGAAAGCCGGCCGCAGCGGCGTGTTCCTCACCGAGCATTACGCGATGTTCCCGGCGGCGGCGGTCAGTGGCTGGTACTTCGCGCACCCGCAGGCGCAATATTTCGCCGTGGGCAAAATCGACAAGGACCAGGTGCAGAGTTACACCTCGCGCAAAAGCCAGGAGCTGAGCGTCACCGAGCGCTGGCTGGCGCCGAACCTGGGTTACGACAACTAAGCCCTTATTCGCCGGCCTTGCTGCGGTTGTCTATGCTTGCTGTTCACCACTCAGTGACGAGGGATGTATGGACGATCCAGCCAATCACAAACCGCCTACCCTGTGGCAAATGGTGCACAGCGTGCTGGCGGCGGCGCTCGGGGTGCAAAGCGGAAAAAATCGCGAGCGGGATTTCACTCATGGCAAGCCAATCCACTTTGTCATGCTCGGGGTGCTGTTCACGGCCATATTTGCGCTGACACTGTTCGGCGTGGTGAAGCTGATTCTGCATCTGGCAGGAATTTAGATTTAACCCAGCCCGGCGGCGACCTCATGGCCGTCGCCCGGACGCTGTCGTTTATTGATGACTGACCCAGAATACCGCCGTGCCCACCACCAGAATGATCAAAAACAATATGGCCCAGGCATCGACCTTACTGTCAGACTTTGTCGCTTTGATAGGGTTGCTCATTGCATCGCCTCTTGTCGGTTTTATCGGTGATTGCATAAAGACTCGACCACAGTAAAGACGAGGTTCGCCCGCACCACAAATGTGGGTTTAGCAACATTGAATATCGTTAGCTCTTTTAGTTCTTTACATATATTCAAACATCACTTTTGCGCATAACTCCAAACTGGTATCTTGCCCCGGCTCCGTAGGGAGTGCGCGGCCGTGCGCGCAGAATTGCCGAGGCAGTATCGGAAACTTCAGCAAGCGAAAAACGCCACTGGATCCGACCGGCCCAAGCCTGAGAACAGGACTTATATGTACGTATACGACGAGTACGATCAGCGGATCATCGAGGACCGCGTCAAGCAGTTCCGTGATCAGACCCGACGCTATCTGGCAGGCGAGCTGAGCGAAGAAGAATTCCGCCCTCTGCGCCTGCAAAACGGGCTTTATATCCAGCGTTTCGCGCCGATGTTGCGCGTGGCAGTGCCCTACGGCCAACTGACTTCGCGACAGACGCGAATGATGGCCAAGGTTGCCCGCGACTACGACAAGGGGTACGC
This sequence comes from Pseudomonas sp. Ant30-3, assembly GCF_000690905.1. Taxonomy (GTDB): domain Bacteria; phylum Pseudomonadota; class Gammaproteobacteria; order Pseudomonadales; family Pseudomonadaceae; genus Aquipseudomonas. The sequence goes on along the minus strand of NZ_JMCL01000030.1, from coordinate 210,792 downwards.
CCACATCAGTACCCGGCAGAACATGCAGTTCAACTGGCCGGCACTGGAAGACATTCCGGACATCCTAGCTGAACTGGCGACTGTGCAGATGCACGCGATCCAGACCAGCGGCAACTGCCTGCGCAACGTCACCACCGACCAGTTCGCCGGTGTTGCCGCCGACGAGCTGATCGACCCGCGCCCCTGGTGCGAGATTGTCCGCCAGTGGACTACGTTCCACCCGGAATTTGCCTACTTGCCGCGCAAGTTCAAGATTGCGATCAACGGTTCGACCTCCGACCGTGCCGCCATCGAAGTTCATGACATCGGTCTCGAGCCGGTGCACAACACCGCTGGCGAACTGGGTTTCCGTGTGTTGGTGGGTGGCGGTCTGGGCCGTACCCCGGTGGTGGGCGCATTCATCAATGAATTCCTGCCGTGGCAAGACCTGTTGAGCTACCTCGACGCCATCCTGCGTGTTTACAACCGTTATGGCCGTCGCGACAACAAGTACAAGGCGCGGATCAAGATTCTGGTCAAAGCCCTCACGCCTGAAGTGTTCGCACAGAAAGTCGACGCGGAAATGGAACACCTGGGCGGTGGCCAGACCACATTGACCGAAGCCGAAGTGCAGCGCGTTGCCAAGCACTTCGTCGACCCGGACTACAAGGCGCTGGACAGCCAGGACGCACAGCTCGCCGAGCTCGATCAGCAGCATCCGGGTTTTGCCCGCTGGCGCAGCCGCAACACTCTCGCGCACAAGAAGCCGGGTTATGTGGCCGTAACCCTGTCGCTGAAGCCGACCGGGGTTGCCCCAGGTGACATCACCGACAAGCAACTCGACGCCGTGGCCGACCTGGCCGACCGTTACTCGTTCGGCCAACTGCGCACCTCCCACGAACAGAACATCATCCTGGCCGACGTCGAGCAGAGCCAGTTGTTCGCCATGTGGGGCGAGTTGCGCGAGCAAGGTTTTGCCACGCCAAACATCGGCTTGCTGACCGATATCATCTGCTGCCCGGGTGGCGATTTCTGCTCGCTGGCCAACGCCAAATCGATCCCGATCGCCGAATCCATCCAGCGCCGTTTCGACAATCTGGACTACCTGTTCGACATTGGCGAGCTGGACCTGAACATCTCCGGTTGCATGAACGCCTGCGGTCATCACCACGTCGGCCACATCGGTATTCTCGGTGTCGACAAAAAAGGCGAAGAGTTCTACCAGGTGTCCCTCGGCGGCAGTGCCAGCCGTGATGCAAGCCTGGGCAAGATCCTCGGCCCGTCCTTCGCCCAGGAAGCCATGCCTGACGTGATCGAGAAGCTGATCAACGTGTACGTCGAACAACGTACCGAAGACGAGCGCTTCATCGACACTTATCAGCGTATTGGCATCGACCTCTTCAAGGAGCGCGTCTATGCAGCGAATCATTAAGAACAACGAAGTCGTCGACGAAACCTGGCACCTGCTGCCGAAAGATTTCAACATCGACGAAATCACCAACTGCGACGATTACATCGTTCCGCTGCAGCTGTGGCGCGAACACAGCCGCATGCTCAAGGCCCGTGATGGCGGCCTGGGTGTATGGCTGGACGCTGACGAAGAAGCGGAAGAAATCGGTGACGAGGTCAATGAGTTCAAGGTTATTGCCCTGAATTTTCCGGCATTCACCGACGGTCGCAACTACTCCAATGCTCGGCTGCTGCGCGACCGTTACGGTTTTACGGGCGAGCTACGGGCCATCGGCGATGTGCTGCGTGATCAGTTGTTCTATCTGCGTCGATGCGGCTTCGATGCGTTTGCCATTCGTCCAGACAAAGATCCGTACGAGGCGCTCGAAGGCCTCAAGGACTTCTCGGTGACTTATCAGGCTGCCACGGACGAACCGTTGCCACTGTTCCGTCGCCGTTAATCGCTGCCCATGAAAAAGCCCTGAACCGGACATCCGGCTCAGGGCTTTTTTGTATCAGCTTGCCAGGCTTACCAGAAGCGTTGCTGGGTCAAGCGGCTCCACCAGGTCAATAGCACGCGATCAACCGAACCACTGGCCGCCATGCCGATGCGCTCTTGCAAGCTTTTGCGTTCGGCATAGTGTAAGTGGAAGAGCTCGGCTGTCTTCGCCCGTTCGGCGAGGTATTCGTCGCTGGTCTTGAGTTCGTCCACCAACTGGCGGTTCAACGCAGCAATGCCGAGCCAGATTTCGCCGGTGGCCACTTCATCGATCGCCAGTTGCGGGCGATAACGTGCGACGAAGTTCTTGAACAGTTCGTGAGTGACGTCAAGGTCTTCCTGAAACTTCTCGCGCCCCTTCTCGGTGTTTTCGCCGAACACGGTCAACGTGCGCTTGTACTCGCCGGCGGTCAGCACTTCGAAATCGATGTCGTGCTTCTTCAGCAGTCGATTGACGTTGGGCAGCTGCGCGACCACGCCGATCGAGCCAAGAATCGCGAACGGGGCACTGATGATCTTCTCGCCGATGCACGCCATCATGTAGCCGCCGCTGGCCGCGACCTTGTCGATGCACACGGTCAACGGGACGCCGGCGTCACGGATGCGCGCCAGTTGCGACGAGGCCAGGCCATAGCTGTGGACCATGCCGCCGCCGCTTTCCAGACGCAGCACCACTTCGTCCTTGGAAGTGGCAAGGGTCAGCAGTGCGGTGATTTCGTGACGCAGGCTTTCAGTCGCCGAGGCCTTGATGTCGCCGTCGAAATCCAGCACGAATACCCGCGCCTTGGCCTTGGCGTCGGGCTTCTTCTTGTGTTTCTTCTCGGATTTGACTTCGGATTTGCGCAGCGCCTTCAACTGATCCTTGTCGAGCAAGGTCTGCTCCAGGCGCTCGCGCAAACCTTTGTAGAAATCATTGAGCTTGCTGACCTGCAACTGGCCACTGGATTTGCGCCGGCCTTTGCTGCGCAACGCGGCAAAACTGGCCAGGACTACCAGAATCGCAATCACCAATGTCACCGTCTTCGCCAGGAAGATGGCGTACTCGGACAAAAACTCCACAGGGACTCCTTCACTACAATGCGCAACACAAACTGCGCGGGATGACGCCAGCATACCCATGCGCCGCGTTGGCGACCAGCTGGGAAACCTCTGGCAACAGAGCTGTAACAGGCATTTCAAACAAGCGTATGTTTTTTAATTGACAGCTCACCGCCATCCTCATAACCTCGCCAAACCTTCAACGTACCGGGATGACGCGGACGTGGGCAGCATCTATCTGATTCGACATGGCCAGGCCTCCTTTGGTGCAGACGACTATGACGTTCTGTCGCCGACCGGTATCCGCCAGGCAGAAATCCTTGGCCAGCACCTCGCGGGCCTCGGCATCAGGTTCGACCGCTGCCTTGCCGGCGACCTGCGCCGCCAGCAACACACGGCCAACAGCGCACTGGAACAATACGCTGCCGTCGGCATTGCGGTGCCGACCCTGGAAACCGATCCCGCCTTCAACGAATTCGACGCCGACGCGGTGATCCGCGCGCTGCTGCCGGCCATGCTGGACGATGAACCCGAAGCCCTCGACATCTTGCGCAATGCCGCGCAGAACCGCGCCGAGTTCCAGCGTATCTTCGCCTTGATCATCGAACGCTGGCTCGCCGGTACGTATGACACGCCTGGCCTGGAAAGCTGGCTGGGGTTTGTCGAGCGGGTTCAGGGTGGCCTTCATCGTATCCTCGAGCAGGCCGACAGTACGCAGAAAATCGCGGTGTTCACGTCCGGCGGTACCATCACTGCCCTGCTCCACCTCATCACGCAAATGCCTGCCAGACAGGCTTTTGAATTGAACTGGCAAATCGTCAACACCTCGCTCAACCAACTGAAATTTCGTGGTCGTGAGGTGTCCCTGGCTTCCTTCAACAGTTACGCGCACCTGCAACTGCTGAAGGCCCCGGACCTCATCACGTTTCGCTGAGGCCGGACTATTGTGACCCTGGCTGTAATCACCCAGCTGTAATTCCCAAACAAAAGGATCGAACCATGACCTCCGTAGCTGACGCTGTACAAGCAATGAAAGCCAAGTTCAACCCAGCGGCCGCTGCCGGTCTGGACCTGGTCTTCGGTTTCCGCATCGACGAAACCAAAAACTTCTCGCTGATCGTCAAGGACAGCACCTGCGAGCTGCAAGAAGGCGAAAACCCGGACGCACAGGTCACCCTGGTGATGGACGGCGAAACCCTGCAAGGCATCGTCAGCGGCGAGACCGATGGCATGCAAGCGTTCATGGGCGGCAAATTGCGCGCTGAAGGCGACATGATGTTGGCCATGAAATTGTCCGAGCTGTTCCCGGCGTAAGCACGTCGCGCCCTTTCCAGGGCGCACGTCTGGCTGCAAACGAATCCCGCCCCTTGAGGCGGGATTCGTCGTTTCGAGGTTGCGAAAAAGGCCCTTTGCGATTTTGCCGACTATATTTCCTTTGGCCGCAGGCGTCAGTCATCGGCATTCCATCCCTTATTTTGGAACGACTGAACGGAGTGCATTGCCATGAGCGCACCTGACGATCACGATGGATTCAACCGCCGCCGTGTACTGCAAGGCCTCTCGGCAGGCGCCGTCGGTGCCTGGATCAGCCCACTGTTCGCAGGGAGTAAAACCATGCCCGATGCCCCCGCCGACCTCATTCTCTACAACGGCCGCCTGCACACTGTTGACCGCAAGAAACCCCAGGCCAGTGCGGTGGCGATCAAGGACGGACGTTTTGTCATGGTCGGCAGCGACGCTCAGGCCATGGCGCTGCAGGGGCCCGGCACACAAATCATCGATCTGCATGGCCGCACGGTGATTCCCGGCCTCAATGACTCGCACTTGCACCTGATCCGAGGGGGCCTGAACTATAACCTCGAACTGCGCTGGGAAGGCGTGCCGTCACTGGTCGACGCGTTGCGCCTGCTCAAGGATCAGGCCGATCGCACGCCCACGCCGCAATGGGTGCGGGTGGTCGGTGGCTGGAACGAATTCCAGTTTGCCGAGAAACGTCTGCCGACGCTGGACGAACTGAATAAAGCCGCGCCGGATACACCGGTTTTTGTGCTGCACCTCTATGACCGTGCCCTGCTCAACCGCGCGGCGCTGAAAGTCGTGGGTTATACCCGCGACACGCCGAACCCGCCGGGCGGCGAGATTCAGCGCGACGCCAATGGCGACCCGACCGGCATGCTGATCGCCCGGCCCAACGCGATGATTCTGTATTCGACCCTGGCCAAGGGGCCGAAACTGCCGCTGGAATACCAGGTCAATTCAACTCGCCAGTTCATGCGCGAACTCAATCGCCTCGGCGTCACCAGCGCCATTGATGCTGGCGGCGGCTACCAGAATTATCCGGACGATTATCAGGTCATCCAGCAATTGGCCCGCGATCAGCAGCTCACGGTGCGCATCGCCTACAACCTGTTCACGCAAAAGCCCAAAGAAGAACTGACCGATTTCAAGAACTGGACCAGCACCTCGCAGTACGGCCAGGGTGACGATTTTCTGCGGCACAACGGCGCCGGGGAAATGCTGGTGTTTTCGGCTGCGGATTTCGAAGATTTCCTCGAACCCCGGCCCGACCTGCCGGCCACCATGGAACAGGATCTGGAGCCGGTGGTGCGCCACCTCGTTGAGCAACGCTGGCCGTTTCGGTTGCACGCGACCTACAACGAATCCATCAGCCGCATGCTCGATGTGTTCGAGAAGGTCAATCGCGACATTCCGTTCAACGGCTTGCCGTGGTTTTTTGACCATGCCGAAACCATCACACCGCAAAATATCGAACGGGTGAAAGCCTTGGGCGGCGGTATTGCGATCCAGGACCGGATGGCTTTCCAGGGTGAATATTTCGTCGACCGTTATGGCGCCAAGGCCGCCGAACACACGCCGCCGATTGCGCGCATGCTCGCCGAAGGTGTGCCCGTCGGCGCCGGCACTGACGCCACGCGGGTGTCCAGCTACAACCCGTGGACATCGCTGTACTGGCTGGTCAGCGGCCGCACGGTCGGCGGTCTTGAGTTGTACCCGCAAGGGTTGAGCCGCGATACGGCGCTGGAGTTGTTCACCCATGGCAGCGCCTGGTTCTCGTCAGAGCAAGGCAAGAAAGGCCAGATCAAGGTCGGTCAACTGGCGGACTTGATTGCGCTGTCCGCCGATTATTTCCACATTGAAGACGAGGCAGTGAAATGGATCGAATCCGTACTGACAATCGTCGATGGCAAGATCGTCTATGGCACCGCCGAATTCGAGAAGCTCGGACCGCCAGCCATTCCCGTCGTACCTGAATGGTCGCCTGTGACCAAGGTGCCGGGGCACTGGAAAAATCTGACGCCGCTGACCGCGCAAGTGCATCAATGCGTCGGCGCCTGTGCGGTACACGCGCACAACCATGAACGGGCGCGATTGTCGTCCGCACCGGTGAGTGATTTCCGCGCGTTCTGGGGCGCATTCGGCTGTTCCTGTTTCGCCTTTTGATCGGGCTTTTGTAGCAGCTGGCGCAGCCTGCGTCCGATCGCGGCCTGGCCAAGGCCGAGCCTGACGCAGGCTGCGCCAGCTGCTACAAGGTACGTATGCGATTACAATGGCGCACCTCTCGCACCGGCTGCCCCATGGACATCGACCTCGCCCGCACTTTTCTCGAAATCGTTCGCCACGGCAGCCTCGCTGCCGCTGCCGAAAAACTCCATGTCACCCAGACTGCGATCACGGCGCGGGTGCAAAAACTCGAGAGCCAGCTCGGCAGCACACTGTTTGTGCGCAACCGTGCCGGTGCACGCCTGACGCCCAACGGTGAAGCGTTTGTGGTGTACGCCAATCAATTGGTGGAAACCTGGGAGGCGGCGCGCCGGGACTTGCCTTTGCCAGAGGGATACCACGATGTGCTGCACATCGGTGGCGAGGTGAGTTTGTGCAATCCACTGATGCTCAGCTGGGCCGGCGAGTTACGCGAGAAAATTCCCGGGCATGCCCTGCGCATGGAAATTCGTGATGGCGAAAACCTGCTGCGCCAGCTGGAACTGGGCGTGCTTGATGCAGCACTGGTTTATCAACCGGAATACTGGCCGCGCCTGCAAGTCGAGCAGGTATTGGAAGAAAAGCTGATCCTGGTGCGTCTTGCGGGGAATCCCGAGCCCTACGTATACATCGATTGGGGCCCGGACTTTCGTCGTCAGCACGATGCCGCACTGCCGGAAAAAGCCAAGGCCGCGCTGAGTTTCAACCTCGGCCCGCTGGCCCTGCAGTACATTCTGGAGAACGGCGGCAGCGGCTATTTTCGTACGCGAGTGGTCCAGAGTTACCTTGAAAGCGGCGTGCTGGAGCCGGTACCTAAAGCTCCGGAATTCAGTTACCCGACCTATCTCGTCTACTCCCGCGATCGTGACTCGGCCACCCTGCAGCGAGCGTTTGACCTGCTGCGCGAAGTGATCAAATCCGACGATGACTGGTCGCAGCGCTGGAACCCGCTCACCTGATTTCGATTTGCACCGGATCATGGCGTTTGTGACACCCAGGTAAACCCGCATGGACACGCGCGATCAGCTACTCTGCTGGCACGGCGACACCACGGATCGTGGCCGACCCATCTGCACCCGACGAGAACGCCCATGACCCGCATGCAGCATCAGATCGACATTGCCGGCAACCCGGTTGACGTGCTCGCCTATGCCAGCACCGTAACTCGCTGGCCTGAGTGGCACCCCTCGTCTCTCAACATTGACGGTCCGGCTGGCGCCCTGCATGCCGGCGCGCGGTTCGAGGAAGACATCCGCGCCGGTGGCCGCGACGGGCATTTGCGCTGGAGGGTTGATGAGTACCTGCCTGGCCTGCGCTGGTGCGCGCGCGCCGAGGGCGACAACGGGTTGTCTTTGAAGCTGATCTACGAATGTGCGGCCGAGGGCGAAGGCACCCGGTTCACTCGCACGCTGGACTATCAGTTCAGCGGTCTGGCGCTGCGTATTGCCAATCTACTGTTGCTCAAGCGTCGCATCGATCACGAATCGGCTGCGTCGATGGAGGCGTTGCGGGTGATGTCACACCGTTACCTGGCAGCGAAAGGAGCCCTGACGTGAGCCGGTCTTTCCGGTTTCGTCACGGCGTGCTGGCTATCCTGGTGGCGGGTGGCGCCTTTTTGCTGTTGATGCCGACCAAAGTGCAACCGGTGGCCTGGTCACCGGCGCCGGCGCCCTCGCTGACCAGCGGCCTCTATGCTGACAATGAGCATTTAAAAAATATCGAATCTGTGGGCGCCGACAGCATCGACGGCCCAGAGGCCTTGCTGCTGGAGGAAAACGTGCTGATTACCGGCCTGCATGACGGCCGCATATTGCGCACCAGTCTCGACGGCAACACCACCAGCGTGTTGGCCGATACCGGTGGAAGGCCGCTGGGCCTGGCGCGCCATCCCAGCGGTTTGCTGGTGATCGCCGACGGCATCAAGGGTTTGCTGTCGCTGGACTCGCAGGGTCAGGTGGTTGCCTTGAGCACCGAAGCAAATGGTGTGCCGTTCGGCTTCACCGACGATGTGGTGATCGACGACTCCGGGCACTTTGCATACTTCAGCGATGCGTCCAGCCGCTTTGGTTATGGCCATGACGGCGAGGCCATCATTGAGCACGGCGGCGATGGTCGTTTGCTGCGCTATGACTTCCAGACCGGCAAGACCGAGCTGCTGCTGGATAAACTGGAGTTTGCCAACGGAGTCGCGCTGGGTCCCGACGAGGCTTTTGTGCTGGTCAACGAAACCGGCGCCTATCGCATCAGCCGTTACTGGCTGACCGGCCCGCAGGCCGGCACCCGCGATGTGTTCATCGATAATCTGCCGGGGTTGCCGGACAACCTCTCATACAACGGCAAAGACCGTTTCTGGGTGGCGCTGTACTCACCGCGTAGTGCCCTGCTCGACGCCACGGCGCAGCACCCGGTGCTGCGCAAGATCATCGTGCGAGCGCTGACCGTGTTACCGACGCCGGTGGAGAAACGTGCATTTGTTCTGGGACTGGACCTTGAGGGCAAGGTGATCGCCAACTTGCAGGACGCCAGCGACGGTAATTACTCGCCGATCACCACGGTACGCGAGTATGGCGACTGGCTGTATTTCGGCTCGCTGAAAGCTTCACACATGGCGAGATTGCCGCTGAGTACGGCGCTGCAAAAACCTTTGAATGCGCTGAACTGAATGACCTGACCCCTTGTAGCAGCTGGCGCAGCCTGCGTCCGGCCGTACCGCGATCGGACGCCGTACTCGTAAATTCTATCAATGGAGTTCACGTTACGACCGCGTCGCTTGATTGACCACTGCTGCGCAGCCGAACGCAGGCTGCGCCAGCTGCAGGGATCGGGTTCAGCGAGGGTTGATCACGTCGTCCCTATCGGCGTTGTTTGTTTCTTCACGAATTCGGTCGCGATCGATGTCCGTGCCGTCATCCTGGTCCATCGGTATCGCGCCTTCATTATTCGGCAGCTCATCGATGCCTGGCTCATCCTCGGGATTAACCGTGGTGCGTCCAGGGCTCAACGGTTCCGGATGGGTAGGAATCGGGTCGAATGCGCCCTGCTCTTCACTGGGGAATTTGGGTTCAGACATGTGGCACCTCGCAGGCATCCGTTGATTCGGATTCTGATCATTCGAGGTGCCGGGATTTAACGCTGTTCAAATAATTTGCGCACCGGTCGTCGGTGATGAATTCAGCGTCAGGATGATGCTTGGAGTTGTTTGATGATCTTGTCCTTGACCAGCAATCGCGCTTCCTTGAGCTTCCTCACCGCATCATCGTTGGATTTCGCCTCCTCAGCTTTCACCACCTCCGCGTCGGCCAGCGAATATTTATTGATCAATGAATCCAGTAACGGATCCTTGGTGCGTTTTTGCTGGATCTCTTCCTTTGACAGTTGCAAATCCTGATAAAGATCGTGGGTCACCGGCATGGAACACCTCCGTTTGGTTGATCGGTAGCGAACGCGACCAATTGCGCTCACCAATCCTCAGAATGGTCTCCATGGTCGGGTTCGTCGACTGCCAATCAGACCAGCGGTGCCGTTCGTCGTACTCCGGGAAATGCGATAAAACCTTTGCCGCAGCCCGGCCCTCAATTAATTAACGATCATCTGGATCGCATACAAAAAACCTGTGTGGAGATTGACCAATGGACCGATTTAACCTGCGCCACCTCGCTATGGCTGTAGCACTGAGCACCAGCATGGGCACCGCGTTCGCCGCCACCGACAACGATTTTGTCGACAACGCAGCGGCTGGCGGCATCGCAGAAATCGAAACCAGCCGTCTTGCTCTGGAAAAAAGTCAGTCGGCTGACATCAAGGCCTTCGCCAACATGATGATCACCGATCATTCCAAGGCGAATGATGAACTGGCTGCCATTGCCAAAAAGAACGACATCGAAGTGCCGGACACCACGACGCTGGTGAAGCAGGCCAAAGAGAAAATCCTCGAGGTACGTGACGAATCGTTTGACGCTGCCTACGCCAACAACCAGGTTATGGCGCACGAAGAAACCATCAAACTGTTCGAGAAACAAGCCAACACCGTCACCGACGACAAAACCAAAGGCGCCACCGAGCTGAAAGGTTTTGCGCAAAAAATGCTGCCAGATTTGAAAAAGCATCTGGAGATGGCTAAAAAGCTGCAAGCCGCTCATCCGAGCACATAATCTCGCCGCCATAAAAAAGGCCGCATCTGAAGATGCGGCCTTTTTATTTGAGCGGTTTTTATTAGCCGCCATCGGTATCAATATCGGCGTCGGTGTCATCACTGGGAGCCGGGCGGTCGAGATTGGGTTTGAAGCCCGGGCTGAAGTCGTTGTCATTGTCATCATGGTGATTCTTCTGATCAACCGCTTGATCAGCACTCTCCGGCTCTCCCGTCTGAACTTGCCCGCCCGTCTGGCCCGGGGTCTGCGGCTCAGTCGCGGGGTCAATTGCCGGATCATTGCGATCAGATGGCGAGCCCTGGGGATCTTGCCCCCGCGGCTTCGATTCGTCTGTCATAGTCACCTCGTTTATAGCTGCCAGTACACGGCTGAATTAATCAGCCTTGAAGTTTCGAAGCCTCGTCGACGTCATGGTTCCATCCGAACAACGAACCCGGCGCAAATAGCGCAGTGTTGGCAGGCACGAACTAGAGTAATGTGACGCCGGAAAAATCCTGGCGACTCGAACAACTATTTCATAGCGCAAATGTCATTGAATTGCGTCGGTTGATTTTAGGGAGCCGGCACATACTATCCTGGGAGTTACAGCACATGGCAGCACTGCAAACCACCACACTCGACGCATTGAAGAACAACCAGGCGCAATTGCTCGCCGAATGGTCAAAAGGCCTCGAGGCCAGTGGTGCCACGCGCAATCTCAAAGAACATGACCTGAAGCAGCAGACTGCAGAATTCCTGCATCTGATTATCTCCGGCCTGGAAAAAGGCAACGGCCAGAATGTCGCGTTGCCGGGCTGGGATGAAATCCGTCAATACCTGGAAAAACTCTCCCACAGCCGCGCCCTGCTCGGCCAGGACTCACACCAGACCGCCAGCTTTATCTTCGCGTTGAAAGGCCCGCTGTTTGCATTGCTGCAAAACCACTACCAGGACAACCCGGCACTGCTGGCCGAGCAACTCTGGGAAGTGTCCGAACTGCTCGACGCACTGGGCATGCACACCATCCGCACCTTCCAGAAATCCCGCGAGGCCGTGATCAAGCGCCAGCAGGAAGAGTTGCTGGAACTGTCGACCCCGGTGGTCAAGCTGTGGGATGGCGTGTTGGCGCTGCCGATGATCGGCACCCTCGACTCGCAGCGTACTCAAGTGGTCATGGAATCGCTGCTGCAGCGGATCGTCGACACCGGCTCCGAAATCGCCATTATCGACATCACCGGCGTACCGACAGTCGATACCCTGGTCGCTCAGCACTTGCTGAAAACCGTTACTGCGATTCGCCTGATGGGTGCCGATTGCATCATCAGCGGCGTGCGTCCGCAGATTGCGCAAACCATCGTGCACCTGGGTCTGGATCTACAAGGCGTAGTGACCAAAGCCAACCTGGCGGACGCATTGAAACTGGCCCTGACCCGTCTGGGACTTACCGTCAACAAGGCGGACTAAGCCAATGGACCGCATACCGATTTTACAAATGGGCCACTTCCTGCTGGTGACCATACAGGTCGACATGCATGACCAGTTGGCCCTGACGCTGCAGGACGATCTGTCCGAGCGCATCAGCAAAACATCGGCGCGTGGCGTGCTGATCGATATATCCGCACTGGACATGGTCGACTCGTTCATTGGCCGAATGATCGGTACCATTTCCGGTTTGTCGAAAATCATGGACGCCGAAACCGTGCTGGTTGGCATGCAGCCTGCGGTCGCCATCACGTTGGTCGAGTTGGGCATGACATTGCCGGGCGTAAGCACCGCGTTGAATGTCGAGCGCGGTATGAAACTATTGCGAGACCGAGTGCAATCCACATGAACGTGGTCAGCAACGGCACTCAACCAATCGCTATCGAGCAGGACGTGGTGCTCGCCCGGCAGTTGGCGCGCAAGCTCGCACAGGAATGCGGGATGCGCCTGATCGACCTGACCAAATTTGTCACGGCGGTCAGCGAGCTGGCGCGCAACACCATGGTCTACGGCGGTGGCGGCGACATGGATTGGCAAATACTCGAGGAAGGCTCACGCAAAGGCTTGCGTATGGTCTTTCGCGATGAAGGTCCCGGCATTCCGGACCTCAAGCTGGCGATGACCGACGGCTGGACCTCCGGTGGCGGCCTCGGCCTTGGATTGACGGGGGCCAGACGGCTGGTTGAAGAGTTCGAACTCGAAACCGAGCCTGGCAAAGGCACCCGCATAACGATCACCCGATGGACATGAATATTCGAGGCACGCTGACGCAGGTGCTGCCGATCGAGGACAGCAGTCAGATCGGTCATGCACGCCGCACCGCGCAAAAACTCGCCGAAGAACACGGCTTCGATGCCACCGATGCAGGTCGCGTTGCGCTCGTGGCCACCGAACTGGCGAGCAATATTCTCAAGCATGCCGTTCGAGGCGAGCTGCACCTGCGCGTATTGCCGCGGCCATCGGGCGACGGCATTGAAATACTCGCGGTAGATCGCGGCAAAGGCTTTGATGTGCACGCGTGCCTGATCGATGGCTTCTCCACCCGTGGCACCCAAGGCATTGGCCTTGGCGCCGTGGCGCGGCAGGCGCAAGTGTTCGATGTCTACGCCGATGCACGGGGCACGGTGTTGCTGACGCGTTTCTATCCGCGACAGGACAAGACAGCCGATCGACGCATGGGCGTCAGCCAGCATTCCTTACACAACGATCCCGCCTGCGGCGACGTGTGGCACGTGGCGTTCGATGGCGCTCGGATCAGTGCGCTGGTCATTGATGGCTTGGGGCATGGTGAGGAGGCAGAACGTGGAGCCCGGGCGGGTGAAGAAGTCTTCGCCCTCACCCCATTCACGTCGGCCACGCTATTGCTTGAAGACATCCATCACGCCATGATCGGCACCCGTGGTGGCGCACTGGCCATCATGCAGTTCGATGGCCACGATGATGCGTTGCGATTCGTCGGTATCGGCAACATTGGCGCCAGCCTGATTGCCCCGGACAAATCCCGCGGAATGGCTTCCCACCCCGGCATCGTTGGCGGGCAGTACCGCAAAGCACAATCTTTTGACTACGCTAATGTGAATGGACAGCTATTGATCATGTACAGCGACGGCCTTCAATCCCGTTGGAACCTGCAGGATTATCCAGGCCTGGTGCACCGCCATCCCGCGGTGATAGCCACCCTCCTGCATCGCGATTTCTGTCGCGGCCGGGACGATGTCACCGTACTCGTCATTGATCTGGAGGCCGGTCATGCCTGAGGTTCCTGTGAGCCAGCTGGACGAGCAGGCTGCGCTGATTGCCAGGTTGCAAAGCGAAGCAACGGCCCTGCGCGAAGAGCTCGATGAAACCAACCAGGGCGTGTTGGCCCTGTATGCCGAGCTCGACAATCAGGCTGACGAGTTGCGCCAGGCCTCGGATCTGAAAAGCCGCTTCCTGTCGTACATGAGTCACGAATTCCGCACACCGCTGGGGTCGATTCTGAGCATCTCCAGTCTGCTGACCGATGAACTCGACGGTCCTCTAAGCGTAGAGCAGCACAAGCAGGTCGCCTTCGTCAGCACCGCTGCACGCGAGCTCAGCGATATGGTCGACGACCTGCTGGACCTGGCGAAAATCGAAGCCGGTCGTATCAGCATTTCGCCGGCGTGGTTCGACATGTTCGATCTGTTCGCTGCGTTGCGGGGCATGTTCCGGCCAATCGTCGATGCCAGCGCCGTGGATCTTATCTTCGAAGAGCCTGTCGGTTTGCCAAGGCTTTATACCGACGACAAGAAGCTGGGGCAGATCCTGCGTAATTTCATTTCCAACTCGCTGAAGTTCACCACTCGCGGTGAAGTGCGCGTAAGCACCCGGCTTGAAGGCGCGGATCATGTGCGCTTTGCCGTCAGCGATACGGGTATAGGTATCGCTCCCGAGCTGCATGGGGCATTGTTCGAGGACTTTTCCCAGGTTGACTCGCCTCTGCAAAAGCGTCTGCGCGGAACCGGGCTCGGATTGTCCCTGTGCAAACGCTTTGCGGAGCTGCTCGGCGGCGAAGTCGGGGTGGAAAGTATTCCGGGCGTTGGCTCGACCTTCTTTGTGATCATCCCGCTGGCCATCGCAACGGAATCTGCTGATGAAACGTGACATCCGCTTACTGATCGTCGATGACAACGTCGCCACGCGCTACGCCCTGCGTCGACGTCTGGAGCGCCATGACTACATCGTGCTCGAAGCCGGTACCGGTGGCGAAGGCCTCGCGCTGATCGACAGCGAAGCGATCGATGCGCTGATCCTCGACGTCAATCTGCCGGACATGAGCGGCTTCGACATTGTGCGCAAACTGCGCTCCGAAACGGCCACTGCCTTGCTCCCGGTGATCCACGTTTCAGCCGCGTCGATCCAGACCGGCGACATCATTACTGGCCTGAACGCCGGTGCCGACGCTTACCTGATTCATCCCGTTGACCCGGACGTGCTGCTCGCGACTCTGCGCACCCTGCTGCGAGTTCGCGACACGGAAAACGCGCTGCGCGAAAGTGAAGCGCGGTTCCGCGAGATTTTTGTCAATGTATCGGCGCCGATCGCGGTGCTCGACGCCCAGTTCAAGGTGCACGAGTGCAACCATGCGTTCGCTCAACTGATTCACGACAACCTTGACCCTGATGCCTTGCGCGAATGTTTCGCCGATCAGCAAGACTCGATTCTTGGTGAGCTGCGCCTGCGCCTGACGGCTGGCGAGCGCTGGAAAGGCACGTTGAATATGCGCGTGGAGGGCGAACTGCGGGAAACCGAATGGCAGATCTCGCCGTACCATACGCCCGAGTTGAGCCTGGTGTTCGTCGAGGATGTGACCGAGCATCGCCGCCGTGAGCGCTCGCACCTTGCGCAACTTGATGATGCGACGTCGCAGCTCGAACGTGAGATCGCCGAGCGGGTACGCACCGAAGCCCAGCTGCTGCAAGTGCAGAAAATGGATGCGTTGGGCAAGTTGACCGGCGGCATCGCTCACGATTTCAATAACCTGCTGACCGGCATCATCACCAGTCTGGAATTGATCCAGAAACGTATCGCTGACTCGCGCACAGACAAGGTTCAGTTTTACGCGGATGCGGCGCTGAATTCAGCCATGAGCGCCGCTTCCCTGACCCATCGTCTGCTGGCGTTCGCCCGTCAGCAACCGCTGAATACACGCCCGGTCGATATCAACGAGCACATTCGCTCGCTGGAAGAACTGTTGATGCGAACGATCGGCGAACACATTGCACTAAAGCTCGAATTGACGTCCAAGGCGGCTATTGCGCTGGTCGATCCGATTCAGCTGGAAAGTGCCGTGCTCAACCTGGTGATCAACGCCCGCGATGCGCTGCCGCAAGGCGGCAATATCTGGGTGAGCACGTATGCCGCGTATTCACACGGCGACCTGAAGATTGCGGACGGCGCCTATGTCGCCTTGTCGGTTCGCGATGACGGCACCGGCATTGAACACAGCGTGATCGACAAGGTGTTCGACCCGTTCTTCACCACCAAGCCGCTGGGTCAGGGCACGGGGTTGGGGCTGTCGAGCATTTACGGATTCGCCCGGCAATCGGGTGGTGATGCGAACATTCGCAGCGTCGCCCGGCGCGGCACGGAAGTGACCATTATGCTGCCGGCCACTGCCGATCCGACTCCGGTTGAGGAAACGCCGAGCGCGGTAGATCCGCAGGGGTCGGGGGAACATGTGCTGATCGTCGAAGACATGGCGGCGGTGCGCATGTTCGTCACAGAAGTGCTGCTGGATGCCGGTTACCGGTGTACGCAGGTCGGCGATATCGAAAGCGCACTCGACCGCCTGCAGAACGACACCAGCATCGACCTGATGCTCACCGACGTCGGCCTGCCCCGCATGAACGGGCGTGAACTAGCGGATGTCGCGCGCAGCTGGCGTGCAAGCTTGCCGATTCTGTTCATGACCGGCTATGCCGAAAACGCCGTCAATCGCCAGGTGTTCCTCGGCGACGGCATGGACATGCTGATCAAACCTTTTCAGATCAGCGAACTGCTGGACAAAGTCCGCCGCTCGCTGGACGGCGCTGCCTGAACCAAATCGCCAGCAGGCTGGCTCCTACAAAGTTTTATGTCGACCACTGGTCCAGCGGCCAACCCGGTTAATTGTGGGAGCAGAGCTTGCTCGCGAAGGCGGACTTGATAATGCTCGATTCTCAAGACCTAACTCGGTTAACTGTGGGAGCAGAGCTTGCTCGCGATGGCGGTGTGTCAGGCGGCATTGATGCTGGATCTGAAATCGCCTTCGCGAGCAAGCTTTGCTCCTACAAGGGCGCATTGTGTAGGCTCACTGCCCCAATGTCCTCGCCAGAAACGGCGCGGTTCGGCTTTTTTTGGTTTTCGCGACTTTCTGCGGTGTGCCGGCGACGACGATGCGGCCACCTTGATCCCCTGCCCCCGGTCCGATGTCGATCACCCAATCGCTCTGGGCCACCACGCGCATTTCGTGTTCAACGACGATCACCGTGTGCCCTGCCGTCACCAGCGTATTCAACTGTTCGAGCAGGCGATCAACATCACGCGGGTGCAATCCGGTGGTGGGTTCATCCAGCACATACAGGGTTGCGCCACGTTGATTGCGTTGCAGCTCGGTCGCCAGTTTGATGCGCTGGGCTTCGCCGCCGGACAACTCTGTGGCCGGTTGGCCTAGACGCAAATAACCCAGGCCGATGTCACGCAGCACCTCCAGAGACCGACGGATGCCCGCTTGCCCGTCGAACACCTCTACGGCCTCTTCTACGGTCAGTTGCAAAACCTGCGCGATATTCAGGCCTTGCCAACTGATCGCCAGTGTTTGCGGGTTGTAGCGCGCGCCGTGACAGGTCGGACATGGCGCATAGACGCTCGGCATGAACAACAATTCGACGCTGACAAAACCCTCGCCTTCGCACGTCGGGCAACGCCCCTTGGCGACGTTGAACGAAAATTGCCCTGCGTCGTAGCCCTCGGCCTGCGCCTGCGGCGTAGCGGCGTACAACTTGCGCACGCTGTCGAACAGTCCGGTGTAGGTCGCCAGGTTAGAGCGCGGTGTACGGCCGATGGGTTTCTGATCAACCTGGACCAGGCGCTTGATCGATTCCAGCCCGGCCGTCACCTGACCGCCGCTGACTTGCGGTGCATCGTCTTCAAGGCTCAGTTCCTCGGCCTCGCTGTCGCGGCTGGCGCGACCGAGGTGCGCCCCCACCAGCTCCAGCAATGCCTGACTGACCAGGCTCGATTTGCCGGAACCCGACACACCCGTTACCGACGTAAAACAGCCCAACGGAAACTCTGCACTGAGGTTATTCAGATTATTGCGGGTGATGCCCTCCAGACGCAGCCAATCGGTCGCCTTGCGAGGGGCGCGCGGTGACGTGACCTGATCGGCGAACAGGTAGGCACGCGTCTGCGAGTCTGCTACCTGCGCCAATCCGGATGGCGGCCCGCTGTAGAGGATACGACCGCCTTGCTCGCCGGCTGCGGGGCCGACGTCGATCAGCCAGTCAGCGCGGCGCATGGTTTCCAGATCATGCTCGACGACAAACAAGGTATTGCCGGCAGCCTTCAGCCGTTGCAACGATTCAAACAACGCCTCGCCGTCCGCCGGATGCAAACCGGCCGACGGCTCGTCCAGCACATAAATCACCCCGAACAACTGCGAACCCAGTTGTGTCGCCAGACGCAACCGCTGCAACTCACCGGACGACAGTGTCGGTGTGCTGCGCTCCAGCGCGAGATAACCGAGGCCAAGATCGGTCAGTGTGCTGACTCGCTCCAGCAAATCCTGAGCGATGCGTTGCGCGGCCAGGCGTTTTTCCACCGACAGGTTGGGTGTGTGGCGCACGTCAGGTGCATTGGCATGGGCACTGGCGCCATGGGTCACGCGTTGCTGGCGCGCTTCGCGGGTCTGATCATGGGTCAACACCTCGCCGGCTTCTTCAGCCTGTTCGAGGTAGCTGCGTGCGGCGACCGGTCTCAGCACTTCAGCGACCTGCAGCAAGGGCATCTGCGACAACTCACCGATGTCGTAGCCGGCGAACGTCACCGACAACGCTTCGCGCTTGAGCCGTTTGCCATCGCACAGCGGACATGGGCTGCCGAGCATGAATTGCGAAACGCGCTTTTTCATCAGCGCACTTTGTGAATGGCTGAAGGTATGCAGGATGTAACGCCGCGCACCGGTGAACGTACCTTGGTAACTGGGCTCCATCTTGCGTTTGAGCGCGACTTTGGTTTCTTCCGGCGTGAGCCCGGCGTACACCGGCACGGTTGGGGTTTGTTCAGTGAACAGAATCCAGTCGCGCTGCTTTTTCGGCAGTTCGCGCCAGGGTTTATCGACGTCGTAACCGAGGGTCACGAGGATGTCGCGCAAGTTCTGCCCCTGCCACGCCGTAGGCCACGAAGCGACGGCGCGCTGGCGGATGGTCAGGCTCGGGTCAGGCACCATCAACGCTTCGGTGACTTCGTAAACCCGACCCAGACCGTGACATTGCGGGCAGGCGCCTTGCGGCGTGTTCGGCGAAAAATCCTCGGCGTAGAGCATGGGCTGCCCCGCCGGGTAACTGCCGGCGCGGGAATAAAGCATACGAATCAGGCTGGACAGCGTGGTCACGCTTCCCACCGAAGAGCGCGTGCTCGGCGTGCCTCGCTGCTGTTGCAATGCAACGGCAGGCGGCAAGCCTTCTATGGAATCAACGTCGGGCACGCCGACCTGATCGATCAGGCGTCGCGCATAAGGCGCAACGGATTCGAAATAACGACGCTGCGCTTCGGCGTACAGGGTCGAGAACGCGAGTGAGGATTTTCCCGAACCGGAGACGCCGGTGAACACCACGAGTGCATTGCGGGGAATATCGACATCGACGTTCTTGAGGTTGTGTTCCCGAGCGCCTCGCACTCTGACCATGCCGGAAGGAGGGTTCGAGGTGCGCTTGGAAGTCATTGGTAGGCCTTGAGTGAAAGGTTCATGAATTGCCCAGGACTTTGCTTGTAGGAGCAAGCTTGCTCGCGATGGCGACTTATCAGGTCCATAGCTATCGCAAGCAAGCTTGCTCCTACAGGCGACGAGCATACGTGTCGCGCAGCCGGTGAAAACTCAGCCGCCCAGCACATCGCGAATCATGCTCAGCAGCGCTTCGGGACCATAAGGTTTGCTCAGCAGCCAGGTGTCGGCGCTGAGCTGATGGTTGCGCGAGATAATGTCGCGGGTGTGACCCGAAGTGAACAGCACCGCAACGGGCGGTGTTTGCACCTTGGCCCAGGCGGCCAGTTCAGAACTTTTGATCAGGCCTGGCATGACCACATCGGTAAAAATCAAGTCAACCGCTACGCCTTCCAGCAACAGCTGCATCGCTGCGTCACCGTTGGCAGCGGTGAGAATCTGATAACCTTCCTCGAGCAGCAATTCCACCGCCGACGTACGCACGGCTTCGTTGTCTTCCACCACCAGAATGGTCTCGTGTCCACCGCGTTGCGGTGAATCCTGAGTAGTAGTTTCACTGGGCACCGGACGCAGGCTTCGTGGAAAATACAGCTGCACGCGAGTGCCCTGCCCGACCTCGCTGGACATCTCGATGTGGCCCCCGCTTTGTTTGACGAAACCAAACACCATGCTCAAGCCCAGACCCGTCCCTTGACCATCAGCCTTGGTGGTAAAAAACGGTTCAAACGCCTGGGCGAGCACTTCCGGGGCCATGCCCACACCCGAGTCCACCACCTCTACGCGAATATAGTCGCCGGCCGAAATGCCCTTGCCTGCGCAAAATTCGTGATCAAGGCAGACATTATCCGCACCGAGCACAATTACGCCCTCACCTTTCATGGCGTCTCGGGCATTGATCGCCAGGTTGAGAATGGCATTCTCCATTTGATGGCGGTCAACGAAAATCCGCCATGGCTCGTCGGGCAGGTTCACGTTGATCTGGATCGTTTCACCCAGCGCGCGCTGTAGCAGCTCGCCGAGGTCATCGAAGATTTGCCAGGGATTGCACACGGCCGGCGTCAGCGGCTGGCGGCGGGCAAACGCGAGTAGCTGAGAAGACAGTTTCGCGCCGCGCTCGACCGCTGCGATCGACGCGCTGACCCGGCGCTGGACGTTGGCGTTGTCCGGCTCATGCCGCGCGAGCAGATGCAGGTTGCCCGCAATGACCTGCAGCAAATTATTGAAGTCATGGGCCACTCCGCCCGTGAGGCCGCCGATGGCTTCAAGCTTCTGCGACTGACGCAGTTGTTCTTCGGTGTCCAGGCGGGCTTTCACTTCATCGGCAACCCGTTGCTCAAGGTTACGAGTGAATCGCAACAATGATTCTTCGGCAGTTTTACGCTCGTGTATGTCGATCAGCACACCCGGAAAGCGGAACGGTTCGCCCTGTTCATCGAACTCGCAGCAACCACTGGCCAGCACCCACAGGTAAGCGCCATCAGGGCGCTGCACCCGATATTCCGCGTTGAAAGGTGCGCCGCTGGCCACGGATTGATCGACTTGTTCCTGGACCCAGCGACGGTCATCCGGATGAATCAGTGCTTGTGCGATTTCGGAGGACAGGTCAGCGAGGTTGCGCGTGGCAGGATAGGAAAAGGTGCGGGCGAAACGTTCATCGCCGGACAGCGTATTGCCCTTGATGTCCCAGACAAAGGAGCCAAGTAATGCCCCGGCATTGAGTGCCAGTCGCACCCGCTCATTATCGGCCCGATAAGCATCTTCGGCTTCGCGCCGGCGCCGCTCGGAGATCACGTACTCGGTCGTCTCGACCACCATCGCCAGAACACCAGCGGGGATCCCTTCGTCATCGGCAACAGGGCTGTAATAGAGATCCATCCAGACGTCTTCGGGGACGCCATCGCGGAGCAACACCAGCTCCTTGTTGCGAAAAGACAACGTGCCGCCTGCCAGACAGGTGTCAACCACATGGCGATTGAACTCGGCGACTTCCGGCCAACCCAGTTCCACCGGAGCTCCAAGCAGATACGGATGACGGCCCCCGGCAAACTCCGAGTAGGCGTCGTTGTAAATCATGTAACCGGCCCGGCCCCAGAGCATCACCATCGGCAACGGCGAAGCGAGCAACATTTGCACTGCGCAGCATAGACTTTTCGGCCAGTGCTGGATGTCTCCCAGATCGGTCAGGCTCCAGTCGAACGCACAGATGCGTTCGGCCATTTCACCATTCCAGCCCACACATCCGTGGTTATTGGATAGAAACTGCATTGACTGGCTCAGTGTCCTGTAAGTGGCTGTCAGGCGCGATATTAACCCTATGGCATCGGCGGGCGCCCGTTTGTTTCGAGCACCAAGGTTGCCAATGGTTTCATAGAGTTATAGCTGAGCATTGACGGTCCTGTTGGACAACGAGTGTGTCGCCATTCCTGAACCGTTCACAGCCGCAGGGATTTAATGGAAATCCCGGCTGCGCACACTGATGCCATCCAGCAGTGGCGTCAGGTCGCTCAAGCGCCCCGCTATCAAATGCCGGACATTGCCCTCGCTCTCCCAGCGGCCATCGACCTTGAGCAACTGTGAGCCCACCAAAACCTTCCGATGTCGCTCGGCCAGGTCGCGCCAAACGATGACGTTGACGTTGCCGAACTCGTCTTCGAGGGTAACGAAAGTGACACCACTGGCAGTTCCCGGTCGTTGTCGACCGGTCACCAGCCCGGCAATACTCACCGGCCGGCCATGTTCAACCTCCTGCAGCTCTTTGGAGCTGCGGCAGCGCCGGGCTTTCAATTCATCGCGTAACAACGCCAGCGGATGCGGGCCGAGGGTGGTGCCGACGCTGTTGTAATCAGCCAGCAGGTCTTCGGCCACGGAGGGTTTGGGCAGGTAGACAGCGGGCTCTTCCTGAGTGGGCAACCCGCTGAACAAGCCGAGCTGCTTCTGTACACCCGCCACTTCCCAGCGTGCCTGGTGCCGGTCACCGGCCAGCCCGCGCAATGCACCGGCATCGGCGAGCTGCTCCTGGGCCCGGGCATCGAGGCGCGCCCGTTCGCCGAGGTCGGCGATGTCGATGAAAGCCCCCTGCGCCCTGGCGTGCTCGATTCGCCGGGCATCGTCCTCGCGAAAGCCTTTGATCATTCGCAACCCCATGCGAATGGCCGGTTGTGCGCCAATGATTTTCTCAAGGCCGCAGTCCCAGTCACTGGCCCGCACATCCACCGCACGGATCTGCAAATGATGACGGCGCGCGTCCTGCAGAATCTGATCGGGGCTGTAGAACCCCATCGGCCAGCTATTGATCAGTGCGCAAGCGAACGCCGCCGGTTCATGGCATTTCAGCCAGCAACTGGCGTAGGTCAACAAGGCAAAACTGGCAGCGTGGGACTCTGGAAATCCGTAGCTGCCAAAGCCTTTTATCTGTTCGAAAATCAGCGCGGCAAACTCCGGTGTGTAGCCGTTTTTTTTCATCCCGGCCGCTAGACGCAGCTTATGCGGCTCAAGCCCGCCGTGGCGTTTCCAGGCCGCCATTGAGCGGCGTAACTGATCGGCTTCGCCGGGGCTGTAATCGGCCGCGACAATCGCAATCTGCATCACCTGTTCCTGAAACAACGGTACGCCGAGGGTGCGTTTGAGCACTGTTTTCAGTTGCGGCGAGGGATAGGTTTCGGCTTCCTGACCATTTCTACGGCGCAGATAAGGGTGAACCATCCCGCCCTGAATCGGCCCGGGGCGAACGATGGCCACCTCGATGACCAAATCATAAAAGGTCTTGGGTTTGAGTCGCGGCAACATCGACATCTGTGCCCGCGACTCGATCTGGAACACGCCGACTGTGTCCGCGCGGGTAATCATTTCGTAAGTGGCGGCGTCCTCGGCCGGGATTGTCGCCAGGCTAAGGTCGAGATCACGGTGCCGACGCAGCAGATCGAAGCATCGGCGTATCGCACTGAGCATGCCGAGGGCGAGGATATCAACCTTGAGCAAACCGACGGCGTCCAGATCATCCTTGTCCCATTGGATTATGGTGCGGTCGGCCATCGCGGCGTTTTCCACCGGCACCAGCGTGTCCAGCGGCTGTTCGGAAATCACGAAACCACCGGGGTGCTGGGACAGGTGCCGAGGGAAACCGATCAGTTGCCCGGTCAGGCTCAGTACCCTGTGCAGCACAGGGCTCTCGGGATCGAAACCGCCTTCGCGCAGACGCTCCACCGGCGGTGTCTCATCGCTCCAGTGACCACAGCAATCGGCCAAGGCATTGATCTGGTCGGGCGGCAAACCCAAGGCCTTGGCCACGTCGCGCACGGCGCCCGCCGCGTGATAAGTGCTGACCACCGCCGTCAGCGCCGCGCGAGTGCGGCCATAGCGCTGGAAAACATACTGCAAGACTTCTTCGCGGCGTTCGTGCTCGAAATCGACATCGATGTCTGGCGGCTCGTTGCGCTCTTTGGAGAGAAAGCGTTCGAACAATAGCGTGGTGCGATCAGGATCGATTTCGGTGATGCCCAATGCAAAACACACCGCCGAGTTGGCGGCCGAACCCCGGCCCTGACAGAGAATTTGCTGCTCACGGGCAAAACGCACAATGTCGTGCACCGTCAGAAAGTAGCTTTCGTAGCCCAGCTCGGCGATCAGCTCCAGCTCTTTGCCGATCTGAGTCAGCACTTCGGTTTTCGGCCCATCGGGCCAGCGCCACTGTATGCCCTGTTCAGTTAACACCCGCAGCCAGGACGTGGCAGTCTGGCCTTCAGGGACCAACTCGCGTGGGTAGTGATAACGCAATTGGCCGAGGTCGAACGTGCAACGCCGGGCGATGGTCATGGTCTCGTCGAGCAGGGCTTGCGGGTAGATCGATTGCAACGCATCGAGGCCGCGCAAATGCCGCTCGCCATTGGGGTGTAGGCGCATGCCCGCTTCCGCGACCGGCAGGTGATGTCGGATCGCGGTCATGGTGTCTTGCAACGCCCGCCGGGCCCGGCAATGCATGTGCACATCGCCGCTGGCCACGGCCGGGATTTGCAATTCTTTGGCCAGCATCAACAACCCTTTCAACCGCCGCGGATCGTCCTGCCCGCGATGCAATTGCACGGCCAGCCAAAGACGATCGGCGAACACTTGCCTGAGCCATTGGCCCTGCTCGACATCATCGAGTGCATCCGGTACCCATAACGCCAACAGCCCCGGCATTGACTCTCTGAAATCCTCACGCAGCACCTGATACAAACCCTTCTGCGTGCGTCTGCGTGCAAGGGTGATAAGCCGACACAGACTCTGATAACCCTGTAGGTTTTCCACCAGCAAGACCAGTTTCGGACCATTTTCAACCCTGATTTCGCTGCCGATGATCAGCGGCAGCTCCACAGATTTGGCCGCTTGCCAGGCGCGGACGATGCCGGCCAGGGTGCATTCGTCGGTAATTGCCAATGCTTGATAGCCGAGTTTTTTCGACCGTTGAAAGAGTTCCAGTGCACTGGAAGCCCCCCGCTGGAAACTGAAGTTCGACAGGCAATGCAGCTCGGCATATTCAAAGTTCATGCGAACCAGCCATGCAACCACAACGGGCCATTCTCACCTACCGCACGATAAGCCCAGCCTTGTTGGCCGGTACGGGTTTCGATCAGGTAATAATCGCGACGCACATCGCCACCATCCCACCAGCCCGACTCGATCCGCTCCGGCCCCATTAGAATACGCGTGGAATGTTCGTGAACGGCCAGGGGTTCGGTCAGCAACCATCCCGGACGCTGCACGCCCGGCAGCACTTCATTGCGCTGGTTGTCGACCCTCGCCTGCCACGCACATTCCGGGCGATGGTCAGCCTGAAAGCGTAAACCCTGCACTGCCTCATCCCCCAATCGAGCACGCAAGCGTTCGCGCAGTTGTTCCCAAGGCAAGGACTGCTGGGGACGATCGTCAAACAGCTCCTGGTATTGCGGAATGAAGGTCGGCAGGTCTTCTGCGCGCAGACGAAAACCGCGTACCGGGGCCGCGACCTGAACCTGTTCGAGTCGCCCTCGAGCCAGTTCGAAAAGCATGGCCGGATCGCGCTCAGCGCTGAGCAGGCCGACTTTGATCACAGTGTCCGCCAGCCCGGCATGCTCAAGGTGCAGATCGAATTGCTGCACACCGCTGTCGCGGCCACAGAGAAACGCCGACAAATCACCGGTCAGGCGGCGCAACGGAAACAGCAGTGCCTGATGCGATTGCACGTCGAAGTTGAGTTCGATGCGCACGTCGAAACGGTCTGGCGGCAAATAGAATGCAAGCGCGAGACGTCTTGCGCCGAGCAACGTGTCCAGATGTTTGAGCACCTGCACTTCAAAACGCCGGGCCAGACTCTGCCGGGGCAACGCCTGTACCTGATTCAGCGTGCGCAAACCCATGCGCGTCAACGCCGTGGCAACGCTGGGTTCCAGGCCGATGCGGTCAACGGGCAATTGTCCAAGATGATGTTGCAGGGCTTGATCGTTGGGTACCACAAGTCCGTCATAAGCATTGGCCAGGATTCGCGCCGCTGCCGGGTTTGGCGCGGCGACGATCCGGTGACGAAAGCCCAGTTCGCCGAGTTCGTTGCGCAAACGCGCTTCGAATTGCGGCCAGTCACCGAACAGGCCCAGGCTGGATTCGATTTCGAATACCACCGCTCGCGGGTAGTGCACGCTGACCTGGGAACTGAAGCGATAGGCCCATGCGGCCAGAAACTGCTGCCAGTGTTCGATCTCGGCGCTGTCATATTCAGCGGTAACAAAGCCCTTGCTCAGGGTTTGCGCAGCCGTCATCGACTGCCCCGGACGCAAGCCCAGCGCGCGGGCCGATGCATTGACTGCCTGCAACACCCGACGCTGAGCCGGGCCAGTCAATAAAGCCAGAGGCTGCTCGGGATCGGGACGCTGACGCAGCACCGCGTCCAGCGCCAATTGCGGGAAAAGTATGCAAACCCAGCGCATGGCAACCTCAATGCCCCACAGGGTAGGCAATGGGTGCGGATCGGGCCAGCCCGCCACGGCACTTGAGCACCCGCAACTGCGCGGGCCTGGCATCGATGGCAATGCGCAGTGCGGCAGGTGAAGGATTCAGCGCCTCTTGCATCGAGCGATAGGCAAACGCCAGGGTCGAACCGGTTTCCGCCGCCACCTGCAGGCGGCGCAAAGCACGGTCGTCAGCCTTTTGCGGCCAGCACAGCACCGCGCCGCAACTGCCCGAACGCAGGCATTGCTCCGCCGCCCACAGGGCATCGCGCTCGCTGGCCTGGATGATCGACAACTGGCGCAGATCGACGCCGGCATTAACCCACGCCATGGGGTATGGCACATAAGGCGGGGCTACCAGCACGATGCGCTCACCGGCCGCCGACAGTCGCGCCAACGCCGGCCACACCAGTTGCAACTCACCAACGCCCTGCCCGACCAGGAGGATTTCGGTTAGCGCCGCTTCCGGCCAACCGCCCGTGGGCAATGCCGCGTCCAGCGCGGTATGGCCGGTCGGTTGTGGGCTGGCGGCCGGTGGCGCAGGTCTCCCCTTCCAGACCTGACCGCCATTGAACAGTGTATCCAGCGCGACGACGGCGCCCATCACCCTTGCCTCACAAGGCCACAGAACACGCCTTCAATCGCCAGATCCTGATCGGCGCGCACAAGAATCGGCTGATAAGCCGGATTGCGCGGCAGCAGTTGAACTTTGTCGCCAATGCGTTGGAAGCGTTTGATCGTCACTTCGCCATCGAGCCGTGCCACGACGATCTGGCCATTGAGCGCCTCCGGATTACGGTGCACACCGACCAGATCGCCATCGAGGATGCCGTCTTCGATCATCGAGTCGCCCTGAACCCTCAGCAAGTAATCCGGCACACGGGAGAACATTGCGGGATCGAACAGCAAACGGCTGTGCACCTCGGCATCGGCGCCGATCGGCGCACCGGCGGCCACCCGGCCGAGAATCGCAATGTCGAGCAACCCTGCCCGCGCCGGTTGGCCGCGCAAGCGTATGCCCCGCGCCTGATGCGGATTGACCTCGATAAAACCGGCTTCCGTTAACGCCAGCACATGCTTGCGCGCCACGCTGCGAGAGGCAAAACCAAACGCCTCGCTGATTTCAGCGAGGCTCGGGGACTGACCGTGTTCCGCGATTCGATCACGGATGAAGGTCAGGATGGCGGTACGGCGAGGAGTAAGATTAGTCATGGAGTACATTTGTACTCTTTTGCTTTTTTTCCGGCAAGAGCCGTTAGTCAGGCTCTATAGGTGCAATGGAATGTTTACCCTTAGGAGCTGACGAGTTGATTCGGTTGATCGACGCAGCCTCGCGGTGCTCGGCAGCTGCTACAGGGATTTCGTTACGACCAGAGTTCGGGCAATTAGCCGATACGCAACGCGCGCAAATCCAGGTAGCCATCCTTCATCGGCGGGCACCAGTAATAACCACCTGTCACCGGCCGACTCATGCGGTACAAACCGTCGGTGATGCCGTCCTCGAGTCCACTCATGCGGCGCAATTGTGCTTCGAACGCATCGAGGGAAAAACCGAACGCCAGGAACATCAGACCGGCGCGATCACCTTCGATCCACGGCATCGAACGGCGCACCACAAACGCTTCAGGGGCGAAGCTTTCCTGAGCAGTGCGTTTGACGTGGGCAGAAACCGGCGCGTCATCCAGCTCTTCGTTATCGCTCAAACGGCGGCCCATGATGTGGTCCCGCTCATGGGCGGACATCGCGTTGAAGCCTTTGAAGTCGTGCTGCCACTTCTGGATCGCGGCGAAACTGCCGCCGACCAGACCTTCAGCGCCTTCACCCAACAAGGCCGCTGCGACCGCGGCGTCGTCATGAGGATTTTCAGTACCGTCCTCGTAGCCGGTCAGGTCATGGCCGGTCTGGTGGCGGAAGGTTTCATTCATTTGCACGCGGCGAAACGCCGGAGCAAGCGCGGCTTCGAGAGCATTGCTACGGTTGAGCAACTCGCCCCGATCGACGCCATGCAGCCAGCACCACAGCGCATGCTGCGTCGAAGGATTGTCGACGCCGACGCCGGCCATCGCCGGGAAAACCCGCAAGCCGTCGATCTGCACGTGCAGTGCCTTGACCAGCGACTCACCAAACCCCACCACCGCCGACTTGCCGTCCACCAGCGTCATCAGCTTGTCGAGCGCGGCCGGCAGAGCCTCGATGGATTGCAGGGCGAAGAACATATGACGGGCATGAGGCGGAACGGGGGTGGCGAGAATGCCCGGCTGGTAGTGACTCATATGAACTCCTTTGGAAAGAGCGCGGAGTTTACCCGCAGCACTGGCCGTTGTGTGTGCTCAGGTCAAAAGATCGCGGGATCGACGGATCGGCACTTAAAAAGTCCGAGCAATAAGGCGTATAACCTTTGAAGTGAATCTGAACGGCTAGCCGCCAATGCATGGCTTACCTCACATGGAGTAGCGAAATGACCACAGCAATCCTTGGCAACCTGTTTCCACACTCCAGCGACATTCCGGAAAAATACCGCCTCGACGGCCCCACCGAACAGCGTGAATACCTGGTCGATGGCGAGCTGAAAACCTGGCCCGGCGCCCTCGCCCAGGTCCGCAGCCCGGTCTACCTGAGCGGCGAAACCGGCGACGAACAAGTGATTCTCGGCAGCACACCGCTGCTCGACGCCGACACCGCATTGACTGCCCTCGACGCCGCCGTCCGCGCCTATGATCGCGGTCAGGGCCTGTGGCCGACCATGCGCGTGGCCGAGCGCATCCAGCATGTGGAAACCTTCCTGCGGCGAATGCGCGAACAACGTGAAGCGGTGGTGAAGTTGCTGATGTGGGAAATCGGCAAGAACCTCAAGGACTCGGAGAAGGAGTTCGACCGCACCTGCGACTACATCGTCGACACCATCAACGCGCTGAAGGAACTCGATCGCCGCTCCAGCCGCTTTGAGCTGGAACAGGACACGCTCGGCCAGATCCGTCGCGTGCCGCTGGGTGTCGCGCTGTGCATGGGACCTTACAACTACCCGTTGAATGAAACATTCACCACGCTAATTCCAGCGTTGATCATGGGCAACACGGTGGTGTTCAAACCGGCCAAACTAGGTGTGTTGCTGATTCGTCCATTGCTGGAGGCGTTTCGCGACAGCTTCCCGGCCGGGGTGATCAACGTGATCTACGGCAGTGGCCGCGAAACTGTCAGCGCCTTGATGGCCAGCGGCAAGATCGACATTTTTGCATTCATCGGCACCAACAAAGCCGCCAGCGACCTGAAAAAACTCCACCCGAAACCGCACCGTTTACGCGCCGCCCTGGGTCTGGACGCGAAGAACCCAGGCATCATCCTGCCCGAGGTCGACCTGGACAATGCGGTGAGCGAAGCGGTCACCGGGTCGCTGTCGTTCAACGGCCAGCGCTGCACTGCGTTGAAAATCCTTTTCGTGCATGAAGACGTGGTCGAGGCGTTCATCGAAAAATTCAATGCCAAACTGGCAACACTGAAACCCGGCATGCCGTGGGACAGTGGCGTGGCGCTGACGCCGTTGCCGGAGTCGGGCAAGGTTGATTACCTGCACGCACTGGTGGCGGATGCAGTGAGCAAGGGCGCGGCCGTGGTCAACCCCAACGGCGGTGAAGCCCGCGCTTCGTTCTTCTATCCGGCGGTGTTGTACCCGGTGACGCCGCAGATGCGCGTGTATCAGGAAGAGCAATTTGGCCCGGTGGTGCCGATCGTGCCGTACCGGCATCTGGACACGGTGATTGATTACGTCCTTGAGTCGGACTTCGGCCAGCAGCTCAGCATCTTCGGCACGAATCCGGTGGCGGTCGGCCGGCTGGTCGATACCTTCGCCAATCAGGTCGGACGGATCAACCTTAACGCCCAGTGCCAGCGCGGCCCTGACACCTACCCGTTCAACGGCCGCAAGAACTCGGCCGAAGGTACGTTGTCGGTGCATGATGCGCTGCGGGTATTTTCGATTCGCACGCTGGTCGCGACCAAAT
Organism: Pseudomonas sp. Ant30-3; assembly: GCF_000690905.1. Taxonomy (GTDB): domain Bacteria; phylum Pseudomonadota; class Gammaproteobacteria; order Pseudomonadales; family Pseudomonadaceae; genus Aquipseudomonas. Next base: position 180,310 of record NZ_JMCL01000030.1, on the reverse strand, counting down.
TTCAGGAAACCAACAAAGACCTCATCAGCGAGATCATCAGCGGCCGCAGTTCGAGTTTCCTGACCACCGATTACATCTTCTGAGGACAGCACGCCTGAGCACGTTCAACAGCCACCGACTGCCACCGCTTCTACGCCGATTACTGCGTCCGTTACTGGACCCTTATCGGCGCTATCGGCACGCCAAACTGATTCACGCGGTGCGTGTGTCGCTTGGCTTGCTCGCTTCGATACTGCTGACCACCGGCATCAACCTGCCCCACGGCGAGTGGGCGTCGGTGACGATGCTGGTGGTGATCGGCGGCTTGCAGCACCACGGCAACATCGGCAAAAAAGCCGTCGAGCGAGCGACGGGCACATTGCTCGGCGCCGGCATCGGTCTGCTGTTGATGGCCCAGGAGTCATGGCTGGGCATGCCGTGGGTGACGTATTTGGCCATGTCGGTGGTGTGCGGGGCTTTCTCCTATCACGCCATCGGCAAGGGCGGCTACACCGCTCTGTTGGCGGCAATTACCGTGTTCATCGTTGCCGGGCATGGCGACAATCCGGTCAGCGATGGATTGTGGCGCGGGGTCGATATTTTGATTGGCTGCGCACTGGCCCTGGCATTTTCCTTCGCCCTGCCGTTGTACGCGGTGTATTCATGGCGCTACAACCTGGCGGATGCCTTGCGCGATTGCGCGACGATTTACGGGCGCATCCTCAACGGCGAGTCGGTGAACGATGACGAGCACGTGAAAGTCATGAATCGTCTTAACATGGCGATGATACAGCTGCGTTCGCTAATGCCGTCGGTGTCCAAAGAGGTAAAGATTTCCATGACCGAACTGGATGCAATTCAGCGGCACTTGCGGATGTGTGTCAGCACCCTGGAAATCCTCGGCAACACCCGCCCGGATGTCCGCGATGTCAACGCCATGGCACAACTGCAGGCAGCGCTGAACGCCGAGCATCGACTGGTCCGCGTGCAACTGATTGGCATGGCGCGGGCGTTGAAAACCGGTGCTTCGCAGCGACTCAATCGACCACTGGAAGCGTCAACCGAAGCCAGTCTGGAGGCGCCGGTGTTCAGCCCTCTCGACGGCTACCGCTTATTGGTCCAGCAGCTGGCGAGCAACATCGGTCTGCTGCGCCACCGCCTGGCCATTACTGCGCCGCGCTGGAATATCTGAGTCATCATGACTGCGTGACGGGGCGCCGGAATTTCAGGGTCCAGCCTTGTTGCATGCCGGCCGCTGCCAACAGAATCGCGGCAACGCCAACCCATTGCAGCAACTCCAGACGATGACCGAAGGCGAACCAGTCGACGAAAATCGCTGCAATCGGATAGATAAAGGACAGGGCCCCGGTCAGTGCCGTCGGTAATTTTTGAATCGCGCCATACAGCAAAACGTACATCACGCCGGTGTGCACAATGCCCAGCGTCACCAGACTGGCCCAAGCGCTCGGCGCTTGTGGCAGCGCCGAAAAGTGCGCGAATGGCGCGAGCAGGAGCACGCCGGTGCTGACCTGGATCAGCGCAATCAAATGCGGTGGCGTGCCAGTCAGACGTTTGATGATCAACGCCGCAATGGCGTAAAGAAACGCAGCCCCCAGCGCGAGCGCAATGCCCACCAGATAATCGCTACCGCTTTCGCCCTGTTGGCCATGGGCGCTGACAATGGCGAGCATGCCCAAAAAAGAAACGCCGAGCCAGAACAGCTTTTGCAGGGTGATTTTTTCGTTGAGAAACAGCGCGGCCAATCCGACAAGCATGAACGGCTGAACGTTATAAACCGCTGTGCCAATAGCAATCGAGGCGCGTGAATAAGAGGCAAACAACAGCACCCAGTTGCCGACGATCGCCACGCCGCTGATGACCGCCAGCAAGAAGGTGGTGCGGGTCAGGATGCCGGGGCGCAGGAAGCCGAACGCCGCGCAAATCAGCAGCAGAGTGACGGCGCCGAACACGCAACGCCAGAACACCACGTCCAGCACCGGCTGGCCGGAAACCAGCACAAACCAGCCAATGGTCCCGGAGATCAGCATGGCGGCGGTCATCTCGAATGATCCGCGCCGAATCGAATTGTCCATCATCTGACTCCTCTGTTTGAGTGCAAATTATGTCAATCCGCCTCCAGGCATCTCCAGTGTATAAATCAGGCTAAACTTCAGATCTGCCTTTCTTATGAAGGCATTTGCCAACACTTACCTTATCGGGGATTTGCAATGACCGACGACATTGATCAAGTGCTCATCGCTGCACTGATGGAAGATTCGCGGCGTTCACTCAAGGCCCTCGCGCACATCAGCGGTTTATCTTCGCCAAGTGTCGCCGAGCGCTTGCGACGGCTTGAGGAACGCGGCGTCCTCAAGGGATACACGGTGGAGATTGATCCGAAGTGCTTCGGCTACCAGTTGCAGGCCATTGTGCGCATTCGTCCGCTGCCGGGGCAGTTGCAGGAGGTCGAGCGGCAGATCCAGGCGATTCCCGAATTCACCGAATGCGACAAGGTCACCGGCGACGATTGTTTCATTGCCCGCTTGCACGTGCGGTCGATGGAACAGCTGGACACCCTCCTCGACCGTCTCAACAGCCATGCCGAAACCAACACCGCCATCGTCAAGAAAACTCCGGTCAAGCGACGGTTGCCGCCGATGGCACAGTGATATGCGGTAACCGCACGACCGACTACTGCAGGAGCAGCCAAGCGAAGCGAGGCCGCGATCTTTAGATCTGTCACCCACAGAAAACGAAGACAATAAAAAACCCGCCGAAGCGGGTTTTTTACTCAAAGCCTGCGATCAATCATCGCGGCTCATGATGCCGAACAGCTGCAACAAGCTGACGAACAGGTTGTAGATCGATACATACAGGCTGACGGTCGCCATGATGTAGTTACGCTCGCCGCCATGAATGATGGCGCTGGTCTGGTAAAGAATGCAGACCGAGGAGAACAGCACGAAACCTGCGCTGATCGCCAGTTGCAGACCGCTGATCTGGAAGAAGAAGCTTGCGACCACCGCACCCAGCAACACGAAGAAACCGGCAGTGATGAAACCACCGAGGAAACTCATGTCCTTGCGGGAGATCAGCACGTAGGCCGACAGACCACCAAATACCAATGCGGTCATGGCGAAGGCCGAACTGACGACTTCAGCGCCGCCCTGCATACCCAGGTAACGGTTGAGGATCGGGCCGAGCAGGAAACCCATGAAACCGGTCAAGGCAAACGCCGACACCAGGCCCCACGCGGAATCGCGGAGTTTGTTGGTAAGGAAGAAAAGGCCGTAGAAACCGATCAGCACCACGAAAATATTCGGGTAGCCAACGCGCATCTGCTGGGCGACATACGCCATCACGCCGCTGAATGCGAGGGTCAGGGCCAGTAAGCCATAAGTGTTGCGCAGGACGCGGCTAACCTCTAGCTGCCCAGCCTGCACGCTGTTATTAACTGCGTAATCCTGTTCGCGCATGGCGACACTCCTGTTGGTTTGAAACGTTCAGTCGCAAAGATCATAACAGACGCTCTGTAACAAGCTACGTAGAGAGTTTGACAGTGTGTTTCATTCAGGTATTATGGCGCCCGCAACGCAAACGGAGGTGTGGCCGAGTGGTTTAAGGCAACGGTCTTGAAAACCGTCGACTGTAACAGGTCCATGAGTTCGAATCCCATCGCCTCCGCCATATTCGCATCGAAAAGGCCCCATTTATGGGGCCTTTTTGCTTTTAAGCCTTTCTGTTTCCCACCTGTTTTATTTGCGTACCTCGACAAAATCAATCCGCGCAGCGCAAGCGTTTTAGTAGCACCCAGGGCCGCCACGTCGATCTTGTCTTGGGGCACATCGAGTTCTTGATCAGGTCTGCGGCGCCATGAACGCTATCGCTGCTGTCGAGATAGCGGAAAATATCTACCCCTCCACCGCCTGTAAGTGCAGGCCTTCCTGAACTCAAGGGCTCGCATCAATGGATGCTCACGTTTCCTGAGTCAACGACCCGTCAGCAGGACGACCATCAAGTACTGGCATGGGGTCTACTTGGACGCCCGCTGCGGCGCCGACCCACGCCGAGTAGGCAGCGCTCTGTCGTGCGAACGCTTTATCCCAATGAACTCCTGAGAGCTCGCCTGCAACTACCAGCATCATCAGCTGGGTTGTTGCAGCATCAAGCTCCACAAGAAGAACGTGTGATTGGAATCTGAAGTCGTCTTTCACAATCATGGTAAGGCTCGATTAACTTGCGCTGTGGTATGGACCGATTTTGCTGACTTAATGCTCCATACCTGAAGTTTGGCACAAAACCTATACAACGAGAGAATACTTGTACAAGTAAAATGTTCATGGATCACTGGCTGGTATCTGCGACACCACGTCATCTGGAACAAACCGATGCCAATGAGCGAAGTCTGCCGACTACTTTGAGTCATGCAACTTGCAGCTCCAGATCCGCCAAACGGCCATCTGCCAACCGCAGAAGATATTTTCTCCATTCGGCAAACGCCCTTTGCTGCCTATCGAAAGCATCCTGCCATTGCTGACCACCTACTTGGTCGACGGGGATAGACATCATTAGCTCAGTCGCTAAATCGAGCTCGTCGATCAGCTCACGCCCATTAGGCATATCGAGGATTAGGGATCGCATATAAACCTACTGTTTTGGGCTAATACACCGACTTTGCCAATTATCGAAAGTGCCCAAAGACGCCGACGAATGGCGTTTTATTTCAATCACCTCAGCTGGAAGAGAAGAAATTGAGCAGGAGTCCCCACCCCTGTCCTGGGAAAGCAGTCAGTTCTTTGTTCAAGAGTTGCCGTTGATTAGACGTCAGGAAATTTTCCCTATCCCATCCCACGGCGAACTCCAGCCAGTTGGAGTCGCAAGATCCAGGATTTCGCACACTCAGCTTCACCATCAAACGCAACCCGTCTCCGTCCTCATAGGTACCTGGGCAAGCCAAGGTTTCAAAAGCCAGGCTACAACTGGCCTCCCGATACATTGATGGGCTCTTTTATGGACTCCGTGAAAGAACATCGCCGCCGCCATCTTTATACGAAAAAGCCCTGATTATTCAGGGCTTTTTCGTTTCTGCCGTTTGGCAAATTTTTCCTGGTAAACGCCGCACGCATGTCGAAATCGCCACGGCTCGCCATTGCATCCAGGATCAGCGGTTCAGCCAAATGGCTGCAGCTGCTCAGGTGATTTTGACATTCATCGTGATGCGCGCTGTAAACACCTTTACCTCACCCTCATCAAAAATATCGACCTGAACCACCTTGTCACCCGCCGTTTCCCAATCGATTGCGCTGCCATCCGCGATCGCATGAATGGACGTCTTGGCTTTGGCCAGGTATTCGACGGTCATGCCTTTCGGGATCCAGCGCGCGCCGCTCGGTACGGACACCTCAGTCATCATGCCGCCCGCAAGTTCTGCGGCGTTGCACAGCGCAATGGCGTGGACCGAAGCCAGGTGGTTGGTGATTTCCTTGCGAAACGGCACTTTCACTTCGCTGCGACCGGGGGTCAAAACTGAAATCTCCGGATTGATGGTGCTGAAGTACGGCGCCATCTGGCAGGCCATATTGCTGAACGCGGACGAACCAACGCTTTGGTACATGCTGAGAGTCTGGCTCATGGGATTCCTCTGGCTTGGATGAGTCGATATCGACAAACAGAATATTGTTCTGTTGCGGAACATTATTCTGTTAAGGCATGTCAGTCAATCGCTCGTGCCCCACCATCGTTTGAATTACCATTGTCCTTTTTGCCTGGACTGAAGAATGGAACCTGATGACCTCCTTGAGCGCTGCTATCCGGGGCGCCGTGCCGAGTCCAAGCGGCACATCCTCAAATGCGCGCTCGCACTCTTCAACCAACAGGGCATTGAAGCGACCACCATTGATCACATCCGGGTCGCCAGCGAGATGAGCGTGGGGGCCATCTATCATCATTTCCAGAACAAGGAAGGTTTAGTAGCTGCGCTGTATATGACAGCTCTTGATGACCAGGCACGACTTCGCGATAGCTACCTGGCAGAGGTCACGACGACCAGGGAATGGGTTCAAGCATTGGTTTATAGCTACGTGGATTGGGTAGTTAGCCAGCCGGACTGGGCGCGCTTTCAGTACCAGGCGCGCTTTGCCGTCGCGCAAAGCAGTTTTAATGATCAGCTGAAAGAAGCCAATCTGCGCCGAAACGCTCAACTGAAAGACTGGTTCAATGACCCTGCCCCCCGTCGGGAACTATTGGAATTACCCTTCGAATTAATGCCATCACTCATCATCGGTTCCGCAGAGAGTTATTGCCGAGCCTGGCTCTCCCAAAGAGTCAAAGGGAGTCCTGAACTTCACAGGCAGCAACTCGCGCAAGCGGCCTGGCGCGCAGTGGGCGGTCAGGCCTGAACTTATCCCTCGCCATCAGGACTGACTACAGATGACCGATTTGATACGCGGCCTCCAAGGCCCCCGAACTGCCCGGCAAGAACTGTTTTACGACCTCGAGGATGCCGCCTCGATTATCGGCTGGGCAGTGGTTCAACTGTCCGACATGGCTGGCAGCGAAGCCAACAGCACAAAGGCGCAGGCGTTGAAGAAAATCTGCGAGCTGATGAGCCTTGAGCAAACCAAGCTCAGCGGTTACGCCGACGAGGTGAAAGCGGGTACGATTACGCGACCCGAAGCGAGTTAGCGCCAAAATCGCCAAGCAATGCTCGATTTCTGTCTTCAAATGACAAGGCCCAGAATATTCAGGGCCTTGTCATATCAGCACGTTGATGATGTGCATTGCTTGAACGAGTGGCCACTGGCACCGGCACCCTCCTCCGATTCTGCAGCCAGGGTACGTTCAATCTGCTCGGCCTCAGCGGCGCTCAGCCACGGCGCCTTGCTCGGACGGTCGGGCAATTTTTTCCAGACGACCATGGCGAAGAACCGCACATTGAGCTGCCCGGCCGGGCAGGTTCATCCGCCCATCAACCTGCGCACCCGCGAAACCAGCGTATCGATTGCAAACGGCTTGGTCAGCACATGCATCCCCGGCTCAAGATGACCTTGGGCAATGGCAGCAGCCTCGGCATAGCCTGTGATAAACAAGGTCTTCAGGCCGGGACGAACCTCTCGGCCTGCGTCTGCCATCTGCCGCCCGTTCATGCCGCCCGGCAAACCCACGTCAGAGATAAGCAAATCGATACGTACCCCTGATCGTAGAACCTTGAGCCCTTCGGCACTGTCCGCCGCTTCAATGACGCGATAGCCCAACTCGTCCAGGACTTCGACCAGCAGCGTGCGTACGGTGTGCTCATCATCCACTACCAGGATCGTCTCGCCGACTGCTGCAAAATCAGGTGCAATATCGCTTTCGGCCTGCTCCTGAACGCTCGCGTCACCAAAGTACCGGGGCAGGTAAATCCACATCGTGGTCCCGCGTCCGACCTCGGAAGAAATGCGCGCCTGACCGCCTGACTGTTTGGCGAAACCGTAGATCATCGAAAGACCGAGCCCCGTGCCCTGCCCGATAGGTTTGGTAGTGAAGAAAGGATCGAACGCTTTTGCGACGATTTCCGGCGTCATGCCTGCTCCGGTGTCACTGACGCACAGCGTCAGGTACTGGCCGGCAGGCAAATCCAGCGCCGGTGCCTCCTGCGCACCTACCCACTGGTTGGCGGTGGTGATGGTGATCTGCCCACCATTGAGCATGGCATCGCGGGAATTGATGCACAGATTGAGCAATGCGTTTTCCAGTTGGCTGGGGTCCACCAATGCAGGCCAGAGATCGTCGGCGCCGACTGTCTTCAATGAAATGCTGGGGCCGACCGTGCGCTGGATCAGCTCACTCATGCCCTCGATCAGTGTGTTGACGTTGGTCGGTCGCGGATCGAGGGTCTGCCGTCGGGAGAACGCGAGCAATCGATGCGTCAACGCCGCAGCTCGCCTTGTCGCCCCTTGAGCCGTCAGCAAATACCGATCGACATCCGACAAGCGCCCTTGAGCGATTCGTGTCGCCATCAGTTCCAGAGCACCGGAAATGCCGGCCAGAAGATTATTGAAGTCATGGGCCAGGCCACCTGTCAGTTGGCCTACCGCTTCCATCTTCTGCGACTGACGCAACTTCTCTTCGGCCTGCATCAACTCGGCCGTACGCTCGGCGACGCGCTGCTCGAGGTGGTCGTTCAGCGAGCGCAATGCGGCGGTGGCGCGGTCACGCTGCGCCTCGACCGAGCGACGCTCTTCTACGTCGATCACTACGCCTGGAAAACTGACCGGCGTGCCGTCTTCAGCGTGATCGACGCGGCCGTTGGCTTCGATCCAGTAATACTTGCCGTCTGCGCGGCGCACCCGGTACTGGTGGGCGTACGCGCCGCCACGTGCAATCACTTCATCAATCGCCGCTTTCAGCCCGGACCGATCTTCAGGATGAACGGTGGCGATCACCTGTTCGAGACTCAAACCTTCGTGCCCCAACGCCGGATCGAGGCCAAAGGCGCGCGCGAAAGCTTCGTCGACGGTGAAACTGTCTTTAGTCAGATCCCAGTGCCACGTGCCGAAGATTGCACCCGCCGCGAGTGCGAGCTGGACTCGCTCGAAGTTCGCCCGAGCAATCATTTCACTCTGGCGCAGACGTTCTTCGGCAGCACGGCGTCCGGTCACGTCACTGAATAAAATCGCAAGTTGCCGATCGGCGCGATCGCCCACAGGCACCGCGCGCACGTCAAACCAGCGACCGAATGCTTTTGCGTAACTCTCGAAGTTGGCCGGCACGCCGGTTTTTGCCACCCGGCCATAGGTCTCAAACCAGAAACGCTCCAGATCGGGCGCGAATTCAGTGACCCATCGACCGCGCAGGTCGACACCTGCCTGACGCTCGAACGCCGGGTTGGCTTCCAGAAAGCGGTAGTCCACGGGTTCGTCGTTGGCATCGAACTTGACCTGAACGATGGCAAACGCCGCCTCGATCGTCTCCAGAATCGTACGGAAACGCTCCTCGCTCTGGCGCAGTGCGGCTTCTGTGCTGCGCACCCGGGTCAGGTCAAGCATCGCGCCAATCATGCGCAGGGCGCGGCCATCCTCGTCGCGAATAATGTGCCCTCGATCAAGTATCTGGGCGTACGAGCCGTCTATTCGTCTGAAGCGGTATTCCCCGTTCCACGCTGTGCCGTTGCCATCGATCACCGCGTGGATTGAAGCGTAGATACGCTGCTGTTCGTCAGGATGAATCTGCGCAATCCACCATTCACCGGTCATCTCTACATTGGCTAAAGGATGACCATAAGCCTGCTCAAGCGCGTCATTCCACTGGACACGATTGGAGGTCAAATCCCAATCCCAGATCGCATCATTGGTGGCTTTGACGGCCAAGCGGTAGCGAGCCTGAGCTTCTTCGATCGCCCGGCCCGCGAGGTGCTCATTGGTGCGATCGCGCAAAATCTTGACGAAACCGAGGTGAACATCGTGATCACCCCACAGCGGCATCATTTCCCCCGAGGCCCAGAAGCGCTGCCCGTCCTGGCGCAAATGCCAGCGTTCATCGGAGGCACGACCATCGCGTAGCGCAATGGCCATTTCCAGCTCGATCCGCCCGGCCGCGCGGTCCTCCGGGGTGAAAAAGCGCGCTGCGCTGCGGCCACGCATTTGCGCTGCGGTCCAGCCCGTGACCTGAGTCGCGCCGGAGTTCCAGTCGGTGATCTTGCCGTCCGGGTCGGTCAGGATCATTGCAAAATCAATGGCACTGTCGAAGATTGCCCGTTGACGCGCCTCACTGCTGGCGAGGGCCGAGCGACTGGCCTCCAGCTCCGCCTGCATTTGCGCTGAAACAAGTCGTTCGGTCGTCACGGCGCCTGACTGTCGCTGGTTTGCGTGGTCGCCCGTGTCCGCAGATGGCGGTGCAGACCCGGCGTCGTTGCGCGGGGAATTATCCCGGCCGGAGGGCGGCGTTTGCGCCTCGAGTCTGGCAGCCTCGAGCGCCAGACGAAGGCTCGCCACCTCGGCTTCGAGTTCCTCTCGGGATAAATGTTTCAGGATGTCCCCCAACTGATGCACCGTCTCTTTTTCATGCGGATATCAAGGTTGATTTAATGCGTCGCAGGTTCGGTCATGGCGACCCCGCTACGCCCTACTTGTTTCACGCCATACATTGCCTGATCCGCCGCTTTGAGCAACGTGTCGAGAGTTTGCCCGTGTTCCGGGCACAACGAGACGCCGATACTGCACGAAATGGATAGCTCACCAGCGCTTGTGACAACTGTCTGCGCAATGGATTCAAATACCCTTGCAGCCAACAGTTGGGCGCTCTCGTGAGGGGTCAGGCTGGACAGCAGAATGACGAATTCATCGCCCCCGTACCGGGCAACCGTGTCACACGAGCGAGTGGCTTGCAGCATGCGGCTGGCCACCGCCCGCAGCACTTGATCACCGGCTTCATGGCCATACCGGTCATTGATGTCCTTGAAGTGATCCATGTCGATCAACAAGACGGCGAACTGCACTCCGTTTTCCTGCCAGTTTGACCAGGCTTGATCAAAGCGATCGGCGAACAGGTAGCGATTGGGTAATTGGGTGAGCACGTCATGGGTGGCAAGGTAGGCAGAACGTTGATGCTCGAGGTCGGCTCGCTCGATGGCCTTGAAGTGCCTGACTAACACCACCGGCATGCAGATCAGTACTCCGCCGAGCAAGGTCAGGATGATCAGCATTTCGTCAGTCAGTACGTCTGTGAACCGTAGCTGACGTTCGAACACCAGTGTCATGGGCTGGGAATTGTTGCGAATTTCGACCCGGTCGGCCAAGCGCGGCAAGAAGAAACGATCGAGCACACCGGCCTGTAGCGGTGGCGTGGAAAAAACCGGACTTTGCGTACCGGACGCCGTTTTAAGAATGGCATCGATGCGCACCAGCGGATCAATGTTTGCATCGTTCACGGCCTCGAGCAGCGCTCCGGTTTTAACCAGGAGCAACGACATCATCGTGCTGCCGAAGAAATTCGGCCGCACCTGCTCTCGCGCCTGCGATGGTCGTGTGACTGACTGCATCAGGATGTAAGCGTTATCGCCCTCGAACATCGAAAAAACCGGCGAGACAACCGGTTTTTGATGATGGCGGGTCAACGCGAGGGCGTACGACAAGTGGCCGACGGTTTCCAGCCGCACGCCGTAGATCGAACTGGATTCCGGCAGCGACGGGTACATGAACAACACCGGCCATGTTTCCTTCAGATAGACCTGAGGGTGACCCGGCTGTCCGGCCAGACTCGGGAAATCCTTGAGTTGGAAATCTGCTCGCCAGGTGCGTTGCAGCAACGCTTCGAACGCCGCTTGCTCGGCGACGGGAACCGCCCTCGCCGCTTCCAGCATGTAAATGTGCGGGTAGGCGGATAACACAGCGGCGGCATAGCGGGCGGCGGCTTCCGTATCGCTTTGATCGACGGCTTGCAGGAAAGCGGAAAACCCCGCCAGCACCGCTTCGTTGGTGTCGAGCTGGTTGCGCACGATGCCGGAAATATTCTGCACGTATTCCGAAAACCGCGTCTCCCTGCGCTGGGTTTCGGACTTCAGCAACAGCAATGCGCAGAACCCGACCAGGCCGACAGCGAGGACAATGAAGCCAATCAGGGAATTGCGCCGCTTGGTCAACATTGCGACGTGCCCGTGCCAGGAAGGTACAGGATGCCCGGGCCAGCCACTTCCGGATGCAGATTCCACATAGCGTCTCGTCCCTGTCTCACGCGGCTGGTGTGCCCGGCTTCTGGATATTTGCGGCCGATTCTAAGGCAATGCGCCACTGTTAAGAATAGGGATGATTAATTGAGTAGCGCGCGGTGCGTCGAGTTTCAGGCGAATGGATTCGCCGGCGCCATCGCTGGCAAGCCAGCTCCTGCAAGCATCTCGGTCAGAATCCGCGGGAACTATCGCGCGCATGCGGCGATCATTCCCTAGGCGCAACCTGCGCGCCACTGATGGACCCGATCAGCGCTGAGGTTCAGCCCAGGGTCGCAGAACCATTAGGAGTCGACATGACCGTTACCGTCCAACCGACCTACCGAAGTACGCCTGGCCCGCTTCACGCCATCCTCCTCGCCGGCACGGTTCCGCTGTTTCTCGGCGGTCTGCTTAGCGACATCGCTTATTACAAGAGCTACCAGATTCAGTGGAGCAATTTTGCCTCGTGGCTGATTGCCGGCGGTTTGCTGTTCTGTGGTTTGGCGCTGTTGTTTGCACTGGCGAATCTGTTTCGCGCGGAGCGCAAGTCCGGGCGACCGGTCATGTATTTTCTGCTGCTGTTGCTGACCTGGGTGTTGGGGCTGGTGAACGCCTTCGAACACGCCAAGGACGCCTGGGCGGCCATGCCTTCGGGCCTGGTGCTGTCCGTGATCGTCACTCTTCTGGCCTTCGTCGCGGCATGGACAGGGCTGACCAATCTGCGTTCGGGAGATGAGCGATGAGATATCCAGGCGCATTGACTGCCTTAAGTATGGCGCTGTTGCTGAGCGCATGCGGTGCCGACGGTGACAAGACCCAGGCACGCGGGCCGGACCCGAAAATGCCGGAAGTGCAGCACACGTTATTGCCGAGCATGAAGATTGCTGAACCGGCGGCCTGGGGTGAGCAAAAACCCACGGTGCCCGAGGGCTACAGCATTACGGCCATCGCCACCGACCTGAAAATTCCGCGCCAGACGCTGGTGCTGCCCAACGGCGATATTCTTGTGGCGGAGGGTCGTGGCGGCAGCGCCGCGAAACTCAAGCCCAAGGATGTCATCGCCAGCTACATCAAAGCCAAGGGCAACACTCAGGTCAAGGGCGGCAATCGCCTGACCCTGCTTCGCGATGCTGACGGCGACGGCACGTACGAGACCAAAACCGTGTTTGCGGAAAATCTCAACGCACCGTATGGCCTGGCTTTCGCCAATGACAAAGTGTACGTGGCCAACCAGGATGCGCTGGTGCGCTTTGACTATGTCGACGGCCAGACTCAGGCCGGCGGACCGCCCGTCAAAGTCACTGACCTGCCAGCCGAAATCAATCACCACTGGACCAAGGCGCTGGCCGTCAGCCCTGACGGACGCTTCCTGTATGTCGGCATCGGTTCGAACAGCAACGTCACCGAGCGCGGCATGGAGGTCGAGATCGATCGGGCGATGGTCTGGCAGATCGATGCCGAAACCGGTGCGCACAAACCGTATGCAACCGGCTTGCGCAACCCGACTGCACTGACCATCCAGCCCGATTCCGGGCAACTGTGGGCGGTGGTCAACGAGCGCGATGAATTGGGGCCTGATCTGGTACCGGACTACCTGACCTCCGTGCGCGAAGGCAGCTTCTATGGCTGGCCTTACAGCTATTGGGGCCAGAACGTCGACTCACGTGCGCAACCGCAGAATCCGGAGAAGGTCGCGGCCGCGATCAAACCGGATTACAGCCTCGGCTCGCACGTGGCTGCGCTCGGCGTCGACTTCTCGATACCGGAAATGGGCGAGAAATTCGCCGATGGCGTTTTCGTCGGTGAGCACGGCAGCTGGAATCGTCCTGACCCGGTCGGCTACAAGGTCATTTTCGTGCCGTTCAGCAATGGTAAGCCGGCGGGCGAGCCCGTCGACTTTGCCACCGGCTTCCGTGGCACGGACGGCAAGACCCGCGGCCGGCCTGTGGGTGTCACGGTCGATCCGCGTGGTGCTTTGATCATCGCTGATGACCTGGCCAATACCGTGTGGCGGGTCACTCGCAACCGGTAACTGCACCGTCACAACTGCACCACGATAACGACAAAGCCCTGTTCATTCGGGGCTTTGTCGTTTCTGGCCATCAGACGGGCCATTAATTTGAATCCCTGTGCCATCACAGGGTCATTAAAAGGGAGAGCAGGAAGACGACACAGCAGTGGAGGAATTTATGAGCCTTGCAATGACAATCTTCAGCATGATCGCCGCCTGGCTGGCGATTGCTATTTCGATGCTGTGGGGCATGCTGAGAATCGCCCGTCGCCATCAAGCGGATATCCAGGCCCCCGCTCAACCAGACGTCGCCTGCCGATACTGGCGCGGCGTAAACCCGGTCAAAGCTTTGAACTGACGTGTGAATGCGCTGTGATCGGTATAGCCGCATTGCAATGCAATCTCGGTAATGGGCAATGCGGTGATCAGCAATCGATGCGCATGTTCGAGGCGAATCTTCTGGATCATTTGCCGTGGCGTCAGGTGGAATACACGCTTGCAATACCGCTCCAGTTGCGCGACCGAGATATCGGCGATGCGAGTCAGTTCGGCCAATGCGATGCGCCGGTGGAAATGAGCGCGGATATGTTGATCGACAGCGGCCAGCCGTTGATAAGCCGGGTGGGTGTCAGCAGCTGATTGCAAGTCAACCGAAATGCCCGTCAGGCCGATGATTACACCTTCCCGATTCAACAGTGGCTGCTTGTGCGTCAGGCACCAGCCGGGTTCGCGGCTGCCGTAAAGGTGCAGTTCGAGTTGATCCTCCAACACCAAACCCTGCTCCAGCACGCGGCGATCCTGTTCGGTATAGCCCGGCCCCAACTGTGCCGGAAACACCTCGGCGCTGGTTTTCCCCAGCAGCGGTTTCAAGTCCTTCAGGCCGCAGCGCTGGACCAGCGTGCGATTGGCCATGACATAACGGGCCTGGCTGTCCTTGATGAAAATGGTGGCGTTGGGGATAACGTCCAGCATTGGCAAAAGCGGTGCGATGCTGGAGAGCAGGTCTTCGAGGGTTTGCGCGCGAGATGAGTCGGGGTCTTGGCAAAGGTGAGCGAATGCGTTGGGTGTCATTGGTTTTGCTGCCTCTGCTCAAGATTGTCGGCGATTGACAGTGCGTAATCGCGAGCAAGCTTTGCTCCCACCAAGCTTTACTCCTGCAAGTGTTAGCAGATTGCCGCACGGTCGCGCCGGTGTCGAGCGCTGCCCTGTGGCGAGGGGGCTCGCCCCCGTTGAATTGCGAAACGCCCTCCAGCGCTCCAACTATGCCGATTTCGTCATCCTACCCGACATAAAACATCAATCGCCGCGCCGTCCGCAAGTTCAGTGTTAACGCCGAGCCGTCACTGAATGGACCCTCCCATGAAAAAACTCCACGTCATCGATTCCCACACCGGCGGCGAACCCACGCGCCTGGTGATGTCAGGTTTCCCCAACCTGCCCGGCACCTCCATGGCTGAAAAGCGCGACGCCCTGCGTGATGAGCATGATCAATGGCGCCGAGCCTGTCTGCTCGAACCGCGAGGCAACGATGTATTGGTCGGCGCGCTGTATTGCCCAGCCGTTTCGGCCGCAGCGACCTGCGGGGTGATCTTCTTCAACAACGCCGGTTACCTCGGTATGTGCGGGCACGGCACCATCGGCCTCGTCGCATCGTTGCATTATCTTGGGCACATCAGCCCGGGGGTGCACACCATCGACACACCCGTCGGTGCGGTCAGTGCCACCCTGCACGAAGACGGCGCGGTCACGCTGCGCAACGTGCCGGCTTACCGTTATCGCAAACAGGTGCCGGTGGAAGTGCCAGGTTACGGCCGCATCTACGGCGATATCGCCTGGGGCGGCAACTGGTTTTTCCTGGTGGCCGAGCATGGCCATGCGCTGCACATGGACAACGTCGACGCCCTCAGCGCTTTCACCTGGTCAATACTCAAAGCGCTGGAAGCTCAAGGAATTCACGGCGAAGACGGCGCGCTGATCGACCACGTGGAATTGTTCGCCGACGATGCCGAGGCGGACAGCCGCAACTTCGTCATGTGCCCCGGCAAAGCCTATGACCGCTCCCCTTGCGGCACCGGCACCAGCGCCAAACTGGCGTGTCTGGCGGCCGACGGCAAACTCGCCGAGGGCGAGATCTGGGTTCAGGCGAGCATCACCGGCAGCCAGTTCGAAGGCCGCTTCGAATGGGAAGGCAAACGTGTCCGCCCATTCATTAGCGGACGCGCTTACATGACGGCCGACAGCACCTTGCTGATCGACGACCAGGACCCTTTCGCCTGGGGCATCTGAATGGCCCCCTCCCCTTATCCAGACTTGAAAAAATCCCAGGAGCTAGACTGATGAGCGCAAACATTTTCACTGGCTGCATTCCGGCGTTGATGACCCCCTGCAACGCAGAGCGAAAACCTGACTTCGATGCGTTGGTGGCCAAAGGTCGCGAACTGGTGGATATCGGCATGAGCGCCGTGGTGTATTGCGGCTCCATGGGCGACTGGCCGCTGCTTACGCAAGCCCAGCGCCAGGAAGGCGTTGCGCGTCTGGTGGACGCCGGTGTGCCGACGATTGTTGGCACCGGCGCCGTCAATAGTCGCGAAGCGGTTTCTCACGCGGCGCATGCAGCAGCGGTAGGCGCGCACGGCTTGATGGTGATTCCTCGCGTACTCTCGCGAGGTGCCTCCGCCACCGCGCAGAAAGCTCACTTTGCGGCCATCCTCGAGGCGGCGCCGGGGTTGCCAGCCGTCATCTACAACAGCCCTTATTATGGTTTTGCCACCCGCGCCGAGCTGTTTTTTGAATTGCGTCGCGAGCACCCGAACCTGATCGGCTTCAAGGAATTTGGCGGTGCCGCCGACTTGCGCTACGCCGCCGAAAACATCACCGGCAAAGATGACAGCGTGACGTTGATGGTCGGCGTCGATACGCAAGTGGTCCATGGTTTCGTCAACTGCAACGCCACCGGCGCCATCACCGGCATCGGCAATGCCCTGCCGCGTGAAGTGCTGCAACTGGTAGCCCTGAGCAGGCAGGCCGCCAACGGTGACGCCAAGGCACGCCGCCTGGCACGCGAACTGGAATCGGCGCTGGCCGTGCTGTCCTCGTTCGATGAAGGTTGCGACCTGGTGCTGTTTTACAAGCACCTGATGGTGCTCAACGGCGATCAAGGTTACGCCCTGCATTTCAATGAGACCGACGAACTCTGCGATTCCCAGCGCCGCTACGCCGAGCAACAATACGCGTTGTTCCGGCAATGGTATGAGAGCTGGTCAGCCGATCTCGCCTGAAAAACGCCACCGCAAGGATCCCCGGAACATGCGCGACCCAAACACGGCTAACCCGCCGCACGATATCGCCATCGTCGGCGCCGGCATCATCGGTGTTGCCTGCGCCTTGCGCCTGGCGCGTCAAGGCTTGCGGGTCGTGGTCATCGACCGACAGGCGCCCGGCCACGGTGCTTCGTTTGGCAACGCCGGGCATTTGGCGACCGAGCAGGTGTTCCCGATTGCCGACCTGTCCATTCTCAAACGGCTGCCGTCGATGCTGATGGACCCGATGGGGCCGCTGCGCCTGGACTGGAAATACCTGCCGCGCGCCCTGCCCTGGTTCACGCGTCTGTTGCTCAACCTGCGCTCGGCGCCGTTCCAGCAAACAGTCGCCGGTTTGCGCGCGCTGAATGAAAGCAGCCTGGGTGCGTGGCAGCGGTTGCTGACGGCCATTGAGCGTCGCCACCTGCTGAAGGAGGACGGCTCGTTGCTGGTGTTCGAACGCGCCGACGCGCGACAGGCGATCGAAGCGTTGCAAAAGCGCTTGCATCAGCAACAGGTGCCGGTGGATTTCTGGTCTGCCGGCGCAGTGCACAACGCCGCGCCACAACTCAGCCATCAGATTCAGGGCGGGCTGTTCTTCCCGCGCACCGGGCATTTCCTCGATCCCTATCGCGTGGTTTGCGAGCTGGTGAACGCCGCACAAGCCAGTGGCGTGGAGTTTGTGCAACAGCATGTTCAGGGCGGTCACTTGCACGAGGATGGCGTTGCACTCGTCACCGACCAAGGCACGTTGCAAGCTCGGCAGGTACTGATCGCCTGCGGGGCTCATTCAGCCGAATTGACCGCCGCATTGACCGGCAAAAAGATCCCGCTGGATACCGAACGCGGTTATCACCTGATGCTGCCCCATGAACACAATCGGCTGCCCTTCGCCGTCACCTCACTGGAACGCCGATTCATCATGACGCCGATGGCCGCCGGGCTGAGGCTGGCAGGCACCGTCGAATTCGCTGGCCTGCACAGCCCGGCGAACATGCAGCGCGCCTGGCAGTTGCATCACCTGAGCAAAGGTCTGTTTCGTCGGGATCTGAACGCTGAGGAGGCGACTCCGTGGATGGGCTTTCGTCCGTCGCTGCCGGATTCCCTGCCGATCATCGACCGGGTGTGTGAGGGCAAGGTGCTGTTGGCGTTCGGGCACCAGCATTTGGGCTTGACCCAGGCGGCGGTGACTGCCGAACTGGTTTGTGGACTGGTGTCAGCGGGTTCTGCGAAGCCCGGTTTGCCCGCGCTGCACCCCTACCGACTCGATCGCTTTTGAAGCAGCGTGGGGCTGCGCAATAAACTCAAGAAACCAGCAGCGCCTCGCTTTTTACGATTGCCGGAATCGCCACTTGCATCCGTTGGCGGTCCAGCCAACCTCGGGTTTTCGCGACGTCGAAGATTTGTCCTTGGTCGATAAGCGCGAGAATCAGTTCATCGGACACCCGATAGCGTCCGCAGTCAGGACAGTCCCTTTCCTCCCAAGGCCCATGACATTGAATGCGCTCTGCGGCGCTGACACAAATAAGACAATTCATCGCGATCACCATTGTTGTAAGTATTTCTGGATCGTCGTGCGAAAAGAGAAGCCGCTGACTGGTCGACCGAATTGATCGGATGAAGTTCGCGGCGATGGCGCTTTCAGGACATAGAGGTCGTACCTGTGACTTGATGCTTGCTTTTACTCCGCCGAATGAACACCAGCCGTATCAACTAGAGCATGAGGACAACGCAGCGTTCGTTCACCTTGAATGCGGCGGCGCGACAGGCGTGAGCCTTGCTTTGATTTTTTCGAACGCCTTGCGGGTTTATGGGTCTTCTGTAGTAATACTTTTTCTGGAATCAGACGTATGTCCGCTCATCAAGGCCTGGTTGTTCTCGCACGCGGCGGTTATGCCGCGCGAGGCGTTATTTACCTGATCATCGGGATCTTCGCGTTACTGGCTGCTCAAGACTCGACTAAACCCAAGGATAGTCACAAAAGCCTGGAAGCATTGTTTAGCCAGCCATTCGGTTACGTGCTGGTCGGGCTGGTAGTGGCGGGCCTGCTGGCGTTCGCCGCTTGGCGTGTGCTGCAAGCGACCCGCGACGTCGATCATCACGGCAAGGAATTCAAAGGCCTTGTCATTCGTACCGGATTGCTGGCCGGCGGTTTGGTTAATGGCGCACTGGCGTTTTTTGCCCTGGGTCTACTCGTCAGTGGGCGCAAGAGCTCGGGCGATTCCGGAGGTGGTCAGACCAAGGACCTGCTGGCCAGCCTGCTGTCCTGGGAATATTCGAACGTATTGGTTTACCTCATCGCACTGGTGCCATTGGGCGTCGGCATTGCTCACATCATCAAAGGCTGGAAGGCGACGTTCGAGAAGTACTTCGAAGCGGATGAAGACGTGATGCGTTATGTGCGTCCGGTCTCTAGATTCGGCCTGATTGCCCGAGGCGTAGTCTTCATCGAAATTGCCGTGTTACTGCTGGTCAGCGGCTCGGCCTATAAAGCCATGGACCCGCCGGGCATGAAAGACGCGCTCGATGCCCTGCAGAACCTGCCGGCAGGTGCAGTCATATTGATGATTATCGCATTGGGCCTGATCGCTTTTTCCGTCTACAGTTTTGCCCAAGCGGCGTGGCGCAAGATCAATATGGATGTGCCCGGAGTATCGCGATCCTGAAGCTGAACGCAAAAGCCTCCAGGCTAGTCAAGGCGCTGACCTGGAAGTAAACGGATGGAACCCATGTGGATAGCGGCGGGTACATTTGTCTGTCAGCTGACAACGACGCGATATTGGCGAAATCCTACCCCCATTCACGGCGCAGGACTCGCCAAAAGCAATGATCAAATCAAGCGTCTGACATCCAGGCGCCCACAGGGCGGGCCGCTCAGTTGCTCACCGGTCTCTAGACTGAACACGGAGAAATGCAATGGACAGGTGATGCTCTTGCGCTGTTCATTGACCATACCGTGTTCCAGCCACCCTGCGCGATGTGGGCACGTGTGCGGCACTTCAAAAAGCTGATCGCCGAGTTCCACGGTGAATCTGCCGGGGCGATGAAACTCAGAGGGCTCGCTCAATCTCACGCTCCTTGTCAAAAAATTCTTGACGCCTGGCCTTATCGACCGCCGCATCAAAAGCTGCATTGGTAATTTCCCGTCCCATACAGATGCCCTCCCACGCTTTGACCGGGTCCAGATCGCCCGTCGCATCCATCGCTTTCAGCAAACGCTGGCCTTCGATGGCGTGAAACACATCAATGTGCACATGCTCGGAATAATACGTGTGAGCCTTGATTTGCAAACGCGAACAAATCGATGTGTAGCACTCGAAGAAAAACGGCACGACCGTTTCGAAATAGGTAATGACTCCTGCGAAATAGGACGGATCATCCGCCCGCATTGTCAGCCAGCAAAACATGTTGGGGAACGAGAACCCGGCTGCAGCATTGACGTCAATGTAGAACGCCAGGTCGGTCGGCATCTGCAATTCGTTCAGCAGGTCTATGTACAGCGTGGTGTGGGAACGCTTGAGATTGCCGGAGCCGAACTCATCAATCATCATCCGCAACATAGGCATCTGAGCGGCGAGGCTCAGTCGAGGCATAAGGTGATAGAACACCTGCGCCTCGGTCAGGCCATCCAGCGCGAACTCCTGCACCAGGATCTTGAATTCCTCACGCGTCATATGATCGCCAACGTAGGCTGCGCTGGGCGGCATTACGCTGCGTTCCAGTTCTACCAGTTCCGCGAGTTGTTTGCGCAAACCGGCCAGGTCGGAGGGCGTGTTGGCAGTTCGCGTTTTCTGGATCGTTGAATCGATCCAGTCACGCTCAAAGGCCAGGATATGTGCGGGCAATGGCTGAAGCTGTTTGATACAGGCGCGATTGGCCAGGAACAGATCTTTTTGCTGTGCGTTCATGCCATGGCCCCCTCTGCCACCAACACTTTGTCCGTGGTGATGATGCCTCGCGCCTTGAGTTCCTTTTTGACGTGCGCGTACCAATCGTCCGCAGCGAGTTCGAAGCGCTGGTCGAGCGATTCCACCAGCGCACTTACCAAAGGTTGCTGTGCACTTATTGCCATGCGACAGAGTGCAGGTTCCAGATTGGCCAACGACACGACATTGCCGTCGGACTGCAGCTCTCTAGCCAGGAGCATTTCCCAGCCGAGGAAGTAATCCAGACCCTCATTGCGCAGCTGATCGATCTCGCTTTGGACGCGCGGCTGCGAGGGTGAATCCTTGATGCCGATGACCCTGGGTAACCGCGCAATCGCCATTAACGTATCAAAGCTTTTTTCGTTGCCGGATAGCGCAGACTCGTTGTAGATGAAGATATCCATGGAAACGGCGTCATGAACGGCGCGGTAATGCTCAATGATGTCTTTCTGATTCGTCCCGGATGCGAAAGGCGAAGTAAACATGATCGCCTGAGCACCCAGCTCCTGGGCCAGCAGCGCGTATTCAATCACCTCGGCCGTAGTGGCACGTTCGATGCCAGCGATCACTGTTTTATCCTGTGCGTGGGCAAGCGTCAGCTCCAGCATACGTTGCCAGTCGCGACGCCCCAGGCGCCAGCCCTCACCGGAAGTCAGGCAGGGAATGTACCCGTCAACGAAGGGCCTGGAGCTGTGCATCAACCGGCGCACGCTGGTTTCACAAATACGCGATTGCTCATCAAGCGGGGTAATCAACGGGACGAAAACATTTTTAGCCGACATGCTGAAAGTCCTCCTGTTCAATGGACATCTCACGGGACTGTTCGTAAAGACTTTGCAGTTTCTCAGGGAAGACGGGGCCATTTATCAATGAAGGAAACGGTTGCAGGAAAGGCTGTAACGCTTCCAGTTCACGCAGTGCACTGTCGTGGGTGAAGAGTGGTTGCTGATGCTCGACTACCTGCGCGGCGAGTAATTTTTTTTCGACGCTCAGATGCGCCCAATTCGTCTGCAGGCAGGCACGCTTGAGGACTTTGCTGCAATAGCCCTGACGCTGAATGTCCATGTCCGTATGGAGGACGTCCATAAAGGGGTAATAGACATCCTGCAACTGGCGGCTCTTCTTCCAGATGATGGCATCGCACATTCCGATCTGACCGAAACTCATCAGGATCTGACGTGAATAGAAGGCGTTGAAAAAAGCCAGGGATGTCTCTCGGATGCCGGGATCGGCATGGTGCATGCCCATGAACACAGTGGCATCGATAACCGGGATGATGGGATCAGTCATGGTACTGCTCCAGAGCGCGGGCGATGGTGTTGACGGCCTGCTCGAACTCGTCGGGTTTGCGGGCCAATGCCAGACGAATGTACTTTTGCCCCGCCTGCGGCTGACTCCAGTAGAAGTATTTGCCAGGCAACACGTAGACTTCGTACTCCATCAAATACGCCTGCAAGTCATCGGCTGTGACACCCCCGCGCATGATTTCAAACCATGCAACGCTGGTTTCGACCATGGGCGTTACGTACCGAAGAAAATGGCCATCGAGGTGGCGTTTGGCGCTTGTGCGATTGACTTCGAGCACGCTGCGAACAGATTCGAAATCGTCTTCGCTACTGTCTCGAATGTACTGGGTCACCACATTGAGAATGAAGGGCGAGACGTTCAGCAATACACTGGTGACGATGCTGTAGATGTCAGCGTTGATGTCCGTACTGGCCATGATCGTTGCGCACTTGGTGTCCTGCAGTGGCCAGGTTTTACCGGTGTCTTCCATAACGATGTATTGGGTGCCAATGTCGTCCAGGATTGCATAAGCGTCGAATCGGCAGCCGCCTGCTGTTTTGAAAAATGCCGCAAAGCAGAAATCCAGAATCAGCAATTTGCCGTGGTCCTTGCAGTAACGCGCCACCTCCACAAAGGTGTCGGCGCCAGTGGCAAACATGCTTGAACCGGTCGGGTTGTTGGGATCTACCAGAAAAATCGAATCAACATCGGCTGCTGCCGTTTGAAGTTTTGTGTAGACGCTTGCTGGCGATTGGAAAAGGCTTTCATCCAGTGCAGTCAACGGCACTTCCATGTGTTTGAGCAGATCGTGCAGGTTATCGAAGCAAGGCTCGATCAATCCCACACTCATGTTGCGTTTGCGCAGGTAGGTTGCGGTGATGTGCATCGCAATTGAGGCGGCGTACACGAGGTAAATTTCATCGTGTCGCTTAAGCGCGTGTTGTTGTCCGTGAAAGGAAAAAAACGCCTGAATGAATTCTTGCTCGCTCTGATACTGCGTGCGGTTTTGCGCGCGATACCAGAGTTCGGGCAAGCGCTCGACAATTTTTCGCTGAGTCACACTCTGATCCTGGTGCGTGTGGGCGTCAGCCAGGTTAAAGCGTGTTTTCAGGGCAGAAATTTCATGCTGGGTGATGTCTTCCTTGACGTCATGACGGGCTGCAACATTCATCTTGTTATTCCTGTAAGAGTCAACTTAGTTATCTACGTAGATAGCCTGCTCACAAATCTGCAGATAAACCCGACCCAATAATTAACGTTGCTCTTTTGCTCTACAACTGTACCTCAGTGCAGGTTTGTATTTTTTTTACACCTGTCTTTAGGTACAGTTGTATTTTGCAGTTTCAATCGCCATTCTCCTCGCGCGTTACAAACCGATTAATGTAGTTGTACACGGACGGAATTCATAAACGCATGGACCAGGTAATTTTTCACAAAGTCGATTATTCAGATGCCTCAGAAGAACTGATGGGCAACCTGTTCCGATTGAGAAAGGAAGTGTTCGCCGACCGTCTGGACTGGCGGGTCATCGTTAACGAGGGCAGGGAGATTGACGAATATGACAATGCCTCTTCAACCTACCTGGTAGGCGTCTATGCAGGCATACCATTGGCCAGCCTTCGTTTGATCAATACGCTGAACCCTTACATGGTGGAGGGACCTTTTCGCGGCTTCTTCGACTGTACGTTGCCCAAAGACCCGTTGATTGCTGAGTCCAGCCGCTTTTTCGTCGACAAGACCCGTTCCCGCGCACTAGGCCTGAGCAGAGCACCGATCACCGAAATGTTGCTTCTGGCGATGCACGATCACGCCACTCGACAGGGTTTGCGATCGATCATTACGGTGGTCAGCCAGGCCATGTCGCGCATCGTTCTAAGGGCGGGATGGCTGTATGAAGTGTTGGCTACAGGCGAGGCTTCACCGGGGGAAAAAGTGCTGTTGCTGAATATGCCAGTGTCTTCCGAAAATGATAAGCGACTCAAGGAGGTGATCGAGTCGAAGAGTAAACAGCCACTGCGCAAGGCACTGGAGATCACCTGCTAATCAAGGCGCAGGCACCTTTTAGACCAACCCCAGACTTACAGCTTTGTACACGGCTTGCTTGGCGTTGCAGACTTGAAGTTTATTGACGACATTGGCCATGTGGAATTTCACAGTGCGAATCGAGATGGCACAAATGGCGGCAATTTCCCTGTATGCCTTACCCATGACAACCCACTTGAGCACGCTCAACTCGCGATCCGACAGGCCGGTCTCATCCAGATCAGGAAAAAGCTCATTGAGGGAAAAACAATTCGTTAAACGGCTTTGAAATTGAACGAGTGTCATCTGGATTTCCGCCGCGTTTCCCGTCATGAACTGCTCAAAATCATGACGACGCTCGGTATTGCTGATGCTCAATGCGGCAAAAAGCCCGTGGGCATCATGCAGATTAAAAGTGAAACCATCGGATATCCGGTATTTCTCCGAGGACGCAAACACCTCCCGCCCCATCCCTGAATCCTTCGATTCAAGCGCCTCATGCCAAAAGAACGGCGCTATACATTTCATGCCGTGTCTGATGACAGGATCTATGAGGTGGTAACCCTCGGTTTTATACACATCGAGCCAATGCTCGGGATAGTTGGAAAAGATTCTTGGTTCAACCTCACGAGCCTTGGACGTGAGGAAATAGGCGTAATGGCAGCCCTCCAGAGGCAACAGGCATTTTTCAAAAGCAGTTCTCAGACGTTCATCCATTTGCGAAATCGGGTGTAACGCTTTGCCCCCTTTCAAGTACCGAGTGCTCATAAAAACTCCTTTTTTTATGGTTGCGGCTGACGTTTGCGCTGCTGCATCTCAATTGAGGCAATGATTCAATCTCGGTCCCGCTACGTAGTAAAGCCAAATCAACACTACAAGGATGCCCGTGGGCACTGAATCAATATTGCATTAGCCGATGTCAAACGGACTGTCGGACATCCGCCCTCCTCTGTACCAGTCAGCGGCGTTGAGGCCCGGGAGGCTCCCAGGCCAGTCCCGTGTTAATCCGTTGGAGCGTTGCGAGATTCGGCGAGCCCTGCCTGTACGGCAGGACGGGACTCAATCACCGCCAGCCAGCGCACCACATGGGTATACGACGTGATATCCAGCGCCAGCTCTTCATGGGTACGCAGCCAGGTGAACGCCGCGATGTCGGCGATGGAGTACTCATCGCCAGCCAGATAACTGTGCGAGGCCAGCTGTTTGTCCACCACTCCATAGATTCGCAGCGCCTCTTTACGGTAGCGCGCAATGGCTTCTTCGTTGCGCGTCGTGCTGCCGTGCAGGAACCACCACAACTGCCCCAGCATCGGACCAATGGCCCCTACCTGAAAGTATAACCATTGCTGAACGGACAGTTTTACAGCAGAAGAATCAGGCTGCAGACATTCAAATTTTTGCGACAGGTAACCGAGAATGGCAGCGGATTCGAAAACCGAGATACCAGCCTCATGATCAACGATGGCCGGAATTTTCCCATTGGGATTGATCCGCAAAAAATCCGCCGAATGTTGCCTGCCCGCGGACAGGTCGAACTTCACTTTTTCACAATCAATGGCAGCTTCTTTCAGGAAAATACTGATTTTCTGCCCGTTGGGTGTATCCGCTGTGTAAAGCGTGATGGGGTAAGACGCACTCATATGAAATCTCCTGTTGAGGACATTCTAATTGCATTTGCAATCATATTGAGGCGTGCAGTATGGTGCAAGCACGATGGATCGCACGGAGATATCAGGCATGATCGGCTTTTCCAGCTTCAGCAAAACACCGGATACCCGCGTTGCCGCTCAGGCTTGCATTGATAAAATCCGCAGCATGACGCAGCCGCACACTGTGGGGTTTTGCTCTCCGCTCTACACCATGATCGACATCGCCAATCGACTGGAACGGGATCCCGGAACCGCCCGACATATTTGGGTCGTGCGCGCCAACAAGCAGTCGCAAATCGATGGCGCTCACACCCGAATCAATGCGTGGCCGCTGCGCTTTAGTCCTGCCGCCTGTGCCAGCGAAAAACCCCTGTTGTACCTCGCCAGTTCTGCGACGTCCGCCGAACTGTGCGCCCTTTCAAACGAGTCGGCCCATCGCGGCATTCTGTGCAATGACATAGAGACCCTGCCCTCGCGCTGGCCCAAGGGCGCTCATCCCTGGGTCTCGATCTGGCTGGCCGCCAACCCGCAGTGCATGCCTTTCGACCCCGCCAGCGGTGCCGAAGCGCACGCTATTGCGCTCGCCGCTTTGCACAGCCTGTACGTGGAAGGCAACGACGGTTTTTACTACATGGCGCTGCATGACGAGCCTTATGATTTTGTTGCGCCCATCAGCCAAGTCAGCGCGAGCCACGCGCTCAGGGGGATGTACAGGCTCAGCGAAGTCGCTGCTGAAGCCGCAGGTCCCAGGGTTCGCTTGTTGGGCGCTGGCCGGGCATTGCAGTCGGTGGTTGCCGCGGCGCAAATGTTGCGCGAGGACTGGGGCGTCGAAAGCGAGCTCTGGAGTTGCCCCAGCTATACGCGGTTGGCGCGGGATGCAGACAGGGCGCAGCGATGGAACCGCATGCATCCAGCCATGCCGCGGCGATCAGCGCATTTGCTCGACTGCATGAGCCTCGACGATTGCCCGGTGGTGGCGGTGACGGGGTATGGCCGGCATGTCGCCGATCAGATCGGTGCCCATATCACGTCACGCTTCGTGACGCTGGGTGCTGACTCGCCTGAAGCGACCCTCGACACAACGCTGGATAAACGCTGGATTGTCGTCCTGGCGTTGCGGGCTCTGGCCGATGACGGGCGGATCGCACAGACGTGCGTCAGTGAAGCCATGAACCGTTATTTGCTGCAATGACCGCGCACGTTATTCAACCCGCGCGCCCGCTGTTGCGCGCGGCCGTTGCCGCTCGCTCAAGCGCATCGCTGAAGACCTGCTGTTGCTCGCTATCGAACTGCGCCAGAAACAGTTCGTCGACCGCCCCTTCATAGACTTGCCACATTTTTTTTCGCAGTACCTTGCCGCTCTCGGTGATGACGGCATACGCACCACGACCGTCGTCGCTGGCACGGCTGCGGGTGACCAGGCCCTCGGCCTCCAGTCGATCCACCAGGCGAGTCAGGTTGTAGCGCTCGATCGCCATGACGTCAGCCAGTTCGCTCATGCGTCGGCTGCCGTCCGGGCCGCTTTCCAGGCCCCATAACGCGTCGTACCAGGCGTAAGCCGGGAGCTCGGCGGCAGCCAGCCGACGCTCGATTTCGCGGATCAGGCAACGGTGGGCCCGGACGAATCTGAACCAGGTATCCGGATCACTTGACGACATGCTTCACCCTTCTGATGAATTCGATTTAGTTGCAATTGTAGCGTGGCGCAGGCTAAGTTCTCACTCGTAGTTGCAATTGCAACTACAAAAATTCCTCAAGGCTGGCGTCTACCCACGCCCCTTCACCAGGCACCAAACGACTCGGTGCTGCTGCACTGTCCAGGAGACGACGATGGCTCAACAACCCCTGTTTCTCGACGAGGATCCACAAGAAACTCGCGAATGGCTCGAATCCATCGAATCGGTGGCAAGCGTCGAAGGGCGTTCTCGCGCTCATTACCTGATCGATCAAATGCTTGATTTCGATGCCAACCGTCACGGTGATTTCTATGGGCGCGTCACCACGCCTTACGTCAACACCATCCCGGTCGACCGTCAGCAGCCCTACCCCGGTGACCTGGCCATCGAGCGCCGGATCAACGCTTACATTCGCTGGAACGCCTTGGCCATGGTGCTGCGCGCCGGCAAGCATTCGAACGTGGGCGGACACATCGCATCCTATGCCTCGGCGGCCGTTTTGTACGACGTTGGCTTCGAGCATTTTTTCCGCGGGCGCACCGAGCAATTTGCCGGCGACATGGTGTACATCCAGGGCCACTCCTCGCCAGGCATCTACGGCCGCGCTTATCTCGAAGGTCGCCTGAGTGAAGACCAGCTGGATAATTTCCGCCGCGAGACCGACCGCGATGGCGTTTCTTCCTACCCACATCCAAGGCTAATGCCAGACTTCTGGCAATTTCCGACGGTATCCATGGGGCTCGGGCCGATCACCGCAGCGTATCAGGCGCGGTTCATGCGTTACCTCGAAGACCGTGGCCTGAAAGAGCATCAAGGTCGTAAAGTCTGGGCGTTTCTCGGTGACGGCGAGATGGATCAGCCGGAATCTCTGGCGGCGATTTCCCTGGCCGGTCGAGAGAAGCTCGATAACATCATTTTTGTCGTCAACTGCAACCTCCAGCGCCTCGACGGACCCGTGCGCGGCAACAGCAAAGTCATCCAGGAATTTGAAAGCCTGTACCGGGCGGCCGGCTGGAATGTCATCAAAGTCATCTGGGGCAGCGGTTGGGATGCCTTGCTGGAAAAAGACAAAAGCGGCTTGCTGCGCCAGCGCATGATGGAATGCGTGGACGGCGATTATCAAAATTACAAATCGCAAAACGGTGCTTACGTTCGTGAGCACTTTTTCGGAAAGTACCCCGAGTTGCTCGAACTGGTCAGCGACCTCAGCGATGACGAGATCTGGAAGTTGTCACGCGGCGGCCATGACCCGGAAAAAGTCTACAACGCCTACGCAGCCGCGATGCGCCACACCGGCGGGCCGACCGTCATCCTGGCGAAGACCGTCAAGGGCTTCGGTATGGGCGAAGCTGGCGAAGGCCAGAACATCAACCATCAGCTGAAGAAGATGGGCGACGACGCGGTGAAGGCGTTCCGTGATCGTTTCGGGCTGGACCTCAGCGACGATCAACTGGGCGACATGCCCTACCTCAAACCGGCCGCGGACAGTGTCGAAGCCGTTTATCTGCAAGCCAGGCGCGCGCAACTGGGCGGCTATATTCCGGCACGCTTCAGTGCCGTCGAGCCCCTGCAGATTCCGCCGTTATCGGCGCTGGACACCCAGCTCAAAGGCACCGGCGAGCGCGGGATTTCAACTACCATGGCGTTCGTGCGCATCCTCGGCACGCTGCTCAAGGACCCGAACATCGGCAAGCTGATCGTGCCGATTGTTCCGGACGAATCACGCACCTTCGGCATGGAAAGCCTGTTCCGTCAGATCGGCATCCATTCCCACGTTGGCCAGTTGTACACGCCCCAGGACGCCGGCCAGTTGAGTTATTACAAAGAGGCGCGCGACGGCCAGATCATGCAGGAAGGCCTGAATGAATCCGGCGGCATTTCCTCATGGATCGCCGCGAGTACGTCGTACAGCACGCACGGCGTAATGACGGTGCCCTTCTACATCTTCTACTCGATGTTCGGCTTTCAGCGCGTCGGCGATCTGGCCTGGGCGGCAGGCGATGCCCGCGCCCGGGGTTTCCTGCTGGGTGCCACGTCCGGCAGAACCACGCTGATGGGCGAAGGCCTGCAGCATGACGACGGGCACAGCCACGTGCTGTCCTCCACCGTGCCGTGCTGCGTGTCTTACGACCCGACTTTCGCTTACGAACTGGCGGTGATCATCCAGGACGGCATGCGCCGCATGTATGTCGAAAACGAAGACACCTATTACTACATCACCCTGCTCAACGAAAACTACGCTCACCCGCCAATGCCCGAAGGTGTTGAACAGGACATTCTCAAAGGCATGTACCGGCTCTCGGCTCCGGCACAGCCGGTCGAAGGCAAGCATGTTCAGTTGATGGGTTGCGGTTCGATCCTGCAGGAGGTGATTGCCGCCGCCCAGTTGCTGCAACAGGACTTTGGGGTGAGCAGTGAGGTGTGGAGCGTCACCAGCCTGACCGAACTGCGCCGTGACGGCCAGGACGCGGAACGCTGGAACCTGCTGCATCCGGATCAGGAACCGCGCATCGGTCATGTGGAAAGTAGCCTGCAGAACAAGCAGGGCCCGGTGGTGGTCGCCACGGACTACATGAAAATCTTCGCCGACCAGATCCGCCCGTTCGTGCCCAAACGACGTTTTGTGGCATTGGGCACGGATGGCTTCGGACAGTCGGATACCCGCGAGTCACTGCGCACCTTCTTCGAAGTGGATCGCCATTTCATCGCACTGGCGGCATTAAAGGCGCTGGCTGATGACGGCGCGATTGGAAGGGAAAAAGTGACCGAGGCGATTGTGCTCTATGGCATCGACCCGGAGAAGCAGAACCCGGCGAAAGTCTGACTCAGCCGTGGAGGATGCAAATCTGCGGCGGGTCCCAAAACCTGTGGGAACCGGGCTTGCCCGCGAGGGGGCACGAACAGTTGGCACCTTTGCTGACTGATCCACCGCCTTCGCGGGCAAGCCATGCTCCCACAGGATTTGTGGTGCGGCATGGATTTATTTGATTCAAACCGATTGCGGTATGAGGCAATCGTGAAAATGACCAAGCCCTGGATTTCAGGGCTTGGTCACTTTGCGTGGGAAATCCCGATCGCGCCTTCAACCTTTGCTGTGCTCGGGCGACGTTGGTCCTTGCTTGATCCCACGAGGTCCGGCGATGCCCCAGGCAATCAGCCCGATGACCGGAAAAACGATCAGGCCGATCGCCCATGCCGCCTTGATGCCGACCGGCTTGTCGCTTCTGAACACGCTGACGATTGCCCACAAGTCCACGAGCAAAATGAACACCGCAATGGCGATCATGAAATAGCTGACTGCTTCCGACATGGTCGTGCTCTCCAGATAGTTGATACTAATCAGGCACACTGCCTCAACCGGCGTTCAATGTTTCCAGCGTGTGGTCGACGAAGCGTGATGGCTTCGCGGTTTCCTTCATCAAGTGATCGACCACCGCCGCCAGCGCCGCCTGGGTATCGTTGCCGTCGGTTAAAGTGCGCTGGAAAATCCCCAGCTGTCGATGCGCACTGCTGCCTTCTGCGAGCATTCGGCGCAGCTGTCGAAAGACGTCTTCCACACCCATCTCGTGCGCTGTTTTACCCAGTACCTGTTGCGCCCGGAACAGCCATTGCTCGGTGGTGAACGGTCGGTCGTAACCCTCGATGACGAAGGCAGCCTCTACGCCGTAGCGTTTGGCCCGCCAACGGTTCTCCAGGAGTATCCAGCGGGAATTTTGCGAGTAGTCCGCGCCGGGTTGCGCGTGCTCGATGGCGTAGGCAACCAGCAAACGGAAAAACGAGGCGATGCACAGCGCGTCGTCCACGCGCGGGCAGGCGTCGGTCATGCGTAACTCAAGCGTCGGGTATTTGCCCGCAGGTCGAACGCCCCACCAGCAATCACCGGCCTGCTTGATGGCGCCGGTTTGCATCAGCAACGCCACGTAGGCGTCATAGGCCAGCTCGTCAGCGAAGAACTCCGGAATACCCATCCGCGGCCACTCGTCACAGGCCGTCTGCCGATAACTCATGTAGCCGCTGTCAGCGCCGTCCCAGAACGGTGACGAGCAGCTCAGCGCGAGCAATAATGGCGTCCATGGCAGGACCTCGTTCATCACCCGTATGCGGTCCAGCTGGCTCGGCACTTCAACATGCACGTGCAATCCAGAAAGCACGCTACGCTGCGCGACGTGACGGTAGTCTTCAAACAATTTGCAAAAATGCGGCTGCTGGGTCGCACGTTGCGTGCGCCAGTCGGCCAAAGGATGGCTGCCCACGCTTAACAAGCCCAAGCCATGAGGTTCGAGCGCATGGCGCAGGCTGGCGCGGGCTTCATCGAGGTAATGAGCAGCCTCGGCGACATTGTTGAAAATCGGCGAGGCAACTTCGATCTGACCCTGGAACATCTCCAGGGCAAAGTACTCACCCAGCGCCGCTTCGCATGCTTGGATGGCTGCTTTAGACGGCTGCGCGGACATTCTCCGGCTGGCCAGTTCGGTGATGAAGTATTCCTCTTCTATGCCGAATCTCAGGTCGGTGTTCATTAGCGACCCTCAGTGATAATCATCACCCGCGACCGCGCGCAAATACGCTTGGTCCGCTTCACGACGCAAGTCCCGCCACTCCTCCCAACTGACAATGCACTGGCGGTCCATCTCGTCTGTCTGACGCAGCAGTTCCTCGTGATAGGCATCCGGAGACTCCTTGCGCAGCGCGGCGTTGTCCAGCGTTTGGTGCCAACGATCCAGCGCACGCAGTCGTCGCTCATGGGCCGGCGTCAGCAGGTTTCTGAAGGAGTTCATGGCGGTCGGATTCCTGACGTATTTCTGGATGGATCAGCGATTGTCGGCATAGGTTCAGGAATGCCGACCAGAGGCATTTTTTTGCCGGGTGGATACCGTCACGCCTCGGGTGCCAATCGTCGAGCACGGCGCGATCCAGTCAAACTTTTGGGCCGCCGCGATGCTCCACTGATGTAAGCCAACGGAGGAATGTGAAATGAATAACGACGACCGTGTGAACACTGGCAAACCGGCGAATGCGCCACCCACCGATGCGGCAGGCAAACCGGTGAATGTGGTTGAACGCGACCTTCAGGACAGCGACAGCGATACCGATGGCGTGGACAAAACGATCACGCCTTCGTCGACTCGCGTCAAAGAGCAGGAGGTGGACGAGCTGCAACGCAAGACCGCAGAGATCGAACGCAAAGTGGCAGACGGAAACTGAGTCATCTGTGGTGAGTTGCAAAAAAAGCGGGAGGCTTTCAAGGCCTCCCGCTTTGTTTTGCTCAAGGCGTACCCAACCCCCCTGACAAATCCGCAGCGGTACCACCCGGCTTGGGTGTTTGCGTCGAAGATTGAGCATTCGAACTCGCGTTGGCCGTGGTGTTGGCGTTTGAATTCTCCTTGGTGTCGGGATGGTCGGTAGTTTTGGTAACCGTGTCACGCACCGCTTCCATCCCTTCGCGTGCCTGCTGTTTGACCTTGTCTGCAATGTCCGCGCTGGTCTTGCCCATGTAACGCTGTTCGGTACGGGTAGACGGCAATGCAGCGCCCAATAGCGCACCCAAAGCGATGCCTGCAGCGGCAACCACCAGCGGTTGGTCCCTGAGCAACTGATTGAACTGGTTGCCCATCTGCTGGGTGCTGCGTGCAACACGGTCACTGACATCGTGCGCGGTGTGGCTGATGCGATCGCTGACGTCATGCGCGGTGTGGCTTAGGCTGTCGGTGGCCGATGACAGGTTGTCTGCCAGATGAGCCGCCTTGCCTTTGACCGACTGATAGCCGCCCTTGAGCGAATCGGCGGTCTGATGCATACGGTCGCGGGCGCTGTCGACGCCATCAGACAGACCATCGGCCCACTGGCCTGTTCTGTCCTGATCCGGCCCTGTGCGGTACACATGACGTGCTGCAGGTGGACGGTTCTGGCTCATCATCAGCCACAGCAATCCGACCGACGTCACGACCGCCGGCACAGGGTTGTTGCGCACGCTGGTGCCCAGATTGGTCAGGAATGTGGTGCCGTTGTTTTGCATCATGCCCATGGCCTGGTCGAACATTTGCCCCGGAGTGAACTTGCTTTCCAGGGCATCGACGATGTTGCCAATGCTTTCGCGTTGAGCATCGATTTCGCGCTCGATGTCTTCAGGGCTTTTTTCTGATTCGATGTCGAATTCACGGTTCATGAGACTTTCCTCCGCAGCGCTTCCTGGTCTTTGTTCAAGGCGTCCAGCGTACGATCAGGCTTGAGGTTGGATGGCTCGAATTGCTTCTTGCCGGACTGCAGCATGGTGAAGCCAATGATCATCACCACTACGCCAACGATCAATGCCGCCAGCCAGGGCGCCATGACCATGCTCAGGCCGTAAACCACCGCCATTAACAGAATGATGAAACCGGCGAGCAGCACGATCGCGCCCCCGGCCACACCGGCTATCCCGGCCTTCATGGTGGTGAGGCTGGCCTGCAGCTCGGCCTTGGCCAGTGCCAGTTCTTTGGTAAACAGCGCTGGCACTTCGCGGGATAGCTGGCGCAACAACCCGACAACCGAGGCATCGTTTTCCGGCGCGGCAGCAGGACGGCTACCCGGCAACTCAGTATCTTCTCTGTTCATCACAGCTCTCCTTTGTAAGTCGAGGAACCTGGCGTCGAGTTGAAGCTTGCGGAGCCCGGTGTGGAGGTCGGATTTGTGGTTGGGCTCGAGGTCGATGTCGAGGACCCGGGCGTTGCAGACGAGGCGAAGTCCGAGGGATGGTCTTGCTCATTTGGCGAGGTCGGAGTAATGCCGGTTGCCAGCCCGGAGTCGGACCCGCTGCGCGAGGGCATGGAGCTTTCGTAAGGTCGCTGAGCGCCGAAACCACCTGAGGGCGGCATCGAGCTGCTTTCGGCCGGATCACGATCATCGTTGAAAGATGCAGCCGGTGCGGTACCCGCCTTGAGGAACCGTGACAGCGCAAAGCCCAACGCGATGCTGCCGGCGATGAACAGTGTCGGGTTTTTCCGCGCCAGATCGGCACCGTCGTGCAACAGTTCCTCGGCGCTTTTCCCACGCAGGTTGCTGGCCAGCCCGGTCATCGAATCGGCAACATCGGCAAGGTAATCGGACATGCCGAGGGTATCCTTGCTTTCCATTTCCGAGACCACAGATTTGGCGCCCTGGGCCAGTGCTTCAATCTGGTCTGCTGCCGTGTCGCGGTATTGACCGAATTGCGCATCCGCTTGCTGCCGCGCACCACCGAGCGCCTCTGTCACATTTTCCTTGATCTGGTCAAAGCCCTTTTCCGGTCCCCCGGATTGCTGATTGCCAGGCTGATTGTCAGTCCTGTTATCTGAAGTATTCATGTCGTCCTCGCCTTCGAAATGAAAAACAAGCGTGTCGGGGCTGCAGCGTCATGTGCCTGAAGCCCATCCATTCAGATGACGAAAAACTGCGCTCGGGAGTTCCAATGAATTGATGAGCGATACGTTCTTGCCACCGAGCGCGTGGAAATCGTCGATTGAGCATGCCGCCCGTCCGCTGACTCGCACGTTTTCAAGCAGCGCACTTCCAATGTGGTGTCATCCACTCGCAAGGAAGATTCAAAATGATGAACAACAGAATTGCGGTGCTCACGCTTGCCGGCATCCTCTCGGCATGCTCGTTTCACGTTATGGCGGCCACTTCCACTGGCACGGGAACGTCCGGTGATGGGGCGACGGACACCCGGCAGCCTGCCTCCCCAAGCACCAATGCCGACCCGGATGCCGGCTCGTTGCCCAAAGGTGCCGACGGCGGAACCACTGACAGCGGCCCGACCCCTGGCGGTGCGAAAACCGGCGGCGGTGACAAGGTGGGTGGCGGCAGCAGCAGTGGTGGCGGTGGAGGTGGTAGCGGCGGCAGTTGAATACTTTGTGATGTGTCAGAGCCCGCTATCAGCGGGCTTTTTCTTGACCGGTTACTTAATTTTTTACAGCAGCCACGGAACTGGCACTCCGCCACTAATGTCGTAGCGACATCACCTGGAGAATCGGATGACGCGCCCTCGGCATTTTCAAATCACCTACAGCTTTAGCAAGGCTCGACGAATATTCGTCCAGCCGGATTCACACATGACCGATGAAGATGCCTGGTATTACGCGTGCCTGCACTCCGGCGTAGGCCTTTTGTATGGGGAATCGTACCCGCAGGACGATCACCTGCGCTTGCTTGAACATGCAAGTTCAGCTGGTTTGACCGAGGTCTCTTGGGAAGAGCTACCGTGAGCACGTTTAACATGGACGAAAAAAAACCGTAGGAGTCAGACTGGCCAAGCTCTGCTCCTACGGTTTTATCGTGTTACCTGAAGATGTATTTCAACAACACTTTGGTCCGGCCTTGCTGCCGTAACGAGCCTCCTGACGCTCCCGAAAGAACACCTCATAACTCATCAACGGCTGGTCCGGATGTTTGGTCTGCATGTGCTCGACATAGTTGTCGTAATCGGGCATCCCCACCATCAGGCGCGCGGCCTGACCGAGGTATTTCCCGAGGCGACTCAGGTCATTGAACATGCGGCCCTCCTCGCTCAGGCATCTGGCACAGGTTGGAACGGCGCTTCTTTATCCGTGCGCTCCTTGGTGCCCCAGGCGGCGATACCGACCTTGAGCGCAAAGAACAGGATGCTGAAGACCACGAACAGGAACAGCGCCGTCAGCGTCGCGTTGGTATACGCGTTGTAGATCACATGCTGCATCTGATCGATATTTTTCGCCGGTGCCAGCACCTGCCCATTGGCCAGCGCATCGCTGTACTTCTTGGCCAGCGACAGGAAACCAATCGCCGGGTTGGCGTCGAACAGCTTGATGAAGCCGGCAGTCGTGGTGCAGATCAGCAACCACACGGCGGGCAGCATGGTCACCCAGATGTAGCGCTGGCGTTTCATTTTGATCAGCACAACGGTGGCGAGCATCAGTGCGATACCGGCCAGCATCTGGTTGGAGATGCCGAACAGCGGCCACAAGGTGTTGATGCCACCGAGCGGATCGATCACGCCTTGATAGAGCAAGTAGCCCCACATCGCCACGCAGCCAGCGGTGGCGATCAGGTTGGCGGTCCAGGATTCGGTGCGTTTCAACGCCGGCACAAAGGCGCCGAGCAGATCCTGCAGCATGAAGCGCCCGGCACGGGTACCGGCATCAACGGCCGTCAGAATGAACAACGCTTCGAACAGAATCGCAAAGTGGTACCAGAACGCCATGGTGTTTTCACCCGGCAGCACGCTGTGCAGAATCTGTGCGATACCGACCGCCAGGGTCGGCGCACCGCCGGCACGGGCCAGGATCGTGGTTTCACCGATGTCGGTGGCCACGGCCTGCAATGCTTCCGGAGTGATCGCAAAACCCCAGCTGCTGACAGTCTGTGCAACCGTTACTACGTCGCTGCCAACGATAGCCGCCGGGCTGTTCATGGCGAAGTAAACGCCCGGCTCGATCACCGAAGCGGCGACCATCGCCATGATCGCGACGAACGATTCCATGAGCATGCCGCCGTAACCGATGTAGCGGGCATGGCCTTCACTGGCGAGCAATTTCGGCGTGGTGCCGGAAGCAATCAGCGAGTGGAAACCGGAGACCGCACCACACGCGATGGTGATGAACAGGAACGGAAACAGACCGCCCTTCCACACCGGCCCGGTGCCGTCAATAAACTGCGTCAGTGCCGGCATTTTCAGATCGGGCATGGTGATCAGGATGCCGATCGCCAGCGCAATGATGGTGCCGATTTTCAGGAAGGTCGACAGGTAATCACGCGGAGCGAGGATCAGCCACACCGGCAATACCGCTGCGACAAAACCGTAGCCAATCAGCATCCAGGTGATTTGCACGCCGGTGAAGCTGAACGCCTTGGCCCAGACCGGATCGGCAGCGATCTGCCCACCGAGCCAGATCGAGCCCAGCAACAGCAACACACCAATGATCGAGATTTCACCGATACGACCCGGGCGGATGTAGCGCATATAAATGCCCATGAACATTGCGATCGGCAAGGTCGCCATCACGGTGAACATGCCCCACGGACTCTCGGCCAGCGCTTTGACCACGATCAACGCCAGCACCGCAAGGATGATGATCATGATCAGGAAGCAGCCGAACAGCGCGATGGTCCCGGGAATGCGGCCCATTTCCTCTCGGACCATGTCGCCCAGCGAGCGACCGTTGCGACGGGTGGAGAGGAACAGGATCATGAAATCCTGCACCGCGCCCGCCAGCACTACACCGGCGATCAGCCAGAGCGTACCGGGCAAGTAGCCCATTTGCGCGGCGAGCACAGGGCCGACGAGCGGACCGGCACCGGCAATGGCGGCGAAGTGGTGGCCGAAGAGCACGTGTTTGTTGGTCGGCACGAAGTCCAGACCGTCATTGTTGAGCACGGCGGGCGTGGCACGATTGGGGTCCAGCTGCATCACCTTGGTGGCGATGAACAGGCTGTAGTAACGGTAAGCGACGAGGTAGATTGCGACTGCTGCGACTACGATCCACAGGGCGTTGATGGCTTCGCCGCGGCGCAAGGCCACGACACTCAGCGCGAACGCTCCCAGGACAGCCACGGCAAACCAGGCGAGGTGTTTAGCCATACGGGGCATAGCGTGTCTCCTGCCGACAGCCAGTGACTGCGGCGGTAATTTTTTATAATTGTGTCCGCTGAGCGGAGCTGGCCCAATATCCGCGCATGCCGTCTACAAATAAATCCGCGTTACTACGTACGCGTAATCTACGTAGTTCTACGTAGGTGCGGCTCGATCGAAGCCAAAACAACACGTTTGATTTCAATCGCAACGGGATTCCATGGGCGACGCCGACTTGTGCATCAGTTGGCGACTAGCCGCCGATACAACGGACGCGCTGCCCACGACAGCAACACCGCCGGGATCGATAACAACAAAGCGTACAGGAGGCCGACAGCGAGTAACGGCCCCGCTTCGGCGTTCATCATCACGCAGGGAACCTGTCCGAACATAACGACAGGCCCCGACAGCCACCTGTGTTTTGAAAACAAAAGCCCAAGCATCAATGTCAGCGCCAGGGCTGCAGGATAGATGACGGTCCAGTAGGCTCCCGCGTCCCAAGGTTCATCGACCTCCGCCAACCAGGACACTGCCAACCAGAAGCTCACACTCACGATGGACGCAACGAGCGTGGCCAGCCATAAATTCTTCAATGACGCTCTCCTTCTACGCGGCAGTGCATGGGCCCGGGCAGCCGCTGGCAGCCCGGTATATTTCTGAAATGTCTTCCCTCATTGTTGATCCATTCTTTGGTTCACGCACAGTCCTGTGCTGCGGAATTGGACCATGAAGGGGTACGGCGTCATGCTGAAACACCGTTGGGAAATTCAGCGCGAGATCGACCAGAATCTGCTATCCACTGCGTTGGACGACTATGCGTTACCTCATGTTGATCTCTACGCTGTAACGTCGAGCGGGCCCTGCAGCAAGCGAGTGTCTGCGCTAATCGATTTTTTGGCGGAGCAATTGCGCCAGAACTGATCCCGACACTCATTCCGTCTCCCCACGCTTCTGGGTACGCGCTGCTTGGCATATGATGCCCGGCCACCGCTTAGGCATGTGCCGGTCAGGGCCCCAGATGCAACTCAAACACAAAATCGTCGCGCTCGGGATTCTGCCGCTGGTATTGGCGATTGCGGTCATTTGCGCGTTGGTGTTTTCGCTGAACCGCCAGCTCGGTGATCAGCAGGCCCAGTTGATCGAAGACAGCATTCTGGCGAGCAAACGCGCCGAGCTGAAAAACTACGTGGAAATGGCGCAGAGCCTGATCGCCCCGCTCTACGACAATGGCCAGGGCAACGCGCAGGCACAGCGTCAGGTATTGGAAGAACTGCGCAAACTCAGCTTCGGCATCAACGGCTATTTCTTCGTGTACGACCGCGAGGGTCGCAGCCTGATGCACGCGCGCCAGTCCGATCTGGTCGGTCAATACCTGTGGGACATGAAAGATCCGCAAGGTTTGCCAGTCATTCAGGCGCTGCTTAAAAGCGCGCAATCGGGGGAAGGCTTTCAGCGCTATGCCTGGAATAAACCGTCGTCCGGCCAGGTCACCGACAAGCTTGCATACGTCGTCATGCTGGACAGCTGGGGCTGGATGCTCGGCACCGGCATTTACCTTGAGGACGTCGAACGCGCCACCCAACAGGCTCGCGACGAAGTGGCGCAAGGCATTCGCACCACGATGCTGGCGATTGCCGCCGTGGCGCTGGTGGCCGTGCTTTTCGTGTTCGCCAGCGGCATGACCCTCAACGTCAGCGAACACCGCCTCGCCGACAAAAAACTGCAGCGCCTGACTCAGCGCATCGTCAGTTTGCAGGAAGAGGAACGCTCACGAGTGTCCCGTGAGCTGCACGACGGCATCAGCCAGGTGCTGGTCTCGATCAAGTTTCAGTTCGAGCTCGCCAGCCACGTGCTGGAAAATGGCCAGGACAAAGGGCTTAGCATTTTGCGCGAAGCCACCCAGCGCTTGGGCGAGGCGATTGGCGAAGTGCGCAGTCTCTCGCACGACCTGCGCTCTTCTTTGCTCGACACCCTGGGTTTGTCCGCCGCCATCGGCCAGCTTGCCGAAGAATTCGAGCAACGCAGCGGGCTCACGGTCACGTACAACGACAATGAATTCGACTGCCATTTGGTCGATGGCGCTGCTGTGTCACTGTTTCGCATCGTCCAGGAAGGCCTGACCAATATCGAGCGCCACGCGCAGGCCAGGCACGTTTCAATTACCCTGCACGGCTCCGAAGATTCCATTCGACTGACGGTGGTCGATGACGGCATCGGCTTCAACGTCGCCCAGGTCGAACGTCACCAGGCCGGCATCGGCCTGCGCAATATGCGCGAACGTGTCGAACATTTCGGTGGCCGCCTTGAACTGATATCCATGCCGGGCAGCAGCGTGCTGGATGTGCTGCTGCCGATGAAAATTCCCGGCGCAAGACGCTGATCCGCCCTTTAAGAGTGAATGCCTGCGATGAACCTGCCCTCCCCGATCCGTGTTGCCCTGGTTGACGATCATTCGCTGGTGCGTGACGGCATCAGAGCGCTGCTGTCGGTCATGGCCCAACTTGAAGTCGTGGGTGAAGCTGAAAATGGTGCGGACGCCATCGAGATGGTCGGCCGCTGCCAGCCGGATCTGCTGCTGGTCGATATCAGCCTGCAGGACATCAACGGCCTCGAACTCACCCGCGTTCTGCGCGGTCAGTATCCGGCGCTGAAAGTGCTGGTGTTGAGCATGTACGACAACTACGAATATGTCAGTGAATCGGTGCGCTCCGGCGCCAGCGGTTACGTGCTGAAGAACGCACCGTCACGGGAAATCATCGCCGCCATCGAAGCCATCGCCAGCGGCGGCACCTTCTACAGCGCCGAGATCGCCCAGCGTTTGATTGCCGATAAAACCACCGACAACGAGCTGACCCCACGCGAGAACCAGGTGCTGTCGAAAATGGCCCAAGGTCTGAACAACAAGGAAATGGCCCGCGAACTCGACATCAGCGTGCGCACCGTAGAGACCCACCGGCTGAGCATTCGGCGCAAACTCAACATCGATAAGCCCGCAGCACTGGTCAAATACGCCATGGACCACGGGCTTATCTCCCGCTGAAACGCATGGATGTCTGTGGGAGCACAGCTTGCTCGCGATCGCGGTCTGACAGTCAACTCAAACGCTGAATGTCACGTCGCCATCGCGAGCAAGATCGGCTCCCACAGGGCAGGCAGCGCCACTGTCTTATCTGGCGTCATGCCTTGCCGACTTCAACCACACCCTGATTTAAGCGCACCGGCCACACACGCAGACGCTGTTGCGGGTATTCCAGGCAGCTGCCGTCTTCCAGACGGAAATGCTGTTTGTAGATCGGCGATGCCACGACCATCTCGCCCTTGATGCTGCCGATCAGCCCACGGCCGATCACATTGGCCCCCGATTGCGGGTCGTGATTGTCGATGGCATAGAGGTTTTTACCCTCAGCCGCCGACAGATAAAACAGCGCCACCTGCGCACCGTCCAGCCAAACCACCACCCCGGAATTGTCGACCAGGTCCTGCTGTTCACACACCGGCGTCCACACCTCGGCACCGGTCATGGCTGCGATGGGTTGCGTATTGATCTGGCTCATCAGGCAATCTCCTCGGTGACGGGAATAAGGTTAGGTTCGGCGGCCATGATCGGGCGCCGCTGACCGCGCTCCTGAACGAAATGAATGTCCGGATCGGGGCGTTTATCGTTGACGAAGGTGCGGAAGCGCTTGAGTTTTTGCGGGTCCTTGAGGGCATTGGCCCACTCGCATTCGTAGCGATCGACCACCAGCTGCATCTGCACTTCGAGCTCCGCACCGAGGCCCAGGCTGTCGTGAATGATCACGTCCTTGAGGAAATCGAGGCCGCCTTCGAGGCTTTCGCGCCAGACCGAGGTGCGCTGCAATTTGTCCGCAGTGCGGATGTAGAACATCAGGAAACGGTCGATGTAGCGAATCAGCGTGGCGTCATCGAGGTCAGTGGCGAACAGCTCGGCGTGGCGTGGGCGCATGCCGCCGTTACCGGCGATATAAAGGTTCCAGCCTTTCTCGGTGGCGATCACACCGACGTCTTTGCTCTGCGCCTCGGCGCACTCGCGGGTGCAACCGGACACCGCGAACTTAAGCTTGTGCGGCGAGCGCAGGCCTTTATAGCGGTCCTCGATGGTCAAGGCCATTTGCACGCTGTCCTGCACACCGTAACGACACCAGGTACTGCCGACGCAGGACTTCACCGTGCGGGTCGATTTGCCGTAGGCATGGCCAGTCTCGAAACCGGCCTCGATCAGCTCGGCCCAGATGTCCGGCAACTCGTGCAATTGCGCGCCGAACAGGTCGATGCGCTGGCCGCCGGTGATCTTGGTGTAAAGGTCGTATTTCTTCGCGACCACCCCGATCGCGATCAATTTGTCCGCAGTGATCTCGCCACCGGGAATGCGCGGCACCACCGAGTAAGTACCGTTCTTCTGCATGTTGGCCATGAAGGTGTCGTTGGTGTCCTGCAGCGGCACCAGCGACGCATCCATGATCGGCCGGTTCCAGCACGAAGCGAGAATCGAACCGACCGCGGGTTTGCACACATCGCAACCGGTATGGCCGCGACCATGTTTGGCGAGCAACTCTTCAAAGGTGATCACCCCTTCGACGCGGACCAATGCATACAACTCTTGACGGGTGTAGGCGAAATGTTCGCACAGGCTTTTATCAACGCTGACGCCTCGGGCAATCAGCTCATGTTCAAAAACCTGCTTGAGCAGACCCGCGCAACCGCCGCAACCGGTGCAGGCCTTGGTTTGCGCTTTAAGCAGGCCAAGGTCGCTGCAGCCGCCGTCGATGGCCGAGCAGATCGAACCTTTGGTGACGTTGTGGCACGAGCAGATCGTGGCCGATTCCGGCAACGCACCCGGGCCCAGTGTCGGCGCGCCTGCGGACGACGGCAGAATCAGACTCGCCGGTTCCGCCGGCAAAGCAATCGCGTTCTGCATGTATTGCAGCAACGTATCGTAATAGCTGTTGTCGCCGACCAGCACCGCGCCGAGCACATGTTTGCCGGTGGCATCCACCACCAGGCGACGATAGCTGGCGCTGGCTTCGTCGATGAATTGATAACTGCGTGAGCCCGGCGTGCTGCCGTGAGCGTCGCCGATGGAACCAACATCGACGCCGAGCAGTTTCAGTTTGGTCGACATGTCCGCGCCCGTGAACGG
Source organism: Pseudomonas sp. Ant30-3 (assembly GCF_000690905.1). Taxonomy (GTDB): domain Bacteria; phylum Pseudomonadota; class Gammaproteobacteria; order Pseudomonadales; family Pseudomonadaceae; genus Aquipseudomonas. The sequence goes on along the minus strand of NZ_JMCL01000030.1, from coordinate 137,053 downwards.
CTCGGCGACCTGATTGCACAGGACCGCTGCCACGCCGCGTGCCATTTGATAGCCCGGCGCAACCAGGCCAAACAGGCTGCCGTTCCACGAAGCGCATTCGCCGATGGCATATATATGCGGGTCACTGCTAAGGCAGTGGTTGTCCACCACGACGCCGCCACGCGGGCCGATGTCCAGCGCCGATTGCCGGGCCAGCGCGTCTTGCGCGCGGATGCCGGCAGAGAACACGATGAGATCGGTTTCGAGAAATTCGTCGTTGGCGAAATTCATTCGATAGCGATACTGCTCACCCGCCGTGATCGACTGGGTTGCGCGGGACAAGTGCACGCCGACGCCGAGGCGTTCGATTTGCGACTTAAGTGCCATGCCTCCCATTTCATCCAGCTGCACCGGCATCAGGCGAGGTGCAAACTCGACGACGTGCGCTTCCAGGCCAAGGCTTTTCAGCGCATTGGCGGCTTCGAGACCGAGCAATCCACCACCCACCACCACGCCGCGTCTGGCGTTGGCAGCGGCGGCGCGAATCGCGTCGAGGTCTTCAAGGGTCCGGTAAACCAGGCGTGAATTGCCCTCGGCGCCCTCGACCGGTGGCACGAACGGATATGAACCCGTGGCCAGCACCAGTTTGTCGTAAGCGACGCACCCTTGCGCGGTAATCACCTGACGCCGCGCGCGGTCGATTTCCAGCACCGGCACGCCCAAATGCAGCGTGACGCCCGGCGTCTGATAGAGCGAAGCGTGACCGAGGGCCAACGACTCGGCATCGCGGCCGGTAAAGTATTCGGAAAGGTGCACGCGATCGTAGGCGCGCATCGGCTCCTCACTGAACACGTGCAGCCGATACTGCTCAAGCGCGCCCCGCTCAATCAACTGTTCAACGCAATGATGGCCGACCATGCCATTGCCGATCACCACCAGAGTTTGCAATTTGTTCAACGCGGCAACATTGGAATTCATAAGAAGCACCCGGCTAAAGCGGTTCAGAAAGCAAAAAAAAACGCCTGAAACCTTTCGGTTCCAGGCGCCTTTGCCTGTTCTTTTGCGGTATCGACTGCAGACGACTGTGCCTGGTCCACCGATGTTGCCCGTGAATCGATCGTCGTTGATCGAGGGGGCTGCCCACTCGATTGCATTCGCGGTGGGCCTGACCGATGTGTTGCAGTGTTTGTGCCAGATTAAAAAAACACTGATTTACAAAGGTTTTCTCGGCGTTGAGCGTGTCTACACGTTCAACGCGATGCCTTCCCTTAGTGCAATCGAAGCGCTCGGGCTTTATAAAAGTGCACGTGTCACAGGTATTTCAACCACGCAAGGTCACGCCGCCGCGCCTTCAATGCCGAAAACCATTTCACCGGCGGATACAGTGCGATCGTCAACAGAATCGCAGTGAGCCACACCGCGACTATCGAGTCGAAACCGAACAAAATGCCCTGATTAGGCCCTGCTAGCGCAACGGCGATGAGGTACAGCACTTTCAGTACGTACAAGTGCAATAGATAGAAGAACATCGGCGCCGAACCGAATACAGCCAGCGGTCGCAGCCACCGCGTGGTGTGCAGGCGTTCGAACCACAGAAGCAGCAAACAGCCAACACTCAGGGTCAGCGTGACGAACAGCAGTGACGGCGGGTACTTAGTGATGTTGAAAAAACTCATCAGCGTCTGCACGGCGGTCTCACCCTCATGCCACGGCGCCTCGCCGTAACCGTTGAAGAGTCTTAATGCCACGAACCCGATCAATCCCAGGACACCTGCGATCAACAGTCTGCGCTGACGAGTCTGCGCATCGGCCGCCCGCCCGAACCACGGTCCGATGGCGTAACCCAGCCCGATGACGCCGATCCATGGCAGAACCGGATACGAAGTGCGCAGACGAAGCCCGTCGACGGCATCGATCCAGCCACGGTCATGCAGAATCGCCCACGGCACATGCATCGCTGATTCAATCGGGAAATGCACCGCGTCGAGCAGGTTGTGGCCGGCGATGATTGCCAGGCTCAGCGCGAGCAATATCGGGCGCGGCAACCAAACCATCAGCGCCAGCGCCATCATGCTCAAGCCAATCGCCCAGATCACCTGCAAGTAGATGACAGTGGGTGGCAGCTGGAACGTCCACGCGAGGTTCACCAGGGTGAATTCGAGCACCACCAGAAACAGACCGCGTTTAAACAGAAAGCTGCAAACATCGCTTCTGCCGGCATATTTCTCGCCGTACAGCCAGGCGGACAGGCCGGTGAGCAGGACGAATACCGGCGCGCACAAATGCGCCAGGGTGCGGCTGAAAAAAAGCGCCGGTTCCGTCGTGGCGATGTCCATGGGATCGGACACCTGCCGATGCAGGAAAAACGTTTCACGCACATGGTCGAGCAGCATGAAGAGAATCACCATGCCCCGTAAGGCATCGATAGACAGAAGTCGGCCAATCGCCGTTCCAGCAGGAGGGTGTGTAGCAACAGTCATGAAAAGTTCGCACTGCAAAAAGGGTGAGTTGAAAGAGTCGCGAGGGAATCGGGATACAGATTATATTGTTACCCTATAACGTAGCCAGTTGAATTTCATTTTTTACATCTGAGCGCCCCTTTCAGCCTGCTCCGCGACAAATTCCGAATGAGCGATTGCCCAATCGCTCAGTGGTGTTACCTTGGAAATGTTTTGTTTCAATCACCTTCACCACACCCGCAAAGGAATGCTCCGCAATGCACTTTTCGTTCAAACATCTGGCTGCGACAACTCTGCTCGTGGCTGGCCTGTCGGCCTTAACCACATCGGCCCAGGCCAACCTTACGCCGCAACAAAACGCGACCATCCTCAAGACGTTTGACGAGGCCTCGGTTACGGATTTCCGCCAGTTCCTCGCCAGCCTGGCGAAAACCGACCTGGCCAAATCCAATGATATTGGCCCGGCAATCGGCGCTTTCCTGGGCGACAAGTCCCTCACCGCTGAACAACAGAACGAAATTCATCGTCTGCTTGGCCTCTACGCGCGGATCAAGTACGGCAGCGCCGCGACCGAGACGCTGCGCGAACTGGTGGCCATCCCGACCTTTCAGGTCGAAGGCGTGGCCCAGCATGACAACCCGGAATTCATCAAGATCGCCGACAAGATCAAGAACCTCGCAGAAGCCTTCAACCTGAAATTCCGCAACATCGACAACCGTGTCTACGAGATTTCGCTGGAAGGCAGCAGCCCTGAAGTCGTCGGCATTCACGCGCATGCCGATGTAGTGCCAGTGACTCCAGATAACTGGGTATTGGAGGACGGCACGCGGCTCGACCCCTTCAAGGTGACACTGATCGGCGACCGCATGTACGGTCGCGGCACCGAGGATGACAAGAACGGCATCGTCGTTTCGCTGTATGCCATGAAAGTCATCAAGGAAGAAAAACTGCCCCTGGCGCGCAATTTCAAACTGCTGGTCGACACCACCGAAGAAACCACCAGTGACGCCATCCCTTACTACTTCGAACGCAACCCGACACCCAACTACAACCTGGCGCTGGACGGCGGTTACCCGGTAGTGATTGCTGAAAAAGGCTCCGGCACGGTCATGGCGAATTTTGCCCGGCGCCCAGCCGAGGGCACAGGCGCCGAAATCACCAGCATGACCGGCGGCCTGGCGACCAACCAGATCCCATCTGCTTCGGTCGCTACGCTGGTCACCGACCTACCCGCCGAACTGGCCGCTACACTCGAGAAGGCCGGAGCGGACTACGTCAAGCGCAATGGTGGCGACTTCAGCGTGACTGCCAAAGTCGTCGACAAGGGCGTCAAACTGGCAGTTACCGGTGTTTCAGCGCACTCCTCCGAGCCAGAATCCGGCGTCAACCCGGTGGCCAGAATGCTCGACTTCATCAATAGCCTCGACGGCAAAGTCGCGCTCAAGCACAACTACATTACCGACGCCGCCCGCTACGCCGCCGACAACTGGGGGCTGGATTACCTCGGTGGAAAATTGGGCGTGGGCTTCTCCGATGCGTTCATGGGTCCGCTGACCACCTCGCTGACATTTGTCGGCATGGATGAAAAAACCTTCAAACTGGCGGTCAACCTGCGCGTGCCGAAGGGCAAGTCTGCGGAAGTGCTCAAGACTGAAATCGCCGAAAAGCTGGACGCCTGGAGCAAGAAGTCCAAGGTCGCCGTGGCGTTCGTTTATTCGGTCGCCGAACCGATGTACCGCAATCCGGAAGGCGAATGGGTCAAGGCACTGCTGGCCGTTGCCAGCGAAAACCTGGGCATGGAACATAAATTCGGCACCTCGGCCGGCGCGACTTCGGTGCATGAATTACCGAATGGCGTGCAGTTTGGCCTGGCGCGGCCTGAGGCGAAATACACCGGCCATACCGATAACGAGTTCAAAACGGTTGACCAGTTTCTGCTGGACTTGCAGATAGTGACGGAAATGATGGGGCGTATCGGGCAGTTGCCGAAGCTTTGATCCGTTCTTGCACTGATGGGCGGTTTCAAAAGTAAATCGCACGAATGAAAAAGCCACTCATTGAGTGGCTTTTTGTTGTCGCAGCATCGCATCACACTGGCATCAATCGAGCGACTGCCCGAACTTCAGCAGGTTGCCATCCGGATCGATGACGCAATCTCGGCGGTACCCCAGGCTGTGCGACTCACGTCCTGGAGTTCCGGTAACGCACCCTTCAGTACCGCATGCAGGGCATCGATATCGTCAACGCGAATGTAGCAGGACGTATTTTCGGCGATGTACTTGTCAGCGCAGCTCCAGAAATGCAGCTCGACGTCGCCCCAGGCCGCCATCCCATAAGAAAAATCTTCAACATGCCGAGCCTTGAACCCCAAGCCTCTGTAGAAATCGAGTGTGCGCGCGATATCCGTCGACGCCAGAATCGGGATGGCTTTGGAAAGCCGTGGCTTGGTGTCGGTCATTGTGTTCTCCATTTAGACGTTGCGTCCTTAAGCCAGACGATTCGCTCGGGATGATAGATCGAATATCCCGTAGCGCTGACTAAAAATGTTTACTTATGTTTGGGAATGATTACTATTAGCGCGCACCCAGCCTGAAGGATTAGCGCAGTGATACGAACCTCTCCAGTGTTCTCCCGGTTACACGCAGGGAACAACGTCTACGGCCTGCTTAACTCTCTACCTTCCCCGATGCTCTGCGAAATGCTCGCATTTGCGGGCTATGACTTCGTGATTCTGGATCTTGAGCACTTGCTGCGCTCTGAAGAAGACATCATGCATTGTGTCCGCGCGTGTGAGGCCGCGGGTATTTCGCCCTGGCTGCGCATACCCGAAGTGGACGAAAAACTGATCGGTCGGGCGCTGGATGCCGGTATCGAAGCCATCGTCCTTTCACGTACCGAAAGTGCCGCGCAAGTTCAGCGCGCCATCGAAGCGGCCTTCTTCCCTCCCTTGGGCAAGCGTGGAATCACCGGTGGCCGTATCACCGGGTTCGGTCGCCTTCCATTACCCGAATACATTGATCTGGCCAATCGTCAGACGCCGATTATTCCCATGATCGAAAGCCGCGCCGGGGTCGACGCGCTCGACGACATCCTGCAACTGCCGGGCGTCGGCATGATCATGGAGGGCGCGCTGGACCTGTCCCTCGATCTAGGCCTGGGACCCGATCCGCTCAACCCTCAAGTCTGGCAAACGCTGCAAAACATGGCCGATGCCTGCTTCAGCGCCGAAATACCTTTCTGCCCAAATCCCCGCACGCCCGAACAAAACACGCTGTGGCGCGCTCGCGGGATCCGGAGTTTTCTCGCCGGTGAAGACCGGGGCTTGCTGCATAACGCATTGAAAGCCCGCCTGCATTCTCTCCAACCGTAACTCTCCAACCGAAAAGATGAGCCAACGTAGCCCACATGAAAACAACAAATTCCCTACATTTTTCTCTCAGTCTCATCACGTTGAGTATTTGCCAGGTTGCCATGGCCGCCGAACAACCCGTCGATGCGTCCGCCAGCCCTGCCAGCAGCATGGAACTGGTGCCCGTGGTGATTCAGGGTGACGTTCTCGGCACGGCCAGCGATCAAGAGGTGCGTACCTACGCCGGCAGCCGCAGCGTCGTTGACGCAAGCGAACTGAAAAAAGCCAGCGTTCGCGGTCTGGACGATGCGTTGCAACGGGTACCGGGCGTCAAGATTTTTGACGAAACCGGCACCGGCGCCTTGCCACAGATATCGGTACGCGGCCTGTACGAAAGTCGTAGCGGCCGGATTCAAGCGTTGTCGGATGGCATCCCGCTGGCACTGGCACCGTATGGCCAGACGGGTATGTCACTGTTTCCGATGACCATGGCCACTGTCGATCGCATTGATATCGTGCGTGGGGGCGCCGCGGTGCAATACGGCCCGAACAACGTTGGCGGAGTAATCAATTTCATCAGCAAGCCGATTCCGCGCGAGTGGGAAACCACGCTGCAGGAGAAGTTGACGTTTAACGCTGGCGGGCGCCGGTTGTGGGACAACTATCTGGGCACCGGCGGCTACCTGACCGACAACTTCGGCCTGCAACTGGACCTCAACACCCTGGGTGGCGAATCCGGGCGCGAGCACTCCGAAACCGATGTTCAGAATTACCGTCTGCGCGGACAGTGGAACATCGACGACGATCGCGATCTGAGCTTCGGTATCCAGCACTACAAGGCCGATATGGACCTGGCCGGTGCACTGAGCGTTAAGGATTACAAGGATGATCCACGGCAATCGACGCGCCCGCTGGACCGCTTCGAGGGCGACACCAATCGCGTATGGGGTACCTACACCCAGCGCCTGGGCGCCATAGGGCCGTTCGACTCAGTGGAATACAGCTGGACCAATTTCGCCCACGACAGCTACCGCAACTTCGTCGTCGGCCTGCCGTTCACTCCGGACGGTACGGCGGTGACCAAACAGGACGGTCCACGCGATTTCAAAGTCTGGGGCTCGGAGCCGCGCATCAGTGCCACCATCGATGGCGACACGGTTGGCCAGACCTGGTTGCTGGGCGCCCGTTATGTCAGCGAAGACATCGATTACAAGGTCAACCGCCAGAGCGTCGCTACCGGTAGAACGACGCCATTCCGGGACTGGAAGTTCGATGACGACGCCCGCGCGTTCTACCTCAGCAACGCCATCAGCCTGCTTGATCATCGTCTGACCATCACCCCCGGCGTGCGCTACGAAAATGCCCGCATGGATTACGCAGACGGCATCACCGGCTTCTCGCGCGAGAACAAATCCGAAGAATGGCTGCCGGGCCTCACAGTGGGTTATCAGGCGACCGACACCTGGTATGTCTACGCCAACGCCCAGAAGTCCCTGCGCCCACCGCAAGTCACGCAGATCGTCAAGGAAGGCGATGTCGGCGCCGAACTGGCGTGGAACTATGAGACCGGCGTGCGCTATACACCGTGGGACGGCCTGCGCGTAGATTTCAATCTGTACCGCATCGATTTCGACGACCAGATCAGTTACAACGCCACGACTGACCGCTTCAATAACCTTGGCAGCACACGTCACCAGGGTTTCGAGAGCGAGATTTTCTGGACGCCGCAAGCGCTCCCTGATCTGGACCTGCACGCCAGCTTTGCGTACCTCGATGCCAAGCAACGCAACGGCACATTCAAGGGCAACGAAGTGCCGTATTCCTCGCGCAATCAGTTCACGATTGACGGTCGTTACCGTTTTGCCGAGCACTGGACTTACAACCTTGACGGCCTGTATGTCAGCAGCGCTTACACCGATGCTGCCAACTCCAGCGATGAAGATGCCACCGCCAGCGTGGGCAAACTGCCTGCTTACTGGCTCTGGAACACAGCCCTTGAGCGTGAATTCAAGCTGGCGGACGAGAGCCTTTTGACCGCGTCCGTGGGGGTCAGCAACCTGTTCAACCGCGAGTACTACTTCCGCGGTATCGACACCAGCCCATGGGGTCGTCAAGCCGCGCCAGAGCGCTCGCTCACCCTCGGCGTCAACTACCGCTTCTAAACCGCGCATCTGCGCCCCTGTCAATCTGCTGCCCGATCCTCCGGGACGGTCAGCAGCTGCCCCCAGGAAACTGCCATGGAACACCCATTCGTCATTCTCGCCCACGTCGCCCACCCAGCCATTCTCGAGGGTTTTCTGCTTGCCGCGCACGCACGCGGGTTGCCGATCGTGATCATTACTGACCACGCTCAGGAGCACCGACGCCTGCTCGCCACCTCGCACATTTCGCCGGATGAGCTGCACGTTATCGAATGTGATGTGTTCAACCCGCTCGCGGTCGTCGAGACACTCAACAGTCAGGGTTTGCGCCCCGCTGCAGTGTTCTCCAACAGCGATCACCTGCAGACCGCGACAGCCATGGTGGCGCAATTATTCGAATGCCCCGGCAAGGACTGGCAACTGTGCTATGCGGCAAAAAACAAGGCAGCCATGCGCGAGCGCATGCAACGTCTCGGCTTGCCCGGCCCCTGGTTCCAGGTGATCACATCGAATTCCAGACTGCCTACCGATGCGCCGTGGCCAGTGGTCGCCAAGCCTCGTGAAGGTGTCGCCAGCCTGGACGTCAGACTGTGTCATAACGCCGCCGATCTGGCCGTTTACTGCGAACAGTTCTGGCAGCAGCAGCCGGACCGGGCGTTGTTGCTGGAGGCGTACATGGAGGGTCCTTTATTTACCCTCGAGACGCTGGGCGACGGGCGCAATCTGCAAGCCATCGGTGGCTTCGACGTCACCCTTTCGGCACCGCCGCATTTCGTAGAACTCGCCGCACGCTGGAATGGCCAACTCAGCCGCGCGCAGCGCGCCGGCGCCCTGGCTCAAGTGGCCGCGTTCGGGGTCAATTTCGGCGTTTGCCACAGCGAGTTCATTCTGACCGCCCACGGCCCGGTACTGGTCGAGATCAACTACCGCAGCATCGGTGATGGCCGCGAGTTCCTGCTGGACAGACTCCTGCCACAGGGCTGGTTCGACCGCATCATCGCTCTGCATCTGGGAGAAAAGCTGGTCGATACACAACCCGCGCAGGCCGAAGCTACCGTTCATTACCTTGTAGCCGACTGTTCGGGACAGCTGAAACAGGCCAGTGCCAGCTTCAATCGCGAAAGTGAGAGCCATTGGTGCGATTACCGCGCACTTCACAACACCGGCGACACCGTGACCATTAGCCATTCCAACAAGGACTATGTTGGCGTACTGAGACTGATCGCCCCGGATGAAGCAAGCCTCGAAGCGCAACTGAATATGACGCTGAACAACCTGAAGTGGGTGATGTCATGAGCCGGTATCCGGACGCCGAGGATCAGGCGTACATGACTGGACGCATCATCGATTGCTGCCTGCGGGAGGACATCCGGGGGATCGTCAGCGCAGGACAGATTTGCCCGATGCCGGAAGAATTGAGTCAACACTTGCAGCATCAGTCCGATGCAAGCTGGCTGCGAATCGCCCACCTGGGCCCCGACGAACTCTGGCTGCCGGTGGTCCAGGCGTATCCGTTGCAGGACTGGATCGGAACAGGTGACGCCTGGATCAAAGTGTCGCCACAAGGCCACGGCGAGACTCAACGCGGCTACGCGCTCTGGCTCGGCCACCTGAGCCACGGCCTGGACGAAGACAGTCTGGCGCTGTTCGCGGCGTATCTGAACGAAGCCGATTGCGCGAGCGAACACCGGACCCTGTGTAATCAGGCGTATCGGCAACATGCGCCTGCGCTGAGCGATGTGATCGACCTGAAGGATTGGTCGCAGAGGTTGCTGAAGATCGATCAACTGGCGAGCTACCTGGATCACCCGTTTTATCCAACGGCACGGGCCAAAAGCGGTTTCGATGCCGCCGCGCTCAGAGGCTACGCGCCGGAGTTCGCGCCGCGCTTCGAACTCAACTGGCTGGCGATTCCCAACAACGCCCTGACCCTGACCAGCGCGCAGCCGCCGCACTGGCCGGACTTCGAGGAAGTCGGCTTGTCATCAGCCCTGCAAAACAGTCATTCATTACTGCCAGTGCACCCGCTGACATGGTGCGAACTGGAGCAATACGGCTTGCCTGATGGGTCCCTCAAGGCTCCGCGTACCGCGATGCAGGTCGAGCCAACGCTGTCCGTGCGCACGGTGGTTTGCATCACTCAACCTCAGTGGCATATCAAACTGCCGTTGTTGGTCAGCACGCTCGGTGCGCGCAATTTGCGCCTGATCAAGCCCGGCACCCTCTACGACGGTCACTGGTTCCAGACCACCTTGCAGGCCCTGACCGAGCGCGATGTGGCGCTGTCGTCACGTTATCTGCACGTGGACGAAAAACACGGTGGTCATGCCGCCGAGAGTCGACATTTGGCCTATATCGCGCGCCGTTATCCGACAGGGCTGGAGAACATCACTCTGGTTCCAGTCGCCGCGTTGGCCAGCCCGCTTGCCGACGGGCGCCTGTTCCTTGAACAACTGGCCGAGCGCTTCTACGCGGGGTCGTTGCAACACTGGCTGGATGATTATCTCGATCTACTGCTGCAGGTGCATCTGCGACTGTGGCTGCATTACGGCATCGCGCTGGAGGCCAACCAGCAGAACGCCGTATTGATGTTCGAGCAAGGTCAGCCATTGCGTCTGTTGATGAAGGACAACGACGCCGCTCGTTTGTGGCCTCAGCGTTTCGCCACTGCCTGCCCGGATCTCGCTGATCTGCCGGCGGCCTTGCAGGACGAGCGCATTCGCGTCGACAGCAGCCAGCCGCTGGCCGAGATGTTCTGCACCATCACGTTGCAGTTGAACATTGTTGCGATCCTGGAAGCGATAGCGACCGCAGGCCTGATCTCGCGATCCGGCCTGTACGACTCGCTGCGTCAGCGTCTGAGGACCTGCCTGCAACAACTCGAAGCCGAAGGTATCGACTGCGACGATGCGCGCCGATGGCTGCTCGACAGCCCGAAATTGCCAGTGAAATACCTGCTCAGCGCCGGCAGCCTGTTCAGCAAGGCGCATTCAGGCGCCAGCGACATCAACAAATTCTATGGTTACAGCGCGGCGAACTTCCTGCAGGAGGACACCCCATGCAACGGCGACTGATCTCCAGCGTCCTGCTGGGACATTACCTTTCAGCCTTCACAGCGCTGGGTATTCCACTGTACCTGCCGCGCATCCTCGCTGACCTCGCACCTGACACGCCAGGGTGGGCCATGGGAGTGCTGTTCGTGTTGCCGACGCTATGCACCGCACTGGCGGCGCCGATCTGGGGACGCTGGGCCGATCGCAACGGCTGTCGCTTGTCGTTGCTGCGTGCTCATGCCGGATTGTTCGCGGGTTTTCTGCTGGCAGGCTTCAGCCCCAATCTGACGGTATTCGTCCTGGCCTTGATCATCCAGGGCACCTTCGGCGGCGCGATGGCGGCATCCAATGCCTACCTGTCGACCCAGTTCAAGGGCGGCGATTTATCCCGCGCCCTGAACTGGACACAGTATTCGGCGCGCCTGGCGATGATCAGTGGCCCGATTCTGCTGGGGCTGCTGACTGCTCAAGGCATGGGGTTGAGCCTGTATCGCTATCTGGCCTGGTTACCCCTGCTGGCCTTCGTACTCATCCTGCCGTTGCCCAAGGATGCCCCCAGGCATGTCTTGGGCAGTAAAAAAGCCGAGGCATTGGGCGAACTGCCGCAAGACATGCCACGGCTGCTGGCCGTGCAGTTTCTGTTCAGCTTCGCGATGGTCGTCACCTTTCCCTACTTCATGCCTTTCGGCGAGCAACTGGGAATTGGCAGCGATGCCGTGATCGGCATGCTCTACAGCCTGCCGCACCTGGTTTACCTGCTGGCCCTGCCTTGGGTACAGAGACAGCAGAGCAACCTGCTGTTGCCGGGGCTGGCGTTGCTCGCAATCAGTAACGCGCTGCAATTCTGGAGCGTGCAGGCCGAGCTGCTGTTTATTCTGCGTCTGATCAGCGGGGCCGGCATGCTGCTCAGTTTTGTCGGGCTGCACCGCTGCCTCAGCCAGCGCAGCCGAACAGGCAGCGCCGGTCGATTGTTCGGCTGGTTCGACTCCAGTGGCAAATGGGCCGGTACCGCTGCGGGTGCCGCCGCCGCACTGGTCAGTCAAACCTGCGGCATCGCGTCCCCCTTCCTTATTGCGTGCCTGGCCGCCATGACGGCCATGGTGCTCGCGCGCCCTCTATTGATGACCTCCCGGGAGATTCCGGCATGACGCTCGTTATGAACACTGCATCGTTGAACCCCGTATCGCTGCACGATAACGCCCTCGATGGCGAAGCCCAGCGACATGCCATCGAGTGCCTGCTCAATTGCTATTTGCGCGAGTATGCATTGCCACGCAACGAGGCGAACCTGAACTATCAGGCGCAGGATCTGCCGATGAGCCTGCGCCAGGTCAACGGCCGTCGCATCAGCATTCGCCTGCCTGCTGGCCGGTTGGTCATACGCATTGATCGCGCCAGCCTTCTGGGTCGCTGCCATTACACCAGCGCGCCCTATTTCAAAGGCAGCAACCAGAGCTGGCGCCCGTTGAAAGCCCTCGAACTGGCGCGCCTGCTCTGTACACCGTTGAGTGGTGCCGACCGCGTCGGCGAGATGCTGCAACAGGTCGCCAACAGCCTGCAGGTTACTAGCACCTTTTTGCGTCATTCACGCCCGGCCAACGACGCGGCCAACAGCCTGCTGGCCTCCGAGCAGCATCAGCTGTGGGGACACGCCCTGCATCCGACACCGAAAAGTCGCGAAGGCGTCTCCCATGACGACCTGCTGGCGTGCTCGCCGGAAGTCGGTGCGCACTTTCAGCTGCACTGGTTCAAGGTCGACCCCACGCTTATTCGTCATCAGGGCGAAGATCCGCGCAGTACTCTGCGCCAACTGTCGGGACGCGAAGACGCCTACCCGTGCCACCCCTGGGAAGTCGCCCGGGTGCTGGCCGACCCGTTGGTACAGCGTGCGCAACAACAGGGTTTGATCGAATACCTCGGCCCCCTCGGTCAGGCCATGTACCCGACGTCGTCGGTGCGCACGCTCTACCATCCGCAGATGGCCTATTTCATGAAGTTCTCGATGCATGTGCGTCTGACCAACTGCGTACGCAAGAACGCCTGGTATGAACTGGACAGCGCCGTCGCCCTCACTCGTCTGCTCGGCCCGATCATGAGCGAGTTGGCGACACAACAACCGGGCTTCATGTTGATGTCCGAGCCAAGCGCTACCAGCCTGGACCTCAGCGCCCTGGGTACGCTCGAAGAGTCCCGCGAAGTCACCGAATGCTTCGGTATCGTTTACCGGGAAAACATTTCCGTCGCCGACTGCGAGCGGTACCAGCCGCAAGTGGCAATGGCGTTGTTCACTTGGGATAACCAAGGTCGCAGCGTGTGCCGCCAACAGGTGCGGCGCTACGCCAAAAAGGTGGGTTTGACCATTGAGCAAGCCACGCTGAACTGGCTGGATGCCTACGCCAGCCAGATGCTCGCAGGTGTGCTGTATTGCCTGTTCCGCCAAGGCGTAGTGCTGGAGCCGCATCTGCAGAATACGGTGATTGGTTTCAGTGAAGACGGATTGCCTGACCACATCTGGATTCGCGATCTGGAAGGCACCAAGCTGGTCCCTGAAATCTGGCCCGCCGAACGTCTGAGTGCGCTGGATGAACGTACTCGCAGCTCGGTGTACTACAGCGCGGACAAGGCGTGGCAGCGAGTCGGTTACTGCGCACTGGTGAACAATCTCGGCGAAGCGATTTTCCACCTGGCCAACGGCAGCGACGTGCTGGAACAACAGCTATGGGCGCGAATCGGCGACCTGCTGCACGCGCAATCCGCGCTTCTCGGCCATCCCACAGAACTGCGGGAGTTGTGCGCCGGCGCGCCTTTCCCGAGCAAAGAAAACTTCATGACGCGCCTGATGATGCGCGCCGACCGAGAGGCCGGTTACACCTCACTGCCCAGTCCGCTGACGATCACTGAAAAGAGGAAACGCGCATGAGTCTTCCTGCCTCCGTCACCCGCCGCATCGAGCAGCTCAAGGCCGAACACGACGCGCCATTGTGCGCGTACGTCTACGATCTGCCGGCCCTTGAACGTCATGTAAAGGCAATGCGTCAGGTGCTGCCGGAAAACTGCGAACTGTTCTACGCCGCCAAGGCTAACCCGGAGGCCATGGTGCTGAAGACCCTGGCGCCGTGGGTGGACGGTTTCGAGGCGGCCTCGGGCGGCGAACTGACATGGCTGCATGAGCAGTGCCCCGACCAGCCGCTGATTTTTGGTGGCCCCGGCAAGCTCGATCGCGAACTGGACATCGCGATGCAGTACCGGATTTCAGCATTTCACGTGGAGAGCGTGACCGAACTGCGAAGTCTGGCGCGCATCGCCCACGAACGCGGTGTGCGGGCTCCGGTAATGCTGCGATTGAATCTGAAGCTGGCTCAGGCACCGCAGAGTCGATTGGTCATGGGCGGCAAACCCACGCCGTTCGGTCTGGATGAAGAAGGTCTGGCAAACGCCCTGCAATTGCTGCGCGAAGAGCCGTCGCTGGAGCTCAAGGGGCTGCACTTTCATCTGCTGTCGCACCAGCTGGATGTCAACGCGCACCTTGAATTGATTCGCAGCTACTTTTTGACCTTCCGTCAGCTGTGCACCGACCACGACCTGCAACTACCGCTGCTGAATGTTGGCGGAGGAATGGGTATCAACTATCAGGATGCGGCGAGGTCATTCGACTGGCCATCGTTCTGTCAGGGCCTGAAGGGCTTGATCGACGAGTATGACATGGGCGCGACCCGCATACGTTTCGAGATCGGCCGCTTCATCAGCGCTGCCTGTGGCTATTACCTCATGCAGGTGCTGGACATCAAAAGCAGCCATGGTGAGTTTTTTGCCATCGGACGCGGCGGTACTCACCACTTCCGCACGCCTGCGGCACAAGGCCACGACCATCCGTTCACGGTACTGCGAGGCTCGCAGCCGGCGCAAATCAGCGACCAGCTCGTAACGCTGGTGGGTCAGTTGTGTACGCCCAAGGACGTCCTCGCCAGGCAACAACCGGTGCCGCAGTTAGCAATTGGTGACCTGCTGGTATTCACTCTCGCGGGCGCCTATGCCTGGAACATCTCGCACCAGAACTTCCTGATGCACGAACCACCGCTGAAGGTTTTCATCGAGGGCTGATTCCACTTCCGCACGTATCTGTAGCTGCCAATAGGCTTAGCCCGATTTCAGGGCCAGGCCTACCGAAAGCAACAACCTGCACCCAACACAAACACTGACAGCGGGAAACTCCAGACGAAAAAAAGCCACTCATCTGAGTGGCTTTTTTCTGAATCCTGGAGCGGGAAACGGAACTAGAACCCAGCCTCTAACCATTTGATTAACAAAATATTTTCCGCCTTCCTATCTCAGGAATGGACGCAATTCTGGACTTGTTCGGTAGGTCTGTCAACAGCCTAGGGAAAAATTATTCCATGCTGCGCTACCGAGTTCCACCTACAGCCAATCAAGGAAGCTTCCAACAAGCCTATGCGATCGACAATCTGTACTGAATAGTCCCGGTTTTTCTAGACACTCTCCAAGCTCCACTGGACTGCCCCCATCTTTGATACAGCATCGCTGGCTTACGCCAGCGTTCGTGACACACCCCAATATAAAATCTTCACTCGGTTTCGAGGCTTGTTGAGGAAGACGAAAAGTACCAGGTCAAACACCGCGACCTTGATATCCAGTTCGACCAGAGCCGCGAGGCCGTCGATGGGTTTTCGGAAGTCGACGGTTTTGGGGTAGAGATAGACTTTTTCGACTTTGGCGTCGGGACGCATCATGAGGTGCGGGCTCCGGAAAAGAATCGGGAGCACAGCATCGGGGATCAGGTGGTGACTTTGAATGTGGGGTTTATGGAGCGCTTAGTGCGCCAGCCAAGCTGGCAGTTGATAAAGGGTGAAAGTCCCTACGAGAGAAGTTATGGCGAAACACCTCGACCCCGAGTCATGCGCTATGCACCGCGAGGTGTATGGCGAAGCGTTGGCAGGGGAAACTAGCAGGCCAGCCATTGAGCCGCGAAATCATCAGTTTGGGGCGCCGACGCTGTTATGCGAAGCGGAAGGCCACGGTGTGCATGACGATAATCGCAAGTCATGTATCACGCCCTGCGCGGTCGTAGACCCTGAGCATGCTGGGAAGTCAACTGTACGGAAGCTGGGAGATCTCATTCGTGTCTGGTCATGACACACCAGACGGGGCAGAAGAGGCCACAAGCCAAATGTCTGCCGTCTACGCGCATGAGAAGTCGGATAACTCCGTAGTACCTGAGAAGTTGCCGAACAATGAGCTTGGCTCGGCGGAGGTAATGGAGGAAAGGGAGTTAGCCAAGGGGAACAGTGAACAGCCTTCCGCATCCCGGACTCAGAGCCGGACAAATGTGTTGTCAGGGTTGCTCGCTGTACGTCAAGCAGCCCGGCGGGATCGCCGGGTCAAGTTCACGAGCCTGCTGCACCACGTAACGGTCGAGCTATTGCGCGAGAGTTTCTACACCTCAAGCGAGATGCGGCCAGTGGTGTGGATGGCCTGTCGTGGCGAGAGTACGAGCAAGACCTTCTCATAAAGCTGAAAGCCCTGCACGCCAACGTGCACAGTGGTCGCTATCGAGCCAAACCTGTTCGGCGGGTGTACATCCCAAAGGCAGACGGTAGCGAGCGGCCGCTGGGCGTAACTGCCTTGGAAGACAAGATCGTCCAGGCAGCAATCGTACAAGTGCTCAATGCGATTTATGAGCAGAACTTTCTCGGACTTTCGTATGGGTTTCGCCCTGGTCGAGGGCAACATGATGCATTGGACGCTCTGTCGGTGGGAATACAGAAAACACTGGTACGGTGGATATTGGACGTCGATATACGTGCGTTCTTTGACACCATCGACCATGAGTGGATGATGTGCTTCCTGCAACACCGAATCGCGGATAGGCGTGTGTTAGCGCTAATAGCTCGATGGCTACGTACAGGTGTTCTCGAAAACGGAAAACGAATTCCTGCGAAGCAAGGCACACCACAAGGTGCGCCCGTTTCACCACTGCTAGCCAATATTTACCTGCACTACGTGATGGATTTATGGGTAAGACAATGGCGTGGGCGTACGGCACAAGGCGAAATGATTGCCGTGCGGTACGCAGACGACAGTGTATTTGGGTTTGAAAAGCCTGAAGATGCACGGAGTTTTCGCCATGCGTTGGAAGTTCGACTCGCTCAATTCAACCTGACTCTACACCCAGAGAAAACACGTTTGCTACGGTTTGGCCGGTTCGCGGTGGAGGATCGTAAGAAGAGAGGGGAAGGAAAACCCGAAACATTCGATTTCCTTGGGTTCACGCATTTCTGTAGTCAGGCCAAGAACGGGAAGTTCGAGGTTGGACGCGTAACTATCGGCAAACGTATGAGGGCAACGCTCAAGGAAATCCGAGTGCAACTTCACAAGCGCAGGCACGAGCCAGTCCCAGTGATTGGTCAGTGGCTGAGTCGGTTGTTTAGAGGGTATTGCAATTATTACCATGTCCCCGGCAATACGCGGCGGTTGGATGCTTTTCGCCGTGAAATTATCAGGGCGTGGAGGCATGCTCTTAAACGACGAAGTCAGCGGCACCGGTTGAATTGGGAGCGCATGATTGCGCTAGCCCGGTTGTTCATACCCTATCCACGCGAGCTAACTATGCACCCGTATCCCATAACCCGCTTCGGCGTCAAAACCCAAGGCAGGAGCCGTATGCGGTAATTCTGCACGTACGGATCTGTGCGGGGGGGTGGCAGGTGACTGCCATTCCTACCGCGACCATCTATTCTGCAATCTATATGCGACTGATGATCGGCCACGTTCCGTTAAACAAGGAATTTGCCAAGTCGCATATCGAATACATATACCATTTGCTGGGAGTAACGAACTCAGAAAGCTGACCAGCGCTGATTGGTTGCCGGTCGTTGTATAATTATGAGTAAACTCAGACCCGATTTACCCTGAGAGGTGAATCGAGACTTTTTGACAGATAACGTCGACCTGATGTTTCTAGATAGGCTGCCCCAAATATTGATAGGTTTTCAGCAATAGAGCCGCCGACTGCTCTCTATTTTTCAGTGGGTCTTCCTGCTCATAGCGACAAAGTTGCAATGAAGCGTCACAAATGATTTTGCATCGTTCAAATCGGCGCTCACTATACATCGCCAATGCCTCGTCAACAGATCGGGTCTTGGATATGCAGTCTGCAAGCACGACGGCAACCAGCAGGCCATGAGCAAGTGGGGCGCCGGCGAGAGCACCATAGTGCAACGCCAGTCCATCGACGACATTGCCCATACCGAGTACCGGCGCATCTGCTACGAGCAGCCACAGATTTGCGAGCGGGTAGCCTTGCTTACCCGCTGCGAAAGCAACTGCTGGCTATCGGTGAACTTCTACCGTGGTCGTGAACATGGACATTTTTCCGAACAGGACATGAATTACCTGGAAACCATCGCCCCCTGCTGGTTCAAGCAGTGCGCCTGCACTGCCACGCTTACCTGCAGGCCAACGAGATACCCCTGTTGCTGACAGAACGGGTGATCCGGCAGCAGCACGTTGAACTGACCTTGCGTGAACAAGAGCTACTGCGCCTGATGATGACCGGCTATGCTGTTGATGATATTGCCGAGAGACTGGGCGTGCGCCCCATCAGCGCCGCTACCTACATCAAACGCCTGTACCGCAAGCTGGGTATCAGTGGTTTGCGCGAGTTGTTCGGGCTTGCCACGCGGGCGGAGTGGGCTTGATCCGATCCCACCATGCTGGCAACAGCAGCGGATGCAGTTCAAAATTGGTGGAGCCGAGCCCAGTAGTACCGATACCGATCAAGCCACACCTGCGCTGCTGGAACGGGCTGTGTGGATGGGTCGCGAGATGAGCCTCACACGGGGAAGTCGCTGGACGGGACAATCTACTGCATCGTCGGTACCATCTTGAAGGCGCAAAAAATCGAAGGCCTAGCAGCCTGTCGGACTTAATCGCTGTATTCCAGGATAATCGCGGCCCCGCCCAGCCGATGCCTCCGTATGAACCGCTTTCGCCCGATCGACCGCAAGACTGACTACCTGCTCCCGCCATCGCTGGATGACTGGCTGCCAGAAGATCACCTGGCCCGCTTCATTCTCGAAACCATCGAACGGCTCGACCTGAGCACGCTCACCCGGGTTTATGGCGGACGCGGCAGCGCCGCCTATCACCCCGAGGTGCTGCTCAGTCTACTGGTCTATGGCTATGTCACCGCACCTTTTCCAGCCGCAAGATTGAGCGCGCCACTTACGAGTCGCTCGCCTTTCGCTACCTCGCAGCCGGCAGCCACCCCGATCACGACACCCTGGCCAGCTTCCTCGACGAGTTGGTCGACATCTTCCTCCAGGTGCTGGAGCTGGCGGGGGAAATGAAGCTGCTCAAGCTCGGCACCACCAGCCTCGACGGCACCAAGTTGCATGCCAATGCCTCACGCCACAGTGCACTTTCCTATGGCCATATCCAGGCACTCGAACGCCAACTCAAGACCTAAGTGCAGGAGCTCCTGGCGCTGGCAGAAAGCTCCGACCAGACAGAACTCCCCGATGGCGTTGACCTGCCGGACGAGATAAAACGCCGGCAAGATCGATTGGTCGCCATGGCTGCGGCGAAGGCCAAGATCGAGGCGTGCGCTTCGAGCAGGATCAGGCCATCTACCAGGAAAAACTCGCCCAGCGTGCGACGCGTACGGCAGAAACTGGTAAGAAGCCCGGCGGCACGCCGCCCAACGCACCGGTGGAAGGGCCTATGGCGCACGACCAAATCAACCTCACCGACGAAGACTCGAACATCATGCGGGTGGCCGGCGGCGGCTTCGAACAGTGCTACAACGCCCAGGCTGCGGTGGATACCGACACGCTACTCATAGTGGCGCAGGGCCTCACTCAAACAGACAACGACAAGCAACAAGTTGTCCCCATGCTGGCCGAGCTCAAGGCGCTGCCGGCATCATTGGGCCAGGTGCAGGCGCTGCTCGGGGACTGCGGCTACAGCAGCGAAAGCAACATCGCCGCCTGCGAAGCGGCCGCAATCGAACCCTACCTGGTGGTGGCGCGCGAAGACCACCACCCCGGCTGGCGGGCGCGCTTTGCGGAACCCCCGCCGCTCGACGCCGATGCTACGACCCAGCAACGCATGGCGCACAAGCTCAAGACTCAGCCGGGGCGCAGCCTCTACGCCCTGCGCAAACAGACCCTGGAGCCGGTGTTCGGCATCATCAAATCGGTCATGGGCTTCCGTCAGTTCCTGCTGCGGGGCAAGGACAAGGTGAGCGGGGAATGGCGCCTGGTCTGTCTGGCCTGGAATTTGAAACGCATGGCCGTTATGCGCCACAAATCCGTCCAATGCGGGTAAAAATGGGCTAAATCCGCTCGCACCCAGGAAGCCCGGGGCAAAAATGCCTGGAAATACCTAAATAGTGAGGCAAATTGCTTCGCCCCATTATTGATGCCCTGCTCATGAATTCGAGTCCGACAGGCTGCTAGCAGTCAGCACCTCGGCGCAATGGGGTCGCATCCGGCAAATGCCTTGATGGCGCGAAACCTAACTTCGAAGGCCAGGAGAAGATGGCGATCGCTTTTTTGTTCATAGCACTCCATGGTGATGTGAGCCAATTGCTGGCGTAGGCGCGAGGCTCGGCACTCTCACCACACTACAAGCCAATGCTCAGGAATATATCGTCACCTTGTTGCTAGTACTATCGCGCCCACCTACCCAGCAGGCTTTCGGCGATGCTTTGCGTCTGGGTAACGTGACGAGAGCGGGGACAACCTTCTCGCGACGACTCATACCCAACGACGAAAATTTTTCGTCTTAAACCGTTAATATTTATGTGCGAAAGTGCCCGACCGCAGCATTCAACTCCGCGTCGATCTGTTCTATGTTGCCGCTGATCGCGAACTCGCCACAATGGGCCACAGGCCGACCACGTTTATGTAATAAAAGCCCTGGGTGGTCCGACACCTATTGTGATTGAGCTGATCCCCTTGTGATGTTCTTCGTGTTCGAAGGCAATTCCTTGCTGACGTATCTGGCGCAGTTCATCGAGCAGCGCCAACAGTCTACGAAACTATGGGTTATTCAAAGAGTGATCCCGTGCGTCCGCTCGAAATGCTGAGAAGGCGCGGTGGTGGCTTGAAAAGGACATCGCTGATCATATTGAGTGTCATCTTGATGTGACGCGGAATGTCGAGGGCACCCTGTACACACTCAAAGAAAAGACCGCTTAAACACATCTGAAACAGCCGGCAGGTGACGTTGATATCCAGTAACGGGTCCACTTCACCTTTGGCTATCGCGCTTTCCAGCATACATTGCATCTGAGAAGTGAAATTTCCTTGGACCTTATGCAGCCTTTCGGTGATAGGTGCTTCACCTGCGATGTTCTCACTTCTTTTCAACAGGATTTCGCAGAGTAGACGTGACTCAACCTTTATTAAGGTTTGTTCGATGGCGACGAACAAACGCTGAATATTGCGCTGCAGGTTCATCCCGGCAGAAAAAAAACGTTCTACAGGTAGCGTAATGTCTTGCAATACGGCCAGCAGCAACTCTTCCTTGCCCTTGAAGTGCCAATATACAGCGCCTCGCGACAGCCCAGCCTGTTTCGCAATGATCTCTAACGTCGCGCAAGAAAAGCCGCTTACTGCGAATACTTGCGCGCCCGACGCCAAAATTTTCTGACGTGTACGCTCTGCCTCCTCGGCGGTTTTTCTAGCCATTTAAGTTCTCCCTTTTCGGCAAGAGAGAAGAACCGATCATTCGTTCTATTTTTTGCTTACATTCCACAAGGGCCGCTTCAAATTGCTCGGCTCGCGCAGCGGTGCGAGAAGCCGGAGCAACGACGGCAATTGCATAGTTACCCAGATACGTATTGATCGATACAGCCACTGAACAGATGCCTTCGATGTACTCCTCTTGATCTTGAGCAACACTGCGAACGCGAATTTCGTCCAATTGCGTAAGCAATGCGGTTTTATCCAGGGTCATGGGTGTCAGTTTGGGCAGTGACTCGGGAAGCAGCGCTATAACGGCTTCAGAGTTAAGGCCGGCGAGAAGCACCTTGCCACTTGAGGTCGCATACGACGGCGGTTGGATACCGATTGGAAAGACGATTCGTAGTTCCCGTTCGGAAACAATCCGTTCGACGACATAGATTTTGTCACCTATCAATGACGCCAGGGTGACCGACTCCCCCACAAGCAGCGAAAGTTCGCAGATAAAGGGACGGACCACCGAGATGATGTCCGACTGCGTTTTATTGATAAGTTGCCCAAGCGCAGGTCCTAAGCGAAAGCCTCCTCGCGCACCCAGAGACTCGACCAGATACTCGACTTCCAGCGCAGCGATGATCCTCTGAACGGTAGAGCGGGGTAATTCAACAATATGGGCTATCGCCGCAAGACTAAGTCCTTTTGGATTGTCACCTAGCGCCCGCATCACTGCCGCAGCCTTGGCGATCACCAGAATGCCGTTGTGTTTATTTTCCAAGGTTGAATCCCTGCTCATTATTTCTCTCTCTATCGTCTTGCTCGCGGTGTTCTTCAATTAAACAGCTCACCGCATCGAGATGTTGAACGTATCTGTCACCCAGCACTGCGGGGGAACAGGTGACCGATTCTAATCGAATCAAGAACTCTAACGAATAAGTGAGCCGGAAAAAGCGCTTGCCGCGATCGGACTGCATCATGGTACACTGAATTTAATTGTGATACATCAGATCATGCTTTATCTGCTTTTAGGAGATCTCCGGTGAACAGCTCATGGCCTTTGCGTGCCTTACATATCCTTCCCTTCACTGCTGTCTTGTTGGCGGGATGCGGTAAATCTCAACCACTAGCGGTTGAAAACCCTGCAGTCGACGTCGGCGTTTACACGGTCAAGGCTGAAGCCTTGACCTTGACCTCCGATCTTCCGGGTCGTACATCTGCTTTTCGAGTTGCGCAAGTACGGCCGCAAGTCAGTGGAATCGTGCAAAAACGGCTGTTTGAAGAGGGGGCAGAGGTCAAGCAGGGTCAGCAGCTTTATCAGATAGATCCTGCTTCCTATCAAGCTGAACTGGCCAAGGCCAGGGCCAATCTCGGGACCGCCGAGAAACTGGCTCAACGTTACGAGCGACTGCTCAAGACCAACGCGGTCAGCCGTCAGCAATACGACGACGCCTATGCGACATGGAAGCAGGCGCAGGCTGAGGTTCAGATGGCTGAGATCAACGTGCGGTATACCCGTGTGCTGGCGCCGGTGTCCGGCCGGATCGGCCGCTCCGCCGTTACTGAAGGTGCGCTGGTCACAAATGGGCAGGCCACGGAGTTGGCCACCGTCACCCAACTTGATCCGATTTTTGTCGACGTGACCCAGCCGATCACCCGGATTTTGGGGCTGCAGCGCGCCTTGGCATCAGGCGGACTGCAAAGTGCCGGCGAGAATCAGGCTCAAGTCAATTTGAGTCTCGACGATGGCAGCGCTTATTCCCTACCGGGAGTGCTGAAATTCTCCGAGGTCAGCGTCGACGAAGGTACCGGCTCAGTGACCTTGCGAGCGGTGTTCCCCAACCCGGATCACAAACTGCTTCCGGGCATGTTCGTTCATGCGGAACTCAAGGAAGGTGTGAAAGAAGGGGCCAAGTTGGTGCCGCAGCAAGCCATCATTCGCGATAGCCGAGGTGTCGCCACGGCTTGGGTGCTGAAGCCGGATAACACGGTCGAACTTCGCGACCTACAAACACTGCGGACCGTGGGTAACGCTTGGCTGGTCGGTAAAGGTATTGAGGCTGGAGACAAGGTCGTCACGGAGGGTTTGCAGCGCTTGAAGCCAGGGGCTCAGGTAAAGCCGACTGAAGCAAGCAATGTTGATTTGGTGACTGATTTCAGTGCCGCTGCCCTTTAAGGAACTTAGTTGCCATGTCTCATTTTTTTATTGATCGACCCATTTTTGCCTGGGTGATTGCCTTGGTAATTATGCTCGGTGGTGCGTTAGCCATTTTTGCGCTGCCAATTAACCAGTATCCCAACATTGCGCCGCCCGCGGTACAAATCAGCGTGACCTACCCGGGAGCCTCTGCACAGACGGTGCAAGACACGGTGGTGCAGGTGATTGAGCAACAACTCAATGGTTTGGATGGCCTGCGTTACATTTCGTCAAACAGCAATACCGACGGCAGCATGCAGATCATCGTGACGTTTGATCAGGGCACAGACCCGGATATTGCTCAGGTCCAGGTGCAGAATAAGCTGCAGTTGGCGACGCCTATGCTGCCGCAAGAAGTTCAGCGCCAGGGTATTCGCGTCGTGAAATATCAGATCAACTTCATGTTGATCATGGCGCTGGTGTCCACTGATGGCCGCATGTCCAACTTTGACATGGGCAACCTGATCGTTTCCCAAATGCAGGACCCCATATCCCGGGTTAAAGGTGTTGGCGACTTCATGGTGCTGGGGGCACAAAACGCCATGCGGATCTGGCTTGATCCTGGCAAACTGAACAGCTACCAGTTGGTACCACAAGATGTCATGGACGCTGTCTCGGCAGAAAACGTCCAGGTATCGTCGGGTATGCTTGGCGGATTACCGACGCGTAAAGGGGTTCAGCTCAATGCCACGGTCATCGGCAAGACGCGGATGCGCAGCGTCGAAGAGTTCAATGACATTCTCATCAAAGTGAACCCGGACGGCTCGCAGGTTCGGCTCATGGATGTTGCCGAGGTTTCCATCGGCAGCGAAAATTTTTCGATCTCCAGCGAGATCAACGGCAAACCAGCGGCGGGCTTGGCTCTACGCCTGGCGACCGGGGCCAACCTGCTCGATACAGTCGCCCAGGTAAAGGAGACGGTTGAAGCACTCAAGCCTTACCTGCCGGAAGGAGTCGAGGTCTATTTTCCGTATGACACCTCACCAGTGGTAGCGGCCTCGATCGAATCAGTTGCGCATACGCTAATTGAAGCGATCGTTCTAGTGTTCCTGGTGATGTTCCTGTTTCTGCAGAATTTTCGGGCAACGCTGATTCCGACAATGGCTGTGCCAGTGGTTCTACTGGCGACGTTTGGTGTGCTCTTCGCTTGTGGTTTTACCATCAACGTGATGACCATGTTCGCGATGGTGCTGGCCATCGGCTTGCTGGTGGACGATGCCATTGTAGTGGTGGAGAACGTCGAGCGGCTCATGGTCGAGGAGGGTTTGTCCCCCAAGGAAGCGACACGTAAGTCAATGGACCAGATCTCTGGTGCGCTGGTGGGTATTGGCCTGGTAATTTCCGCGGTTTTTCTACCGATGGTGTTTTTCAGCGGGTCGGCGGGGGTCATTTACCGACAGTTCGCGATTACCATCATTTCGGCCATGAGCTTCTCGGTGTTAATTGCTCTTGTCTTCACACCGGCCCTGTGCGCCACGATGCTCAAGCCGCACAAACCTGGTCAGCATGAGAAAAAGGGCTTCTTTGGCTGGTTCAACCGCAGTTTTGACAAAAGTACTCTGAGTTATGAGCGTGGCGTAAAAGGCATACTGGCCCGTCGTTGGCGCTTTATGTTTATCTATCTGGCTCTAATCGCTGTCGTTGCGGTGCTGTTTGTGCGGATTCCGACGGCGTTTCTGCCGGACGAAGATCAGGGCGTAATGGTTGTACAGGTGCAGCTGCCACAAAATGCCAGTGCTGAGCGCACCGAGGGGGTACTGACACAAGTACGGGACTTTATCCTCGAGGGGGAAAGTGACAGCGTCTCCATAACCTTTACGGTTAACGGTTTCAACTTTGCGGGGCGCGGCCAGAACTCCGCGATGGCTTTCGTCATGTTCAAATCCTTTGAAGACCGTGAGTCGGCGCAGAGCGCGGTGTTTAAAGTAGCCGAGCGGCTTAACGCCAAATTCGCCACGATCAAGGATGCGAACGTCATCGCGATTGTACCGCCGGCCATTCTGGAAATGGGTAATGCCACCGGTTTCGATATTTTCCTTCAGGATACCGCAGGTGTTGGCCATGATGGTTTGGTGGCGGCACGCGATCAGTTCTTGGAGCTGGCAGCCAAAGAACCGGTGTTAGCGCTGACACGCCCCAACGGCTTGAATGACGAAGCGCAATACCAGGTCAGCATCAATGATGAGAAGGCGCGTGCCTTGCGGGTGTCCATCGCCGACATCAATCAGACCATGTCGGTGGCGTGGGGCTCGGCTTATATTAATGACTTCATTGACCAAGGGCGGGTCAAGAAAGTGTACGTGCAGGGCAATCAGGATTCACGGATCTCGCCTGAAGATTTTGATAAATGGTATGTGCGTAATGCTACTGGCGACATGGTGCCGTTCTCGGCTTTTGCCACAGGCAAGTGGGTCTTCGGCTCACCCAAACTGGAGCGCTACAACGGCATCCCCGCCATTGAGCTATTGGGTACACCTGCTCCTGGTTACAGCACGGGCGATGCCATGGCCGCAGTAGAGCGCATTACGGCACAACTGCCCAGCGGTATCGGTATGGCTGTGACTGGCTTGTCCTACGAGGAAAAACAAGCAGGCTCGCAAGGGGCTGCACTGTACATCCTGTCGCTGATGATGGTCTTCCTGTGTCTGGCTGCGCTGTATGAAAGTTGGTCCATTCCGGTCGCTGTCATGCTGGTCGTTCCGCTGGGGATCTTGGGTGCGGTTATCGCGACGTTGTTGCGAGGGCTTTCCAACGACGTATTTTTCCAGGTGGGGATGTTGACCACCATGGGCCTGGCGGCGAAAAACGCCATTCTCATCGTCGAGTTCGCCAAGGATCTGTATCAACATCAAGGCCGAACATTGGTCCAGGCCGCTGCCGAAGCAGCCCGTTTGCGCCTGCGTCCGATCATCATGACCTCCATCGCGTTTGTCATGGGTGTTCTACCTCTGGCAATGGCTGTCGGTCCTAGCAGTGGTAGCCAGCACTCCATTGGTACTGGGGTAGTCGGCGGCACCTTGGCCGCGACCTTCCTGGCGATCTTCTTCGTGCCATTGTTCTATGTGGTGGTGACGAGTTTGTTCACCAAGAAAGTAAAAGCTGCCCCCGTGCAGGCAGGAGAAGAAGCATGAAGCGTAACCACCTCGCGCTAGCCGTAGCCTTGGCTCTGGGGCTGCAAGGCTGTTCGCTGATCCCAGAGTTCAGCCAGCCCCAGGCGCCGATTGACAGCACCTGGCCGCAAGGCCCTGCGTATCGCACAGAAACAGATGTCGCGGCGACATCGCTGCTTTGGAAGGACTTCTTCCGTAATCCCAAAATGCAGCAGTTGATTGGCCTGGCCCTGGAAAATAACCGCGATCTACGGGTGGCCGCTTTGAACGTGCAAGCCTACCGGGCGCAGTACCGCATCCAGCGCTCGGAGTTGTTTCCCAGTATTGATTCGAATGCCAGTGGTAGCCGCCAGCGGCTGCCGGCCGATTTAGCGACTACTGGCAAGTCCGGAATCCAGAGCCAGTATGGTCTGGATGTCGGCATCAGCTCTTATGAACTGGATGTTTTCGGACGTGTGCGCAGTTTGACCAGCGCGGCGCTGGAAACCTACTTGGCCACAGAGCAGGCACAAAACAGCATCCGTATCGGTTTGATTGCTGATGTGGCCAGCGCCTATCTGACCTGGCAGACCGATCAGGCGCTGCTTAAGGTCACGGCGAATACGCTGGACAGTTACACCAAGAGCCTGAGGATGATTGAATCGTCCCAGCGCGAGGGAACCTCTTCGGCGCTGGATGTGCGTCAGGCGCGAACCCTGGTCGATAGTGCGCGTGCGCAGAAGATCCTCTACACCCGCCAGGTCGCTCAGGATGCCAACGCCTTGCAGCTGCTGCTGGGCGCGAATATTCCGATCGATCAGGTCAATGGCTTGGCGCTTAATACGGACTTGTTGAGGGATATTCCCGCTGGCCTGCCTTCTGACCTGCTGCAAAAGCGTCCGGATATTCAGGAAGCCGAGCATCGCTTGTTGGCGGCCAATGCCAACATTGGGGCCGCACGGGCTGCGTTCTTCCCGAGTATCAGCCTGACCGCAACTGCAGGTTCGGCGAGCAGCCAGTTAGGTGATTTACTCAACGGTGGCCAAGGTAGTTGGAGCTTTGTCCCGCAGATCAACGTCCCGATCTTCAACGGCGGACGTCTGCGGGCCAATCTGGATTACGCCACTATCCAGAAGGACATCGGTGTAGCTCAGTACGAGAAAAGCATTCAGACCGCCTTCCAGGAAGTCGCCGATGGCCTGGCCGCAAAAGGTACTTACAGCGAACAGCTGCAAGCCCAGAGCGACCTGGTGCAAGCCACCCAGGAATACTTCGACATGGCGCAGCAGCGTTATGACGAAGGGGTGGACAACTACCTGACACTGCTAGATGCGCAGCGTCAGTTGTTGTCCTCGCGGCAAAAACTGCTCAGCGATCGACTGTTGCAACTCGATAGCCAAGTGCAGTTGTATAAAGCCTTGGGCGGTGGCTGGGAGCAGCCCGTTCCTGAGAGTCATTTAGTCAAAAACTAAACGTTGAAAGTGACGAGCCCCAGACAACGGGCTCGTCCGTCTGGTTTCAACACCGGGTTTTATTTGACGTTATCAGGCGCCTCAACAGCGATATCCGATAAATAATCGACCTGGTTTCGACTAAACCTGATGGTTAGCGACCATCGGGATCTGTACCTGGATTGGCTACAGCAATTGCGCGACACCCCGGCCAAGGTGTCGGTGGGGTGACCCCAGGTTCTGTCGCGATTGCGTATGGGACTGCGCCTCGACATCGACATCGGGCCGGGTTACCGGATGTAACAACGCCTTGTCGGGGCACCGTGTGGTGTTGCTGCTGTGCGGCGGCGACAAGCGCACGCAGGAGCGGACATCGCTCTGGCGGCGGGATATTGGCAGGACTGGTAACGGAGGACTGATGATGAAAAATAGACCTTATGACAATGCGATCAAGCCGAGTTTCTGATCGTGCTGTGCCAATGGCGCACACCTATGGCGGGGTGCAAACGGTAGCCGAGCATGCCCACTTTAATCCGACATAGCTTT
Organism: Pseudomonas sp. Ant30-3; assembly: GCF_000690905.1. Taxonomy (GTDB): domain Bacteria; phylum Pseudomonadota; class Gammaproteobacteria; order Pseudomonadales; family Pseudomonadaceae; genus Aquipseudomonas. The sequence continues at coordinate 108,089 of NZ_JMCL01000030.1, read as the reverse complement.
ATCGCACGCTCTCGTCGAAAGGGAATTCTGCACTCAGCAACCTGTCGGCCATCCTGAAGGCTATGGGATTGCGGCTGGCGGTGCAGTCCCCGCTACAACCAACACCTCGTCGGATGTCGAGCGTGGCCGTTACCTAGCCACAGCTGGTGACCTGGTCATTGCTAGCCCGTTGGGCGCGATTTATTCGACCAACATCACACCATCGAAAACGCAGGGCATCGGCAACTACACACTGGAGCAATTCAGCCATGCTATGCGCCACGGTAAGCGTGCGGACGGTACCAACCTACACCCTCGCTCATCACCGCCCGTGCGGTCGAAAAGTTATAGTGAATCAACCGCAGTTCCTCAAACGGAGTCTTTCATGCAGTTCTTCCCGCAGTGGCGCAATCTCGCCCCCACGATTCCCCTGCTCACCGCAGCGATCGCCCTGGCTGGCTGCGCGTCCGGCGTCCCCGCTGACGACACAACCGCTACGCCATGGATGGACACGGCGTTGGCACCTGAACGCCGGTCCGATCTTCTACTCGCAGCGATGAGCTTCGAGCAAAAGGCGCAGCAACTGACCGGTGCGCTACCCGAAATCGTGCCCGAACTGCCGCATTGCAAAGGTGCGCGTCACACGACCGGCATCCCTGCGCTGCGCATTCCCACCTTGCGTGTCACCAACGGCCCAGTCGGTATTGGCCAGAACGACTGCGTCGGACTCGACACCCCGCCCAACATGGGGTATGTCAACGGCCTGTACGCCGACAGTGCCGCCTACTTTCACGCGTCGTCCGCCAAGGCCACGGCTGTGCCGTCCGCCATCGCCGTCGCCGCGTCGTTCGACCCCGACGTGGCCACCGCCTTCGGCGAGCTGATCGGCGAGGAAGGCAGCCGCCTGGCGCTGCACGTGTTCGAGGCGCCGGGGATGAACCTCGCGCGCCTGCCTCTGGCCGGCCGCAATTTCGAGTACAAGGGTGAGGATCCCTACCTGGCCGGCGTGATCTCCGTGGCCGAGACGCGCGCCGTGCAGGGCAAGGGTCTGATCGCCGTGGCCAAACACTACGTGGGCAACGAGCAGGAAGTGAACCGCATGTCGGTGAGCGAGCGCATCGACCCGCAGGTGCTGCACGAGCTGTACTTGCTGCCGTTCGAGATGGCCGTCAAGGATGGTGAAACCGGCGCGGTGATGTGTTCCTATAACGCGCTCAACGGTGCGTTCGCCTGTGAGAACGAGGAGATGCTCACCGAGGTCCTGCGCAAGCAGTGGGGCTTCCAGGGCTACGTGCAGTCGGACTTCTTCGCCGCCAAGAGCACCGCGAAAGCCATGCGTGCCGGCCTCGACCATGAGATGCCCCTGCCGCAGTTCTACAGCGAGGAAAACCTGCGTAAGGCACTCGATGCCGGTGAGCTCGCCATGGGCGACATCGACACCGCGCTGCGCCGCCGTTACGTGCAGATGTTCAAGTTCGGCATCTTCGACAAGCCGATCGTGCAGCAGGCGCTCGATGTCGAAGGCGGCGGCCGGCTGGCGCGCGAGATCGGCGTACAGACCGCGGTGCTGCTGCAGAACAACGGTGCCCTGCCGCTGCCGCGCGACGCGCGGCGGGTGCTGCTGGTCGGCAAGTCAAGTCAGATCTACGCCCAGCAGGCGGTCGCGGGCGGGTCGATGGTGGACAAGGTGATGGGTGACGGCGGCGGCAGCTCGGACGTCGTACCCTTCTATACCGTGGCCCCCGCCAAAGGCCTGCGCAATGTCTTCGCAGACGTCGGCAACAAGGCCGTCACCGTGCAGCTAGCGCTAGTGGATGACGCCAATGCGGCGGCGACGATCGACGGCGCACCGGTGGATTTCGACCAGGTGCTTGAGGCCGCGGCCAGCGCCGCCGCCGTCGTAGTGATGGCCGGCACCGTGGCCGAAGAAGGCGCGGACCGCGCCACCTTCAGCGACGAGAGGGGCACGAAGCTCGTCACCCGCGGCGACTCCCTTGACTGGTACGCGCCAGCGCCCAAGGCGATCTCCGTCGTCGGTGGTGACAATCCCGGCGGCAACAGCCAGACCATCGCGATGATCGACCGGTTGCTGGCCGTCGAATCCACCACCGCGCGCGCGACGCATGCCAAGACCGCGCTGGTGCTAAAGGACAACGCCGGCGTGCCGATCCCCGCGCGCTGGCTCGGTGACCGCGGCCCCGCGATGCTAGAGACCTGGTTCCCCGGCCAGGAAGACGGCCACATCGTCGCCGACCTGCTGCTGGGCGTGCACAACCCTGAGGGCAAGCTGCCGGTGACGTTCCCGATCAAAGGTCAGGGCTTCATGGAAACCGTCTCGGCCAGCCAGTACCCGGGCATCATGGATACGCAGGGCATTCCCCAGGTCGAGTACAGCGAGCAACTGCAGATCGGCTACCGCTGGTACGACGCCACCAACACGCGGCCCGCGTTTGCCTTCGGTCACGGCCTGTCGTACACGCGCTTCGAGCTCGCCGAACCGCGGCTGCAGCTGCCCGCCAGCGAGGGTGACGTCTATCGCGTCGAAACCACCGTGCGCAACACCGGCGCCCGCGCCGGCGCCGAAGTGGTGCAGGTCTACCTGTCGGTGCCTTCAGGTGCCGGGCTGCCGCAGCCGCCGAAGCGGCTTGTCGGCTTCCACAAGGTGCCGCTTGCGGTGGGCGGCCGCGAGCGGGTCACCATCGATATCGACCCGGCCGCGAGCAACCATCCCTTGAGCGTGTGGGACGTGTCGCGCAAGGCCTTCGTGATTCCGTCGGGCACGTACACAGTCTGGATCGGCAGCGCCTCCGACCGGCTGGTGCGTGCGGGAACATTCGTGCGCTAACTGCGAAGCTCCAATAGCTTGTATCCGATGTTCATCCGGATTGGCGTCCGCGCCGAAGTAGAAATGAGTCAGCGTGCCGATTGTCGTCGCATTGAGGGCAGGAGGCGATGGCTCTCGTTTCCACACCGAGGACGCCCCAGTGAGGCAGGCCGCCGAGCTGGTGGCGAATCGGCGCAAGATGATCATCGGTACACGGCATGCTGTGGAGGAGACAGCATGAGCAAACGCAAGGTCTCCGTTGCCCCGCTTACCGCCGCTGCTGGGCGACATTCGAGCACTGATCGACCGTCACCTGCGTGCGCTGACCCTTGCCAGCACGGCCTTGTTCGGATTCGCGGCACTGGTGCTGGGCGTGATGAGCAATGAACCTGTCGCCGTCTATACGGCGATCGGGTTTGGGGCCTTGCCTTCGGTGGTACCGCGACCCTGTTCCAGACTGCAATTGCCCAAACAGCCGGGGAAGCTGCGGATGTCGCGCAGTCCATGCTGCTTACGGCCTGGAACATGGTGATCGCAGGTGGCGGCATCATCGACGGCTTGTTGCTGGATCGCCTCGGCGTCGGCGCGTTCTCTCCTGCGCTACTGGTGCTGCTAGTGTGCTGTCTCAGAAAAAACATTCTCTTTGGACTGTGATGTCATCGCCTCTCGTGCACGCGGGATCTTGCGCAAGATGTCTTCACCTTTTGCATTCCAGACGTAAAGGTTTGGCTGAGCATTGTGTAACGCTAAAAACGTGGTAATGGAACTGGCCAATTCGCGTGTCGCACTGAAGCTGCCATCACGTAAGAAAACGGTCATGTCTCGGAAGAAGCGTTCAACCATGTTCATCCAGGAGCTTGATGTCGGGGTGAAGTGCATGTGAAATCGCGAATGTCGCTTGAGCCATTCCTTGACCTCTGGATGTTTATGCGTGGCGTAATTATGAGCACTCAGCCAAGCCGTTCAAGTGGAATAAAACGGATGTGGCCATCATTAGCTCGGTACATAGGGGAAGCTGCGCGTGATAAAAAATAAATTAATGGATTAACCGCTCAGGCCACTGGGTAACCCATGTATTCGCTCCAAGGCCTCCAGGTAAGCAATCAAGGCTCTCGGAAGCTCCTCAATCAATAGCCGTCTGGACAAGGCGCTACTTTTTTGTGCGACCTGAAATGCGCCCATAGGTAGCTCTACCAATGCCAAGACATAAACCTGGCGTGCATCAGCAGTGGCAGTCGGCAAGCGTAATTCCAGCATCCGCGCGTAGGTGTCTTCGATTCGCCGGCGCAAATCCGGGCTACTCAAACGATAGGTTCCATCGAGCGGATAAATCATTGAAACCAGATCCCGGTGCTCCTCGATATATTGCAAGATAGGAAGGATCAGTCGGGCGATGACGTCCCCTGCGCTCTCCTCGATCCAGACACTTTCATCAATGGCCATCATCTCTTGCATAATGACCACCAACGCCTTTATGTGGCGATCACCCAAGGCCTCCAGAACACTCTGCTTGTCAGGAAAGAAATGATAAAGCGAGCCAATCGATGTACCACCCTCTCGGGCCAGACCGTGCATAGTCAGCTGAGCAACCCCTTCGATCACAATCAAGCGGGCACAAGCGTCCAGTATGGCAGCAACTCGTTCGTGACCGCGGGTTTGCTGGGGAGAACGGGAAGAGGTGGGCTTTTTCTTGTCGGTCATGGGGAGGCAGTACGCATTCGATCGTCCGTTATGAGCCATTTATATCTCGACAATCGAACAAACACTAGACTAAATCGTCTAGTGCGGGTTAGGCAATGCACTGATCCGCGCCAACCTGGGCAACAGCCAGGGGTCCCCGGGCTTACCCCCCCACCGAAGGCGTCTCGCTGACAGCGCCTGTCTGATGGTCAACCTGTCGACCGCCCTGCTCGGCTACTGCGCGCCACTCCAGCACCGAGAAACTGGCTCTCGCGTCCAGTCGTCAGCCGTTTTGGCAATGGCATCCGCCAAGTTCGCAACCGCACGCTGATGGGCTAGCACCAGGTTCTTCACTCCAGCACCCGCCGGCTCTCGGATCACGCTGCTGCAGGTTAAGTTCCGACGTTTGTTGTCGCGGCTGCTCAGACTCAGGTTCCACACCACATCGATTAACGCGTACTGATTCAAAACTGATTCAAACCGGCGTACGTCAGTGCGCACTGACAGTACAGGCTGATCGCTCTGTCGGGGCAATCCCGCCAGATCCCGAACACCGAAGCGCCGCTCCAACTGACCGGTCAACGCATCATGAAACTCATCACCCAAAGGCCCGCCCCAGAGTTCGCTCTCAAGAATGGCGAGGCTGCCGTCGCCGTCGCGCAACACGACTTGCGGCTGATCAACTTGCACCGGTATCGACACGGGCAGCATGTTGAATTGAAACAACGGTTGTGCAACGGCTGCCGACGCTGCGTCCTGGGGTGCAATCAGCGTGTAGTAATGCGTCGATTGCGAAGAGCAGGCACCTAGGCTCAGCGCTGCTGCAAGCAGAACAATGTGGGCGCGAACGTTCATTGCGCAGGCTCCAAGTCAATTTCACGGGATGAGGACGAGCCTTTGTAGGAACCCGATGCTGCGTCGCCGGTGCGGCCACGGATCAACGATTCAGGGTGGCGGCTCAGGAAATCGGTGAGTACACGAACCGAGCGGGCCGTGCGCTGAACTTCATCCATGGTTTGACCAAGCTGCTGCCGCGCCGGTGAATCATCCGACAGGGTGTCGTTTGCCGTCCCCAAGGTTTTTTGCGCTTGCTGCAACGTGCCGCGCACTTGCGGTAGCACTTCGCCGTTCACCGTTTTCATGGTTTTTTGCAGTTCGCTCAGACTGCCGTTAAGGTTACTCACCAGCGCGTCGATCGGCAGTTTGCTCAGCTTATCGACGAAGCCCTGCAACTGCTCCTGCAATTTGTCGAAGCTGCCTGGCACAGTCGGAATTTCCAACGGACGCGCGGTCGCGTCAAATGCCACTTTGGGCGCCTTCGAATCAAAATCCATCGCGATATACAGTTGACCGGTCAGAAGATTGCCAGTGCGAGCCTGAGCCCGAAGGCCGTGACGAACCAATCCGTCAAGGACCCGTGCGCTCTGCTCCTCGATGTCGCCCTCGCCCGCCAATCCCTGCAACATGTCGTGGGCTGCGCCCAAGCGCTGCGGATAGATGACAGCACCGACGACTCCAGGGAACGTCTGGGTCTTGGGGTCATACTCCAGATCGACCGAGACGACGCGGCCGATATTTACCCCAAGGAAGTCGATGGGCGCATTGACCGCCAGGCCTCTGAGCGACTGCTGGAAACGCATACGAATGTAACGCGGCTCGCCGTCAGGTGGTGCCAATGCGGTGGTCTGGTCTTCGAAAATCTTGAACTTGGCATTGGCCTCGGCTGGCTTGGCGCCGGGACTGTATGCGGGTTCACGGAAAGCGATGCCTCCGGAGATGATCGAGGCCAGGGATTGTGTCGCGACTTTCAGGCCTTCGGCCCCTACGGTCACGTCCACGCCACTGGCATTCCAGAAGCGCGAATCGGTCAGCACGTATTGATCATTCGGTGAGTTGATAAAAATCTCGATGTCGACGCCTTTTCCGTCTTTCGCCAACTCGTATGCCACCACTTGACCGACCCGAATCCGACGAAAGTACACCGGTGACCCTATGTCCAACGAACCCAAATCCGCTGTATGCAGCATGAACCGCTTGCCCTTTTCACCGAAGGTGACCGAAGGCGGGGTTTCCAGGCCAGTGAAGTTCTTCTCGATTTTTTCCGACTTTCCGGGGTCAGCATTGATGAACGCACCCGACAGTAATGTATCGACGCCGGAAACGCCTTGAGCGCCAATGCGCGGACGAACCACCCAATACTGGGTCTCGGCGTGGGTAAACAGCGTCGCCGTTTTGTTCAATTCTATAGTGGCCAGAACATGGGTGCGGTCCTCGCTCAACGCAATGTCTGTGACCATGCCGATCACCACGTTCTTGTACTTGACCTGAGTTTTGTTGACCTCCAAACCTTCGGCGGTGAGGAAGCTGACGGTTACCTTTGGCCCAACATTAAGAAGGTCGTGAACGACCATCGACAGCCCGATCAAAGCAGCGACGATGGGCACTAGCCACACCAATGAAATTCTTGCCTTACGGGCTTTGATCTCGGGCTTCACCGATTGTGAAGGAGTAAGGGGATTATCGGACATCTTCAACCTCTAAATCCCAGATAAGCCGGGGATCAAAACTCATGGCAGCGAACATGGTCATGACCACCACCAAACCAAAGAAAAGGATGCCCAGTCGGGGCTCAATCGTGCTGAGCCCTTGAAACTGAACCAGAGCGGCCACCAGAGCGACCACTAAAACGTCGAGCATCGACCAGTAGCCGATCAGCTCGATAAAACGATACAGCCGCGCACGCTCGCGCTGGGCCCACTGGCTTCTGCGCTGACAAGTGACCAACAACAAAGTGAGCACCAGGAACTTGATGCAGGGCACCACCACACTGGCAACGAAGATCAAGATTGCGATATCCCACGAGCCACCTTTGGCGAACTCAATCACCCCATTCATGATGGTACTTTCGCTGCCATTACCGAGCATCGTGGTGAACATGACCGGCAGGACGTTGGCCGGTATATAGAGAATCAGCCCTGCAATCAGAAAAGCCCAAGTACGAACCAGGCTGTTGGGTTTGCGAACATGCACCGGCGACTCGCAGCGAGGGCACTGGTGGACTCCACCCGCGCAGACATTGCTGCACACATGGCACAGCCAGATATTCCGGTCCCGAGCGTAGGGAATATTGCTCATGGACGCCCCACTCCAAGCTCTTCCCACAAGCGTCGAATATCCTTGCCGGCGATCAGCAGGATCAACACCATCAACATCACCATGGCCCAAAGCCCCACGCCGACGTGCACATCGAGCATGCCTGCCAGTTTGACAATCGCCACCAGAATACCCAGCAGGCAGACTTCCAGCATGCTCCAAGGACGCAAGTGTTCCAGAGCACGCATACACGCTCTGAAGCCCGGGGCTATTTTGCCGCGATTTGCATGGACAAGTACCCAGAACAACAATGCAATCTGCAGGGCTGGTGCGAGGATAATTGAAAGACCGATCACCAGCGCGATCAAGGTAATGCGACCTTGTGCCAGCGCCTCCACCGAGCCCCATAGGGTCACTTCGTTTGTCAGGCCTTGCAGACTGATGCTGATCACCGGAAAGACGTTGGCGAAGACAAACATAATGGCTGCGGCCACCGTGAGGGCCAGTAACTGTTCGATGCTCAAGCGGTGGCTGCGATCGAGCACCGCACCGCAACGCAAACAACAAGCGGATTGTCCCGCCTGCAACGGACAGGCTTCGTAAAGCGAATCGCAGTGTTCACAAATGATGCAGGATGGATTTAGGTCAAGCGGCTGCAAGGTATTATTTCTATCCGAAGAGGCACCAGAAAGGAGCGATCAAAAATTGGATGGGAGACTGCGGCCTGCCACAAGTTGAAGCTGAAAGCACTAAAACATCATTGTTCATCTCCCCGCCCTCTCGCTCGAGCAGACCTCATGAAAAAAGATTTGAGGACCTCGAATGCAGGATCCAGAGAGAAAAGTTGCCGCAGCAAAGTATCTAAAATAGAGCCTTCCGTCTAGTTTAATCTGGAAACAATCAGATCCAACGATGGTGACTAGCCTGGCGTGCGTGAAGATTACGTAAGCAGATGCAAAGCTCGGGCAGACATGATGATGCGCCTGATGACGACAAGAAATGAACCAATACTAGACTGCATCGTCTATTTAATTCGCGAAATGGATTGATCCCTCCGCGCTTTCTGATTTTATGTGGGCTCCCGCTTACCTGAATATCTCGAGTCGATTACCCAATAGGAGCCGCACAAAAGTCCGTCTATGGCTCCACGTTTTGCCCGCAATATGGGCAGCGAAGATTCGCCGAATTCTATCTGTCAATCCATGTGCTGCAGACGGTGGATCCTATCGTCACTGAAATTTTCAATAGCTTTGGTCCTGTGGGCTAGCAGCGATTTTGCTGGCACAGCCCGTTAATGCTTTAAAAAATCACCGCCACTCAGGCTCATATTATGATCAAACGTTGCTTGCCTCTTCTTTTAACACTGATGCTCAGTTTGGCTGTGTGTGCGCCATGGACCGCGCAAGCGCGGGTGATTCCTGAGGAACAGACCAATAAACAAACGCAGGAAGCCCTTCCTGCGAGCCAGAAACAGTCGACCAAGGAAAGCCCCGCAGAGACGGCAACCGTTAATGCCGAAGACGTCATCAAGGCTCCCCCGCCGCCTGATCCCGAGGCAGACACAGCACCGCTTGAAGCGGACGGTTTGATTGCTCGCACGCTGGATGAATTTGGCGAATGGATCACTCGACTGGGCGAGAAATTGCATCTGTTCGAACATTCAGCAGCGGAACTCGCCCAGTGGTTAAAGGCCAGTTTTTATGACGATGCCTGGAGGCAACTGCTGTTTGAATCAGCGTGCGGTCTGCTCGCGGTATTTGTGCTTGGCGTGTCTGCACAAGCGCTCGTGAATCGGGGTTTGCGCTACCCCCGCCGCGCGCTAGCCGAATATGCCGGTAATGTGGCGTCGCGTCTGCACGAGGTTGCGACGCGCACGCGCGCTGAAGAGAACTTCGCCGCCGCGCAGCCGTCTGCTGCAGAGACCCAAGCCCAGGCGGAGTTAGCGCCCGAGCAAGAAAACGTAGTCTTGGTCCAAACAGTTCGCGACGGCGTAGAGCGTGTCGAAACGCTGGTCGTACAGGATGCTGAAGACATTACGTCTGCCACGACACCGGCTTCGCCGACCAATCCTGAAGTAATACCCGCACGACATGAACCTCTCCCTCATGAGGATCCTGCCCAGGCGATAGCCTTTACCCGTCGCGATATGGCCGAGCGCACACTGCGTTTGCTCCCTTTTGCGCTCGGCACGCTATTGCTCGATCTGCTGGGGTTGGTGGCTTTTTTCTGTGCCGCAGCGCTGGCCATCCACTTGCTACCCACCCTTGATCCACACGCACTCTCTGTCGTGCGGGGTTTCTTCAAGGCTTACGTCACTACCAGCATTTGCATGGCGGTGTTACGTGTGTTGATTGCCCCGTACGGTCGTGGCGTTCGCCTGTTACGGATCACTCCACTCTCGGCGCGCGCTCTTTATACCTGGCTGCGCCGCTTCATCGTATTCGCCGCCTTCGGGATTGCGCTGGCATCCGCTGCCGGTCAGCTCGGGGCCGGCGAAGCGGGTCGCCAAGCCATGGTTAAACTGGTTTCGCTGCTCATTCATCTCGCTGCAGTCATGATTATCTTCCGATTCCGCAAGCCAATTGGCCTCAGCATCGCCGCCGCGCCAGAAGCCACTGGCTCGCTTGCAGCGTTGCGTAATTGGTTGGCGAAGATCTGGGTAATCCCTGCAGCATCGCTGGTCATGGGGCTTTGGTTTATCTGGGCGCTGGGTATCGAGAATGGTTTCCCAAGGCTAATGGAGTTCATCGCAGTCACAGCTGCGATCATCATGGTCGGACGTCTGGTCGATGTTTTTGTCCAAGGCTTGGTAGCGAAAGCGCTTCACGTAGATAACGGTGTCGCCCCCTCAAATAACAGTAGACCTTCAAACCTGCGTAGCAACATGGGGGAGCGTTATTTTCCATTGATTCGCCGGCTGATCTCCTTTGTTGTGATGGTTCTGACCGTTGTCGCGTTATTGCAATCACAAGGGATCAACGCTATCGACTGGTTTGCCCCAGGCACGATCGGCGGCAGCATGACGTCGGCGGCACTGACTATTTTCACTGCGTTAGTGATCGCCGTAATCGTCTGGTACTTGATCGATAGCACTGTTCAGCGACGCGTCACACTGTGGACCGAAAATGGAGACCTGACACGTGCAGCCCGCCTAAAAACACTACTGCCGATGATGCGAACAATTTTGCTCGTTGTCCTGACGCTAGTGGTGGGGTTGACGGCCTTGACTCAGATTGGCATCAACACCACCCCGCTGTTAGCGGGTGCTAGCATCATCGGGGTTGCGCTGGGCTTTGGCTCACAAAAATTGGTTCAGGATTTCATCACCGGTATTTTCCTGCTCATGGAGAACGCCATGCAGGTGGGCGACGGCGTTACCGTCGCGGGTGTTAGCGGCACGGTGGAAAATTTGTCCATTCGTACAGTTCGCCTACGCGCTGGAGATGGCTCGCTGCATATCATTCCGTTCAGCTCCGTCTCTACGGTTAACAATACCAACCGAGGTATCGGCAACGCCGCAGTACGCGTCAACATCGGCTATGAAACGGACGTAAATCTAGCCAGCAATGAACTTAAGAAAATCGGTGCCGAGCTACGTGCCGACCCTACGTTTGGACCTTTGATTCTGGCCGATCTGGAAGTCTGGGGGGTCGATGCGATTGATGGACCCATGCTCACCTTGACGGGGCAGATTCGTTGCTTGTCCAACGGGCGATGGGGCGTACAGCGCGAAACCAATCGCCGCATATTGGAAAGGTTCCGTGAGCTAAACATTCAAATTGCCGATCCGCGTGAGCGCCTGATGGTGCCTAGTGCGGAGTATGGCGCTAGTCACTGTGCAGTAACGACACCGGGGAAACACGAAAAATGATCGATCAAGCGTCGTCGAGTCGTCATTCAAAGACCACCTATAAAAACGATGGCGACCCGCTGAACAATGTTATGCATCAATGGCCCACGTCGAGTAATTCATGATTCCAGCTCATCAACTGTGCACACTGATCCTTGGCATCAGCTTACTGAGCGGCTGCACTTTGCCCTCGCTTGAAGGCCGGACGATCTCTACGACACTCCCGCAGACTCAGGCAAAGTCCACCACACTGGGCCGCGCTATCGACCAACAGATCGGCGTCGAGGCGGATAAAAGCCAAAGCGGCATTGTCGCTTTGGCTGACCCTTACGACGCCTTCGCCGCACGGATTCTACTGGCCCGCACGGCCGAAAAAACCCTGGATGTTCAATATTACATCTGGCATGGCGACATCACCGGAACACTGCTTTTAGATGCTTTGCGCGAAGCAGCGAGCCGAGGCGTAAAGGTCCGTCTATTACTCGATGATAACGGCACAGCCGGCCTGGATACCGAACTCGCGGCCCTGGATACCGACCCTAACATCGAAGTTCGATTGTTCAATCCCTTTATTGTTCGCTCGCCCAAAGCATTGGGTTACTTGACGGATTTCAGTCGCGCCAATCGGCGGATGCATAACAAATCGCTCACTGCCGACAATCAAGCCACCATTGTCGGTGGGCGTAATGTGGGTGATGAATACTTCGGGGCGAGTGAAGGCGTGCTGTTCGCCGATTTGGATGTCTTTGCCATCGGGCCGATCGTCAACAGCGTTTCCAACGACTTTGATAAGTATTGGGCAAGTGACAGCGCCTATCCGGCAGACCGTATCTTGCCGTCCGTAGGGCCCTCTCGCCTTACTGAAATAACCGCTGCTGCCGCCAGCCTTGAACGCTCCCCAGCCGCAACGCGATACATCAGCGCCATCCGCAAATCGAATTTTATGACTCGCTTACTCCAGAACAAACTTACCTTTGAATGGGCGCACACGCGCATGGTCAGTGATGACCCTGCTAAAGGTCTCGGCGAAGTGACATCCTCCGGACTACTCATGACTCAGTTGGGCGACATCCTCGGGAAACCGGCTCATAACCTGGACTTGGTCTCGCCCTATTTCGTCCCCACCACAGCGGGAGTCGATGCATTTACCAAGATTGCCAATAGCGGCGTTCGCCTGCGAGTACTGACTAACGCACTGGAGGCCACTGACGTGGCTGCGGTTCACGCAGGCTACGCCAAGCGGCGCAAAGACTTGCTCAAGGCTGGCGTGGTTCTTTATGAGATGCGCCGTACCGCCCCTGAAGGGAAGCGCAACGAGAGCGCGGGACCGTTTGGCAGTTCTGGTTCAAGCCTGCATGCCAAGACCTTCGGTGTAGACCAGTCTCGTATATTCGTCGGTTCCTTTAACTTTGACCCTCGCTCGGCGCACCTTAACACTGAACTTGGGTTTGTCATTGACAGCCCGAAAATGGCCGGGGAAATCGACGAGGCGTTCACTGCAAAAATCCCTGAACGAGCGTATGAAGTGCATCTGTCTGATAACGATCAGTTGTATTGGCTAGAATTACGTGACGGCATACAGGTGCGCCATGACAGTGAACCGGGTGTCACCTTGTTTCAGCGCGCGACCGTTTCATTGCTTTCGATTCTGCCGATTGAATGGCTGCTGTAATGAACGAACTTGAAGACTGATGCGTTGTATCTGATACGACGCAGCAAGCTGATTGGTTTTGCCACCCTACTCCCGAAAAGCGCGCGTGGCCGCGCTGGCGCAGCCCCGATGGTACCGCTGGCCTGGTGCTGGAAAAAAACCGGGCTGAGATGATGTGTTGCAGACGAACAGATAAGCGCAGTGCAGTTGTGCTGCACCAAATACCCACTCCCGAATAGCAATAAAGAAATCCAGTTCTGGAAGTATCTATAATCGCCGGACACTAATATCAGGCGAATTTAATGACAAATGGCAGCAACAAAAAACTTCGCCAGCGCAAGAATCAACTAACGCACTCTTTTCGCCACTGCAATACGGTGATCGCCAAAATAGAAGCTTGCACGCGATGCAGACTATTCCCCGCATGAATTGGGACTATCAACATTTCAAATGGTCCTGTTTCTCCTGCACTGGGTAAAATCTGTCCTCAAGTCCCACCCACCCTTTTCATTTCATCCCACTGATTGTCTCGTGGCCTCTGGGCGCATCGAGTTCAAGACGACGATTAAACAGTCATGGATAGATCATCATCCAACGGATCGCACATGAACGCTTTATGCAAGTTGCCATGACCCCTGACCAACGATTTGCCCGACACGTCCGTTTTGCCATTTTGATTTTGACCGGCCTGTTTGTCTATTTCCTGGCAGCAGACCTCTATATGCCGCTCACACCCCAGGCGCAATTAACTCGTTCCGTTGTGCGTATCGCGCCTCGCGTGTCGGGCCAAGTGATAGAAGTGACAGTGGTCAATAATCAGCATGTCGAGGCTGGGCAGTTGCTGTTCCGCCTCGATCCCCGCCCTTTTGCTTTGAAGGTCAAGGAAGCGCAGTTGATGATCGAGCGCGCCCGACAGGATTACTCGGAGCGTGATGCAAATCTCGGCGCAGCGCAGGCCGACTTGTCAGCAGCAAAGGCTAAAGTTCAGGAGTTAGCGGCTCAGGCGGGTCGCATTCGAACCTTGCATGACAAAAACTTCGTCTCTACGCAACTGCGGGATCAGATCAACGCCAACCTGATTATTGCCCAAGCGCAAGTACGGGCCGCGTCCAGCACCATCGATGAAATCAAGGCGCGCAGAGGTGGCCCCGGCGACGACAATGTTCACATCCGCCAGGCGCATAACACATTGGAACAGGCCCGACTGCAACTGGAGTACAGCGAAGTCCGGGCTGAACGTGCCGGCGTGGTTGGCAATCTGCAGCTCAGTCCCGGGGCGTACTTCCAGGCCGGTGCATCCGTCATGGCATTAGTGGAAGACAATGCCGATGTCACTGCCGACTTCAGAGAAAAGGCGTTGCGCTATGCGAAGCCAGGCACAACCGCCTCAGTGGTGTTCGATGCCCGGCCAGGGGACATTTTTGCTGCAAAAGTCAGCAGCCTGGAGTCGGGGGTGAAAGAAGGTCAGATCGACGCAAACGGCGATCTGGCCGCCCCCCCTGCAATCGGATCGATGGGTAAGGGATGCGCAGCGCCAACGCATCCACCTGGTGTTCAATACCGAACTTCCGCCCTCGTTACCCTCTGGAGCGAAGGCAACCGTGCAGCTCTTTTCCAGCGACAATGTTGTGGCGCGCTTGATGGGTGCGCTGCAAATCCGCCTCGTCAGCATCATCCATTATGTCTACTGAGACTGGCGGCCCCCATCGGCTGAGCGAAAACGACCTGCGTCAATGCCTGCGCATTGCCGGCGGTGGTACGCTGGGGCTGTTGATTTGCAAGGTTTTAAATCTGGAGTATGGCGCTTTTTTTTGCGTCTATCCGATGTTGGTCCTTGGCCTGGTTCCGACCTTAAATGCCCATCTGGTCCGCCAGTTCCTGGCACAGGGCGTGGTGGTCAGCGTGGAGGTCGGAGTGCTTTATGGGCTGTTCGGTGGTCGACCGGTGTTGGCGGTGCCCATCGTGTTCCTGTTGTTTCTATACCGCTTTGCGCTGATGGCGAAAGGGCCACTGTTTTTCTTCAGCGCTCTGAGCGCGGTGTTTCTCTCGATTCTGCTGCATTTTTCTAGCTATCCGCAAACTGATGTCATCGATCTGCTCTGGTGCAATGGCGCAGCGATCTGGCTCTCTGCGGCGATCGCCGGCCTGATGTTTTACCTGTTTCCAGATGCAGCTCCCCGCAGCCCCAGGCAACCGATAGAAAAAGACCTGCCCAGCCAGCGCCATGAAGCCCTGCTTGGCGCAACGGTCGCTACCGCGTCGTTTGTCGCCTTTCAATGCCTGGACTTGAAAGATTCATTGTCCGCACAAGTGGCAAGCATCCTGATTCTGTTTCCCATGCACTGGAAAGGCGCGCATTTCGCCGGGAGGATTCGTGCAGTAGGCACGCTTATGGGATGCGCAGTGGGCTTTATCATGCAGTTGTTACTCTACAATCATCATGACATTTTACCGCTGGTTCTCGTGATGTTCTGGGTGGCCTTGATGGTCTGCGCCCGTTGGCATTCCATGGAAAAAGGGCTGCCGGGAATAGGCTTTGGCGCCATTACCACATTGGCCATTCTGTTTGGCCAATACCTGACGCCCTCGCATGACATCATGTTCGATATCTTTTATAGACTCACTTCTGTGTCGATCTCGGTAATCCTGACCCTGACGCTTGTTTTCCTGGTCCATGGATTTCTCAATCGATTCGCCGTGACTCGACATATGAGCCATTGATCTCGCCACCACTCAAACGTTTAACGCTTCGCGCTGCACCTCCTGCCATCTGGACGGTAGGCAGGTGTCCTCCAGACTTGCTCCCAAGGCTAGTTGCCAGCCTCAGTTCTGACAGCGCTTGAGCCCTTAACGATGCGTCTTCGGACGGTTTGCTTTCGCTCATCTGCTCAATACGTACCTGACGCCTTTTCCACGGTCGCTCATCACCACGCCTTTTGAACGAAGCAGCACCGGGCGGTTTTAAGCCAGCTCCTGCAAGCGGACTTCGGGAGGTCTACTCCCACCTTCGATACAGCATCGCTCGCTAAGGTCAGTGTTCGTGCCCCCCAATAAAGGATCTTCACTCGAATCCGGGGCGATTCACACCAGTTCCTGCATGGAATGCACGAACGGCCTCGTCAGCGTCTCGGTGGGCTCGGGACTGTGTAACGACTCAATAACCAGACCGGTGATCGATAAGGCCATCAGATGTGCCAGCGCCGTCAACTCAGCCGCCGTACGCTGTGTCGAAACTTCCCCCATAGCAATCAAGAGCAGCGTGAGCTGGGCTCGCAGGTTTTTCCGCGCCACACGCCAACGGGCCACCACCGGACATTCCGACGCGCCGATTTCGCCATCCTTCAACAAGATGGTGCAGAAGTCTCGATGGTGTTGGACCTTAAGCGTGTCATTCAATGCGCGAGCGAAATGCTCAAAACCTTGCGCCGGATCAGCCGCTGGCACGAAGAATCTCTCCAGCGGCAATACCGAGGCGTTCATGATCGACAGCAGCAGTTCCCTCTTCCCCTTGAAATGCCCGTAAACCGCACCTCGACTAAGACCTGCGCATTTCGCGATGTCATCAAGCGTCGAATAGGCGTAACCGTACTCGGCAAACATCCGTATACCCGCCTCCATCAACTTGATACACGTCTGTTCTGACTCTTCAACCGTTTTTCTCGCCATACCAATTGTTACCTGACCCTGTGGGCGACCACCGCCGGTGGATGTCATTCAGTCCTCCATGCTCCTCGTCAAAGCAAAAACCGAGCACTGCAGAACTTCCACATTATGGTGCATTCTATCGTATTACAGTACAGTCCGAACTCCTTGCTTACAAGCTGCCAGTCAACGCTCTCAAAAAATCAGGTAAGAACCATGAAGTTGAAAGCACTTACTGTTGCGATTCTGCTGGCGCTAGCCTGCAAGGTTGCAGCTTGATCCCCGCCTACCACCGGCCCGAAGCACCGGTGAATCAGAGCTGGCCTCAAGGTCCGGCTTATAAAACCTCATCGGTGGGTGCGGCCAACAGCGCCAAATCAATCGCTAACTTGCACTGGCAGCAATTCTTTCGCGCGACCCGGCCATGCGCCAATTGATCGGGTTGGCCTTGACCAACAACCGCGATTTGCGCCAAGCAGCCTTGAATGTCGATGCCTACCGAGCGCTGTATCGCATCCAGCGCTCCGAGATGTCGCCCAACGTTGGCGTCAGTGGCTCAGGCGCCAGACAACACCTGCCGGGAGATCTGGCTGCTGCCGGGAAGAGCGGGACCTACGGTAACTACGAGCTCAATATCTGCGACGCGTCCTACGAACTGGACGTGTTCGAGCGTATCCAGAGCCTGAATGAAAGCGCCCTGCAAACTTACCTATCGACAGAAGAAGCGCAGCACAGCGTGCAGGTGGGCTTTGTGGTCAGTGTCGCCAGCGCCTACCTGACCTGGAGAACCGACCAGGAGCAGTTGCGTATTGCCCAATCGACTATGGACACCTATACCCATGGGCTCGACGTGATGCAGTCCGCCCGATCTGCCGGCACGATCTCTGACTTGAGCGTGCGTCAGGCACGTACCCTAGTGGATACCGCACGCACTAAGACTTTGACCTACACCCGCCGGGTCGCCCATGACATGAACGCCTTGGCGCTATTGGTCGGAACCCACATACCCGGCAATCTGCCCGACGAAGGCGACTGGACGCAGCGGATGATCGCCTCCATTCCGGCCGGTTTGCCTGCGGATATCCTGCGCCAACGCCCCGATGTCAGAGCAGCTGAGCGCGACTTGATCGCCGCGAATGCCAACATTGGTGCAGCGAGGGCAGCGTTCTACCCCTCCATCACCTTGACGGCCAATGCCGGCGTGGCCAGTGCGCAGCTCTCCCATTTGTTCGCCGGAGGCCAAGGCCAATGGACATTCATTCCTCAGATCAATATTCCGATCTTCAACGGTGGGCGCTTGAAGGCGAACCTCAATTACGCAGAAATCCAGAAAGACATCCGCGTTACCGCCTACGAAAAGAGTATTCAGACGGCCTTCAGTGAAGTCGCCGACGGCCTAGCCTCAGCGGGAATCTACGAAGAGCAACTGCAAGCGCACCGCGATCTTGTGCACAACAACAGCGCGTACCTGGATCTGGCACTTAATCGTTTCCAGCACGGCGTCGAAAACTTCCTGCCCGTCCTGGACGCTCAGCGCAATCTGTTTGCGGCGCGCGAAGAGCTCGCTTCCAACCGCTTGTTACAGCTTCAAAGTCAGGTCTAGCTGTACCGCGCCCTAGGCGGTGGCTGGGACAACACGCAACTTGCCAGCGCCAAGCATCCCGATGCCCATTTCAAATAGCCGAATGAGGACATTGATATGACGGCGGGATGTCTGGGTTTTCGAGACAGGATGGCATTGACCTAACGACCCATATAGTGGGCGATTGATGTCCTGTAATGACCAGAAGTGAGATGGAAATTGAATTGGTTGAAAGAAACAGTATCCAGGTTGTCTTCAGAGCCGCCCGAATATTGCGGTGCCTGGAGAGTAAACCTTAAAGATTGAGCCTACTCGCAGCAAGTCGAGGCCGCTCAGGGCTTTTACTCCATAACTGTGGTCGGCCCGCGTGGCGAATTCGCGATCAGCGTGAGCCGATCATCCCGGTGTTTAAAGAACGCCAGGCCAGTATCAATGCCTCGACTAGCTCGACCGATTGCCCCATTGATTCGGCAGATACCCGATGACCAAAACTATGCCCACGTTGACACCCATGAAAATAAATCTTCGGATTTTTGCCGAGATTGACCTCAATTTGATGGTCGTCTTTATGGTTATTTACGATGAACGAAATGTCTCACGCGCGGCGCTGAAGCTTGGCGTCGGTCAGCCGGCGGTGAGTGGCTCGCTCGCTCGGTTGCGGGCGCGTTTTAGCGATCCGTTGTTCGAGCGAATGGGTCGCGGCATGGAACCGACTGCCAAAGCGCACGACATCGCTGGTCAGCTCGCGCCTGCAATCAGAACGATCGAGTCGATCCTGGGTGAGCGCTGAAAACTGCGCATCGATTAGTTTTTCTCGTCAGCAATGGTGTCTAGCCTGGCTCCGCTGTTGCCGTCACCGGGTTTTTCTTTAGGCAGGAGATTGGCATGAGGTCGCAGCAGGTTCCATAAGCACTTCGGAAAACGGGGTCAAATCCTTCGCTGTCAGTGGTTTAGGATTCCGCGATCCAGCAATGTTTGGTCCCACTGCGGCGCATCGCCGATACGTCCTATCAGAAAGTCAATCAAGGTCCGCACCTTTAGGGCTCGACGTTGGGTTTCGGGATACACGGCGGCGAAATCAAAAGATGACAAACGATAGTCGGTAAGAATCGGCACAAGTCGCCCGGCGAGTAGATCGCTGCTGGCAATGAGCGTCGGCAAGCAAGTGATACCGGCCCCGGTCAGGGCATAGTCACGCAACAAATGGACCGAACTGGAGCGCACCTGACCGTGCAAGGTCAGATCGATACACTCCTCTCCCCGGGTGAACTGCCAGCGATTGCGTGACGGATAGCCGCCGTAAAGGGCAATGCGGTGATCCTTGAGCTGCTCGGGATGCTTGGGAGCATCATGTTCGCGCAAATACGCAGGTGATGCACAGAACAGCCGATGCACGTTGAACAGCTTGCGCACCACCAGACGCTCGGCCATCGGCGGGAACATCTGGAAGGCAATATCGAAGCCTTCTTCGATCGGATCGACCACCCGGTCATTGACAACCACATCGAACTCGATCTCGGGATATATAGCGGTGAACTCTGCCAGCATTGGGCCCAGGTGGTCGATCGCGAACCCCTGCAGTACCTGGACACGTAACTGACCCGTGAGGTTGGAGCGCTGATTGCGCATCTTCTCGGTCAAGCCATGAAATCCGGCGACCATATCGGCGCATTCTTGAAAATAGGCTTCGCCGATGTCCGACAGGCGGACGTGGCGGGTACTGCGATGAAACAGCGGCGAATTGATGAACGTCTCAAGCTGTTGCACACGATTAGTAATCACTGAACGGGTCACGCCCAACTGCTCCGCCGCCTTGGAGAAACTGCCGGTCTGCGCCACGTGCACGAACGCCTCTGTTATGAGTAGACGATCCATGACCTTCCCTTTTTGTAATTATTGGCTGGCATTCATTTGAGGTGAGTCCGGCACAGCCTGCCGTTGCATAGTAAGGCTGTGACGGTGATCCCACCAGCGAAGCGATCAGGAAAGGTGGTAATCGGTCGGCTCGACTTCATGAGTCCGGCGCCAGAACTCTACTGCGTTGAACGGGAAGTTCTGGGTGACCCGCCCTTTGCTGTTCTTGTACCAACTGTTGACCTTGGAGAAGCCCCAGGCGCGCAAGCCATTGGCCTGGTCGACCCTCTGGTTGTAGCTCTCGAACACCTGCGGCTTGATCTCCATGCTCTGGTGCCCCCCCTCCAGCAACAGACGTACGGCATCGACGATATAGGTCGCGGTGAACTCAGAGAATTGAATAATGGTGCTGTACACCACCAGTCCTGTGTTGGGCCCGTACATGCAGAACATGTTGGGGAACCCAGGCACTGTCATACCCATATAGGCCCGCGCGTCGTTATCCTTCCAGACCTCATGCAAGGCCAGGCCGTCACGCCCGGTAATGTTGATCGGCATGAGGAACTTGGAAGCGTGAAAGCCGGTGCCATAGACGATTATGTCGAACTCGTGCTCGGTGCCGTCCACACAGCAAATGCCCTTGGGCGTGATGGCCTCAATCGGCAGACGAATCATGCTGACGTTGTCGCGTTTGAGCGTCGAGATCCAAGTACCATTGTCGCGGATGATGCGCTTTCCGCCGACCGGAGAATCCGGAATCAGCACATCACGCAGATCAGGCCGGTCGGCAAATTGTGGTTCCATCCAGGCGCTGATTGCCTGGCGCAATTGATCGTTGCGCGCCGACACCGCGACTTCGGTCGGAGGGTAATCGACATCCACCACAACGTCCTCGAGGAAACCGACACTCTGGGGCATCACCATGGCCGCCCGATACCACAGGCTGTAGTTGGGCAAATTGGCAAGCAACCACTTGCAACTGTCGGAGATTTTCTCGTGCAGGTCAGGCGTGGGCAACAACCAGTTGGTGGTGCGGGCAAAGACCTTCAGATCGGCAGCCGTCTTGGCCAGTTGCGGAATAAACTGGGCAGCACTCGCTCCTGTGCCGATCACACCAACCCGCTTTCCGCTCCAGTCGACGTTGTGATCCCACTGCGCCGAGTGGAAAGCCGGACCTTCGAAGGTCTCGATGCCGGGGATCGCCGGAATCATCGGCCGATTCAATTGCCCTACTGCAAACACCACCACGTTGCTGTCGACGCGGGTCTGCCCTGTACTGTTGCGGCAGAGCATTTTCCAACACTGGCTGTCTTCGTCCCAATGGGCATCGGTGACTTCGGTATTGAACTGAATATGCTCATACAACCCTCTCTCTCGCGCCACCGCCTGCATGTAACCGAACACCTGCGGGCCGGGGGCAAAACAATCGTCCCAAGTGCTGCGGGCAAAAGAGAAGCTGTAAAAGAAACTGTTGATGTCGATGCGACAACCCGGGTAGGTATTTTCGCGCCAGGTACCGCCGACATCGGAACCTTTCTCATAGACAACGAAGGGTACACCCGCCTGTTTGAAACGCAGCGCCGCGATCATGCCGCTCTCCCCAGCGCCAATGATTACCACCTTGAAGTCACGGTCGGCGGCCACATGTTCTTTATGCCAGCGTGGGGCGCGAGGGTCCTCTTCAGCGGTCACCAGTTCTTCGGCGACCAGCGGCAGATAGGGCTCGATGACAGGCCCCATCAGCCAAGTCCCCAAGGCATGCAGCTGGTCGCTGGTCGGGCGCGCCGGCACGGGCAGCCCGTTGTCGCGGAAAGCCAATAGCCGAAGCAGGCAGAATTCACGGACCTCGGCTTCGACGTCGGGGCTCATCCCGCTTCCTGCGACGCCCATGGCAACTACAGGTTTCCAGTCCGGCTTGAGCACATCGAGGTCGCCGGTCAGGTGCGCGACGGTCATCAGTAAGGTCGGTATATCGGCCCCCTGCAAATGGCCACGCAGGGTTTCTTCATCACAATCAAGGGAAGCCAAAGTAGTGTTATAGGCGCTCATGGGTAAACCTCTTGTTCTTGTTGTCAGGGATCATTGATTGGTCGTACGGGGTTTAACCGACCTGCAACCAGGGATCGATCTGGTCACTCAGCCAATCCAGCGCCTCGCGGCTGGCATGCAGGAAAGGCATGGTCACGAATCCATGCATCTGCCCAGTGAAACAGCGTTCACTCACGACTATGCCGGCCTGCACCAGTCGGTGGGCGTAGGCTTGTCCTTCCTCGCGCAGCACATCGAACTCCGCAGTCAGCACCACCGCCGGTGGCACGCCACGAAAGTCCTTTGCCGACAACGGTGATGCCCAAACCTGCTTGCGCTCGTTAGCATCCGGCAGGTAGTGATCCCAGAACCAACGCATATCCTCACGGGTCAGCAGCAGTTGCCGTTGCGGATCGAGATAACCTGGCCCATCGAGATCAGCCTGGGTCGCCGGATAGATCAACACCTGCAAGGCCCAGTCCAACTGGCCTCGCTGGGCAGCACGCTGAGCGAACACGGCCGCTAGGTTGCCGCCGGCACTGTCGCCCGCGACGATCAGTGTGCCGTTGGCCGAGCCGGAGAGCTGCTCGCGACGGTCCATCAGCCACTGTGCGGCGCGCTCGACGTCATCGAGAGCGGCTGGAAAAGGAAACTCCGGGGCCAGGCGGTAATCGACGAGGACCACGGTGCAGTCAGTACGGTGCGCCAGCTGGCGAGCGAAGTGGTCGAAGTCGTCGAGCCCACCCACGACCCAGCCCCCGCCATGCAGGTAGAGAATTGTGCCGCGTACCGAGGCGCTGGGCGTCAATACACGCAGGCGCGCCCCACCCAATTGCACCTCCTCAACGCTGTGCATGGTCGGCCCCACGGCCTCCGGGCGCAGGCTCGCCATGACTTCACGAGCCTCGTAGGGGTTCATCAAATGAAACGGTTTCAGGCCGCTCTCGGCCAATTGCTCAAGCAATCGGGCAGACTCGACATCAAGCGCCATAGCGTTGCTCTCCTGTCATGGGTGCACCTGCACGGGTGCGTTGTGAACCTCGGCCAACCACAGCAACCCGTCCTGCTCGTACACCGGGACACTGTCCAGGTTCGCGCCTTCGCAAGGGCCATCGATGCAGCGGCCATCTTCGAAACGAAACATCGCCCCGTGGTGCGCGCACATCAGCAGGTGCGTGTGGTAGGTGCTGAACGACCCCGGTTGATAGTCCAAGGGGATGGAAAAATGAGGGCAGCGGTTGCGGTAGACCCACACCTGCGTTCCCCGCCGCACTGCGATCAAGGCAGTGGCTTGGCCTCGCAGCGTCGCCTCAAGCCCGAGTGCTCCGCCATCGGGCACCTGATCGAGGGCGCATAGCCAAATATCTGCCATGGCTCACGCTCCCATTTGGGGATTACCCAGGCCCCAGCACCAGGGCCTGATCTCGACGCGCTCGAACAGCCCGGCCCGGGCATAGGGATCGTCGGCAAAAAAATCCTCGGCCTCGCTCAAGCTGCCTGCCTCCACTACCAGCAAGGTGCCATTCATGGCGCCTTCGCAGCCGTTCAACGTCGGCCCGCCCAAGCGCACCACCACGCGATGCGGGTGGGGCTCGCGCAGATACTCGCGATGCAAGGGGCGGATCTCGCTGCGCAAAGGCTCGCGGCCGAGCTTGTCGGTGGCGAAAATGGCAAAGAAATGGTTCATGCCATGGCCTCCAGGACGAAGTCGAAGGTCGCGATGTGGAAATCCGTACCGATATCGAACTGCTCGGCCAGGAGATCACTGGCGGACCGTGGTTCGTACACGACCCGCAGCGAATCCTTAACCCCAAACACTGCGTCAGAATCGATATAGGGATCGTCGTCGTTGAACAAATGGGTCACCAGGCGGCGATGACCAGGCGCGTCGAGCATGAAATGCAGATGCGCCGGACGCCAGGGATGGCGACCGCTGGCCTTCAGCAGGTCGCCAACCGGGCCGTCTGTGGGGATCGGATAACTTACCGGCACCACGCTGCGAATCGCATAGCGCCCCTGTTCATCTGCGTGGTAACGACCGCGCAGGTTGCCGTGCGGCTGCGCGACATCCTGACCCGAGTACTGACCGTTTTCCGCGGTCTGCCACACGTCCAGGGTGGCCCCCGGCAAGGGGTTGCCAGAGGCATCGCGCACGTAACCGGTGATCAACGAGG
This sequence comes from Pseudomonas sp. Ant30-3, assembly GCF_000690905.1. Lineage (GTDB taxonomy): Bacteria > Pseudomonadota > Gammaproteobacteria > Pseudomonadales > Pseudomonadaceae > Aquipseudomonas. The sequence continues at coordinate 83,732 of NZ_JMCL01000030.1, read as the reverse complement.
CGCTGCCGGGAATCAGCGCCATGTTTTCGCCGTATTCCCGTTCGGGCATACCGGCAATATAGAACGGCCCAAACACCGTGCTCTGCGTCGCCGCCACGGCACTGCGGTGCTCGATGGCATCGACTAACATGGACAGCCCCAGAACATCCGAGAGCAGGATGAATTCCTGGCGAACCACGTCGTCACACTTTTGCCCGGTGGCGGTAAGGAATCGGATCGCCTGCAACCATTCGGCCTCGTTAAGCTCGACTTCACTGGCGAACTGGTGCAGATGTAACACCAACTTCTGAAGCAAAAAACGCAGACGTGAATCGGGAGTGTGCGTAAAGCTGTTGATGGCGCGCGCGGTTATCTCGTGCTCGGAAGACAAGTCGAGGTTATTCATCTTGTTATTCTCGTGTGGCAATCGTTGGAAAGCGGCACCACCCTCAGGACGGTGCTTGCCCCTTCAGCGCCCGAGTCAGCAATACCTCAATGGCATCCTGTTCGAACGGGCGCGGGTTGTAGTAAGGGCTGGCACAGGCAATCCGCGCCGCTTCGGCCGGGCCTTGCTCGGGAAATCCGATCTCGGCCAACGCCAGTGGAATGCCAAGGCGACGGTTCAACTCGTACAACAATGGCCCCACTTCATCGGCGTGCTCACCACCCAGCGCTCGTGCAGCGCGGCGCAACGGCTCGGCTGCTGCACTGCGGTTATAATGCGCCGCATGGGGCAGGACGATGGCGTGGGCCTGAGCGTGTGGCAGGTTGAAGGTGCCTCCGAGGGTGTGGCACAACTTGTGGTGGACCGCCATGCCGACCGAGCCCAGGCAGATACCGGCTAGCCATGAGCCTTGCAGCGCCTGTCCACGGGCCTCGACGTTTTGCGGGTCGTCGACGATTTTCGGCAGTGCCTGCGCCAATGCGCGGATCGATTCTTCGGCCATCAACGAGATCACCGGGTTGGCGTCCTCGGCGTACAGGGCTTCAATCGCATGGGCCATGGCGTTCATGCCCGAGCAGGCCGACATGCCCACCGGCAGACTCAGCGTAAGCTCCGGGTCATAAATCACGGTCTTGGGCAGGACCCGTGGATCGCGCCCAGTTTTCTTCAGGCGGTTTTCGGTCAAGCCATAGATCGAGGTCATCTCCGACCCTGCGTAAGTGGTCGGGACCGCTAAGATCGGCAAACCGCTGTCCATGGCGATCGCCTTGCCCAGGCCTATGGTCGAACCACCGCCTACGGCCACGCAACAATCCGCTTCACGGCGCACGGCCTCCTCGCGGGCCGCTTGCGCTGTTTCCAGTGGCACGTGCATAACCGCGAAGGGATAGACGCCGGCACTGCGATCACCCAGTAACCTTGCGACCTGTTCGCCCAGTTCCTGTTGCTCCGGGGTGGTCAGGATCAGCGCGCGACGGGCGCCCAGACGCTGGATTTCGTCACTAAGGCAGGCCAGTTTACCGGCACCGAAAATCACTCGGGTCGGAGTGCCTTGATAGATGAATGCGTTCATGAGGTCGCCTCAGCGCGGGTAGTGGGGAAGGATTTTCGCATCGACGTTGACCCATACCGAGCGAGCCTCGGTGTAGTCGTGAATGGCCTCGAAGCCCATCTCCCGGCCGTAGCCGGATTGACCCAGACCGCCAAACGGGCTGCCGGGACTGACACGCTTGTAGCAGTTGATCCAGCACATGCCGACGTTGATCTTTTCCGCCACACGATGGGCGCGCTGCAGGTCACGGGTCCACAGACCACTACCTAATCCGTAGGCCGTTCCGTTGGCTATCTCCAGCGCCTCTTCTTCGGTGGAAAACCGCAGTACGGTCACGAAGGGGCCGAACACCTCTTCCTGGGCCACACGGTCACTCGGCTTGGCTTCAACGATGGTCGGCTCGATATAAAAACCCGAGGCCAGCGCGGGATCGCACGGCGCCTTGCCACCGGTGAGGACGCGACCGCCCTGCTCGCGAGCGATGTCGACGAACGACAGCACGCGGTCGCGGTGCAACGCAGAGGTCAGTGGGCCCATTTCAGTATTCGGGTCCAGGGGATCGCCCAGGCGGATCGAACGGGCCAAGGTGACAAAGCGCTCAAGAAACTCATCGGCGATGCTGTCTTGCAACAACAACCGCGAACCTGCGATGCAGGCCTGGCCCTGATTGTGGAAGATTGCCCAGGCCGCACCGTTGACGGCTGCATCGAGGTTGGCGTCTTCGAAGACGATGTTGGCACCCTTTCCGCCCAACTCCAGTTGCACGCGCTTCAGGTTGCCCTGAGAAGCTTCGACGATGCGCCGTCCGGTAGCGGTAGAACCGGTGAAGGCGATCTTGCCGACATCGGGGTGTTCGGCCAGGCGTTGCCCGGCGGTATGGCCATAGCCTGGGACGATATTGACCACGCCGTCTGGAAAGCCCACTTCTTTCATCAGCTCGGCGATGCGCAACGTCGAAAGTGGCGTCAGCTCCGACGGCTTGAGTACCACCGTATTACCCGCGGCCAGCGCCGGGCCCATCTTCCAGCTGGTGAACATCAGCGGAAAATTCCACGGCACGATCTGCCCCACGACGCCGATCGGCTTGCGCTGCACATAGTTGAGAAATCCGGCGTCGACCGGAATCACCTTGCCTTCGATCTTGTCGGCGATACCGCCAAAGTAGCGGAAACAGGCGGCGGTACGCGGTACGTCGAGGATCCGTGAATCACGAAGGGGATGACCGGTATCCAGCGATTCCAGGTGCGCCAACTCATCCCTGCAGGCCTCGATGCGATCAGCCAGCTTCATCAGCAGACGCCCCCGCTCTGCGCCCGGCGTGGCCGCCCAGCCTGGGAATGCGCGCTTTGCCGCGGCCACGGCAAGATCGACATCTTCGGCCTGCGCCGCAGCAATGCGCGTGATTAGCTCGCCGTTGGTAGGGTTTACGACATCGATCTCGCCACCTTCAAGGGCGGGGACGAACTTGCCGTCAATGAACAATTGGTTTTGCATGAGCAAAGACTCCCTGCAGTGCCTGGATGGGCACTGTGAAATATACTGGTGTGGGAACGCCGTCCCAGCCTGAGTCGCTGGGCTGCGGTGATTAGAATTCGACGGGGTACGGCTTTAGTTCGCCGCTTTCGTACCGCTGAGGCAGGTTAGGCGTGGCGTTCTCCCAGACCAGCAACATCGAGCGCTTGGTCGAGTAACCCTGGTGACGGATGTCGGCGGGCATCGCGCAGATGTCGCCGGCACGCATGGTGATCCGCGCACGGGGATTGCCATCATCCTTGTCGCCGATATCCCAAACGATCTCGTCGCTGAGCTGCAGGAACCACTCGATCCGGTCATTGCCATGGACAATCGGCAGGATGAACTCTTCGGTGGTCGGGCAGAACAGACTGGTGCCGCACACCGAGGTCACCGACGGGTTCCAGCTCACGTCAGAGCGCGACAGGTATTTGAACAGACTGAAGGCATGCAGTTGGCCTTCAAAACCTTCGGAGGCATGCACCTCGGGCTCGTCCTGGGCCACATCGGCGAAATGGCGGTTGACCGGCAGGTCGTCGCGCAGTGGCGAATCCCCTTTCAGGCCTGGCATGCGGCGGGTGGCAACGCGGAAGCGCTCGATCGCCTCGATGTTGTCGCCGCTCTTGCGGCCGAACGCCGTACCGGTTTCGCTAGGCGCGGCAAACGGGTCAAAGCCAGCGTTGGTCCAGTCGCGCAGGATTGCTTTGAAGGTGGCCATGATCTGCGGCGTCTCGAACTGCTCGGTGTAGTCGACACCTGCGGCTTTCAGCACGCCATTGAAGGTACCCGCGTACATGTCGACTTTACCGTACAGATTGCGGGTGCCGACGACGTGGTCAAAGTTGACCCAGCCGTAAAAGAAGCCCCACGCAACATCGCGCATCACCGCACGCAGGAATGCATCGGCGGGGATCAGGTGCGAGCGTTGCTCTCCCTTGGCCGGCCATTCGATGCGAGCGAAGTATTCATCTCGTGAGAGCTTGAAGGAGCCCAAGTTAAACGCTTTGTAGCCGGTTACAGGGTGAGCGGCACTGGCATCTACCAGGGTATCAAAGATAAGTGCACTTTCAGTTTCAACTGCTTCGAGCATAGCCATGATCGGCTCCTGTTATTTTTGGATTAATGTCGAGGTCAGAACACGATCATTTCAAGCAGATGTCAGCCCACTTCTCGATGCTGAGGGAGCCCTGTACGGTTTGCTGCAGGAGCACGCAGGGGGTGCTCGCTTCAAAGCGGTAAGCGCAGCCGGCCGGTAGCAGCGCCTGATGGCCGCGCTTTAGGAGCACGTAGCCCATCGGCCGACCTTTAGGCAGTTCGCCGGCCAACTGGGTGCCGTCGCCTTGGGCCGTTGCCGCGTCGAGCTTGAGAAAGTCGACGCGAACAATGCCGTCAACGGCAATGACGAATTCGTCGTGAGCGCAGGTGAACCAAGGGGAAGTGCCTTCAGCGCGGATGGCTTCGATGACATAGCCGAGATTGAGGCCGACGACGACTTTCTCGTAGGGTGCCGATTGCGCAGCGACTTCGAAGATATTAGAGAAGGCATAGTGGCTTTTCTTGCCGGTGACCAGTTCGATCGTGCCCTTGGTGTACTGCACCAGCGAGCCGAAAACCGTATTGAATCCAGGTTGGGTACTCATCGTTTTAGCCCTGTTTATTTTTGTGTTGAGTGGCTAAACGTTAAGGTGCGTCCCCGTGTCCTAACAAGACCATTATGAGCGAAATGACTGTTCGCGAAACGCGAACAGTCTTACTGCAACCCAGCAGAACGCTTGAGCATAGAGGCCGTGATGGATTAGTTGTTCGTTTTCGACGAACAGTCATTTCGCAATATTGCCCTTGTTGTGGAGGGTCGATGAAATTACCGTCTGGACACTCGACTATAAAAATTACAGGCCAAGCCATGAGTACCCACCCGCCTTTTAGACGATCTTCGAGTCGTTCCAGCCCTGTCTGATTGACTTTAAACAATAACAATAAGGTAAATACTCTATGCGTATTCCTATCGCATCACTGTGCGCGGTGTTTTCATGCACCCTGTACGCGGCGTCTCCCTCCCAGCCTGGAGAAGGTGACTTGGCAACGTGGCTGATACCTGGATTGGAAAGAGACACCGGCATCAGGATTTACGGCGTCGTGGACGCAGGGTATTCCCGCAACAATACATCGACCGCTAGTGAGCGCCATGGCGGCCTGACCAACTTGCCCGTGGCGGGATACGCCGACGAAAAGTTCCAATTGTCCTTTTTCAATCTATTCATCGAAAAGCCACTTAATACCACCTAATGTTCCGCGCGCTACGCCATTACCGGGACCGCAACCGACCGATGCGTCATTCGGTTTCACTTTCGGATTACTCTATGGTCGTGACGGTCAATTTGCGCGAACTACGGGCTGGGATGATCACTGGGGGGTAAATGAGCCTGGCGCATCAGACTCGGCCAAAGCTCAGCGACGCAGGCAAAATTTCTACGCGTTTCCCGACCTGTTTGGCACGGCCTACCTGCCAGTTGGCACAGGGATCAGCGTCATGGCTGGGATTTTCGGACCGGGGGTAGGCTACGAGATTCCGCCGAACATCCGGATTGCGCGCAACGCTTTTGCTACCAAAACCTACGCATTTGTAACCGAGCCAGCGACCGTCAGCGGCGTCGTTTTGGGCACTAGACTGATGAGTACGCAATCAAGCCTGCTCGGCGGCGAAATAGGTATTGTGCAGGGCTGGAATAACTTGAGAGACAATAACGACAGCAAATCAATATTAGGCGCAATACGTTGGCGCAGAGCCGACATGCGAGGATGGATCGATTATGAGTTTATTATTGGCGACGAGCAGAATAAATCTATCGATGATATTCAAGCCCCCACTTCTCGATTAATTTCATCAAGTGGTCAACTCAAGCAGCAACATTCATTGAATGGCTGGTTCGCACTTGACCAGCATTGGTCAATCGGCGCCGAGGCTGTTTATGGACACCAAAGTGGCGACGGCAAAGCTGATACTGTCGATATCGTGACAGGCCCGCGGTTCTCAGGCGCTCACTGGTGGGGCGTCAATAGTTCTCTGAGTTATCAGTATCGCAACGACCTTATCTTCTCGGCGAGGGCGGAACATTTCGCGGACCCCGACGGCTTCGCGCTGTTCCCGGTATCAATAGCACACGGTGCATTCAATGCCCTAACCTTGGGATTTCGCTATGAAGCAACGCGTAATTTATCTTTGCGCCCTGAAATCCGATATGACTGGTTCACCGGCAGTGATGATGACAACCCCTTTGGCAATGGCAGCGATCGCAAACAAGCTACAGCGACTGTGCAAGCACTCTATTATTTTTGACCGCTGTCACCGAAACCCTACTTGCGCTACGTGAACGAACCGAGGGGAGGCTATCGATGCGGTTTGACATCCGCGCGATCGATTCACCCCACGCAAGGTCACGTTAAAGCATCCCAGGACGATGGCGCCAGGTGGCAGTTCGTATCACCGGACGTTAAAGACACCTCAGAACACCGGTTTCAAGTCTCGTAAGGCTCGCGGCCGGCCGCCATGGCGGCCAAAAAACATTATTTCATTGCTTCATCGTCCTAGTATTTGATACCAACGCTAACCATTTCTGCTTGCGCGAATGACCGCTATGGGTCCAGGCTGTGTGAAAACGCGCTAAATACGTCGAAAACTGAGAGGCGCGAGGATTGCCTGTGAAATCAGCGGGCGGAAGCGCGAATTACCTTAGTCAGCTAGATAGACGTTCGTAATGCCGTTTGGGCCGCGTCAGCGGCCCAAACGGCTACTAACAGGCGAGCCAAGTGGCTGGATTTACGCCCTGATCGCCTCAAGCAGTCCTACGATGCCGAAGATGCTCATCATTCGTTTGAGGTTGTAGGCGAGTACATGAAGACTCATTTCGGTACTTACCCGCGGAAGTGTTTTGGTCAGGAAGTGGGTGGCTCCCATCCAATATTTGAGCGTTCCAAAAGGATGCTCAACAGTCTGGCGGCGAACCTTCATCTTCCCCGGGTCATGTTCCAGCCGAACCTGCATCGCGTCGACTACAGCCTCATGTTCCCAGCGCTTCACACGGCGCTCCTTACCCGTCGTACATTGCCTTTGCATTGAGCAGGACTGGCAGCCCGAGTAGTAGTAACAATGCAATAACATGCCGTCTTCCATCGACGAATACCGCCTGGTTAGTAACTGCCCCGCAGGGCATCGATACTCGTCCGACGCAATAAGATAGATGAAATCCTGTTTGCCGAATCTGCCTTCGGCTTTGCTGCCAGATGTGAGGGGTTTCGGTACGAAGGTAGTGATGCCGGCTTGCTCGCAAGCAAGGATTTCCAGACCTTTGTAGTAGCCTCGGTCGGCCACCACCGTTAGCGATTCAGCCTCGATTTCTTCACGTGCTTGGTTCGCCATATTGCTCAGTTGCCCACGATCATTACCAACGTTGGTCACCTCATGAGCAACGATCAGATGGTGTTTGTCGTCGACAGCTGTTTGTACGTTGTAGCCAACCGTTCCGGTGCCTCGGCCGCTCGTGGCCATTGAGCGTGCATATGGGTCTGTGAGGGAGATCTGCTGGTCTGGACTTTCGTGGAGCTGCACCTCGATTTCCTTGAGTTTCTGCATCTGCTTTTTCAGTGTTTCTATCTTTTCTTTAAGCCGCTCTGCTTTGACCTCGGCCACTTCGGGCGTTGCCCGATCCGCCGAATCCATCGCCGCCAGATAGCGATCAATGCTCTGCTCGATCTGCTGCATGCGTGCCTTCACCTTACCCTGAGTGAAGTTGCGGTCGCGATTATTGACGGCTTTGAATTTGCTGCCGTCGATGGCGATGATCGATTGGGAGAAGAGATTGAGGTTGCGACAAAGAACTACGAACTGGCGGCATACGCTGCGAATGGCTTTGCCGTTGTCTTTGCGAAAGTCGGCAATGGTTTTGAAGTCCGGAGCCAAACGCCCCGTTAGCCACATCAACTCGACGTTGCGCTCGGCCTCACGCTCAAGCCTGCGGCTGTGTTGGCGTCGACGCTGAATTGATCCAGTTACCGAGATGCCACTGCCCCAGTCTGATTCTTCGCGAACTATTTCCTGTGCTGGATTTTTTCCGATTGGAGTTGGGGCAGTCTTGCGTCGGCACGTAGGTAAATTCAGCGTCGGCGCCAACAACCAGCGCCTTATCGAGTTGTCCTCGTGCGTTTTTTGCGTTGAATTGAGCGATCTACAGTAACTCTGCTAGCTCCCGCGCCGAGCGTAATCCGGCGCTGCGCTTCGTGCTCACTTTGCTTTAGTTTTTGCTGCTGGGTTTCGACCACAACACGAGCACTCTGCAACGCGGCCTCGAAACTTTCATGGTCAATGGTCAATGGTCAATGGTCAATGGTCAGCAACATATCTCCAGCATTTACCGGTTGGTTATCTATGACATTTAGTCCCTCCATCCAACCCGATACGGTCGGGTGCAAGGGTGATGATATCAGTCTGGAGAGGATCATCATTTCAGGAATGTGTCACACGATTACGCCCTATGTATGACACTTCGGCTGCGTCAAAATTTGTGGATTGCATCACACAGCGGTCACCGAAACCACTACCAGTGCGCTAATAACAGAGCCCTGCTCGCGGTCAAAGAGAATGTCAACAACCAACAAGGAAGATACACCATGAGAATACGTCACCTGCGCTATTTCCTTATCGTCGCTGAAGAACAAAGCTTTGCTCGTGCGGCGGCCAGAGTTCACATCGAACCGTCCCCGTTGTCCAGAGCCATAAGAGATCTTGAGTCCTATCTCGGTGTCCGACTGCTCCATCGCACCAAGGGGCGTATACAGCTGACTTGGCCTGGGGAGATTTTCCGTGAAGAGGCTCGCCGCGTACTTGCCTACATGGATAACGCCCTGACACGAGTGCAATCGGCGTCTCAGGGCTATCGCGGCCGGGTATGCATCGGCATCGCCGATAGCCTGGCTCAGCCTCGGCTGACACAGCTGCTGGCTCGATGCCGAGAAGAGGAGCCTGCCACCGAGATTCGGATCGTTGAAATGACCGTCAACGAGATGCACAAAGCGCTCTTACACGACGAGATAGATGCGGGTTTCACTGTCGACAGCATAGTCGCCACCAATGGCCTCACAAAATTTAGGGTTTGGGCCGAACGCCCTGCCATTGCTATTCCCACTCACCATCCGCTGCTTTCCCTGGATAAAGTGCCTCTTGGGGAAGCACTCCGGTACCCCCTGATTCTTTGCCATCCTGAACGTTGCGCCGGCGGACGCAATGTCATTAATCATTGGTTTGAGGACGACTCGCTGCCCTCTCCCAACATCGCTGAACATGTTTCTGGTCATGAGCCCATGATGATGCTGGTGGCCGCTGGCTATGGCATTGGTATCGGGTTGGAATCGCAGCTTTCCATTTACAACCACCCTGACGTCATTGTTCGGCAGGTTATCGACGATATCCCCGACACCGCAACATTCATCGTTGTACCGGACAGGCCAATTTCAGCAGAACTGGAGCGCTTCATTAAAAGAGCGCAACAAATCGGGGAAGCATGACGGATGCGTGAGCAAGAATGATCACCCCATCCTCAGTTCTGGACTCTCACATTAAGTTCCATACATTTTTGTCTGGAGCACGACCCAAATATCCCCTTCATCGTCGCGAGATAAAGGGGATAGCCTTTGAATTCAGTTGGTGTGCACCGGCTCATGCACAAGCGCGCTAGCTTGTAGCGCTTGCCAATCGCAACCTACCGTTAATGACGGACATTTTTTGTCGCCCGCATGACAAAAAATGCCGCGCTCACTCGCGCATAGATTAAACAGCGAGCGTCCGCCAGACGGACTATTTATCAAGACGCCGAACCTTTTAACAGTGTCAGTTCCACGGATAGAGTTGGCCGCAATGCTTTGCCTCGCAGCCGGATGACGGAACATCAATACGGTGGTCAGTACCGTCCTATTGTTTGATGTGCTTCAGGGGTGGCAGCGATTCAATACGGGTCAACCCGAGAAGTGCCACTGAGCATTAAGGAGTGACCGCTATGTCTGAACAGAACCCTGCTCCGGCCCCGGAGCGACGTATCCTTCGCCGCCCGGAAGTTGAGGCCAAGACAGGCTTCAAGCGCGCCTATCTTTACAGCCTCATGAAGGCGGGCCAATTCCCCAAAGCCATAAAACTTGGCATCCGCGCCGTTGGTTGGGACTCCGCAGAGATCGACCAGTGGATCACTGACCGTCTTAAAGAACGCGTCTGACTTAGCTCCCCATTCCTTGCCGAAGAGGAGCAAGCCATGCAGGTTATTTCTGTTATCTCGACCAAAGGCGGCGTAGGAAAAACCACGGTCGCCGCCAACCTCGGCGGTTTCATTGCTGATGCCGGCCTGAGGGTCCTGCTGCTCGACCTGGATATGCAGCCCACATTGTCCTCGTACTACGAGCTTACCCGCCGCGCGCCGTGCGGGATCTATGAGCTGCTGGCATGCAACGAACGCGACATTGCGCGACTGGTATCGCGCACCGTCATAGACCGTCTGGACGTCATTCTGTCCAATGACGAGCATCGGCAGTTGAACACCCTCTTGCTGCATGCACCGGATGGGCGGCTTCGACTGCGGCACCTGCTCCCGGTGTTTCAGCCGCACTACGACCTGGTGCTACTCGATACTCAAGGCGCTCGCAGTGTGCTGCTCGAGATGGCGGTGCTTGCCTCCGAGCAGGCGGTCTCGCCCGTCACGCCCGAAATCCTCGCCGCGCGTGAAATGCGCCGAGGCACTCTGCAGCTCATCGACGACATCGCCCCCTATCGGCATCTGGGCATTAACCCGCCACACCTTCATCTCCTGCTCAACCGCGTACCCGCAGTGTCAGCCAATGCAAAGCTGATCCAGCAGACACTGCGTTTGATCTTCCGAGAGCAGGAAGGGGTCATGTCCTGCGAACCGAGATCCCCGCGATAGAGGCATTTCCTCGAGCGGCAACGCGTGGTTTGCCGGTCCATCGGGTTGAGCACCGACGGCCCACTGGCCGAGTTGCCGCAGCCGCACTGGACATTGTGCGCGGGTTGGCCAGCGAACTGTGTCCGCAATGGCAGGAACAGTTCGCCCTGGTCACCGGGAAGTTTGAGGGGAGACACTCTCATGTCAAACGCCCATGAACTGGCCCGTGGCCACAAGCGACTACTTCCGCTGATTGAACATGCCCTGAGCGAGGGTTGGAATGTCTCCCGGACACCTGGCGGGCACCTCAAATTCGCCAAGCCGGGCTTACCGCCGATTTATACCAGCGCGACAGCCAGCGATCACCGGGCAGAACGCAATGCACGCGCCATGCTGCGTCGAACACAACGCCACGCCACGGTGGTCGAGCACCCCGATCAAGAGGGAGCCGCCCATGACTGATGTCTCCCTGCAAGAGATGGCCAACAAACTGATGAGCGACGGCTTCGGACACTCCGGAACGGTTGCAGAAACGCTGACGGACCCGATCGCCGATACGCCAATGGTGGTGACGTTGGACCAGTTGCGCCCCTACGAGCTGGATCCGAGGCTGACGCGTAATCCGTTGTACGAGGAAATCAAAGCCTCCATCCGCCAGCGAGGACTGGATGCTCCGCCACCGATCACCCGTCGCCCCGGTGCCGATCACTACATCATTCGTAACGGCGGCAACACGCGCCTGGCGATACTGCGCGATCTGTGGAGTGAGACCAAGGACGAGCGGTTCTTCCGTATCGGCTGCCTGTTCCGCCCCTGGCCAGAGCGCGGCGAGATCGTCGCCCTGACAGGACATCTGGCCGAGAACGAACTTCACGGTAGCCTGTCGTTTATCGAACGAGCTCTGGGTGTCGAAAAAGTCCGTGAGCTCTATGAACAGGAGGATGGTAAATCGCTGTCGCAATCGGAGCTTGCCCGCCGCCTCAAGGCTGATGGCTACCCCGTACCCCAGCCCCACATCAGCCGCATGCAGGAGGCCATCCAGTTCCTGCTGCCAGCGATACCCAGCGTGCTCTATGCCGGCTTGGGACGCCCCCAAGTCGAGCAACTGACCTACCTGCGTAGAGCCGGTTCCAGGATCTGGGATGCGCGCGTCACCAAGAACAGTCTAAGCATTGATTTTGCAACGCTGTTCCAGGATGTCCTGATGGTATTTGACTCCCCAGGGAGCTTTACGGCGCAGCGGGTGCAAGATGAGCTGATCGGCCAGATGTCCGAGTTGCTCGGGGTGGACTATGACACGCTGGTGTTCGAAATCACCGATTCCGAAAAGCGCTGGCAGTTGCTTACTAGTGAACCGAACACACCGCCAGGTACGGAGACCACAGGGTCGGTCTCCACGACCAAGCCAACATCTCCATCCGTAGTCGCACCGCCCACGTCATCATCCACACCGCGGGTAACAGAGGCACCCAGGATACCGGCAAGCGATACCCTTTCGATTCAAGAGGGGCCTGCGACACATCCTCCGGCCGACGTGAATGACGATCAATATGCTAAGGACGATCACTCAGCCTTACTTCAGGAGCATATCGTCTCACCTGCCGAGACCACCGAGCGCCTACAGTCGATCCAACGATTGGTGACCGACCATGTCGGCGAAACGCCACCTGATTTCGAAACCAGCGTGCTACAGGCCATCCCTGTTCAGGCAGGCGGTCTCTACCCCATCTCGGATGTCTGGTACATCGATCCCGGCCTCGATACGCCGGATCGGCTACGCGTCCACATCGCTCAGTTCGCGCGTGAGATCGCCAACGAAGCGGGTCTGGAAGAGGCCATTGTCGTCTGCGACGAGGGCATCGGCTTCACATGCGCGGGAATATCTACCGATGAGAACACGCACTCAAATCTCCGTGGTGCATTACTGCTGCTGCATAGCCTGAGCGTTCCCTACCAGTCGGACCGGACTCCGCCTTTACGGATGCCCGGGGATTTGGGCGCTCTTCTGCTGGGGCTGGAACACATCCCTTCATCACAACCTACCGCTAGATTGAGCGATACGAGCCTGGTGAAGCTTTTCCGCTTGGTGCGACTCGCCCGGCGACTGCTGGACATCGAGGCGGACATCACTGATGGCGATGCCGCCCTGAACGGATCATGAGGGCGCCGACCATGCCCGAACCGCATCCGCTCAATCAGGCCGTCATCGCGCAAGCGCTCCACGATTTGCGCAATGGCCAGTTGCGCCGGGCCAAGTCCATGGGATTTGACGATGCCGCTCTGGATGCACTCAAGCATCCGGCCATGGCCAGCCTCCTGGCAAACGCCACCGTCTCATGGTGTTCCGTGAGCGTGAATTCGGAAGTGCTGCGACGCCTTCTGAGCCAGGTAGACAATCTCTCACGGGAAATCGAGGAGATCGATCGGTTCCTGCGACTGGGCGCGAGCACAGAACTCATCAGCAAATTTTATGGCCTGAACCATCAGGAAATCGCCCTCAGGCGCGACGTCATCGGGCTACCCAAACGCAAGGGCCGGCATCCGGTTCTGACAGAGGATCAGGATTCCGATCTCTGGCATCGCTGGTCTGGAACCGTAAAAGAGCGTGGCACTGCGCTGACCGACGACATGGCCATGCTTGCCATTACAGCCGATCTTGCGGAGTCTACGGGCCTGCCCATCTCTGTCATTTGGAGCGCTATCCGAGGGTGGATTGATGAAGGGCTGATCTGATGGGCAGTCCACGTCATTCACCCAGTCCCGTATCGCTGGGGGAGTTATTCGACCAGGCGCTGCAGCACATGCCGCCTCCCCCGACCATGGCACCGGCAGCACCAGCTCCGTCTGATGGATTCATCTTCAGTGGTAATCGTCATGACAGCGTGCCACGTGCGTTGTTGCTGGACAATCGACTGACCCCGCTTGAACGAAACGCCTGGCAAGTCTTCCGTCTGCTGCTCAATGATGACGGGGTCACGGCCTTTCCCACTTATGACCAGCTCGCTCCCTGGCTGGCCTCAATGCCGTGTACGGCGCGCGCATCCCATGAAACTGTCGCCCGCGCGCTGACCCTGCTAAGGCTGACGCGCTGGATCAGCCTGGTGCGTCGCAGGCGTGACCCGAAGACCGGACGGATATTGGGTAACCTCTATGTGTTGCACGATGAACCTCTGACGCCCTATGAAGCCATCCAGCTCGACGCCGATTATCTGAGGCTGGTCAGCCGGTCCTTGGCCCACGCCAGCAAGTCCATCCAGCGCGTCGGTGTGCATGTGCTGAAAGAAATGGCTGAAGATCCGTTGCTCAGCGGCCAGATGCTTCCCACCCGGTTACAGGTACTGTCGCAGCGCCTGGCCGCGCAGGGCTGGGTTCAGACGGCGACTTATCCACAGCCTGGGGATGCCCACAATTCCGAAGAAGGGCCAGAAAGCCTTCTTCGGAATCAGCCGCGCCCGACTTCGGAATCCGAAGCAGGCGCAAAGCCCAGTAAATCCGGCTCACTTCGGAATCCGAAGACCGATAGTACTGTACGTAAAGAAAAACAAATAAAAGAAGTACGTACTGTACCGCGCACGCACGAGTTGGGAACGCTTCGACTCCCCGAGCGCTTCCTGTCACTCAAAGCAGAGCAGCAATCAGGCGCACTCGCCGCCCTACAGCCCGTGGATACGCAGTTGCATCAGGCTGTCCTCGACGAATGGGATGCCCGCTGCCAAGCCAACACGGTACACAATCCCGCCGGGTACTTGTTCGGCATCATCCAGAAAGCCATGCGTAGTGAGTTCCGCGCCTGGGCTGGACAGAAGACTCCCAGCGTCACGACAACACCAGAGTCGCAGCCCCCGGAATCACCGCCACCTGCTGACCCCACCGTGGCCTTGGAGCATATCGCCCGCCTGCGGGCACTGATGCGTCTGCCCTGAACGCAACCGCCCCAGCTCTTCGGGATGATGACCAGGATGCCATGACTCGATCTGTCCAAACGCTGCGGCGGCCTGCGCGTGCGTCCACCGAGTGCCAGGGTCGCCTATACCACAGGTATAGCTGAACACGCTGCCTTCCCTGCAATGCATCACTTCCAGCTCCGGGTCATCAGCATGGAGGAGTCCACCGAAGTCCATAGCCGCCTATACCACTGGTATAGTTGAACACACTGCCTTCCCTACAACGCATCACCTCCAGCCCCGCCGTCATTCGCAGGAAGAGTCCACCGAAAGCCACTGTCGCCTATACCACTGGTATAACTGAACACACGGCCTTCCCTGCAACGCATCGCCTGCAGCCCCTGGATCCACAGCAGGAAAAGTCCACCGAAAGCCATGGTCGCCTATACCCCGGGTATAGTTGAACACGTAGCCTTCCAGAAGCTGCGAAGGGCAATGGTCACGATACACATCTCGCAGCCGGTCAGCCCCGGCGAAGCGCAAGACTTCACGGCAGCCGTGTGAACGCCTAAACAGGCATTCATGCGGTGCGGTTTGATGACTGACACCCTTCCGGTCAATGCCGATGCTGGCGACTCGTTTCCTTACCGAGAGTCGTCACGATGGCCACCGAACCCGAATCTTCCCTGCAGTTGAACATTGGTTCACTGCGCAGCGCGATGTCGCTGACGCTGCACACCCATCATGCATCCCGCATCTGGCACGGACGCGCGCCCTCCGAGGGCAAACCCGGCATTGTCGGGCTCAACGGCTTTGTCGCCATCATGACCAAGCTCAAACGCGGCGCCGAGCAGGATGATCCCTACTCCGACTGGTGGATGCTGCGCATTGAGGACAAGCTCAGCACCACCAAAGAACAGCTTCAGGCCTTACGCGAACAGGTTGATCAGGCGCTGGCCGATGTGCCGGCTGCACTCAGCCTGGGCGAGAACCTCAACGTCCAGCCGGTAAAGCTGCCGCTGTTCGTGGCCTCGCAACTCGGCTTCATGGCGCTCTATCTGCTGGCCGACTACGACGACCTGGCCCGGCGCCTGATCCTGGCGCATCACACCGCCCTGATCGACCGCAGCACCCTGGAACGCTGGCTCAATGAGGGCGCGCATGCACTACGCAGCCTTTTCAGCCTGGCGCAGCAGTACCGCTACTCTGGTACCCAGCGCGACGACTTCGCTGCCAACAATGCCGCGGCACGCGCCGCCCTGGAGAAATACGGTGAACTGCCGCAGGACGTGCTCGAAGGCACACGCCGTTCACGCTTTGCGCCACCGCTTCTCCATCGCCCTCCTCCGACATCCGCGCCAGGCACGCCGACCGTGTCAGAGGTTGCGCCAGCCAACGACACTGACACCGTTGAACCAGACATATCAAACGAGGAGGATCTGGACGGCGGTACGCCTGCGTCTGTCGACGGTGAGGACCACCCAGCATGATCGCACCCAACCGCTTCTTGGCACTGGAACAGGCGGACTTCCAGAGGCTGGAACACGCAGGCTACCTAAAAGGCCTTTTAAAACCTTTTAAAGGTAATGGGGAGCTTGCGACCTGGGCCAGCCAGTGCGAAGCGCTGCGGGACGATCTGATCGGGCTGGCGCAGCGCAAGGTGCTGTCGCAGGCCCGCAGCCACCCCTTCAACCTGCTTGCCGTGCAACTGGCCCAGCAAACCACCGGCGCAGGCACGACCTTTCTGCGCTGGCGCAACCTTGATCGCTCGCGCATGGGTACTGCTTTGTGGGAGGAGCTGCTAGCCAGCCCCGGCACACCGGCATCGCTGATCGACGACCTCTACGCCATCGAGGTGCAGCGCATCGTGCTGAACCTGCAGATCAGCCTCACTCACAGCATCGCCCGGCAAACCTCGGCATGCGCCAGCAAACTGGCACACGTCGAACGGGCTTACCAACGGCGTGTCCACGCCATCACCCCCAAGGAGTCACACTCATGAGCACGCATTTCTACGGCGAGGGCAATATCGGCTCTGCGCCAGATTTTCGCGAGTTTCCCAACGGCAACAACGAGCCGCGCAGGCTGTTGCGCCTGAATGTCTATTTCGACAACCCCGTGCCTACCAAGGAGGGCTTTGAAGATCGCGGCGGGTTCTGGGCACCGGTCGAGATTTGGCATCGCGATGCCGAACGCTGGGCAACGCTGTATCAGAAGGGTATGCGCGTATTGGTCGAAGGTCGGGCGGTGAAAGACGATTGGGAGGATGCGGATGAAAACGAGCGTGTGACCTTCAAGATCGAAGCGCGCCGCGCTGGCATCCTGCCTTATCGCATTGAGTCTGTCGTGCTCGGGGCCAAGCCTGCTGCAGCGGAGCCAGCCGAGAACGAGTGATCATTCCCGCCCTGCGTGCACCTTTCCCGTTGAGCGATTGCGCCAACCACCAGTCGCTCACCGGGCAACAGCCAGCGTCCATGGAGTTCCACTGAGATCCACAGTTCGCGGCACATGGAAGCTCCCGGAGAACCAACCTACGGCCTCCATTCGCTGCCCCATGGCTTCCAGCTACTCTTGCAGACTCTCCTCGCTTGCCACATCAGTCCAGATTCTCCGCGATATGGAATACAAGCTTGAGCGGTTCCTTGCTGTCGACTATCTGGTACATCACATCCCGTTTGCTTCTGGGCAACGTTTTCGCACATCGCTTTGCCGTATCACGCACGGCTGCATCGGTGCCGTGAATAGTCGCCGCCAACAGCAGCACCAGGTATGCATCGGTAAGCGTCTTCGCCATCACCTCAGTCTCATTGCAAGTTATTTTTGAACTGACGCTCATCCGGTTGCATAGCGCCCTAACTATCTCGGAATCATGTCAAGTTGTTCCACTGACGTCCACTACGGTCGCTGTCAGCGATGCGTGACGATACGGTCGCGGCTCTGACGTACGACCTGCTCGACGCTTCTGAAAACACCCTTTCATAGCGCAAACGTCGACCGATCACGCCCACTCCCGCTGAATACGGCGCAACAGGGGTTCGGTTTGGTTTTCGACACATACGCTGATCGCAGGCATCAATGATCCCGTGTCCCTCCTCTCCTAGGGACGGTGCAGTTATCCCAGTGTTGACCTGAAGTCATGAGGAGGTCCCATGCGTCTGCCCTTCGAGCTCGATCCGCAGATCATCCACCACATCATTTACAGCCAGGCGGGGTCCATCGGCAAAGCCCTCATCGAGTTGCTGATGAATTCGGTCGATGCCAGCGCCAGTGCCGTGCATCTGTCGCTGTCGCGCACCGGCTTCAGCTGCAGCGACGACGGCCAGGGCTTTGCCAGCCGCGAAGATGTCGTTCGCTACTTCGGCCGGTTCGGCACGCCACACAATGAAGGTGATGCGACGTATGGCCGTTTCCGTCTCGGGCGCGGCCAGATCATGGCCCATGCCACAACAGTCTGGCGCTCCAATGCCTGGAGGATGACCGTCGATACGCGTGCGATGGGTTATCACTACGACCTAGACGACCTCGAGGACGCGTCGCTGGGCTGCTCAATTTCTGGTGACTGGTTCGAGGCTCTGAGCAACGCCGAGTTGATGTCGGCGATCCAGGAGGTTCGGGATTTGGTACGTTACACCCCCGTCAGCGTGGTTTTGAATGGCCAGCGCATCACCCGCGATCCCCGCACCGAACGCTGGGACGCCGAGGACGAGTTCACCTGGTACCGCGTGAAAGCGGACGGCGCGGTCTCCATCTACAACCAGGGTGTGCTCGTGCGTCACGATCCCGCTCACATGTGGGGTGCGGGCGGCCTCATCGTATCCAAGAAGGCCATTGGCCTGAACGTCTCCCGCACCGAAATCCTGCGCAAGACCTGTCCGGTGTGGAAAGCCATTACCAGGCAATTTGGTCAGATGGCTGACCAGATCGCATCCCGCCTTGGCGATCATCGCAAGACCGAAGCGCGTCGCGAAAAATCCGCGCGGCGCTGCTTTCCGGCGATGCCAATATCGTCCACATCTACTCTCGGGAAGAGGTCGTCACGCTTCTGCCCGGCAAGCGACACGTGTCGTTGGAGGACTTTCTGCGCAAATGCCGTTATAGCCACAACAAGCGGCAAGGCGGAAGGTTCGCGGTGGTCGATAACGCCTTCGAGGTCCCGAAGGGTGAAGCCATCGCCCGCGAAGGTATCGCCGTGATCATTCACCCCGCCACACTCGACCGCTTCGGCTGCTACAGCGCACATGACTTCGTCGACTGTATCGTGCGAATCCATGCGAACCTGAAACAGGACGTGGAACTGAACGGCACACAGTACTGGCTCAACGGCCTCTTCGTTCCGGACATGCTGGCTTTCTCCACACTGCGCGACGTGTTCATTGAGCGGACCCATATATTGACGGAAAAGGATGCGCTTGATCGCGAGACACGCCGCGCCTGGACCGCTTTGCGCTGGTGCCTGCATCACTATGCAGCGTTATGCACAGGTGGTCGGCCTGCATACGGGGGACAGGTCCGTGAGGGTAAATCGCTTCACATTCTGCTCGGACAGTCCAACATCGCCGAGGCGTGGACCGACGGCAGCAGTTACATCGCCATCGACGTCACCCTTGTGAAGCGGCTCAAATCGAGTCCGCTCCGCCCGACACACTGGCGGCAGATGGACAGGCTCAGCCCTCACTGGAAAGCCCTGCTGCTGTTTCTGCAAACAAACGAAAGCGGTGATGACCTTGATTAGTCGGCGTGATGGTCGCAACTTTGGCTATGGCCGCCAGCTGAGCTATGCCGGCCCACAAGCGCTCAAGGATCTGTTTGCCGGCGGCCACTTTGCCACGGGCAAAGCGCATAGCGATCGCTGGCAAGCGTTCGTGCGTTGGTGTCGGTCAGAGAATGGCCCCGGTTACAACGATGCGCGTCAGATCGATCGACGGACGCTGCAAGACTACGCCGCTTACCTGCGCCAGCAGATCCAGCAAGGCGAACTCTGCATCGCTACCGCGCAGAACCGCCTGAGCAGCGTCAACCGCACCCTCGTTGCGCTGCGCGGTGATCAGGACGTCAGGATCGCCAGTCCGAGCCAGGTGTTAGGACTGCAGCGCTCGGGCGTACGCACCCGCGCGCCGGATGGCCAAGACCGCCAACAGGTGCAACGAGTCGTGGAGGTGCTGGGCGAACAGCACCACGAGCGGGTGGTGGCGATTGTCCTGTTAGCGCGAACAACCGGCATGCGCCTGCGCGAAGCGATCCTGGCTGACCTGCCACGCTTGCACCGCGAAGCCGAACACTTAGGCCGCATCAACATCCAGGACGGGACCAAAGGCGGCCGTTCAGGGGCTTCAGCGCCGCGATGGATCGCGGCCAATGAAGCGGTGAAGACGGCGCTGCAGTTGGCTCGTCAGGCGTCGCCGACCGGCAGCCGCAACTTGCTGGCCCGAGACGAAAGCTACGCCGTGTTCCTGCAACAGACGGTGCTTCCCGCCCGCGAAACGCTGCATGAACAAGGGTTGAAAGGCTTTCATGAACTGCGAGCGGCCTACGCCTGCGAGCGTTACGAGCAGCTCACCGGGCACGCTGCACCGGTCAATGGTGGACAGTGCTATCGCATTGACCGTGAACTGGATAGACAGGCGCGTCAGCAGATCAGCCATAAACTCGGACACAACCGGATTGATGTGGTGTCGGCCTACATTGGTGGCCGATCATGAGCAAACCGTTTGATATGGTTTTGTTCCTGAGCGGCGTCCTGACTGGTTCGACAACCACGCAGCAACGACACCTACGGCAAGCCCGAATCATGCAAGCGCCCATTCAACAGCGATGGCAGCGAGACAATCCCTGGACCTGGCAGCTCAAGCAAGTGCGCTGGTTTCTCACTCAGCACCTGAAAGAGCATTCCGACGCTACCCGGTATTACTATCGACTCACCGCTTTATTGATCTGGAAACGTCTAGGGAAGGTCCAAAATAGCAGCCTTTATCCAATGGATGCTTTTCATAATTACCGTCCTGCCACAATGGCTGCTTACAACTATGGTTGAGTTCCGGGTACCCCCAGTCGACAAACTCTCGCAGTAACATCGCCTGTCGATCCTTAAGAGGGAGTCTCTAACGCGAGAGCCAACCCAACCAACCAAAAACTGCCAAGCACACAAAATGCAGCCAAAACTACTCCAATTGAGCCCTAATTTTCTCCACTACGCCTTGCATCGCCGGTAGATACCGGCGGGCTGCTTCCTCAACCGACATCGCCTTGGCGATGTAAACCAGATTCAGGCAGCCCATGACCCGCTCCTCGTGCCTAACCGGAATCGCAATGGCGGCAATTTTGCGCTCCAGGCCCCAGTGGGAATTATTTTCGCCGTAGCCCTTGCCGAGGGTGTGCTCCACCAACCGATCGACAAAACTGCGATCCGCCGCCAGCGCCGACTGTTCATCTTCGCGGCTGATCATCAACTCAATCAGCTCTTCGCGCTCAGCCGGGGGGCAGAACGCAAAGTACGCACGCCCAGTGGCCGTCATGAGCAATGGTAAACGCCGGCCGACCATGGAGCGGTGAAATGACAGGCGGCTAAAGCGATGAGTGGTCTCGCGAATGACCATGGCATCGCCGTCCAGCGTGCACAGATCAGTCGGCCAGACGACCTCTTGCAGCAACTCACCGAGCAGCGGCGCGGCGATCGAAGAGATCCATTGTTCATCGCGAAAACCTTCACTCAGTTCGCGTACTTTCAGCGTCAGTCGATAGCTGTCATCAGATTCACTGCGTCGCACGTAACCCTCGGCCTGCAAAGTCTCCAGCAAACGACGAACCGTGGTGCGGTGTAACCCGCTTTGCTCGGCCAACTGCGCCGTACTGGCCCCGCCATCGAAACGATTCAAGCCATTGATCAGGGCCAAACCACGCATTAGCCCACGCACGGCCTTGTATTCTGTTTCGCTCATGGACGCTCCATTATTTTTGTAAATCAAGGTTGTGCACTTAGTGCACCCTAGCAAGGGTTTTCGTTGTCCACCAGCCTCGTGATTTCCATACTGCGCCCAACAAGAAATCCAAAAGCGCTGTACGGAGATACCCATGAGTCCTGCACCCACTCCTTCCACATTGGAGCTGACCACCGACGTTGCCATCATCGGCGCCGGCCCTGTCGGCCTGATGATTGCCAATTACCTAGGGCAATGTGGCGTGAACGTCACATTGGTGGAAAAGCTCGACAGCCTGATCGACTACCCCCGCGCCATCGGTCTGGACGACGAAAGCCTGCGTACTTTCCAGGCCGTCGGTCTGGCCGACAACGTGCTACCGCACACCACGCCGTGGCACGCCATGCGCTTCCTGACGCCCAAGGGTCGCTGCTTTGCCGATATTCAGCCGAAAACCGACGAGTTCGGCTGGTCACGGCGCAACGCGTTCATTCAACCCTTGGCCGACCGTGTTTTGTTCGAAGGTCTGGCGCGTTTTGCCAACGTCAAGGTGTTATTCAGTCGCGAACTCGAAGGCTTCGAGCAAAGCGACAGCGGTGTGGCGCTCACCCTCAAAAATTCCGAGGGTCGCGGCGAACGCTTGCAGGCCAAGTACCTGATTGGCTGCGACGGCGGCAACAGCCTGGTGCGGCGCAGCCTGGACATCAGTTTCGAAGGCAAGACCGCGCCCAATCAGTGGATCGTGGTCGACATTGCCAACGACCCGCTGGCCACGCCCCATGTTTATCTGTGCTGTGACCCCGTGCGTCCTTACGTGTCCGCCGCCCTGCCCCATGGCGTGCGTCGATTCGAGTTCATGGTGATGCCCGGCGAAACAGAGACCGAGCTGAGCAAGCCCGAGAACCTGCGCAGGCTGCTGAGCAAGGTGTTGCCGAACCCGGACCGCATTGAGCTGATCCGCAGCCGCGTCTATACCCATAACGCTCGTCTGGCCGGGCGGTTCCGTCAGGGCCGGGTGCTGCTGGCGGGCGATGCCGCGCACATCATGCCGGTGTGGCAAGGCCAGGGGTACAACAGCGGCATGCGTGATGCCTCGAACCTGGCGTGGAAACTGTCGCTGGTGATCAAGGGCCTGGCCGCCGACAACCTGCTCGACAGCTACGAACAGGAGCGCCGCGACCACGCCAAGGCCATGATCAATCTATCCGTACTCGCCGGCCACGTGTTGGCACCGCCGAAACGCTGGCAAGGCACCCTACGCGATGGTGTGTCGTGGTTGCTCAATTACCTGCCGCCGGTCAAGCGCTACTTCGTGGAAATGCGCTTCAAACCGATGCCGCAATACACCCGGGGCGCCTTGATCGTGCCGAGTAAAAAGGGCTCGCCGGTAGGCAAGATGTTCATTCAGCCGAAGGTGTTGACTGACGCCGGCACCACTGTGTTGCTGGATGAAGTGATCGGCGAAAACTTTGCGATTATCGCCTGGGGCTGCGATCCGACCTGGGGCCTGACGGCAGCGCAAATTACGCAATGGAAAGCCCTGGGCACACGCTTTATTCAAGTGTTGCCGGACGTCCAGCTCAGAGTACCGAGTGATGCCGGCCGCGACGTGATCCGCGTTGGTGACAGCAGCGGCCGGTTGAGAGAATGGTTCGCTCGCGGCACTTCGTCCATCGCCCTGGTGCGTCCAGACCGCTTCCTCGCCGGACTGGCCATCCCCCAAACCGTTGGCCAGGCTTGCGATGAATTGGCCCGGGCGCTCAAAGCCCTGCCACAAACCTCTGCAAAAGCTGTTGTCAGCAAGGTGGCTTGACATGAGCGCCTATCTGCATTGTTTGTCTCACACGCCATTGGTGGGCTACGTCGACCCGGAACCGCAAGTGTTGGCCGAAGTCGATGGCATGATCAGCGATGTTCGCGAACGCATCGCCCGCTTCGACCCGGAGCTGGTGGTGTTGTTCGGCCCCGACCATTACAACGGCTTTTTCTACGACGTGATGCCGGCCTTTTGCATTGGTATGGCGGCCGACGCCATTGGTGATTTCGACACCGCCGCCGGCCCCCTGGAAGTGCCTAAAGTGCTGGCTGAATCCTGCGCCCAGGCGGTCCTGGGCGCCGGAGTCGACGTCGCTGTGTCTTATCGCATGCAGGTCGACCATGCGTTCGCCCAACCGCTGGAACTGTTGCTCGGCGGCTTGCAGAGCTGCCCGGTGATTCCGGTGTTTATCAACTCCGTGGCCGTGCCCCTGCCCGGCTTCAAACGTGCCCGACTGCTGGGTGAAGCGATTGGCCAATGGGCGAAATCACTGAATAAACGCGTGCTGTTTCTGGCCTCCGGCGGCTTGTCCCATCAGCCGCCGGTACCGGAACTGGCCAAGGTCGATGCGCGTATGGCCGACCGTCTGATGGGCAGCGGTCGCCAATTGCCGACTAATGAGCGACAGGCGCGCCAGGAACGCGTCATCCAGGCTGCCCGGGACTTCGTTGAAGACCAACGCAGTCTGCACCCGCTTAATCCGGTTTGGGACCAGCAGTTTCTCGACACCCTTGAACAGGGCCGCCTGATCGACCTCGATGCGCTGGGCAATGACGAGCTGTCGGCATTGGCCGGCAAGTCCACACATGAAGTGAAAACCTGGGTCGCCGCCTTCGCCGCCCTTAGTGCCTTCGGCCCGTATCAAACCGAAGGTCGCTATTACCGTCCGATTCCCGAGTGGATTGCAGGCTTCGGCGCCCTCGGCGCACAGCCGCTGAACAACCACCATTGAATTCAAGGAACACTGCCATGACAGCCACTGCATTCACCGAAGCTTCCACCAGCCGCTTTGCCCGTATAAAGGAAGGCGAGCTGGACCTGCAACTGCACTACAACGACGTTGGCGAAGGTGCCGAAACCGTGGTCATGCTGCACGGCTCCGGCCCGGGCGCCAGCGGCTGGGCCAACTTTCATCGCAATATCGAGCCGCTGCTGAATGCCGGTTACCGCGTGATCCTGATGGATTGCCCAGGCTGGAGCAAAAGCGACACGATCGTCAGCGTGGGGTCGCGTTCGAACCTCAATGCGCAAGCGCTCAAGGGCCTGCTCGATGTGCTGGATCTGGACCGCGTACACATCATCGGCAACTCGATGGGTGCCCACAGCACCGTCGCCTTCGCCCTGGAATATCCTGAGCGGATCGGCAAACTGATCCTGATGGGCGGCGGTACCGGCGGCCCAAGCGCGTTTGTTCCCCAGCCCACTGAAGGCATCAAGCTAATCGGCGCGCTGTACCGCGAGCCGACCATCGAGAACCTGAAAAAGATGATGAACGTCTTCGTTTTCGATGCCAGTGGCCTGACCGACGAACTGTTCCAGACCCGCCTGGACAACATTCTGGCGCGCCGCGATCACCTGGAAAACTTCGTCAAGAGCAGCACTCTCAACCCCAAGCAATTTCCGGATTTCAGCCACCGCCTACACGAAATCACCGCCGACACCTTACTCGTCTGGGGCCGCGAGGACCGCTTCGTGCCCATGGACACTGGCTTGCGCCTGCTGGCCGGCCTGCCCAAGGCGCAGCTGCACGTGTTCAACCGTTGCGGCCACTGGGCGCAGTGGGAACACGCCGAGAAGTTCAACCGCATGATCCTGGACTTCCTGAACCACTGATCACCGAGGCTGACATGAATCTGACTCAAGACACACTGCAACAGCTCGCCGCCGACCTGCGCCAGGCCGAAGCCCATGGCGAAGCCATCGGTCCGCTGCGCGAGCAGATCGGTGAAGACAACGCAGCAGCCGCGTACACCATCCAGCGCCTCAACGTCGACCACGGCGTGGCCAATGGGCGCCGCGTGATCGGCCGCAAGATCGGCCTGACCAATCCAAAAGTGCAGGCGCAGTTGGGCGTCGACCAGCCGGACTTCGGCACGCTGTTCGCCGACATGTGCTACGGCGACAACGAAAGCGTGCCCGTAGGTCGCGTGCTGCAACCGAAGATCGAGGCGGAAATAGCCTTGATCCTCGAGCGCGATCTACCCCGCGTGGACACTACATTTGCCGACGTGATGGCGGCCACCGCCTGGGTCGTCCCGGCACTGGAAATCGTAGGCAGCCGCGTGCAGAACTGGAACATCCGCTTCGTCGATACCGTGGCTGACAACGCTTCCAGTGGCTGCTTTGTGCTGGGCGGTCCGGCCCAGCGCATCGACGGGCTCGACCTGCGTCAGGCCAACATGCGCATGACCCGCAACGGCGAAGCAGTGTCCAGCGGCAGTGGCGCCGAATGCCTCGGGCATCCGCTCAATGCGGCCGTCTGGCTGGCCCGGACCATGGCTCGCCTGGGCGATCCACTGCGGGCTGGCGACATCATTCTGACCGGTGCGCTGGGGCCGATGGTGGCGGTAGCCGCCGGTGATCGGTTCGAGGCCGAGATCGAAGGCATCGGCCGCGTCGGTGTGGACTTCTCGGTAGACAGTAGCGTCGAGTGATCGGCGACTTGCGTGCACATGAGGCAACAACAATGAACAAACTCAAAGTCGCCATCATCGGTTCCGGCAACATCGGCACCGACTTGATGATCAAAATCCTGCGGAACGCCAAACACCTGGAAATGGCGGTCATGGTCGGCATCGACCCAGCCTCCGACGGCTTGGCCCGCGCAACACGAATGGGCGTGGCCGTGACCCATGAAGGCGTTGACGGCCTGACCCGCATGGACGTGTTCAAGGACATCGACTTCGTCTTTGATGCCACCTCGGCCGGTGCCCACGTGAAAAACGACGCGTTCCTGCGCTCGATCAAACCCGGCATCCGCCTGATCGACCTGACGCCCGCGGCCATCGGCCCGTACTGCGTGCCGGTGGTCAACCTGGAACAGAACCTCAACCAGCTCAACGTCAACATGGTCACTTGCGGTGGCCAGGCGACGATTCCGATGGTCGCCGCGGTGTCGCGCGTAGCCAAGGTGCATTACGCCGAAATCGTTGCCTCGATTGCCAGCAAATCCGCCGGTCCCGGCACTCGCGCCAACATCGACGAATTCACCGAAACCACCTCCAAGGCTATCGAAGTGATCGGCGGCGCCGCCAAGGGTAAGGCGATCATCGTGATGAACCCGGCCGAGCCGCCGCTGATGATGCGCGACACCGTGTTTGTGCTGTCTGAAGCGGCCGACCAGGCGCTGGTTGAGGCGTCCATAGTGGAGATGGCTGCGGCGGTGCAAGCCTATGTGCCGGGCTATCGCCTGAAGCAAAAAGTCCAGTTCGACGTCATCCCCGAAGACGCGCCCTTGAACATTCCTGGCCTGGGTAAATTCTCGGGCCTGAAGACCTCGATCTTCCTCGAAGTCGAAGGTGCCGCCCATTACTTGCCAGCCTATGCCGGCAACCTCGACATCATGACCTCCGCTGCCTTGGCCACCGCCGAGCGCATGGCGCTGTCGATGCTGAACGCCTGAGGAATTCGACATGACTTTTAATCCTGGCAAAAAACTCTACATTTCCGACGTGACCCTGCGCGATGGCAGTCACGCGATTCGTCATCAGTATTCGCTGCAGAACGTGCAGGACATTGCCCGCGCCCTGGACAAGGCCAAGGTCGACTCGATCGAAGTGGCCCACGGTGATGGCCTGCAAGGTTCGAGCTTCAACTATGGCTTTGCCGCGCACACCGATCTGGAATGGATCGAGGCCGCCGCCGATGTCATCAGCCACGCCAAGATCACGACCTTGCTGTTGCCCGGCATCGGTACGGTTCATGACCTGAAAGCCGCGTACAACGCCGGTGCCCGGGTGGTGCGCATCGCCACCCATTGCACCGAAGCCGACGTGTCGAAACAGCACATCGAATACGCCCGTGAGCTGGGCATGGACACCGTCGGTTTCCTGATGATGAGCCACATGATCCCGGCCGAGCAGTTGGCCGCTCAGGCGAAATTGATGGAGAGCTACGGCGCCACCTGCGTGTACATGGCCGACTCCGGCGGCGCGATGAACATGCAAGACATTCGTGACCGTTTCCGTGCCTTTAAAGCCGTGCTCAAACCGGAAACGGAAACCGGCATGCACGCGCACCACAACCTGAGCCTGGGCGTGGCCAACTCGATCACCGCCGTCGAGGAAGGCTGCGACCGTATCGACGCCAGCCTCGCCGGCATGGGCGCGGGGGCCGGTAACGCGCCGCTGGAAGTGTTCATTGCGGCGGCCGAACGTCTGGGCTGGAACCACGGTACCGACCTGTACACGCTGATGGATGCGGCGGACGACATCGTGCGTCCGTTGCAGGACCGTCCGGTGCGGGTCGACCGCGAAACCCTGGCGCTGGGTTATGCCGGGGTTTACTCAAGCTTCCTGCGCCACGCGGAAATCGCCGCCACCAAGTACGGCCTCAAGACCCTCGACATCCTCGTCGAGCTGGGTAAACGGCGGATGGTCGGTGGTCAGGAAGACATGATCGTCGACGTGGCTCTGGATCTGCTCAAACGCTGAACCGTGCATCACCCCCGGCTGGTCGCCCACGCAGCGGCCGGACGGGTTTGCTTGCCCATTACAACAATAAGACTGGTATTCCACATGACATCGCTGAACGTGATAACACCGTTACACATGGCGCGGACCATCGGTCTGTGTTTTCTCGTCGCCCTGATGGAAGGCCTGGACCTGCAAGCCTCGGGGATCGCCGCCCAAGGTATGGCGGCAGCTTTCCAACTGGATAAATTACACATGGGCTGGGTCTTCAGCGCCGGCATTTTCGGCTTGCTGCCCGGTGCTTTCCTCGGCGGCATGCTCGCGGATCGCATCGGTCGCAAACGCGTGCTGATGGTGTCGGTGGCGCTGTTCGGGCTGTTCTCGCTGGTCACCGCCATGGCTTGGGACTTCAACAGCCTGTTGGTTGCCCGCTGCCTCACGGGCGTGGGTCTGGGCGCCGCGTTGCCTAACCTGATCGCCCTGAGCAGTGAAGTGGCGAGCCCGCGCCTGCGTGGCACAGCCGTTAGCCTGATGTATTGCGGCGTGCCGTTGGGTGCTGCGCTCGCAGCTACTATTGGCATCGCCGATCTAGCTGGTGGCTGGCAAGTGGTGTTCTATGTCGGCGGAGTGGTACCGCTGTTGATTGTGCCGCTGTTGGCACTTTATCTGCCCGAGTCGGCACAGTTTCTCCAGCGCGGCCAGAACGTCGCTCCGGTCGGCGTGGTCCGGGGCCTGTTTCGTGAGGGCGCGGCAGTGCCGACCGCGATGATCTGGATCAGCTACTTCTTCACGCTCATGGTGGTCTACATCCTGATCAATTGGCTGCCCAGCCTGTTGATCGGCCAGGGCTTCAGCGGTACCCAGGCCAGCTGGGTGATGCTGGCGCTGCAAATTGGCGCAGCGACCGGCACCTTGCTGCTGGGCTGGGTCATGGACCGTTTGCCGGCCTGGGCGCTGTCGGCGCTGATCTATCTCGGCATTCTCGCGTCGTTGACCGCTTTGGGTCTGGCCAGTCAGTGGGAGAGCATGCTGGCCGCCGGGTTCGTCGCCGGTTTTTTTGCCACGGGTGGGCAGTGCGTGCTGTATGCCCTGGCACCGCACTTTTATCGCCCGTCAGTGCGCGCCACGGGCGTGGGCAGCGCGGTCGCCATCGGCCGACTGGGCGCCATGAGCGGCCCGTTGGTGGCCGGCAAGATGCTTGCCTTGGGCACCGGCACCACCGGGGTGATGCTGGCCTCGGCACCGGGGATTGTCATCGCGGCGCTGGCGATGTTTTACCTGTCGGTACGACGCAACGGCTCACAAGCCGACTGATTTCCTATCCGTAATACCCCCGTGCTGCGATGGCACGGGGGTTTCCATACAACAATAAAAGTGAACACTGCCATGCTCAGGAATTCTCTTGGAGCGCTCAGCGCCTGCACCTGCGTTTTGTCCATTGGCCAGGCTTGCGCCAGCGGTTTTGTCGACGATAGTCATGCCGACCTGGTGATGCGCAACTATTACTTCGATCGCAATTACGTCAATACCACACCGCAGGCTGCCGCCCGCGAATGGGCTCAAGGCTTAATTCTCAACGTGCGGTCGGGTTATACCGAAGGACCTGTCGGGTTTGGCCTGGACGCCCAGGGTTTGCTGGGTGTGCGTCTGGACTCTTCGCCTGATCGCACCGGGACTGGCCTGCTGCCATACAACCCCGCTTCCCGTGAACCGGCCAGTGAATATTCGGAGCTGGGCCTGACTGCCAAGGTCCGGGCGTCGAAGAGCGAGTTGCAACTGGGTACCATCAGCACTTTTCTGCCAATCGCCTTCGCCAGCCCTACCCGCTTGCTGCCGCAGACCTTCCGCGGCGCGTACCTCAAGTCCCAGGAAATCGACAACCTGACCCTGCACGTCGGCTGGCTCGATCGCATCAACCTGCGCGACTCCACCGACTACCAGAAAATGTCGGTAGCCTCGCCCAACGGCCGCTTCAATGGCGCCGCCGAATCCGACCGTTTTGCCTTCCTCGGCGGCGACTATGCCTGGTCGCCGCAACTGACGCTGAAGTACTACCACGCCGAACTTGCTGACCTTTACCGCAAGGACTTCTACGGCTTCGTCGACAATCGCCCGATGGGCTCCGGCAGCCTGAAAAGCGACTTCCGCCTGTTCGTCACTGGCGAGGACGGCGCGGCCAAGGCCGGCCCCGTGGACAATCACAACGCTGCCCTGATGCTGACGTACAGCCTGGGCGCCCACAAATTCGGCGCCGGCTACATGCAACTGACCGGCAAGACTGCCATGCCATACCTGTTCGGCACCGAGCCATTGGTCATCACCGAAGGCACGCTGAGCTCGGAATTTCTCAACCCCAAGGAGCGCAGTTGGCAGGTGCGCTATGACTACAACTTTGTCGCCCTGGGCTTGCCCGGACTTAATGGCGTGCTGCGCTACGTCAGCGGCGATAACATCGAGTTGCCCAAGCTGGGCGGCAGCAACCTGAAAGAAAGCGAAAAAGACATCGAACTGAACTATGTGCTTCAGGGCACGCCCCTCAAAGGCCTGGCTCTGCGCGTGCGCAACGCATGGTACCGCAATGATTTCGCTGCGCAGGCCAGCCATCGGGATGACAATGAGCTACGGGTGAATGTCGATTACACATGGAAGCTATGGTGAGCTACCGTCCAGTGATTAGGAGTGTGTTGAAAGCTGCCACCTTGGCTATTGAAGTTTTTTTGGAGTGGCGAGATGCGCTGGACGACATCGCGAGCGACCTCATGGATAGGTTCTCCGATGGTGGTCGTGCTTGAGTTCAGCCGAGCTGAAGATCCGACATTTTCAACAGAATCGGTCAATTGCGGCCCAGTGCCATAGTCATTTCAAACTTGATCTAATGCCTTCGCGTGCCGAGAGCAACGCAACTGCCGTAATAGTAAAGAATATGCAGCTTCAAAACCGGGCACTGAACCGGGTATGATGCATTTTTAGCGAAACCAAAGCTTGGGTTTTATATAGCCTGCAGCCTATGACTTTTGGATTAACGTCTGATCAAAATGGCGTGGGCAGCCATTAAGCTGCTCATGCCGGTTCTAAGTTTTTTTCTTTTTTTGATTCGTTCGACTTACATACTCAGCGCTGTGGCCAGTACTCGCTGTGGATACAACCGGTCAATGCAACAAATTGGCTAAATCTTTCAGCGGGCGTTTCCTAGTTGAGTGTTTTTCGTGGACGGCCATTTAGCTGCCCCCCACTTGGTTTCATCTTTTTGATTCATCAGAAAAGTCATACCCCCAGTGCGGAGTACGAGCCCACTCACATCGGGTACGCGCAATTGCTGATAATGCTCAAAAACTATGCGGTAGCCATTGAGTCCCTCCGTGTTGTTCGAACTGTTCAAAATAGGCCTTGTTACTATCAATTTCACGCAAACCTTCCAATGTCTCATGGCTTGCCTCTTGCCGAATAAGTCCTCTCTGGGTCGCAACGAAAGCAATACTGGCGAGCAACTTCTGATCAGGTTCGGATTTTGCCCTGCCTGTCGGCGCCAACACCGAATTGACCTACGTGCCGACGCAAGACTGACCCAACTCCAATCGGCAGAAATCCAGCACAGGAAATGGTTCGCGAGGAATCAGACTGGGTCAGTGGCATCTCGGTAACTGGGTCAATTCAGCGTCGGCTCCAACAGCCGGGTCGACTTTTTCAACAGAATCGGCCAAAAGCAAATATCCACGTACCTGATCGGTGACGATACCTTCTTTGGTCGCAAGGTACTTTTGCGGGGCATAGAGCAGGGCCAGCTTGCCATTGACCGTGGCATATCGAGCGGCGAAAGAATCACGTGAATCGGTTTGCCGATACACCAACGATTCGAGCTGCGCCAGGCGAGTACTCAAATAGCATGGCGCCACGCATGACGCGTTGCTGATTAAGCGCAACCAACCAGTACCGTTTCAGTAAACTGGCTATGGCATTGAGCCGTAGCCAGTTCTCGGGGAGGCTAACTGATAGTTTCAATCACACCAGTTCTTGGGTCACAAATGGCTTTAGCTGCCCGATGAATGTCTTGCCGTGCTCGAACCACTCCTTTCTCCTGTCGGCCTCCATGTAAACTTGGTAGTTCGCCTCGTCAAGAAACCAACACTCACCTATCGCATGTACAGGGCCTACATCCAGATAAGGTACATGAGTATCACTTGGATTGGCTGCCACTAACCGCACTTCGTATTTGTGCAGGCCCGGCATTCCCTCGCTCATGTCGAAGTGAAGTATACACTCGCGCTTGAAGACCTCATTGCTCATGGTTTCAGGCTTTACCAGCAGATAGACAATTCTGATCATTAGAGTTTCTCGACTACGTTGCTCGGAAAGGGTTGCAACAATGGCTCATCAATACCCTGGTCGATTGTGTCCAGGCGGATGCCCTTGGTTTCGGGCAAGAACATCAAGGCAAACACTGCAAGCGCGTAGGCCACGAGGCAAAATCCGCCAACCGTCTGCGCCAGGCCAAATTTTGCCGCTAGTAAGCCAACTCCAGTCACGGCGAGGGCACCGATGGATTTACCGACGTTGTAAGAGAACCCCATGCAGGTGGTCCGGACCTGGGTGGGAAACTGTTCGCTCAAGAACGGTCCCAGTGCCGCGAACATCCCAATCGCCATCGCGCCGACCAGAAAACCCATCAAGTGTGCCACCACTGCGTTGAAAGGAACGAACATGTAGGCGACGGTCACAATCCAGGAGCCCAGCGATAGCATGATCAAGGTGGGGCGACGACCGAGCCGATCCGACAGATAGGCGGTGGCGCAAAACCCACAGAAGCTTCCCGCCGCCATGATCAGGATTGTCACTATCAACGATCCCTTCTCGACACCACGCTCAGCCATCAAGGAGGGTGTCCACACCAGGATGACATAGCATCCAGCTTGCAAGCCGATCACCAGCAGGCTCGACAGCATGCTCACTCGAAAATACTTTTTCGAAAAAACCGTCCAGATCGTGGCCCTATCGACATTGGACTTGCGTGCCAGCTCGAACGCTTGCGAATCCTTGACGTTGCGACGAATGAAAATGACCACCAGCGCCGGAAGCACCCCGACCCAAAAGGCGACACGCCACGCGTATTCCGCAGGGACGTAAGCTAGGATTGCCGTCACGATCAGCACCGCAGCCGACCAACCCAAGGCAAAACCGGACTGGACAAAGCCTAGCGCCTTACCGCGGTTTTTCGGATTGATGACCTCGGCCATCAACGCTACACCTACCGCCCACTCACCACCGAAACCCAGCCCCTGAAGGGTACGCGCCACCAGTAATTGCTCAAAGTTCTGGGCAAACCCGGCAACTACCCCGAACAAGGTAAACCAGCACACGGTAAAGATCAGGATACGCACTCGCCCGTAACGATCACTCAGGATCCCCGCGACCCATCCTCCCAGCGCGGCGGACAGCAGCGCTGATGTGCCGACGATACCCGCCTCGCCTTTGGTCAGACCCCAAATGGCCATCAGGGTCGGCAGCAGGAAACTGAACATCTGCATGTCGTAGGAATCCAGGGCCCATCCTGCATAGCAGGCCCAGAAGGTTTTTTTCTCACGTGCGGTGCCGCTCTTGTACCAGGAGAACATGGGAGCATCCTTATTTTTATGGGTACCTAAGTGGCATTGAGCTTCTCCTAGATCTGAGTGTGCGCCTATTTGAGTTATTGAAAGCCTGCCTTTTGCTTTCCTTAATCAGTCAGGTCCAACCCGGATGGCCCACACTTTACGGCCGCTTGATCCAGCATCAGTTGGACTACGCCATGAACGAGCTCTACCCGTTGCATAGCCTTGGGCGCCACACACAACAACCAGGCCGGCGCCTGGTTCAGCAACGTCACAACACTCTTTGCACAACTCAAGTCTGAAGCCGGATGGTCAAGAGCTTCGGCGACGATCTGCTCATACTTGAGGCGCAGGGCAGCGGCTTGGCTCAGCCATGGCTCGGTGAGGCTAGGCCATTCGCGTTCTACTAACTGGAAATGACAGGGCATACGCGCCTGTAGCTCCAAGTGCATTTCAATAATGGCTCGCAATCGACCTGAAGCAGCAGCGCGCTGCTGAATCTGTGCGGCCTTCAATTGCAATAGTTCGTACAACTCCTCGAAAAACTCGTAGAGCAACGCCTCTTTACTCTCGATGTGGTTATAGATCGAGCCGCACTTAATTCCGAGCGCCGAGGCCAACTCGCGCATGCCGACGTTGCGATAGCCTTTGCTGGCAAACAGCGATAGCGCCTGACTGCGTGTATCCAAAAACCGATCGATAGCCGCCTGCCCTCCTGATGATTGACTCACGAGCATGGCCGGGCACAAGTAGAGCGGCAATTTCGAAAATTGGAAGACGACGTTACAACCACACGCATCCGAGCGTGTCTTAGGCAAAACTTCACACTGACTTATGGAAAAGCAAATTCCCCCTTCAGCCAATCGCGACTCATGATGCCGGCATTACCAATCAACAGGGATGCAAAGCATGAAGGATTTCGAACCGGAGAATTGGTTGGGGCGAACCCAGGAACGTAGTGACCAGTTCAGTGCGCCACTGGTCCGACGCATTGCCGCAACCTTTGAGGTACCCGCCCCCGCTGAGGGTGAAGAACTCCCGTGGCTGTGGCATTGGTGCTTCTTTGATGATTGTGCGCAACAAAGCGGGCTCGGCCCGGACGGCCATCCGACACTGGGCACTTTCATGCCGCCTGCCCATGGTCGCAATCGCATGTGGGCCGGCAGTCGCGTGAACTTTCTCAATCCGTTGCATGTGGGTGCATCAGCCCGGCGCTTGACCACCATCAAGCACATTGAAGAAAAACACGGCCGCACTGGGTCGCTGTTGTTCGTCACCCTGGCACACGAGGTTTGGGAAGGCGAATTGCTGTGTTTGCGCGAAGAACAGGACATCGTTTACCGCGAGCCCAGCCTGCCGAAAATCACCGCTGGTGATCCGGTGATTGAAACGCAATGGGGCGAAAGCGTCGTGCCTGACGCGCTGTTGCTGTTCCGGTACTCGGCACTCTCCTTTAATGCCCACCGCATACATTACGACTGGCCGTATGTCACCGAAACCGAGGGGTATCCCGGGCTGGTGGTTCAAGGTCCCCTCACAGCCACGATGAACCTTGCTGCCTTTGTAAGAGCCAACCCGCTGGCGCGAATGAAGCACTTCAGCTTTCGCAGTGTTCGCCCTTTGATCGCCCAGGCGCCCATTCATTTTGGTGGCCGGCATATCCAGCATGGCACTGCTGAGCTGTGGGCAAGCGACGCCAATGGTATTAGCCAATACGCAACAATCGAATTCGACTAAGCCGTTACCTATTATCTCCCGAGGATCAATGATGCCCGCTAATAATAATGAAGAACTCAATGCCATCCGCGAAGGCGTGCGCGCCCTGTGCGCCGAATTCGATGCCGCCTACTGGCGCAAGATTGACGAAGAAAAGGGCTTCCCCGAAGCCTTCGTCAGCGCTATGACCGAAGCCGGCTGGCTGTCGGCGATGATCCCAGAAGAGTACGGCGGCTCGGGCCTGGGCTTGGCCGAGGCCTCGGTAATCCTAGAAGAAGTGAACCGTTGCGGCGGCAATTCCGGAACCATCCACGGCCAGATGTACAACATGTTCACGCTGCTGCGTAACGGCAGCGAGATGCAAAAAAGCTATTACCTGCCCAAACTCGCCAGCGGCGAACTGCGCCTGCAATCGATGGGTGTCACCGAGCCAACCACCGGCACCGACACCACCAAGATCAAGACCACCGCCGTGCGCAAGGGCGACAAGTACGTGATCAACGGCCAGAAGGTCTGGATCTCACGCATCCAACACTCGGACCTGATGATCCTGCTGGCCCGAACCACGCCACTGGCAGAAGTGACGAAAAAATCCGAAGGCATGTCGATTTTTCTCGTCGACCTGCGCGAAGCCATCGGCAACGGACTGACCGTGCAGCCGATCGCCAACATGGTTAACCACGAGACTAACGAACTGTTCTTCGACAACCTGGAAATCCCCGCTGACAGCCTGATCGGCGAGGAAGGCAAGGGCTTTCGCTACATCCTCGACGGCCTCAATGCCGAACGCACGCTGATTGCCGCCGAGTGTATCGGCGATGGTCGCTGGTTTATCGAAAAATCCGCGGCCTATGCCCGTGATCGCGTGGTATTCGGCCGCCCGATCGGGCAGAACCAGGGCGTGCAGTTCCCGATTGCCGAAGCGTATATCGAGATCGAGGCGGCCGACCTGATGCGCTGGCAAGCCTGCGAAGAATACGACAGCGGCAAGAGCGCCGGCGCCAGCGCCAACATGGCCAAGTACCTGGCCGCCAAGGCATCCTGGGAAGCGGCCAACGCCTGCCTGCAGACTCACGGTGGTTTCGGCTTTGCCTGCGAGTACGACGTGGAGCGCAAATTCCGCGAGACCCGCCTATATCAGGTCGCGCCGATCTCTACCAACCTGATCCTGTCGTATGTCGCCGAGCATCTGCTGGAACTGCCACGCAGCTTTTAAAGGGAGCGACCATGAGTGATGTTCCGATGAGGACAGCGTTGTTCGTTCCAGGCAATCGCCCGGAGCGCTTCGCCAAAGCGTTGTCCTGTGGCGCTGATGCAGTGATCGTCGACTTCGAAGATGCTGTTCAGGAACCGGAAAAAGTCGCCGCACGCCAGCATTTGGCGCAGTTTCTTACGGCCAACCCTGACGCCCGTGTCTGGGTTCGGGTCAACACGGTACAACATCCGCAGCATGCGGCGGAGTTGGAGTTTTGCACCCGACAAACGGGGGTGATCGGCCTCTTGCTGCCCAAGGCTGAGCACCCGGCAGACGTAGCCCGCGCAACGCTGGGTGGCAAAGCGATCATACCCATTATCGAAAGCGCCAAAGGGCTGCTGGAACTGGCCGATATCGCCCGGACCTCGGGCGTTGAGCGTCTAGCCTACGGTGGGCTGGACTTCAGCCT
The DNA here is from genome assembly GCF_000690905.1 of Pseudomonas sp. Ant30-3. Classification (GTDB taxonomy): domain Bacteria; phylum Pseudomonadota; class Gammaproteobacteria; order Pseudomonadales; family Pseudomonadaceae; genus Aquipseudomonas. The sequence goes on along the minus strand of NZ_JMCL01000030.1, from coordinate 46,595 downwards.
GGATCTGGGCCTTATGGCGGGTAGTGCCGGTGCCGAGCGCATGCTTGATCACGTGCGTTTCGCGCTGCTGCTGCACAGTCGCCTTGCCAGGCTGCCGCCGCCACTGGAAACCGTGTTCGCTCGGTTTGACGATGAACAAGGGGTTGCGGCGTTCATGACTGCAGCGCAAGGAATGGGCTTCGCCGGCATGCTGTGCATTCACCCCCTCCAGGTCGGCATCGTGCATCAGGTCATGCGGCCCAATGCGCTGCAGTTGAGCTGGGCGCAGCGCGTCTTGGAGCGGGCGGAGGAAGGGGATGGCGCGTTCCAGCTGGATGGCCAGATGATCGATGCCCCTGTGATCCAGCGTGCCCGAAATCTGCTGGCGGCTTCCCGCGCTTCTTGAGAGCTGCGTTTTGGCGGGCGACTTCATCAGTAGCCCGCCTTTTTTCGCACAGGTTATTTCAGGGCAATGCTGTAGGAGACTATCAAGCGGTTCTCGTTCAGCTCACCTGCCACATCCGAACGCACCATTGCATTGCGCCAGCGCACGCCAAGATTCTTGAGCGGTCCGCTCTGGACTACATAGCTCACGTCCAGGTCGCGCTCCCACTCATGGCCATCACTGCCCGCGACCGGATAACCATCACCGCGCAGATAGCGCGTGAACGCGGTAAGCCCGGGGACCCCGAAACCGGCGAAGTCCAGGTCGTAGCGTGCCTGCCAGGATCGCTCCTCGGCACGCGTGAAGTCGAGAATCTGCACGACGTTAGCAACATTGGGGTCCGCATCCTGCAGGAAGGGTAAAGCCGTACGCCCGCGGTTGTCCTGGTAGCCCACTCTGAAGGTATGGCTACCCTTATTGGCTGATAACAGCATGGTCGTCAGACCGCTGTCGATATTGCCCGCTCGACGCCCTCCCACCTCAGAACTGTCGAAATAACCCACATTAGCCCCCAGCGTCCAATCCTCCCATTTTTGCGAAGCCAACAAGCCGTAGTAATTCTGTTGGTAGACGTCTTCCAGTTCGGCGCGCCAAAAGGAGGCCGTGAGCTGCGGGTAGAAACTGTAGGCGGCGCCGGCGTAATTGAAGCGGTCGCTGCTGGCAGCGAAATTGGCCGTGCGCAGGTCATCATGATTACTGCTGGCATTTCGAAAATTGACGCTGCGAATCTGGCCTGCATCGACGACCAGATTGTCGATGTCGTTGGTCACCAACGACAAACCGTTGAAAAATGGCGGCATCAGCCGCGCATCGCTGGACAGCAGCACCGGCGACTTGGGCATCAGGCCACCGACCTTGAGCACTGTTTTCGAGACCTTGGCCTTGAATGCACCCGATAAATCACTGTATTCCCCCGGCCCTGCATCGCCGAATGCATTAGGCAGCAGGCCGGTACCTGCATGGGCGTCCGAGGAATCAAGCTTCAGACCGACTGCCCCGTACAAGTCCAGACCCAAGCCGATCAGGCCGTCGGTGTACCCGGACTTGGCGTCGAGCATGAATGACTGCGCCCACTCCGCCCGCCGGGACTGGGGTGCATTTTCCTGGCGGTAATCACGATTGAAGTAAAAGTTGCGCAGGTTGAGATTGACCCTGCTGTCCTCAACAAAATCAGCCTTGGCTATAGAGGGAAGCGCCATGACGGGGGTGATGCAATATAAAGCGCAAGACCGCGCAAGACGATGCTTTTGCATGGGGGGGTGTTTCCTGTCGATTGTTATTGTTAGGTACCCGATCGCACGGATCGCAGCGGCCCCAGCATGGTGAGCCCATCGTGCGTTGGGTATTGGGATTTGCTTAAGCAGAACTTGCGCACAGCGAAACATGAGCACGGGTGGGGCGTGCCTTAACCACACTGAAAGAGGGCCTTTCGCTAAATCGAATTGTTTGCGCAGGGAGCGGCCGCCATGCTGGCTACCAATGCACCGCATCCCGTCACAACAACAAGAGGCACTTGCGTTATGAAGGACGCTTTGATCGTTTCGCCGCTGCGTACCCCCATCGGCAAGTTTGGCGGCGCCCTCGCCTCGCTGACCGCCGACCAATTGGCGGCTACGGTCATCCGTACTCTGATAGACCGCCTGGGTATTGAGCCGGGTTCTCTGGACGAGGTCATCGTCTCCCAGTCCTATGCTTCCAGCGAAGCACCCTGCATGGGCCGCTACGCAGGTCTACTCGCCGATTTACCCATCGAAGTGCCCGGCTATACGCTCGACCGCCGTTGCGGCTCGGGGCTGCAGGCAATCGTCAATGCTGCCATGCACATACAGACAGGCCACGCCGAAGCCGTAATGGTGGTCGGTGTCGAGAGCATGAGTAATATCGAGTTCTACAGCACCGACATGCGCTGGGGCGCCCGCGCTGGCAGCGTGAAATTGCATGACCGCCTGGAGCGCGGCCGCGAGCGGTCCCAGCCGGAGGCTCGTTTTGGGCGTATTTCCGGCATGCCGGAAACGGCCGAAAACCTGGCCCGCGACTACTCGATCAGCCGTGACGAGGCGGATCGCTTTGCGGTGCGCAGCCATCAGAATGCAGCCAGCGCTTGGCAGCAGGGTCGATTCTTTGATGAGGTGATCCACCTGGACGTTCCGGGCAAACGCGGTGCAAGCGTGCAAGTCACGACCGACGAAGGCATTCGCGCCGACGCCAACAGCGACACCCTCAGCCAGCTTCGCCCCTTGCTGGCAGACGGCGTTTGTACGGCTGGCAACTCCAGCCAACAGAACGATGCTGCCGCCGGCTGTCTGGTGGTCTCTCGTGAATACGCAGCGCGCTATAACCTGCGCCCATTGGCCCGGCTGGTGGATTGGGCGGCGGCTGGTTGCGATCCGGCACGCATGGGGATTGGTCCGGTGCCGGCAGTGGCCAGGCTGTTTCAACGTACCGGCCTGAGCCTTGCCGACATGGACCTGATCGAAGTCAATGAAGCCTTCGCCGCCCAGGCGCTGGCGGTGCTGCGGGCCTGGAACATGGACGATATCGATCGCGTCAATGTCAATGGTTCCGGTATTTCCCTGGGTCACCCTATCGGCGCCACCGGCATACGGATCATGACCACGTTGTTGCATGAAATGCGTCGGCGTGACGCCCGCTACGGTCTGGAAACCATGTGTATCGGTGGGGGCCAGGGCATGGCTGCCCTATTCGAGCGAATCTGAATCTGTTAAACGCAAATTCAAGGCGTGCCCGCAGCGTTTACGGTCACGCTCCTGATTAAAACAAGAGTGAAGGAATAGCCACATGATGCAGTCACGCATGATCGGAGATATCAAGGTTACCCGGATCCTGGAATACGCCGGTCCAACCCATGACCCGGCCTTTCTCTTTCCCGATATCGATCGCAGCGTGCTGGAAGAACACCAGGCGCTGATGGCACCCAATCACTGGGTACCGCACATGAACAAATTGATCGTCACAATTCAGTTCTGGGTGGTTCACGCGGGCAGCAACATCATTGTGGTCGACACCGGCGTGGGCAACTTCAAACCCAGGGCCGGCATCCCACGCATGAACATGCTCAACACCCTGGTGCGCGAATGGATGATTGCCGCCGGTGCGCCGCCGGAAAAGGTCACTCACGTGGTACTGACTCACCTGCATGCCGATCATGTGGGCTGGAACACCACTTGGCAGGACGGGCGCTGGGTACCGACATTCCCCAACGCACGCTACTACATTCCCAAGGAGGATTTTATCTTCTGCAAGGAAGGCAAGAACAAGGAACCAGGGGTGATCGACGTGTTCGGTGACTCCTTCTTCGACAGCGTCATGCCCATCATCGATGAGGGGCTCGGCGTGATGATCGATCCAGCACAAGAGATTGCCGATTGCCTGGTGGTCGAGCCCGCGCCCGGGCATAGCCCTGGGCAAGTGGCGTTCCGCGTTCGCTCACGGGGTGAGGAAGGGTTGTTCTGCGGCGACATTCTGCACAGCCCCTTGCAGATCGTCCGGCCCGACCTGAACTCGGGCTACTGCATCTGGGCGGATACCGCCCGCCAGACACGCCTGGAGTTTCTCAACCGCGCCGCCGATCGAGAAGCGCTCATCATGCCCGTGCATTTTGGCGAGCCACACTGCGGTTTCATTCGTCGCCAGGGCGATGGTTTCTGCTTCGAGCCATCGGCCTGGTAATTCGCCTGTCCAGAAAGGCACCGGGCCTTTCTGGACAGTGCAGGATGCCAGGCAGTAACTTGTCTGATTCATTGAGCTAGAAGCAATCATCATGGCGATGCATTTCGATATCACTGATTTCCGTTTGTTTATCAACATTGCGGAAACCAGCAGTCTTACCAGAGGTGCCGAGCGCTCATTTCTTTCCGTTCCAGCGACCAGCAACCGCATCAAGAACCTGGAGGACAATCTGGGCATGCGCCTGCTGGAACGTTCACCCCAGGGTGTTACGCTGACCAACGCCGGGAAGACCTACCTGCAACACGCGCGTATCGTTCTGGCCCAGTTGGAAATGCTGACCGGCGAATTGCAGCAATACGCTATCGGGCTCAAAGGCCAGTTCCGCCTTCAGGCCAATACCACCGCCATTACCGAGTACTTGCCGCCGGTGGTAGGTGACTACCTTAAAACCCACCCTGATGTGCATATCGACATGCGCGAGCGGTTAAGCGATGACATCATCCGAAGCGTTCGCGATGGCAGTGCCGACCTTGGAATTGTCTCCGGCAGTGTGGTAACCGATGGCTTGCAAAGTGTTCCGCTGGTTTCCAGCCGTTTGATGGTCATCGCTCCGATTGGCCATCCACTGCTGGAAAAAAGTGAAGTGTTTTTCAAGGAAGCGCTTCAATACGAATTTGTGTCGCTGCTGGAAGGCAGCGCAATTCACGTGTTTCTCAGTCGCGCCGCCGCAGCGTTGCACAAACCCTTCACCATCCGTGTGCAGGTTGCCAGTTCAGACGCGATTTTTCGGATGGTCGAAGCAGGCGCCGGCATTGCTGTGGTGCCGCAAGCGGTCTATAACCGGCTCAAGGGCCAACAGAATATCGGATCGTGCGGCCTGCTCGATCCCTGGGCGGTTCGCACTTTCCAATTATGCGCCCAGGATTTCGAGGGCCTTTCGGCCTTCGCTCGCGATTTTGCCAACAGCTTGATTGCTTACTACCGCAATCCCCTCCCCCCTGCTCTACCCGCCTGACCACATTTCTGGGCAATCTTCCTCCGCGCGCCTCAGCCATGCTGTGGCGTGCCTGCACGCGCGTTGGCCGTGGCCCTTAACCAAAGGTTAATCAGGGCTTCAGAAGACCGAAATTGTAGCGTTCAACACCCTTGGGCAAGCTGTGGCTACCAGGCGACGAGCAACCCGCGGCCACGCACCCGGCTCTCGTCATTCCTGAAACTAAACCGCCGTCTGCGTAATTTGGCTGCGGCGTAGAATTTCCAATAAGGAACGAGAGCCATGATCAATAAGCTTTGCGCCAGTGCCCAGACAGCCCTGTCCGGCATCAAGGATGGCGCAACGATAGCCGTGGGAGGATTCGGCGGCGCTGGCATGCCTGACGAGCTCATCAACGCCCTGATCGAGCAAGGGGCACGCGACCTCACCCTGGTGAGCAATAACGCCGGCCAAGGCGACTCGGGGCTCGCCGCTTTGCTCAAGGCCGGGCAAGTCCGTCGAATACTGTGCTCCTACCCACGGATGACGGGGTCGCACGTGTTCGAGTCCCTGTACAGGGCGAACAAAATTGAGCTTGAAATCGTCCCGCAAGGCAACCTGGCGGAACGCCTGCGGGCTGCCGGCTGTGGTATCGGCGGGTTCTATACCCCGACCGGCTACGGCACGTTGCTGGCCGAAGGTAAAGAGACTCGGCTGATCGATGGCCGCCACTGTGTGCTGGAGCTGCCGATTCACGTCGACTTCGCGCTGATCAAGGCTCAAGCAGCAGACCGTTGGGGCAACCTGACCTTCCGCAAGACCGCACGCAATTTCGGCCCGGTCATGGCCATGGCAGCCAAAAACACCATTGCCTCAATCGAGCATTTCTGCGAGCTGGGCGAGCTGGACCCGGAAACAGTGGTTACCCCTGGCATCTACGTAAAGCACTTGGTGCTTCGCCAATCGTCGGCCAATCTTTTGAACCAGGCAGGATAATCGACCATGGACAACAACATACGAATCGCCATGGCCATGCGCGTAGCGCGTGACATTCCCGAGGGCTCCTATGTCAACCTGGGTATCGGCTTGCCGACCCTGGTCGCCAATTACCTGGCTGAAGACAAGGACTACTTCCTGCATAGCGAGAATGGCGTGCTGGGTCGCTGGCAGGCCGCAGCGCCCGGCGAAGAAGATTGGGACATGATCAACGCTGGCAAGGAGCCCATTGAACTGAGCCCCGGAGCGGCCTTTTTTCATCATGCCGATTCGTTTGGCATGATGCGCGGCGGCCACTTGGATATCTGCGTGCTGGGAGCCTTCCAGGTATCTGCCAAGGGTGATCTGGCGAATTGGCACACCGGTGCCCCCGATGCCATTCCTGCCGTTGGCGGCGCCATGGACCTTGCCATCGGCGCAAAGCGCGTCTTTGTAATGATGGAGCACCTGGCTAAGGACGGCCACAGCAAGTTGTTGCCTGACTGCACCTATCCCTTGACCGGTTTGGGTTGCGTCAGCCGCATCTACACCGAATTGGCAACGATGGAGATCACGGCCAACGGCGTCAAGGTCATCGAACTGGTCGCAGCTGTGACACCCGAACGCTTGCAGGAAGTCACTGGCGTGCCGCTGGACTTTTCGGCGCTCGGCGCAACAGCGTCCGCAGCTCCATCCCGTAGACCAGTCTCTTCCCAGGCACCAGCGGAATTGCAAAGGTGAACCGCCATTGGAATTGGGACCAGCGTGACCTGACTGAACTGTTGTGCCTTGAAACCATCGGCAACAACACCTGGCGGAGCTATGTCTGTGACACCAATGCCAATGGTCGGGTCTACGCTGGACAATTGCTGGGGCAGGCGCTCTGGGCAGCAACGCAAACCGTCGAGAATCGTCCTCCCGGGATGTTGCAGATGACATTTCTGCAAGGCGCACGGCCACAGGAATCCATCGAGTACAGCGTCGAGACACTTCAGGATGGTCGTCGGTTATCCAGTCGCCATATCTACGGCGTACAAGGTACCGGGCTGGTAATGAGCGCTAACGCCAGTTTTCAGGTACCTCAATCCGGTCCGGACAATACGCAGCGATTACTGCGACAGGTACCCAGCCCCGAAAGCCTGCCGACACTGGCCGAACTCGCTGCACGTTTTCCTTTTCAAAGCGAATCTCTACAGTTGCGCGCAAGTGCCAAGCCGCTGCTCGACATACGCCTGATCAATCCACCGGTTTGCTTCGATTCTGCTGTCGAGCACGGGGAAGTCGCCTACTGGATTCGTCTGAACCAACCTTTGCCAACCGAAGGGTGCCTGCATCACGCAGCCTTGGCGTACATGTCCGACAGCTGGCTCAATGGCAACGTCGCTCCACAACGGCCCCTCGATGATCTTTGGCAGCACTGTTACGTGAGCAATCTGAATCACAGCCTCTGGTTTCACAGTCTGGATCTTGATGTCACCGATTGGCTGTTGTTCGTCAACGATGCTGTTCGCAGCTTGTCGGGGCGCAGCCTGGCGATGACGCATATCTACCAGCGCAACGGGCGACTCGTGGCCAGTATGGCCCAGGACCTTTTGATTTCACCCCGCACCGCCTGAGCGTCAAGCAGGCAGAAAAAACCTGTCATTCCATAAAAACAAGGAGAATTACATGCTTTACCACGTAAAAATGGATGTAAAGATTCCACGCGACATCCCGGTTGACGAGATAGACGCGATCAAGGCGGCTGAAAAAAAACGCGCGGCCGAACTACAGGAAAGCGGCAAGTGGCCGCACCTGTGGCGCATCGTCGGTCAGTATTCCAACATCAGCATTCTGAACGTCGACAGTAACGACGAACTTCACGCCTTGCTGTCCAGCTTGCCGCTGTTCCCTTTCATGACGATCCAAGTCACGCCACTAGCCAAACATCCCTCCTCGATCGTTTAAGTAAAGACGGCGGCTTCTAGCCGCCGCTTTTATCTGTCCACGCACTCACTTTCTGATGGCAGGGAATTCGCGATGCCTGCGTTGTTGCAACTGGAATCCTTGGATTTGACCCAACTGGTGCGCCCGGGTGACACCGTAATGTGGGGCCAGGCAAACGCCGAGCCCCTCCCCTTGACCCAGGCGCTGATGGAGCAGCGTCACCAAATCGGACAGTTCACTGTTGTTCTTGGCATAGACAAGAGCGCGACTTGCAAAGTGGAACATGCTGATTGTGTGAACTTCCTCGCCTATTGTGGGGCGGGTGGCAATCGCGACCTCGCGCACGCTGGCGTGCTGGATGTCCTTCCCATTCACTACTCCTCGTTCGCCCAAAGACTCGCCAGTGGCGCCCTGCCCATTGATGTGCTGATGCTTCAGCTGGCCCCCGCCAATGCGAATGGTCGCTACAGCCTGAGCATTGCCAACGAATATCTGCTGCATTGCGTTGGCAATGCCCGCCTGGTCATCGCCGAAGTCAACCAGCAGGCGCCCTGGACTTACGGTGAGCGAACACTGGGAGAAGATGACCTGGACATCATTGTCCATACCGACCGTCCGCCCCTGGAAAGCACTGCGACAGACGCGCGTGAAAGTGATCAGCGTATCGCCCGTCATATCGCAGGGCTCGTTGAAGACGGGGCGACCTTGCAGATGGGTATCGGTGCAATACCGGATGCCGTGCTGGATGCACTGGGAGATCATCGGGACCTCGGGGTGCATTCAGGTAGCCTCGGCGATAGCGTTGCACGCCTGATGCAAAACGGCGCAATAAACAATCGTCGCAAGTCCATCGATCGTGGCATAAGCATCGGCGGAATTCTGATGGGTTCACGCCTGCTGTATGACTTTGCCCACGACAACCCTGCCATTGAACTGCGCTCAACCCAATACACCCATGATGCCGCCGTACTGGCCAGCATTGATCGCTTGGTGGCGATCAATTCAGCGGTAGAAGTAGACCTGACAGGCCAGGTCAACTCCGAGGTTGCTTCGGGACACTACATCGGGGCGGTGGGCGGCGCGGTGGACTTCATACGCGGCGCCCATTTGTCCAAAGGAGGGTTGCCGATCATAGCGCTACCCTCAACCGCGGGAAAACACAGTCGGATCGTAGCCAGGATCGGTGGGCCTGTGACCTTGGCCCGCAGCGACGCGGGCATCATCGTGACCGAGTTTGGTATGGCGGACTTGCGGGGCCTAACGGTCAAAGAGCGCATCGTTAAAATGCTCGATATAGCTCATCCCGATCACCGCGCAGAACTGGAGTCGCGGCTGACCAAAGAACTCTTGGGATGATGCTCTAACATCAGACCGCGTCCTTTACCTAATGTAGTGAACATGTCGAGGTTCACTACATTAGAGCCCTCGGCGCCGCTTAAGCCTCATGCCTGTCTCACACTCCGTCTAAGCGTAGTCAAAGTGGCGTAGGTTTAGGGTGTAGGCATATCCCATCACTTGGGCGCTCCGACACTGTGTTGACTCCTACAAAGTGTGTCGTTATCTACAAGCAGGCACCTGTCAAAACCTGCCACGCAAACCCCTGGCAGAGCGTCATTCATGGAGTCGTGTTTTCGCAACAAGCATTGGCGATCAGATAGGGGGGAGCCTCTGAGCCTCGTGACACATTCCGCAATATTCTGTTGTTCAGCCTAGCTGCGAGCCTGCCGATAAAAATCTGAAGCTCTGCCCACTAGTAAACATAATCTACCGCCTGGAGCATGGTGTTCGATTGGATCAGCAATATCCGTGTAGGCACGAAACTTAGCCTTGTTTCGGTCTGGTGTTGACGCTAACTTCTCTGCTCGCTCTCACTGGCTGGATAGCTGTCAATAGTCTTGATGAGCGGGGCCTCAAAATAGAGAGCATTGCTCGCGTCGCCGAAATGACCAAGGACTTGCGAGTTCATCGTTTGCAGATGGAGCTCAACCCCAAGGGCGATGGTGCCCAGTTGATCCTCCAGACGCTTGAGAAACTAACTGAGCATTTGAACACTGCGCGTGTCCACCTGACCTCGGCCAGCGATTTAGCGTTGATTGACCAGCAGATAGCCGCGGTCAACGTGTACCGCGATGCCCAGGGTGCCTTAAGCCAGGCGGGGGCCGATCTGGCTCCGGTGTTCGCCCGAATGGGTGTGCAAGGCAGCATCCTGCTGAATACCACCCAGCAGTTGATAGCATCACAATCTGCCAAGCGTGATGCCGATTCGTCTTTTGCTAAAACCCTACTTGCCAGTATCGCTGCGCTGGCGTTGCTGCTCGGCGCGGTCGCGGCCTGGATCATTACCCGGCAAATAGTTACACCGTTGCAACATGTCCTCAAGGATGTCGATCGTATTGCCTCCGGCGATTTGAGTCAGGATTTGAAGGTCAATCGCCGCGATGAGCTGGGGCAATTGCAGAGAAGCCTGCAACAGATGACCACCAGCCTGCGTGAACTGATTGGAGGTATCGGCGCTAGCGTCATTCAGATCGCTAGCGCTGCCGAAGAGTTGTCAGCCGTCACGGAACAGACCAGTTGGCTTCTAACAATAAAGACTGACACAAAACAATAAAGGTTGACACGACACAACATAGATTGACACAAAGCCTAAACCCCCGTATTTACGGGGGTTTCCATTTCTGGGCTGAGCCATCGGTCTAGATTCTCCGCTTCGTTTCGCTCCGGGAGTAGGCTAGAAAGCGCTATACCATCGGCAGATGGTGAGCGATTTTTTCCTGTAACTATTTTTTCAGGACGAGGAGAGGCGGTCACGGCGGACGAAGGAGGAAGCATTGCGCGGTCGTAGGTTTTCGTCAGAGATAGACATTCAAAGGCACATTACGAATGGATTCGGTAGCGGAGCTGGTGCCAGTTATTTGCCGTGGCTGCGCGTCCAAGATGTGCCTTCCAGAGGACGCTCCCACAAGACCCAAGGTGTGAAGATCGATCGTCTCCATCACCTCTTTTCTGACCTAGAACGCGCCTATTTTTTGGTATGTGAGTTTTCGGAAAATGTTGTGGATATACGCGAGCAGTATCCATTGCTGCCGCGAGAAAGTGCTCAAGCAATCGCTAGCTCTATCGGAGTGCGATACCCCAAGTATCCGAAGACAGTGCTTCCTTACGTTATGACCACGGATTTTTTATTAACAATAAAAAAGTCCGATGGCAGCTTTAAATCCGTAGCCCGAACAATCAAATACCGCAGCGACCTCGAAGGCAAACAAGCCAGGAGAACGTTGGAAAAACTTGAGATCGAAAAACGTTTCTGGGCTGGTCAACACGTCGATTGGGCCATTGTCACTGAAGAAATGTTCAGTCCCGATTTGATCAAGAATTTAGGCTTGCTCAGGAAGTTTGCTCAGCTGCCGCGCGCCTTGGCTGAGCCCTCATTACATTCAGATTTTCTGGAGCACTTAACTAGCTGCCGTCCGTACCCGTGGAGTACGGCTGAAAGTCTGCGAAAGATTGCCGCACGTTTATTTATCTCCTATCAAGATTCTCGGGCTTTATATCATCACCTGATATGGGCCAAGTCGATCAAGGTAGATTTGGTTGGTACTCCCATTCAAATGACTGCACCACTACCAACCTTTGAAATTATCGAAAGCCCAATAAAAATTTCACTGGCGGCGGAGGGCTTATCATGAAAGTCCAAGTCAATGATATTTTTGAACCGGTCACTGAGTTTTCCGTCGTGCCTGGCATCGTTAGGGTCTTGTATCTCAATGAGCGATACGATGCGGTAGTTTTGATCCAATTAAGGAAACTCTGAAGAAGACTTCCAGATTTTGGCAAAATACCCGGATTCCACCCGCTGAGTTTCCCCATGAAGCAGATGACCTTCGCTGACGCCGAGTACGCCGGTAAGCGCAAACAAACCCGCAAAGAGTTGTTCCTGATCGAGATGGATCGGGTGGTGCCGTGGAAGGGTTTGATTGCCTTGATCGAGCCGCATTATCCCAAGGGTGAAGGCGGTCGTCCGGCCTATCCGCTGATGGCGATGCTGCGCGTGCACCTGATGCAAAACTGGTTCGGTTACAGCGATCCAGCGATGGAAGAGGCGCTGTACGAGACCACCATCCTGCGCCAGTTCGCGGGGCTGAGCTTGGAGCGTATCCCCGATGAAACCACCATCCTCAACTTCCGTCGTTTGCTGGAGAAGCACGAACTAGCCGCCGGCATCTTGGCTGTCATCAATGGCTATCTGGGCGACCGAGGGCTGTCGCTGCGCCAAGGCACGATCGTCGATGCCACGCTGATCAATGCGCCGAGTTCGACCAAGAACAAGGACGGTAAGCGCGACCCGGAAATGCATCAGACCAAGAAGGGTAACCAGTACTACTTCGGCATGAAGGCGCACATCGGTGTCGATGATGAGTCGGGCTTGGTGCACAGCGTGGTGGGCACGGCGGCCAACGTGGCCGATGTCACCCAGGTCGATAAGCTGCTGCACGGCGATGAGAACATGGTCGGTGCCGACGCGGGTTACACCGGCGTCGAGAAACGCCCTGAACATGAAGGCCGGGAGGTCATCTGGCAGATCGCCGCCCGCCGTAGTACTTACAAGAAGCTTGATAAGCGCAGTGCTTTGTACAAAGCCGCGCGCAAGATTGAGAAGGCCAAGGCTCAGGTACGAGCCAAGGTCGAGCATCCGTTCCGGGTGATCAAGCGCCAGTTCGGTTATGTGAAGGTGCGCTTCCGTGGTCTGGCGAAGAACACGGCGCAACTGGTGACGCTGTTCGCGCTGTCGAACCTGTGGATGGCGCGCCGACATTTACTGGCGAATGCAGGAGAGGTGCGCCTGTAATGTGGGAAATGGCTGCCGCGAGGTGCTCGCGGCGGCTAAAAACACAGAAATAAGCGGGTGATCTGAGCGTTTTTGATCGATTTGCCGCTTTTAAAATCGGCAGGGGCTGAAGTCAGCCAGAAATACACAACTACTTCAGACCATCCTTAGCGAAATGGTCGGTCACGATGTACCGAAACGGGCGGTCACGATGGGCCGAAATACGCACTTGGGCACCTGCAAGATCGAATGCCAGTAGGCCCAGCGCGACAGTGGCAAGACCTGTTCCTACGAGTGCAATCACTTGGGCCAGAAAGAGATGGCGGTAGGTTCGGTTGGCTAGGATTTTCAGCATGCAATATCTCAAGTGGCGAAGTGCGTGACCAGGCGGTTACCGAACTTTTCACGAAGAGACGCAATCAGCTGGTTTCGTCTCTGTTGAGTGCGGACATCCCCCCGGGGGGATATGGTTCGATCCTAAACCATAGACCATGGCAGCTCAAGAAATAGGCGCTACGCCATCTATCGAATTATTGAAGTGCGGCCCACCCATCGGCTTGTATTGGTTCTGCACGGCGAGGCGACGTGCTCAATGTTTCGATTGCAGCATTCAAATGCTGCCGGTCGGATGTATTCCCTCCCTGGCTTGTATGGCTAGTTGGAACGTGTGATCATACTTTCATTATAGGTAGGGGGGGTATGGTATGGGTCATGTTAGATCGAGCAAAGACAATCTTCTTAAACGCGTAAAGCGAATCGCTGGGCAAATCCAGGCGATTGAGCGAGCACTCGACTCTGATGATGACTGCTCGAAAACCTTGCTTTTGGTCGCTTCAACCCGTGGCGCTATCAATGGGCTGATGGATGAAATCATCGAAGACCACGCTCGTGAACACGTCGCGAATCCGACACTCAGCAACGAAGAAAGAGCGAAAGGCGTTGATGAGCTTCTCGAAGCCATTCGCCGCTATTCCAAATAGGATTCACCCAGATGAGTAATTCGTACACCGACTATTCCCACGACCATATGTTCTTGGGGACATCACATGAAGAAAACGCCAAGCGAACCTTGTGGGTGGTGGCTCTGACCGTCGTAATGATGGTTGCTGAAATCACCGCAGGTTATCTCACTGGCTCAATGGCGTTGCTTGCCGATGGTTTTCACATGGCAACGCACGCTGGGGCACTTGGCATAGCCGCAGCTGCTTACGGTTACGCAAAAAGACATGCCTCAAGTGCTCGTTACAGTTTTGGAACTGGCAAGGTGGGAGACTTGGGTGGCTTCGCCTCTGCTCTGATTTTGGGACTGGTCTCCTTGGGAATTGGCGGAGAATCGCTATTCCGTCTCTTCCAACCGACTCAAGTGCAATTCGGGACAGCGACTCTTATCGCAGTTGTCGGATTAGCAGTGAATATCCTGAGCGCGCTTTTGCTATCTGGCGGTCATGATCATCACCATGGGCATGACCAGGGCCACGGCCAATCTCACCATGCGCATGGCCATGACAATAATTTGCGATCTGCTTACGTTCACGTCATTGCAGATGCACTGACCTCGGTTCTGGCCATCGCTGCACTGCTTGCTGGTCGATACCTTGGTTGGGTATGGCTCGACCCTGCAATGGGGATTGTGGGTGCAGTAGTCATTGCACGCTGGGCTTGGTCGTTGATGCGGGTGACTGCGGGGGTATTGCTCGACCAGACAGATGATCATGTCGCTGAAGAGATTCGTGAGCTGGTTGAACGACCGGGAGATGCTTCGATCATTGATCTTCATGTCTGGCAGGTTGGGCCGCAAGCCCGCGCCGCGATTGTGAGTGTTCTGGGCAGCCCGGCAGTGAATGCAGAAAACATACGAGAACGGCTTGCTACGGTTCATGAAATCACACATCTAACCGTTGAATACCGCACAAAGCTGGGCGCCGACTCACCGAATCAGGTCGCCGTTCTAGCATAGCGATGAACCCGTAGCACGCATAAGTTCGACGAGGAATTGAACAATGGCCAAGGACATCGAAAATCCCTGTATTTCTGTTTGCCAGCTGAACAGTGAACTGTGCGTCAGCTGCGGTCGCACCAAGGAAGACATCAGAAAATGGAAGCGAATGAAGCGTCCAGAAAAAATGGCCGCTGTACAACGCGCGACCCTGCGTCTGAAAAGCCTGCAAAAAAAGAACTCTTAAACCACCATCATTTACGGTTTCTACTTTTTCAGCCAAAACAGTTGTCCTGATTCGGGAAGGCAAGCTGAGGGGCAACGCCATTCCCGAACTGATCACTATCGCCGTCAGCAATCTGCTGCGCAATGCTTGTCAGCATACGGAGCAAGGCGTCATCACCATTTACTTGAAGTCATATCAAATTGTTATTGAGGACAGCGGTACGGGGTTATCCGATGCGGTGCAAGCGCGCCTGTACAACTGTAGCTGATCGTCCTTGGTGTATTGCTTGAGAACGAAATCGAGAGGGCATGTCCCGCTGCATGGCCATGAACGGTGACCATGTTGTGACGGGATGGATGGGGCGGGATTAGTTTTCGGGGTATTCAGCAATAACCTGATCTGTGCCGGCTTTGGTCAGGCCGATTATCTGATAAGCCTCGTGCCTAGCTAGGTTCTTTTGATCTGTTGATGGGTAATTGCACAGACTTGACCACCCGTTTGCATTTGACCTGACCAGCCATTTGCATCGGATTCGACCAGTACGTTTCTTGGCCATGGCCGGCAGAGAGCGACCAATTGCTGCCTTCGAGATTTGTCTCTGAAACAAATGGCGGTCCAGGGGGCTACCGCGAGTGTTCATACGGTATTAATCAGTTTGTCGTCGCAAGCGATGATTTCGGTGGTAGGTAACTATGGCCAACTCATTAGGGGCAACGGGGTTTTCTCGACTAGCTATCCAGCAAGGTTGGGACGCAGATCCCTTGCGGCGTATGCGAAGCGCTCACACACACAACGCAGGAAAATTGCGTTAGATGAACAGTTCCCGCTGGCGCAAGGACCTTGCGGCTCGGCGGCCAGGTCAGCCAGTTGTTCACGAGGCTATTCTGCCGACGGAGCAATATCCATCACGCCCAGCATGTGTATCGAAATTAGCGAGTTTATGCTCAGGACATAATTTCGCTAATTTCCATACACCTTACGTCGCGACTGTAGAAAACTCCTCGTTTAGCGATCCTCATCGGCTCGAAGAACGCACTCAAGGGTGCCGGCTTCTTTCTTGGCGGAGCCTTGCTGGCATTGATCGGCTTCAAAGGCGCCTTGCTGGCCATGGCCGGCGTACTGGCGCTGATTTGGATCAGTAGCCTGATCCTGTTGAAGAAGGATTTGGGCAAGGCCAAAGCCAAGCCAAAGTTTCGCGACATCCTGTCCAAGATCCGGGCGATCAATATCCTTTCAGCGGCGCGGATGTTCCTGCTCGGTGCCCGCGATGTCTGGTTTGTGGTGGCCTTGCCGGTGTATGGGCTGGGGACGTGCTTATGGATATCGAGCGCCTTCGTGCTGCTCGCAGCTTTGATTTCGATAGCCCTGCCTCTGCATGCAAATCACTGAAATAGTCGCTTGGTCTATTTCTGGCGGCGCTAGATGCCGCCATTCTGCTGTCATTGCATGTTGACGAAATGCTTCGTCAGTTAACTGCGACTCGACAGCGATTCAATGATGCGACATTGCTCTATAACACCACCCTGACAGCAAACGCTCACACAAGTCTTTGGACCGTCAGACTCGGTTGCCGCAGTCCGGCAGCACAAACCAGCGGTTGTTTGCGGCTCACTCGGGCACTTGGTAGCTAATGCCATTGGGTCCGGCCCCGACTTTATGGCTGGCCACCACTGTGCGACTGGCAGTATCGATCACAGAGAAGGTGCCGGCCTCGATATTGCTAACAAACACATAAGCGCCGTCGCTGCTGATGGCCACGCCGTGAGCGCCCTTACCGGTGGTCAGGGTGGCGACAACGCTCAAGGTCTGCGGGTCAATCACCGAGACGCGGTCATCCGGCTCACTGCTGCTGCCCTGATTGGCCACGTAGACCTGGCGACCATCTGCCGTGGCATACATCTGAATCGGCGTTCTGCCGACGGCAACTTTACCTATCAAGCGTTGTGTTTCCGTATCGATGATTCCGAGCTTGTTCTCCGCGCTCAGCGACACATAGGCCTGCCGCCCATCTGGGGCGAAGCCGACTTGCACGGGGCCGTTACCAACGGCAATTTGCGTGGCTTCTTTCAGCGTTGCGGTATCGATTACTGATACGCTGCCACTGCGCATATTGGCGACATACAGCATCTTGCCATCCGGGCTCAGGCGTAAACCATGGGGGAAACTACCGGTCTTGACAGTGCCCAGCTGAGTGCGTGCTTGTAGGTCAAACACCCGCACCAGATTAGCGGCAGAGTCGCTAACGAAAGCTCGCTGTCCGCTCAGGTCAGTCACCACGTGGGCGGGATGTTGCCCCGCCGGTAGGCTAAAGGCCGGTTTATCTAGCGTGGCAGTGCTGAACACCAGCAACTCACCCGCCTTCATGGCTCCTGTTTGATGCTCAGCATGCGTAGGCATGCCCACCACCAGTAGCAAGCGTCCATCGGCGCTGATTTGTAAATTATGCGGTGCAATATTCAGGGGCAGCGTTTTGACCACACCCGTGTCGAGCCTGACTTGGCTAATCGAACTGTCGCGCTCATTGGCCGTGTACACGGTGCCAACTGGCGCTGCCAGCGCTACGTTTAAAGCCAGCGCGAGACTGGACGCCAAAAGCAGTTTGAACTTGAACATGAGCGCTGATCCTTTTAGCGAAACAGTGACTATTGCGACTGGTATTCGGCGAGCAATCGCCTGCCTATCATGCTGCGCCGCCGCAACCAGTCGCTCATTGATCATGATCAACTACTCGGCATTGAGCGCTACGGAAAAAGTAGTTATTGCTCACTGTAAGACGAAGCGAAACAGCTCAGCCGACTTGCCGGGAAACGTCAGTTTGAGCACAGCTTTGCTGCCTGCTGCGGCTTGGTAAGAGCCTTCCGCCAACAGCGCATTGTCGCCGGAGGGTACCAGCGGCAAGACTTGCTTGGCACTGCCGCTCAAGAGCGTGACTTCGCCCAACGCACCGTTGCTGGTGATCGGGTTATAGGTAGCATCATGGCGCAAGCATTTTGGTTTGCTCGTCGGAGACGGACACATCGATCACGGTCCAATCAGCTACCAGGCAATACGCTTTGCCCGGAAAATGCGCCTCAACAAACGACACCGCTTCGGCATCACTCAGAACACTGCCAATCAAGCTGTTTCCTTTACCAACGAGTAAATCGATCAAGCCCGACATTTCCATACATTCCTCCGGGTTTGCCTAAGAAGAAATATGCGTTCGTTCTTACAACCTATCCGCATCGAGAAGGCTTATTAGCCTCCTGCGTCGATCTCTATCAGCTGTGTTTTGGCGCATTGCCGATAGAGTTCGATCCCGGATTGATTATAAGGGTCGTCCTCTGTCCAATCAGAAAGCCAGACCGCTGGATGATATTGCGCATGCAACCAGGAGCCGTGCAGCAGTGGCGGACACGATTACTTCATAGTCCGCTTCCTTGCGAGAGTTTAGATTCAACAGCGAGGCGCCGGCGGCGCATCAAGCGGTAAGCTGCCGGAATAACAAACAGGGACAGTAAGGGCGCGGTAACCATGCCACCGACCATGGGCGCGGCGATGCGGCTCATTACTTCGCTACCGGTACCGCTACCCAATAGGATCGGTAACAGGCCAGCAATGATGACGGCTACTGTCATGGCCTTGGGTCGAACACGCTGCACGGCTCCTTCGCTAATCGCTGCGATTAGTCCACGCTCAGTACTGTCGCCGGCCTCTACACGTTCGGCCCAGGCGTTTTTTAAGTAGAGCAGCATGATCACACCGAATTCGGCAGAAACACCCGCCAGAGCAATGAAACCGACGCCAGTAGCCACCGACAGGTTGAATCCCAGCAGGTAGAGGAACCACGCCCCACCGGTAAGGGCGAACGGCAAGGTGGCCATGATCAGCAAAGCCTCGTCGAATCGGGCAAACGTCAGGTACAGCAGTACGAAAATGATCAGCAGCGTGGCCGGCACCACCAGTTTGAGCCGTGCGTTGGCTCGTTCAAGAAACTCGAACTGTCCCGAGTAACTCAGGCTCATGCCTGGCTGCAGCTTGACCTGCTCACTCACAACCCGACGCAGATCGGCAACCACGGAAGCAATGTCCCGGCCACGCACGTCGATATACACCCATCCGGAAGGTCGGGCATTTTCGCTCTTGAGCATCGGCGGGCCTTCACTGACTTTGACCTTCGCCACGGTGCCAAGAGTGATCTGACTCCCCAAAGGGGTGTAGATTGGCAATTGCTCCAGGGCGCCGAGCGAGTCACGCCACTCACGGGGATAACGTACGTTGATCGGGAAGCGTGCGAGCCCTTCAATGGTCTCGCCAACGTTTTCACCGCCAATAGCACCGGCCACGATCGACTGCACATCAGCGATATTCAATCCGTAGCGGGCAGCGGCTTTGCGGTCGATATCCACATCGACGTAACGCCCACCGGTTAATCGTTCGGCCAGTGCCGAACTGACACCGGGCACGTCCTTGGCCGCGCGCTGGACGGCCTGCGTGGCTGCATCGATCTCCGTCAAGTTGCTGCCGGCAATTTTCACTCCGATCGGACTCTTGATCCCGGTAGCGAGCATGTCGATGCGATTGCGGATCGGTGGTATCCAGATATTGGTCAGGCCAGGGACGCGTACCACTCGATCCAGCTCTTCCACCAATTTTTCCTGGGTCATACCAGGACGCCATTGCTCGCGAGGTTTGAACTGGATAGTGGTCTCGAACATCTCCAGCGGCGCGGGGTCGGTGGCAGTTTCAGCGCGGCCGGCCTTACCGAAGACGTGTTCAACTTCGGGTACCGTCTTGATCAGACGGTCAGTCTGTTGCAGCAACTGCGCTGCTTTCTGCGCCGACAATCCCGGCAGAGCCGAAGGCATATAGAGTAAATCGCCCTCATCCAGCGCAGGGAGGAATTCGCCACCCAAACGGGAGATGGGCCACAACGCGCTAAGGAAGACCAATAACGCGATCAACAGGGTGACTTTGGGCCGATGTAACACCGCATCCAAGGCCGGCTGATAGATCTTGATCAACCAGCGGTTCAGCGGATTGTGGTCCTCTTTGGGGATCCGTCCACGAATCCAGTAGCCCATCAGCACCGGCACCAGGGTTACCGATAGTCCTGCCGCCGCAGCCATGGCATAGGTCTTGGTGAAGGCCAATGGACCAAATAGACGGCCCTCTTGGGCCTCCAGGGTGAACACTGGAATGAACGACAGGGTGATGATCAGCAGGCAGAAGAACAGCGCCGGTCCCACCTCCGCCGCCGCTTCGGTTATCACATGCCAGTGACGTTCGCCCTTCAACTCTTCCCCTGGATGGGCCACATGCCAGGCCTCAATCTTCTTGTGGGCGTTCTCGATCATTACCACGGCGGCATCGACCATGGCGCCGATGGCGATGGCGATCCCGCCCAAGGACATGATGTTGGCGTTGATCCCTTGGTAACGCATAACGATGAAGGCAATCAGCACCCCCACCGGTAAGGAGATGATTGCCACCAGAGATGAACGCAGATGCCAGAGGAATACTCCACAGACCAACGCGACGACGATGAACTCCTCGAGTAGCTTGTAGCTGAGGTTTTCGACGGCGCGATCGATCAGTTTGCTGCGGTCATAGGTGGTGACGATTTCCACCCCAGCCGGCAAACTGCTTTTCAGGTCGTCCAGTTTGGCCTTGACCGCCGCAATGGTCTCACGAGCGTTCTTGCCGCTACGCAGAATAACCACGCCGCCGACAGTCTCACCCTCGCCGTCGAGCTCGGTGATACCACGACGCATCTCCGGGCCCAACTGGATCGTTGCCACGTCGCCGAGGGTCACCGGCACCCCGCCGGCACCGAGCTTGAGCGGAATCGAACGAAAGTCATTGAGCGTCTTCAGGTAACCGGAAGCGCGCACCATAAACTCGGTCTCCGCCATCTCCAGTAACGCACCGCCGGTTTCCTGATTGGCCTTGCCGATAGCCTCAGTCACCGCTGCTTGAGTGATGCCTAGGTTGGCCAGTTTCAGTGGGTCGAGCTGCACCTGATACTGCTTGACCATGCCGCCCACGGTGGCCACTTCCGCAACATTCGGTAGGGTCTTGAGTTCGAACTTGAGGAACCAGTCCTGCAAGGCGCGCAGTTGCGCCAAGTCGTGTCCGCCACTGCGATCCACCAGTGCGTACTGATAGATCCAGCCCACGCCTGTGGCGTCGGGTCCCAAGGACGGTTTGGCGGAAGCCGGTAGGCGGCTTTGGACCTGACTCAAGTATTCCAGCACCCGCGAGCGGGCCCAATATAAGTCCGTGCCGTCTTCGAACAACACGTACACGAAGCTGTCGCCGAAAAAGGAATAGCCGCGTACGGTCTTAGCCCCCGGCACCGAGAGCATGGTGGTGGCCAACGGATAGGTCACCTGGTTCTCAACTATCTGCGGCGCTTGTCCCGGGTAAGGGGTGCGGATAATCACCTGAACATCGGAAAGGTCTGGCAATGCATCAATGGGCGTGCTCTGAACCGACCAGACGCCCCAGACCGTGACGAAGATCGTCGCCAGCAGCACCAGAAAGCGGTTGGCCACTGACCAGCGAATCAGGGCGGCGATCATGGCTTGCCCCCTAGTTTTTCCAGGCGCTCAACGCGCAAACCATCATCGGTTTGGCTCACCGCAACCCGAACCTTGTCGCCCGTCTTGAGCCCTTGCTTGAGAACAGGGTCAGCCAATGGGAGGGTCATAGTCATACCAGGCATGCCCAGCGTCTTGAACGGACCAAGGGCGATTGTTACGTCTTGGTTATTGATCTCGACGATCTGTCCATCCGTCTCATGAAAGCTGGGGGTTGCTGCGCTGGGTGGTGACATTTCCAGCGTGCTCGCAACAATGCCCTTGAGACTGGCCTCAGAGTCGAGCAGAAACTGTCCAGAACTGACTACCTGCTGGCGTTCTTCCAACCCCTTTAACACCACCGTCTTGCCTTCGTTTTCCTGCCCGAGTTGCACTTCTATGGGGCGGTAGCGACCAGCGTCTTCGGCGAGCATCACCAAGACGCGTCGGCCGGTGCGAATGATTGCCTCGCTTGGCACCCACAGCACACTTTGTTCGGTCGAACGATTCAGGTGCACCAGGGCCGTCATACCCGGCCTGAGTCGCCCATCAGGGTTGGGCAGTTCGACCCGCACACGCACAGTTCGGCTGTCGGGGTTGGTTTCGGGCAGAATCGCGCTAACCGTGCCCTTGAGCACTGTTCCCGGGAAGGCGGGCAGACGTGCTTCGACCGCTTGCCCGACGATGATCGATCCAGTCTCCGACTCTGGAACGGCCACGGCCAGCCACACGCTGCTCAAACCATTGACGCGAGCCAGCGTCTCGCCGGCCGCCACGGTCATACCCGAACGTACATTCAACGCTTGCAGCACACCGCTTATGGGGCTGGTAAGCGTCAGGACCGACTGGGTCTTGCCGCTTCGCTCCACTTGAGCAACCAGCGTCGCTGGCATCCCGGTCAAGCGCAAGCGTTGGCGTGCTGCCGCCAGCAAGTCGGCATCGCCACTGCGTTTGAGTGCGAGAAACTCTTCCTGAGCAGCGACCCACTCCGGGACCAGGATATCGGCCAAAGCCGCATTGGCTTTGAGCACATCGCCTGGAGCACGGGCATACACCCGCTCCACAAAGCCAGCAGTACGCGATTGAATCACCGCGACATCCCGCTCGTTGAATGCCAGCACACCGACCACGTCCAGGCTGGAAGCAAGCACGCCGCGAGTGACGGTGGCCAGACGCAAGCCGAGATTCTGGGTCAGGCTGGGGTCGATACTGATGGCCGCACTGTCCGCCGCACTATCAGCGTAACGGGGCACCAACTCCATATCCATGAAGGGCGATTTGCCTGGTTTATCGAACTTCTGCTGCGGGGACATCGGGTCGTACCAATACAGTACTTTGCGTTCGTCTTGCGTTTTAGGGGCCTGTTCGGCGGAGGTCTCAGGCATTGCACTCATGCGCTGCTGAGCGAACCAGTAACCACCGGCAGCGCCCAAGGCAATCGAGAGGCCTGTCAGCACAGCCCCTTTCCAGATTCGAGAGCTCATTGATTGGCGTCCCCATAAGCAAAATACAGGCGAGCACTGGTGAGGGCTCGCTGTTCTTCGAAGTCGATCTGTTTGAGGCGGGTCTCGATGAGTTCACGTCGGGCAGCGATGACAGCCGCCAAGTCGCTTTTACCGGCTCGGTAGCTGGCCATGGTCAGCCCCACCTTTTCCTTGGCCAGGGGTAACAGGCTGTCCTGGCTGCGGCGCACGGCACGGTTCAGACGCTCGTATTCGGCCAGATCGTCTTCCAGTTGCTGGGTATGTTCACGTACGAGAGCTTCGCGCTCGGCCTCCAACTGATTCAGTTCAGCGTGTTTGGCGGCGATCTTCGGGTTCTGTCGGGAGTCGGGGAACAGTGGCAGGTCGAACGTGAACTGCACGCTCACCATGTCGCCGAACTGACGGTTGCGCCGCTGGTAATCAAGCTCCCAACTCCAGTCGGACTGCTTTTCCGACTCTGCTTCACGGACCTTGGCCTGCGCTTCGCGAGTCATTGGAACGAACGCCGCCAGTGCGGGGTGATGTTGCAGCTTATGCGGGTAACCCGAGGCGTCGATGGGCCACTCGGGCAAGCTGCCGACGGGATGGTCATTGGCGGCCGGACCTATCCAACGTCGCAGAGCCGCTCTGGCCTGTGCCCGCAGGCGGATCAGGTCGTCCTGTTGTTCCGCCAACTGAGCCGCCTCCTGTTTCGGCGTTACCGCATCGGCAGGCTGAGCTCGACCACCGGCGATCTGCGCCCGGACGGTATCAGCCAACAGACGGTTTTCCCGGTAAAAGTCCTGAAACAGCGCCTCTTTACGCTCGACGGAGTAGCTGCTGATCCAGGCCAATGCCGTGGCCTGACGAAC
The DNA here is from genome assembly GCF_000690905.1 of Pseudomonas sp. Ant30-3. Lineage (GTDB taxonomy): Bacteria > Pseudomonadota > Gammaproteobacteria > Pseudomonadales > Pseudomonadaceae > Aquipseudomonas. Next base: position 22,722 of record NZ_JMCL01000030.1, on the reverse strand, counting down.
GTTCAGGCGCTCGACACGGCCTTCCGCAGCAGCTCGATCAACGAATGCCTCAGCGACCTCGATACGCGCCCGGCGCTTGTCACGGTTGGGCACCTCCTGCATGACGCCGACCATCTGCATGGTCATGAAATCCTGTTCAAGGCGCCAGCGGTCAGGGCCGCCGATGGGATAGTTTTGTACGCCCAACAGGAGCTTCGGGTCGGGTAGTTCGCCGGCTGGAATGGCGGCGCTGCTGGCAGCTTGCAGTTTGGCTGCTTGGGCGGTCAGCGATGGTGCATTGGTTTCCGCAAGGCGTAAGGCTTCGTCGAGTGTCAGGGGCGCAGCAAGGCTCGGCAATGCCAGCACGCTTGCCGCCAGGGCCGCCACGAGGGGCCAACCGGTGCAGTAGCACTTGGAGTTCATGTTCACGATTCCTGTGATGATCCACTGCGCGCGTCTCTGAACATCCGCGCAGATATGCCATCCCGCGCCAGAACGGGATGAGGCTCAGTGTGGTACAGGAATCAGGCGCGAGGCGGTCGCCACACCCCGGACGGGGCCTGAGTAGGCAGGGAGTCGCTGAAGATTGTTAGCATCTGCGGACGGGACAAACGGGTGGTAGGTTTCCCAAACGACACTTGTAGCAGACTGGCGCTCCTGCATTCCTGGCCAGGTTTGCAGGGTTTGCCATGATCGGCGGAGCTGCTCATGTCGAGGCAGCAGTCTTGGTTCATATCACCCATCAGGGTCATACCCGTCGTTTTCATCGGGCAAGGTTCTATCGGTGACTGAATGCCCGCCATCCCGCTCAGGGGAAGCGCCAAGCTGATCAGAAAAATGAGGCAAAACCGCAGATAGCGTTTCATGCGAGGGAGTCTAGTCGCTGACAACGGGCTATACAATTACGAAGCTGTCAGGAAGAGCCAGCCAGATAGCGCCTGCAGTTCAACATGAATTCCCTCCCCAAGAAACAAGGACCCGTTCAACAGCGAAGCCCACACGCATGCTGATAGGTCAGGCTTTGTAAATGCTTGTCTCGTGAGTCGGTAATGCCACGATAAGGATCACCGCAATGGGTAGCGCCGGTGACCGTGCCGAGAACAGCGATCAACAACAGACAGATAACCGCGAAACACCTAGTGTCGTATCCCGCTATAAGCTTGTTGAGCTGATAGCTCAATGTGATCTCGCCGCAACAGAACCACTGGACGCAGTAAATACACTTGCGGGCGATAGCCAAGGAAACTGGAATATGTCCGAGACAATAGCTACACGTAGCATTCCCCGTACGGTCTGGGCGCTAGGTTTCGTCAGCCTGTTCATGGACTTGTCTTCAGAAATGGTTCATAGCCCGCTGCCTATCTTTCTGGTGGGCACTCTAGGCGTCAGCATGATCACTCTGGGTCTGATCGAGGGTATTGCGGAGGCGACGGCCCTGATAGTGAAAGTGTTTTCAGGGGCGATCAGCGACTACTTCGGTCGTCGCAAGGGCTTGCTGCTGGTTGGCTATGGTCTTGCGGCACTCACCAAGCCGCTCTTTCCATTGGCTCACTCTGCAGAAATGGTGTTCACCGCACGCTTTCTGGATCGAATTGGCAAAGGTATTCGCGGCGCTCCACGAGATGCCCTGGTCGCTGATATATCTCCACCGGAGATCCGCGGCGCTTGCTTCGGCTTGCGTCAATCCATGGATACGGTAGGCGCCTCGGGCCGGCGGTAGCGATCGGCCTGATGTATGCCTTCAGTGAAAACATTCCACTGGTGTTATGGAGCGCGGTGATACCGGCATTGGTCGCCGTCAGCCTGATTCTCGTTGGCGTCGATGAGCCCGAACATGAACAGTCAGCTCAGCGCTTTCGTTCACCCATACGGCTACTGCGTAATTGCACGGACTTGAACACCCATTCACATTCCCACTGAACAGCAGTTGCATCACTTGCACACCTGAAAATCGGGGGCGCTTATTGAGTACCTTCAGCCGATTGGGTTGATCCATACGAAACGCCATGGCAACACAATCCATCCAGTTATCGCCTAGAGGGGCCGAAAGCCACTGCGATGACAAATTAATTACATATATATGACTAGTCAGATGTAAAGCAGCTGAATTTGCTTGGCGATGGCAATCTGTTGCTCTCAATCCCTGGTTTTTGAAGGAACTGGCTCTTAAAGCGGCTTTCCTGCTCAGAAAACGGCGTTTCTGCTTTACTGTATATTCGATAAATCATATATTCGTTAAACCATATCCTCTTCGATACTTGGCAATGACCGATAAGACCCGCGTGCTGTTCGTTTGTGTCGCTAACGCTGCCCGCTCGCAGCTGGCTGAAGCGCTGCTGCGGCACACTGATTCAGAGCATTTCGAGGCCTTTAGTGCAGGCAGCCTGCCCAGCGAGATCGATCCCCGCGCCTTGGGAGCGCTTCAGCAAGGTGTGAGTACCGAAGGGCTGTACAGCAAGTCTATCGATGAGTTTGCGGCAGAGCGTTTCGATTACGTCATCACGCTGTGCGATAAATCGTCTCTGGAGTGTCATGCCCTGCCAGGAGTTGGAGAAGTGCTGGCCTGGAACTTTGAAGATCCGGTGACCAGCACCAAGCACGACGCATTCCGTCACACCCTTCACGAGATCCATGAACGCATCAAGATGTTCGTGTTGGTGAAATCCAAACATTGAGACTCCTATGGCTGACCATCTGACACCGACCACCGTATTCAAATGCCTGGCCGACGAAACCCGCATTCGCCTTATGTTGCTTATCACCCGTGAGGACGATCTGTGCGTTTGCGAACTGACCTGCGCACTCGATGAGAGCCAGCCGAAGATTTCCCGCCACCTGGCGCAACTGCGCAATTGCGGTTTGCTGGAGGATCGTCGGCAAGGTCAATGGGTGTATTACCGCCTGCATCCCAGTCTGCCGGACTGGGTGATCGCCGTATTGAAAACCACTCTTGACGCCAACCAGCATTGGCTCAGTCCCGACGCCAAACGCCTCGACGTGATGGGTGATCGCCCTCAGCGCCTAGCCGCTTGCTGCTGAGTTAACGCCTGCCCGAGCAGCGCTCGGCCTTTACGAGATAGCCCGATGAAGATTCTGTTTCTCTGCACCGCCAACAGCTGCCGCAGCATTCTTTGTGAGGCCATGTTCAATCATTTGGCTCCAGCGGATATGCACGCCTACAGCGCTGGCAGCCAGCCGAAGGGTGAAGTGCATCCGCTGAGCCTGAAAACGCTGAATAAGGCTGGAGTCTCGACTGCGGGGCTCTACAGCAAGTCCAGCGAAGTCCACGAGAACCTGGCACCTGATTTCGTCATCACGGTGTGCGACAAGGCTGCCGGTGACGCCTGCCCGGTATTTTTCGGGCCGGCCACCAAGGCCCACTGGGGGCTGGCTGACCCATCGGAATATCAAGGGACTCAGGAAGAAATCGAGGCGGCTTTCGAAGCCACTCTGGAACAGATCAGAACCCGAATCGAAGCCTTCCTGGCTTTACCGCTCAAGCAGTTAAGTGCCGAACAACTCAAGGCCGAGCTGGCCCTGATAGGCACCCTCTGACACCGGAGACATGACTATGAGTAAAAGCCGTCTTTCTTTTTTGGATCGCTATCTGACGGTCTGGATCTTTCTCGCCATGGCGATTGGTGTCAGCTTGGGCGGTCTGTTCGAGGGACTGCCGGCCTGGCTCAACAGCCTGTCGGTGGGTTCGACCAATATCCCGATTGCCATCGGCCTGATCGTGATGATGTATCCGCCGCTGGCCAAGGTGAAATACGAAGAGCTTCACGAGGTGTTCAAGGACAAGCGTATTCTCGCGCTGTCGCTGATCCAGAACTGGGTGATTGGCCCCGTGCTGATGTTCGTGCTGGCCATCGTGTTTCTCGCCGACAAGCCGGAGTACATGACCGGACTGATCCTTATCGGTCTGGCGCGCTGCATCGCCATGGTGCTGGTGTGGAATCAGATCGCGGGCGGCAACAATCAATACGTTGCCGGGTTGGTGGCTTTCAACAGCATCTTCCAGATCCTGTTCTTCAGTGTGTATGCATGGATCTTCCTCGGTCTGCTACCGCCATTGTTCGGCCTGCAGGCCAGCGTGATTGACACCAACTTTGTCAACATCGCCGAGTCCGTGCTGATCTACCTCGGCATCCCATTCCTGGCTGGTTTCCTTACGCGTAAGATCCTCATCAGCCGCAAAGGCGAGACCTGGTACAGCCAACGTTTCATTCCGCGCATCAGCCCGCTGACCTTGGCCGCGCTGCTGCTGACCATCATCGCGATGTTCAGCCTCAAGGGCGACATGGTGTTGCAGCTGCCGCTGGATGTGCTGCGCATCGCTATCCCGCTGACCATCTACTTCGTGGTGATGTTCTTCATCAGCTTTTGGATGGGCAAGCTGCTCCACGCTGACTATCCACGCACCACCGCACTGGCTTTTACCGCTGCCAGCAACAACTTCGAGCTGGCCATAGCCGTGGCCATCGCGACTTTCGGCCTCGCCTCACCGGTGGCCTTCGCCACGGTGATTGGCCCGCTGGTGGAAGTGCCGGTGCTGATCTCCCTGGTTGGCGTAGCCCTCTGGCTCAAGCGCCGCTGGTTCGATCATCCGAAGGGCGCCCTCGCTCAGGAGTAAATTTATGACTGAAGAAATGATCCCCAACCTCGATGCCGAACTGGTCGATCTACCGACACTCGATAAGCTCGGCAGTACGTTGTCGGCCACCCACAAGCCGCGCATCCTGCTGCTCTACGGCTCGACTCGCGAGCGTTCGTTCAGCCGCCTGCTAACTGAAGAAGCTGCGCGCCTGTTGCAGCACTTCGGCGCAGAAACACGCATCTTCAACCCATCTGAGCTGCCGTTGCCAGATGACGTGCCGGACAGCCATCCAAAAGTCCAAGAGCTACGCGAACTGGTGCTCTGGTCAGAAGGTCAGGTCTGGTGCTCCCCGGAGCGCCACGGCTCGATGAGCGCGGTGTTCAAAGCGCAGATCGACTGGATTCCGTTGACCATGGGCGCGGTGCGCCCAACCCAGGGTAAGACGCTGGCGGTGATGCAGGTCTGTGGTGGCTCGCAATCCTTCAACGTGGTCAACCAGCTGCGTGTGCTCGGTCGCTGGATGCGGATGTTCACCATTCCCAACCAGTCCTCGGTGCCGAAGGCCTACCTGGAGTTCGATGAAGCCGGGCGGATGAAGCCCTCCGCATTCTATGACCGTGTCGTGGACGTGATGGAAGAGCTGGTGAAATTCACTTTGCTGCTGCGTGAGCGGCAGGACTATCTGGTCGACCGCTATTCCGAACGTAAGGAATCGGCGGAAGAGCTCTCCAAACGCGTTAATCAACGCTCTATCTGAAGGACGCCTGATCGTGCACCAACATCCGTACTCCGTGCTAACCACGACAGCTGTGCAAGGCCAACTGATCTTCACGCCTTGCCCAGGCACCAAAGACGCGTCGGTCGCTGAGGCGCTGGACACTCTGAAGGCAGCAGGTGCTTCGGCCTTGCTGACGCTAATGCCCACCGAAGAGTTGAGCCAGAACGAAGTCGAGAATCTGCCAGAGCAATGCCAACAGCACGGCATCGAGTGGTTTCACCTGCCCGTGGAAGACGACCAAGCACCTGTTGAGTCGTTCCAGGTTGCCTGGGAGGCCAATCGTGAGCGGATCAAGCAACTGCTCACCGAAGGCAAGAATATTGCCATTCACTGCAAGGGCGGCTCGGGCCGTACCGGATTGATTGCAGCGCAACTGCTGATCGAATGCGCAGTGCCGTTCCGCGAGGCGGTAAGCGAAGTACAAGCGCTACGTCCGCGTGCGATTCAGCACCCTGCGCATATCAACTACATCAGTCAATTCGACATCGCCAAGTCGTAATTGCCCCCAGACAGCAGTCCCAAGAGAACAACAGCATGAGCATCAAAGTAGGTATCAACGGTTTCGGTCGCATCGGTCGTCTCGCCCTGCGTGCGGCCTGGGGCTGGCCAGAGTTCGAGTTCGTGCAAATCAACGACCCGGCAGGTGATGCAGTAACCCATGCGCACCTGATCAACTTCGACTCAGTGCATGGTCGTTGGCACAATGAAGCCAGCGCAGAAGGCGATCATGTAGTAATTGGCGGCAAGCGCATCAAGGTCACCGCGAACAAAGCGATTGCCGACACCGACTGGTCGGGTTGCGATCTGGTGATCGAGGCCAGCGGCAAGATGAAGACTGTGGCGGTGTTGCAGGCCTACCTGGATCAGGGCGTTAAGCGTGTGGTGGTCTGTGCGCCGGTCAAGGAGCAAGGCGCCTTGAACGTGGTGATGGGCGTTAACCAACACCTGTTCGACCCGGCGCAGCACCGTATTGTGACTGCTGCCTCCTGCACCACCAACTGTCTGGCACCAGTGGTCAAAGTGATCCACGAGAACCTGGGCATCCGTCACGGTTCGATCACCACGATTCACGACCTGACCAACACCCAGAGCATCCTCGATCAACCGCATAAGGATCTGCGCCGTGCCCGCGCCTCGGGCATGAGCCTCATCCCGACCAGCACCGGCTCGGCCACCGCCATTGCGGAAATCTTCCCCGAACTGCGTGGCCGCCTGAATGGTCACGCGGTGCGCGTACCGCTGGTCAACGCCTCGCTCACCGATTGTGTGTTCGAAGTGGAGCGCGCCACCTCGGTGGATGAAGTTAATGCGTTGCTCAAGGCAGCAGCAGAAGGCCCGCTGAAAAATATCCTCGGCTATGAAGTACGCCCACTGGTGTCCATCGACTACCGCACCGACCCGCGCTCATCGATCATCGATGCGCTGTCGACAATGGTGATCAATGGCACTCAAGTGAAGATCTATGCCTGGTACGACAACGAATGGGGTTACGCCAACCGCGCTGTTGAGCTGGCGAAACTGGTCGGTTTGGCCGATTAACAGGGAGAGATCATGAACGCGTTGTCAGCCCTTTCCCCGCAAGTGCGTCAGTACCTGCTGGTGACCGGCAATTACTGGGCCTTTACCCTCACCGACGGTGCGCTACGCATGTTGGTGGTGTTGCACTTCCATGCGTTGGGCTACAGCCCGTTGCAGATTGCGTTCCTGTTTCTGTTCTACGAAATCTTCGGTGTCATTACCAATCTAGTGGGCGGTTACCTGGGTGCCCGTCTAGGCCTGAATCGCACCATGAACATTGGTTTGGGCTTGCAGGTGGCAGCCTTGTTGATGCTGACTGTGCCCGCTGCCTGGCTGACCATCCCTTGGGTGATGGGGGCCCAGGCGCTGTCGGGTATTGCCAAAGACCTCAACAAGATGAGCGCGAAGAGCTCCATCAAGCTGCTCGTGCCCGACAACCAGCAAGGCACCCTTTACCAGTGGGTGGCAATTCTCACCGGCTCGAAGAACGCGCTCAAAGGCGTGGGTTTCTTCCTGGGAGGTGCGCTGCTGGCATTGCTGGGCTTTACGGTTGCCGTGCTGGCGATGGCCGCGACTCTGGCGCTGATATGGATAGCCAGCCTGTTCCTGCTGAAGAAACATCTGGGCAAAGCCAAGGCCAAACCGAAGTTTCGCGACATTCTCTCCAAGAGCCGGGCGATCAATATCCTCTCGGCGGCGCGAATGTTCCTCTTTGGTGCCCGCGATGTGTGGTTCGTGGTGGCGTTGCCGGTCTACCTGAGCACGGTTTTTGGCTGGGACTTCTGGATGGTTGGCGGCTTCTTGGCGGCCTGGGTCATCGGCTACGGCATCGTCCAGTCGTTGGCCCCGAACATTACCGGAAAGAAGCACGGCCACGTCCCGGATGGGCAAGCTGCTTTCGTTTGGGCGGCATTTCTGGCAGGGCTGCCTGCGGCAATCGCCCTCGGTCTCTCGGCTGGTTGGGCACCTCACGTTGTACTGCTGGGTGGGTTGATGGTGTTCGGCGCGTTGTTCGCGGTGAACTCTTCTCTGCACAGCTATCTCATCGTCTCGTATGCCAAAGAAGACGGGGTGTCGCTGGACGTGGGTTTCTACTACATGTCCAACGCCCTGGGCCGACTGCTCGGCACCGTGCTGTCCGGCTGGATTTATCAGGGTTACGGATTGGAGGCCTGCTTGTGGGTTTCTACGGCCTTCGTGTTACTGGCCGCCCTAATTTCTATCGCCTTACCCAGGCATGCCGAGGCGATATGAAGCCGTCAGACAGGACGAAGTGAACCTCTGCGCGCTGCGCACGCGGGGGAGTTGGCAGAGCCTGAACCAGCACATGTCGGAGGCACGCCATGAGCAAGTTTTTCGACATACCTGCACTGTCTTTTGTGGTGCTTACAGCTGTTCTATTGGCCGCCTGTGATCAAGGCGAGACACAAACCAAGCGTCCGTCCGGTATGGATAAGACGATTGAAGGGACATGGTTTATAGGTGAGTGGCGCAATAATCGTAGGGATGCTTTGGTGCTACCGGCATTTCGGCTTTCCTCCGACAGGCTGCAATGGGGCGATTGCACGGCGGAGATTGGCAGTCTGATCAGCCGCGACGAGAAGCGAGCATCCCTGGTGGTAAAAGAGGGCAGCACCTGTCCAACCAACAGCCAAGGACTCCTGAAGGACATCCTTCTGCAGCGCATAAACGACTGCATGGTCAGTGTCCAGCTATACGCTTCTGCGGATGATATCAAGCAAGGCTCTCCTCACCAGTCAGCGGTATATATCAAAGCGGGTTGCAGTCCCCTTCAGCCGGACTGATCGACGAGTAATGCGTCATTTCGCTGACTGTGGTGCGTGCTGTGCGTGTGACGCCGATCAGCGTGACGGAAGCCGAACCTGTCCACTCGCTGTGGCCGACCAGCCTTGGCTCTTGGGCTGAGTGGGTACCGGGCTTTCCAGCGCTAACAGTTGCACGCTCATCAGGTGTGCAAGTGATGCAACTGCTGTTCAGTAGGAATGCAAATGGGTGTTCAGATCCGATGCAATTGAGTGTGCAGATGAATGCAATTGCTCAGCTACAACTGCTCTACAGCTTTTCGCCGGCTTACTGGTGGGTGGTGATAGCCGGCGCATTGTTTACCCTGGCACGTTTTAGCGAGGCTTTCCTGGTCTTGCGCGCTCAGCAGGCAGGACTGTCTGCCACCTGGGTGCCGATAGGGATGGTGGTGATGGCCTTGTTCTACACGCTTTCGGCCTACCCTGTGGGGAAGCTCTCTGATCGTGTCAACCGCACAAGTCTCCTCGGGGTCGGGTTGATATTGCTGACCTTGTCCGATCTGGTTCTAGCCAGCGCTGAGTCCGTCTCAATGTTGATACTCGGCGTCGCCCTATGGGGACTTCATATGGGATTCAGTCAGGGGCTATTGGCTGCCCTTGTCGCTGACACGATACCGGCAGAATTGAAAGGAACCGCTTTCGGGATTTTCAACCTGGTGAGCGGAGTGTCCATGTTGCTGGCAAGTGGGATTGCGGGGTTACTTTGGCAAACTTATGGTTCAGCAATGACGTTTTATGCCGGAGCAGTTTTTTCTGCGGTAGCACTCATACTGCTGATAGCACATCGTAGTAAGAGCACACTTCGCTTGCATGATCACGGGCAGTGACCATGCAAGAATTAAGGAAAGGTTGAAAATTAGTTTGCCGGGTACTCGGCAATCACTTGGTCAGCACCTGCTTTACTCAGGCCGATGACTTGATAAGCATCCCGCTTCCCCGCGACCTCCATACCAGGCGAGCCTGCCGGCATGCCCGGCACAGCAATCCCGATAAGGTCATCGCGATTGCTCAAAGCAACTATTTGCTCAGCAGGTACGTGGCCTTCAACAAACTTTCCGTTGATCACCGCGGTGTGGCATGACGAGAGACGCGGAACAACACCCAGGTCCTGCTTGATCGCGCTCATGTTGGTTTCTACATGATCAACGACGGTGAAGCCGTTAGCTTCAAGGTGCTGAATCCACTTCTTGCAGCATCCACAATTAGCGTCACGATGGACATCGATCGTCAGCGATTCTGCTGCATGGCCAGCAGAACTGATAAACAGCGCCGCGAATGTAGCGAGGCGAAGCGCCCGGCCGGGACGAAGGAAGTTATTTCGCATGGGTATGATCCTTCCCATCATCATGGGTATGAGTTTTTGGCTGAGCGGCTGGAGTCGCTGGAGCAGCTGGAGCAGCTGGAGCAGCTGGAGCAGCATTTGAAGCCTCGCCCCCCGGGGGTTGGGCATGTTCGGGACTTTCATCCTCAGAAAGTTCTGCGGCCTGATCATGAGCATGGGCGCTGTTTTTCTCTCCATGATGATCGTCTGCTTCGGCTACCTCTTCGGGTGCATTCGCATCATGATGTCCAGCGACAACCCCTTTTTCACCATCATGCTGACCTTCATGGTTATGCATTTTGGTTTCGCCGCCACCGTGTTGATGACCACCACTGCTGGCCGCTAAAGCGGTGTATTGCTCTGCATCCAATGAAGGCAGTTGCTGGAGAAAAGCGACCATCCCCCAGATGTAGGGATCAGCCATGCTTTTACCCCAGGCAGGCATGCCTGTGGATTTGATTCCATGTTTGATGATCCAAAAAGCGGCGGCAGGGTTTCCATCAACCCCCAGTTTCGACAGATTCGGAGGTGCTGGGTAAAGGCTTTTACTCAACTCGGTTCCAGCGAGTCCCGGAGCAAGGTGGCAGCCAATGCACATTGAGTTGTAGTTGCCAGCACCTTCGCGGATGAGTGCTTCTTCGCTCAGGTCGGGGACTTTAATATCGCGTGAACGCACAGCAATCGAGCGATCCCGAGCAGTGGACAGCAGTGCGTACACGGGATCGGAGTGTGGTTCATCGGCCCCAACGTTGAACACACCAAAATGCACGACGCCGGCCCCCATGATGACTGCAACCACACCGGCAGCAGCCAACGTTTTTATTGTTCTTTTCATATAAGGGGTTCTCAAAACCACATCCGAATACCGGCGACAAATCGCGCCTCACTCGTATCTTCTCCTTCATCGCTGGCGAGGTCGGCAGTCTTGCCATAAGAACGGCTCCAAGTAACGCCGATGTAGGGGGCAAACTCGCGGACAATCTCGTAGCGCAACCGCAAACCTACTTCGGTATTGGCCAAACCAGAACCAATGCCGCGTTGAGGGTCGTTTTTCCCGTAAAAGTTCATTTCGGCGGTGGGCTGCAAGATCAGGCGATTGGTCAGCAGAATGTCGTAATCGCCCTCTAACCGAGCCGCGGTCTGCCCGTTCTCACCAATGAACGCGGTGGCTTCCGCTTCAAAGTTGTAGAGAGCCATCCCTTGGATACCAAAAGTGCCCCAAGTCTGTGGCGAGCCTGGTTTAAAATCTTGACGCACCCCGGTAACAACGTCCCACCACGGACTGATCGAGTGCCCCCACAGCGCTTGGAGTTCGGCGTCTTCAGTCACACCGTTGGTACGCTCCCCCTCCGAGCGCAGCCATAACCGATCAATGTCACCACCAATCCAGCCTGTTGCATCCCAACTCAGGGCACTGCCGTTGTCAGCGTCCTGATACTCGAATTGATCGAGGAGAAAGAACGTATTGAGGCTTTTGTCATGAACTCCATGGCCTGCGACAGGCGGAAAAGCAGCTGCACGATCAGCGTCGGTCAGTACCGGTATGGGCGTTCGGCTGGAGGTAGTCGCCCCGGCATCCATACTCATTTTGCTGTGGTCCATGCCCTCCATACCGTCCATTTGGCCCTGGTCCATGTTCTTTTTGCTGTGATCCATGGCCCCCATCTTGCTATGGTCCATGGTTCCCATCGAACCGTGATCCATCTTGGAGTGATCCATTGAGCTGTCTTTTGCTTTCGCAGACGTCGGCTTTTGAACCGCCGAAGGTTGCGAGTCCGAACTCGATGGCATGGCCATCGACGGATCCATCGCCTCAGCGGCGCTGGCCCAGCCAGCAAAAGCGGTGCTGACTGAAACCGTCAGCGCCATCAAGGTCGGACGTAAAAGCTTGTTGGTCATGATCTCAATCCGCTTTTTTAGTTTTTTGGTCATGATCCATCGACTCATCGCTCATTTTGCTGTGATCCATCGAGCCATGGTCCATGGAACTGTGATCGGTTTTGGATTCATTGGCCTTGGATTTTTGGGTTGGCTCTGGCTTGTCCGTTGATGATGCAGGAGTTGGATGGGAATGATCACCACCGCTTTCTCCTGCCAGTGCAACGGGCATTCCCCCTAATAGGCCAAAGACGAGGGCGCAACCGATCAGCGACTTACGATACAGATATGTGCTCATAACCTGTCTCCTTTACTCATCAACCCGTACTTCACGGAACATGCCCATTTCCATATGGAATAGCAGGTGGCAGTGATAGGCCCAGCGACCTAACGCATCGGCGGTGACTCGATAGCTGCGTTTGGTTCCTGATGGCATGTCGATCGTGTGTTTGCGCACCATGAATTTTCCGTTCTCATCCTCAAGATCACTCCACATACCGTGGAGGTGGATGGGGTGAGTCATCATGGTGTCGTTCACCAGCGTGATGCGCAGACGCTCGCCATACTTGAGACGCAATGGTTCGGCGTCAGAGAATTTGATGCCGTTGAATGACCAGGCGAACTTTTCCATATGACCGGTCAGGTGCAGCTCAATGGTGCGATTGGGCTCGCGGCCATCCGGATCCTGGAAAGTGCTCTTAAGGTCAGAGTAGGTAAGCACGCGACGGCCATTGTTGCGTAAGCCAATACCAGGATCGTTGAGCTTCGGCGTAGGGGTCATGGCTTGCATGTCAACCAGGGGGTTATTGGTTTCGGAGGCTGGGTGAGTCTGCATCTCTCCACCCATGCCGCCCATGCCGCCCATGCCCGCCATCCCTGACATGTCACCATGGTCCATGCCGGTCATCTTGCTGTGATCCATACCGGTCATATTGGACATGTCACCCTGGCCCATGCCGGTCATTTTGCTGTGATCCATGCCGGCCATACCGGACATGTCACCTTGCTTCGTAGCGCCGCCATCCATACCATCCATGCCAGCCATGCTGCCGTGGTCCATCCCGGCCATGTCACCCATTCCCATATCATCCATGGTCACAAGAGGGCGCGGGTCGATCGCCGGCACCGGCGCCTTCAGCCCTTCGCGTACCGCCAAGGTTCCGCGCGCATAGCCGGTTCGATCCATGGACTGGGCGAATATGGTGTAGGCCTCTTCGCTGGCAGGCTCGACGATCACGTCATAAGTTTCTGCCACGGCGATGCGGAATTCGTCGACGCTGACCGGTTTGACGTGCTGGCCGTCGGCGGCCACAACGGTCATTTTCAAACCTGGGATACGGACGTCGAAATAGCTCATACCCGAGCCGTTAATAAAGCGTAGGCGCAGCTTCTCTCCCGGCTTGAAAATACCGGTCCAGTTACTATTAGGGGCCTGGCCATTCATAAGGTACGTGTAAGTATCCCCACTGACGTCTGCGAGATCGGTGGGGTTCATCTTCATTTCGGCCCACATCTTGCGATCCGCCACTGTCGCGGACCAGCCTTTCTCGCTGACATCGTCGATGAAGTCGCCCACGGTACGCTTGTGGTGGTTGTAGTAGTCCGACTGCTTCTTCAGCTTGGCCATGACGCGAGCAGGATCTTCATCGGTCCAGTCGGTCAGCATCACTACGTAATCGCGGTTGTATTGAAAAGGTTCAGGCTCTTTCGAGTCGATCACGATGGGACCGTAGACGCCTGCCTGCTCCTGTAAACCCGAGTGGCTGTGATACCAGTACGTACCGTTCTGATGCACCTTGAATTTGTACTCGTACATGCCATCGGGTGCGATGCCATGGAAACTCAAGCCCGGCACACCATCCATGTTGGCCGGCAGGATGATCCCGTGCCAATGGATAGAGGTGTCCTGGTCCAGGCGGTTTTTCACCCGCAGCGTAACCGTTTCTCCTTCACGCCAGCGCAGCAGTGGCCCTGGTAAAGAGCCGTTGATGGTCATGGCTGTGCGCGGCGAACCGGTAATGTTTACCGGGGTTTCACCAATAAACAGATCAAACTCGTTGCCGGTCAATACGTTCGGCAGACCGGGGCTGGTCACTGCCCATACAGGAGTGCGCCACAGACCAAGACCGCCGAGAATGCCACCAGCGGCCAGGCCTTTAACGAATGTCCGCCTAGAGGTTTTGGAATGCATGCCGTTTATGTCCAGTCAGTCAAAAAGGGAAACCGTGCGAAACACACTGTGCATTGTGCTTACAGGTTAGGGGGTTCTCAGGAGTTCGTCTCGAATCTCTATGAACCTTGCCCGCCGCCGCAAATGACAAAATTCATACGGCAGGCGAGCTCAGAAATTGCCACATTTTAACCACCGAGGTGATTACATTTCTGTCAGCTTGGGAGTGCATCGAGCCGTTCAATATTTGGCTTGGTCAGCCGCCTTGGCGTTGCTCTTCGCTACCGGGGTTTGAGTGCCTTGCTTTTGGGCAACTTGGTGCGCATCCATGGAGCTCTTCCTGGCGGCTTCCATACGTGCGAATGTCCGGTCACCACCGCCTTCGGCCATCGCCAGAGAAGAGACGGTCAAAGCGGCTATGACGAACAGGGTTTTAATGGATTTCATGGGGTATCCTCAAATGAATTTTGGTCATCCCGTTGAATTCACATTGAAAAATGATTCTTGGGGCTGAGCTCAAGGCTCGATATAACTTTAGGACTCATCCCCTGTCAGAAACCTTAGGTGAATATTACAGTTGTGTCAGGTTGCCACTTTTCTCTTGAACAGCAGGCGGATTAATTCGTAAGGTCACTCATCCAAGCAACATTTCACCGTATTTAACCGATTAAAATTCATATATGACAATTTTGTAATCTTGCCGTCATCTTCAAGGAGGCTCGACGGATTTTGAACAGCTGAACAGGGTCTGAAATTTACCGGCGTGGACGCATTATTTTTAACATTGAGTGTTCGATATGCGTATTGCGTTGGGACTGGTAATTCCACAAAGGTGATTAGACGTGAGTATTAATTTTGAAAAAGCCGTTGGCTCTGCGGAAAGAGCGTTAATTTATCGCAGCCAAAGAGCGGAGGTGCTGAGCAATAATATCGCTAACGCCGATACGCCAAATTTCAAGGCCCGCGACTTGGACTTTCCTGCCTTGCTTGCAGACCAGTCAAAGCGAGTGACGGCTACTCAGTTTTCGTTACAAACAACAAACCTAAAACACATTGCTGGGAAAGGATCAGCAGCCGAAATTGATGGGAGTGATTTACTTTACAGAACTCCAAATCAACCGTCCCTTGACCAAAATACCGTGGATCAGCAAGTCGAGCTTGCGAAGTATACGGAAAATGAAATTCATTTCGAGGCTGCGTTCACCCGACTCAATGGTTCATTTAAAGGCCTGATTAAGGCTCTTCGTGGGGAGTAATTGCCAAAAAACAAATAACCGCATTCATTATAGAGCAGCCCGGTTATCGCCCCTCTGGTTGCCCTAAACGTAATCTCAGTGTCAGCCGAGGACGCCCCATTGTCCCTACAACATTGTGCTCATTGAACCATCGAGGCTGGCTGGAAAGGTGCTGAAGCTATTACTCCAGGAAAGCACCAAGAAGACGTGGATCAGCTCATCTCGGCCCTGGGCTCATATCTGAAATGAGCCCAAGGAGAGCCCGAGTATGGGAGCGTTAACGCTGGAGCGGATCAGCACCCGCAGGCGCTGATTTTGGAAGGGAAGCCCAACGTTTCCACAGCTGCGCGGGACTCGCTCAGGGTTTTCGCTACTTTCAACGATGACCTTGCCGGCAGCACGATCCACCAAAACCTTTGCCTCATTATCCAACGCCTGAATAGCTTTGGTGATTTTGCTAATTCAGCTGCCGCAACCAATGCCGGACACATCTAAGACGAACATAGTTATTCCTCTCGTATTCGAACATCCGAATCCCGGCATCTTAGGTATTCCACTGGGTGTCAGTTCGTAAGTGGGGTCAGCGCAGATTTTTCTGCGCCGAGAAGCCAGGCTCCCATTCTTTTCTCATCTTCACTTTTGCTTGCTCGATCGTACGGATATCGGGTGACGGCATGAATGGGGAAGCATGAGTAAATGCGGCAACCTGAGGCTTAACAGGAAACCTAGTACTGTGAGGCCCGCGCTCAAGACGAAAGAGGCGCCAGGGAGAAAGACAGCGCTGTAGAGGATTCCACCCGCAGCCGATCCTAAGGTTGTCCCAAGACTGGAGGCTGCCGTTTGCTTGCCGAGTTCCCAGCCCTGCGCGCTTCCAGCCTTGGCCGAGATCCAGTAGGTAAGGATCGGCGACAGGATGCCGGCGCTGGCAGCGACCGCACCGATCACGACCAGCATCAACATAAAATCAGATGCCCAAGGTACGAGAAGCAATCCAGCTGCCAGCACGGAGAGTGCGGGTGCGATGAGCCAGCGGGTCGTGTCCGGCTTGAACCAGGGCGAGAATGCAATTGCCTGCATCACAAACATGACCAAGCTGCACTCGGTGAACATGAGTGCAATCTGATATGGACTCAAACCGAGTTCCTGTTTACCACGCAGTGCGAGCCCGACCTCGAAGACCCCGACCCCAACCGAAACGATGAAAGTGAGGATAAGGAGTTTCGGTACTAGCCATGCTTTCTGATCGCCCGAGGCCCTAGTGGTTTTCGGTGACCGACTGCGGCCTTCGTCATTTGGCACTGAAAATGCGACTGCACTGGCCACAAGAATGGCAAGCAACGCTGTCGCTGCGAGCGGAATCGCGACTGATCCGGGCGGCAAGGCGAGATTGAAGCTAGCAGCAGCAAATCGCGTTACGAACACGCTCAGCATCGGCCCGAGCAGGAAGCCGCTAATTCCCGTCACGCTGACAAGCGCAAGCCGACGGGCTCGCCCCTGTTCAGTCGTCCTGACGTTTCCTATCACCGCCGCAGCTACAGGCGTCACGGCTGCGGCGAACATGCCACTCAGAAAACGCTCGGCGTATACAGCGACGAGACTCTCAACAAATGAGAAAACCAACATGGTTACGCCAAAGCCGAGGAGTCCAATAAGCAGTACACCACGCGGGCCGCGTTGATCGGAAAGTCGACCCCACAGGGGGGCGAATAGAAAAAGTGAAAGAGTATAGACAGCCGTCAGTAATCCCGTGTGCCGGGAAACCTGCGCAGCATCACCTCCCGCGCCCAGGAGTCGCTCAATCAGGTAGGGCAAAAGTGGAAGCACGATGCCAAAGCCAATCGACACAGTGAACACGCTAAGCATAAGCGTGGCCATAGTCGCGACGGGCAAACCTGCTGAGCGCACGCTGGTGACCCTCATGTAGCCACAGGCCATCGAGTCATGCCTGCGGTCTGACTGCTGGGCATCATAGGGACGAGTTAGCCGCAGCAACCGCCCTTGGATTGATGACTGGACGGGGCCTTAGCCATATCCACGCCATAGCCCGCGCCTTTCACGGCCGATTTCAGTTGATCGGGTGAGGTCAGTTGCTCGTCATAGCGCACCGCAGCCTCGCCGGTCGAGAGCGACACTACTACGTCATGGACTCCGGGAATTGCTTTCAGCGCGTTCGCCACATTGCTGGTGCAGCCGTCACACGTCATACCCGTTACGTTCAACGTTTGATTTAGCATGGTGATACTCCTTTTCATGATAGGGAATACAAACATCGCAGTAATACGCTTTTAGTCTCCTGCATGGACCTTCACATTCTCATGCAGATCAATACTTGCCGGATTGCTTGACTCAAGGATCGCTTTGGATCTCGCCATCTCGTCCGAGGAGCCATGGGCTACAACAAGAAATCCATCAGCTTTGACGGCTTGCTCGTACTGTATGACGCTGTCCTTCGGAATGCCGATGCTGAAAAGCGCAGCGCCAAGCGCGCTCAACCCACCGACCAGAATTGCACCCTCGACAGCGGCAACGACGATCCCTGCCAAGTGACCAAGCACCATGACAGGCCCGATCACAGGAATGGTCAGAAATATTCCGCCGAAGAACAGGCTCCAAAGGCTGCCCCAAAATGCGCCCTTCTTACCCCAAAATTTAATTCGGTCGCCGACGTTGTAGAAACCCACAACCTTTTCCTCGGAATGAAAACCTTGTCCGACGATACTGAAATGCGTCATGTCGAAACCACTGGCAGCAAGCTTGCGGACAGCGTCCTCTGCATCCTGATGATGAACGAATACAGCGACTACAGCGTCATGCTGATCCAGTTGGAGTGTCATGCTCTGTTCCTCGGTTGAGCGTGCTTGAGTTTTTTGGTTGGCACCAGCGATAGAGGGCTCCTCAGAGAACCATTGGTTTATCCGGTAATTCATTCGGCTCACCGCCGGCAACGGGAAAGTGTTTCGTCAGATGCTGTGTAACCGCCTGAACACCGCTGACTACGCCGCCTTCGTAATTGGATTGTTTGAAGGCGGCTTCCATCTGGCGGCAAATACTTTGCCATTCTTGAGAGCCTGCCTTCGCGTGTATCCCGCGATCGGCAACAATCTCCACGTCCCGGTCTGCCAGCAAAAGATAAATCAGCACACCGTTATTGTGAGCGGTGTCCCATATACGCAGCTGCGAAAACACATCAATAGCGCGCTCTCGCGCGGACTGGCCCTTGAAAAGCGGTGTGCTATCCAGTGCGCCCTCCACGACGAAACGGATTTCTCCGGCGTGTGCAGCCTCACTGGCTTTGATCGCTAGTTCGATCGCGATCAACGTTTCGCGGGGAAAAGCCCGTTTGACCTGCCAGTGGGTCATAACAAGATGGTTTAGAATGCGTTTGATATTCATCTTTACCATCTCCCTGATGCACCGCCGCCGCCAAACCCGCCGCCGCCGCCGAAGCCACCACCACCGCCTCGACCGAATCCTCCACGATGCCCCCCCATACCGTATCCGCCCATACCGCCACCGACCAACGTGAACAAGAGCGCTATCACTCCCGCGCCCAACGCGATGAACAGTGCGCCGGCAACCAACCAAGCGATAACGGCCACAACGCCTCCAGTGACTAGCGCGCCTGGAAATCTGCCCAAAACGGGGCGCAGAACACTGCCTATTACGAGCGCAAGAATAAAAACGAGCGGACCATACTGCCGAATATCTGTAACACCGCCGATAGTTTGTGCGTTGGGTGCAGGCAACGGTTCGCCATCAATTACCCGGATCATCTGGTCGAGCCCGGCAGCAATGCCACCGTAGAAGTCTCCTTGCTTGAAGCGCGGTGTGATGATCTCGCTAATGATGCGCTTGCTGGTGGCGTCATTGAGTGCGCCCTCAAGCCCGTAGCCTACTTCGATGCGAAGCGCACGGTCGGTCTTAGCGACGACCAGGATTGCGCCGTCATCCACTTTTTTTCGGCCTAACTTCCATTGCTCCGCAACGCGCAAAGCATATTGTTCGATCGCTTCCGGCTGGGTGCTGGGGACAATGAGAAGTGCGAGTTGAGTGCCTTTCTTGGCTTCAAACGACCGTAAAGTTTGCTCAAGACTTGCTGCCTGATCTGCGGAGAGCGTAGCGGTCTGGTCAGTGACCCGGCCAGTCAGGGGGGGGACTGCGACTTGAGCGCCCACGAGGAAAGACCAGCAAAGCACTAAGACAAACAATGCCGCCGCGCTTGTCGTGCGCACCGTCGTCACTTGGTTGCTCCCTGAGTCCCGCTTGGGGGAAGAGCAGGCGCTGACCCAAAATCTACTGCGGGGGGCTTAGCGATTTCTTTTTCGTTTGCGACCGTGAAATTAGGCTTCTCTTTGTATCCGAATGCCATCGCCGTCAGATTGGAGGGGAACGAGCGGACCGTGACGTTGAATTCCTGCACTGACTTGATGTAACGGTTGCGTGCCACTGCGATGCGGTTTTCGGTGCCTTCCAGTTGCGCCTGCAAATCGCGAAAACCGGCGTCGGCTTTCAGTTGCGGGTAGTTTTCGCTCACTGCCAGCAACCGGGATAACGCTCCGGACAGCTCGCCTTGTGCAGCCTGAAACTTGGCAAAGGCGGCCGGGTCATTGAGCACCTCTGGCGTCACTTGTATGGAGGTCGCCTGAGCCCGCGCTTGCGTCACTTGAATCAATACTTCTTTTTCATGCGCAGCATAGCCTTTGACGGTATTGACCAGATTAGGTACCAGATCCGCCCGCCGCTGGTATTGGTTTACTACCTCAGACCAGCTCGCTTTGATTTGCTCGTCGTTGCTCTGGAATGTGTTGTAGCCGCAGCCATTTAGGTTTAAAGCAACCAGCGTTGCCAGGATGATCCATAATTTGCGCATTTTATTTTTCCAAAAACAGGTTTTCAAACCGGACAACATTGTGACTGTTGCGCCTTTCATCAATATCCTTGCCATGTTTTGGTACCGGCGGCGTCTCGCCCCTCCAGCAGCACGAGAATCCTATCGCCGCAGCCGATAAAGTGCCTCTGTAGCTTGACCAACTCAATCTGCAAAACATGAAGCTGAGCTGCATAGTCATTATGTGAGATCGATGCCTCGGTTTGCCCCCTGCTGACGATAAGTTCGGCCGGCGTAATACCTGTGCCACCTGCAACCGACAGAGCGACTGCGTCACTTCGCCTGACATTTTTTCTTTTTGCTCATAGAAGTACTCCATCGTCCAGCTCGGTCGTTCGGACCTTCAGGGCAAAACTGATCTTGGTGACCACCGATTCGATCTTGGTCGGTGTCACGGACGCAGATTTTTTAGGCGCTTACGCGCTGTCTGCACACGCACCCGATACGGGTACCTCCCCTGACATTAGGCTCGTTCTGCTGAGGTACAAGACCCGAGCAATCAACAGATGGAATGGGATTGCTTGCGTCGTTGAACCTGCTAACGCGATTCAGGTGTTGATCCATAGCCGCCGGAATAAACGGAGTTAAAGGAGTGCCAGCGAGCCTTCCGGCAACATCGCTTCAGGTGGCCGATAGCCGCTTGCGCAGCGACGGCAGAAAGCGTGGCGTCCTCGCCGCATAATCTTCAAACTCCGCGCCGAACTGCTTACGCATCTCCGCCTCTTCTGTGATAGCCAGCCGCGCATACATCACTAGCAAAATAGGAAACATGAGCAAGGTCAGCAACGTCGGCCACTGGAACAGAAAGCCCAGCAGAATAAGTACGAACGCAACGTACTGCGGATGGCGGATGTGCGCATACGGGCCTGACACGGCGAGACCTTTGCGCTGCTGCGCGTGGTATAGGACATTCCACGCGCTAGACA
The DNA here is from genome assembly GCF_000690905.1 of Pseudomonas sp. Ant30-3. GTDB lineage: Bacteria > Pseudomonadota > Gammaproteobacteria > Pseudomonadales > Pseudomonadaceae > Aquipseudomonas. Next base: position 1,609 of record NZ_JMCL01000030.1, on the reverse strand, counting down.
GTAAATAGAAGCCGAAGCCAAGGAAGACATAGCTGGCGATGTGCAGCACACCGAAGTGCGGATCGCCCTTCTCTCCGAGTAACGTTGACCACAGATGGCCGGTGTTGTGGGACAGTAGGTCGAGGCTCGGAAACTTCGTCTGAAGCCAGCCCGACATCAGGTAGATGGTCAGCGGGAAACCGTACATCTCGACGAACAGAGCAACTATGAAGGCTGCGAACGCCCCGAAAGTGCGCCAGTCGCGTGCGGTCTGAGGCTTGAAGAAACTGAACGCGAACATGATGAAGATGGCCGAATTGAGGATGACGAGCGTCCACAGTCCGTAGTCCGGTGTGTCGTGCATGACTAATCTCCAGTCTTTGGCGGCTGCGATGGTCCGGGGGGGGCTTTAGCCGATGGGTCTCCGTGATGGTGACCATGGCGGCCGTGCATGAAGAAGTGCATCAGCGGGCACGCCAGCAGCAGTAGAAACGGCAGCGCGCCAAAGAAGTGGGCACGGTGTTCGCTTAACAGAAAATACGTAGCAATGGCGCCAAAAACGATCAACCCGATCAAGTAGCGCGAGTTCCAAAAGCTTGGTGGCTCAGAGCTTTGCTGGAGGTGGTCGTGCTTCACTAGATTCTCCTTGGGGAGCCTACAGAGTTCGGAAAAATCGTACGCTAAGGTTTTCCGAACTGCCGTAGGCCGAGCAGTCGCGCGGCGACGATGAGGTACGCACCCCTGCGATGTGGAATTGCGGAAAGCCAACTCGGCAATAAGCTGCTGATCATCGCCGTACCACCCGCGGCAGCAGCCGGACCAAATCCAGGTTCATTCCCAGGACCGCAGAGACCGGCACCGCGCACACTTTTTCCGCATTCCCGGCGTAGCAAAGCGCCGCGAGCCGTGAGGGTGAGGCGCATGAGACTACGGCGGTGATGACGGAACCAGTACATGAGCATTCCATAGACCTGTTAAGCCATGTCGATGTTCAGTTTAGACCTCTAAGCAGCATCAGAACTGACCTAAGTCAAACCAGCGGTTGTTTGCTGCTCACTCGGGCACTTGGTAGCTAATGCCATTGGGTCTGGCCCCGACTTTATGGCTGGCCACCACTGTGCGGCTGGCAGTATCGATCACAGAGAAGATGCCGGCCTCGATATTGCTAACATGCACGCGACGGTCAAACCGTCAAGGCGTCACGCTGATGCCGTTGGGGCCCTTGCCTACAGGAACGGTCTTCGTGACCTTGCGGTCCTTCACGTCGAGCACGGAGACCGAGTTGGCGTAGGTGTTGGTAACGTATGCGTACCGTCCGTCACGGTCGACGACCACGCCATGAGCACCGGCGCCAGTCACGACTGTCTTGGCGACCTTGAAACTCTCCAGGTCGATCAGGCTGACGGTTTTGCCAGGCTTCTTGGGCGTGCCCTGGTTGGCCACCAGCAGCGTGCGCGAATCCGGCGTGACGTACAGCTGGATAGGCACCCTTCCGACGGCAACCTTGCGAATCACCTGGCGCGTGGCCGGGTCTATCACGGCGACGGCGTTTTCTTCCGACAGCGACACCAAGACAAGACGACCGTCCGGCGTGAAGCCGACTTGAGCCGGACCCTTGCCTACCTGCACC
>NZ_JMCL01000029.1 GCF_000690905.1 Pseudomonas sp. Ant30-3 | reverse complement strand
GGCCAGCTCCCACAGTTTCAGGGCAGCTACAGAATTTGTGTTTAGCGCCAACCCTGTGGGAGCTGGCCTGCCAGCGATAGCGGTCTTTCATTCAGGACATTATTCAAATGACTCAACACAACGACATGCTGATCATCGGCGCCGGCATCCTCGGTCTGTCCCACGCCTACGCCGCTGCCAGACGCGGCCTCAAAGTCACGGTTTTCGAACGCAGCGAAACCCCGTTGGGCGCCTCGGTGCGCAATTTCGGCCAGGCACTGGTCACCGGCCAGCCGCCGGGCCAGATGCTCGAACTGGCCAAAGCCAGCCGCGCTATTTGGGGCGATTGGGCCCAACATGCCGGCCTGCAACTCAAGCGCAACGGCTCGTACCTGTTCGCCCGCACCGAAGCCGAAGAGCACCTGCTGGAAATGTTTTGCGCCGGCCGCGCCGTGGAGCACGATTACCGCGTCGAGCTGTTGCAAGGCGCTGCGCTGCGCGACCTGTATGGCGGCCAGTTTCGTCATCACCGCGCAGCATTGCACGGCATCGAAGATCAGCAGCTTTACTCGCGTGAAGCGATCCCCGCGTTGATCGACTACCTGCGCCGCGAACTCGGCGTCGAGTTTCACTTTTCGACGCTGGTGCGCGACATCGAGCCGGGGCGCCTGCACAGTAGCGCCGGCACTTTCAGCGCCGAGCAAATAATTGTCTGTTCCGGTCACGATTATCAGACGCTGCTGGCAGAGCCGATCGCCGCGCTCGATCCGCAGATCTGTCGCCTGCAAATGCTGCGCGCCCGGCCGCAGCAGAATCTCAATCTGCAACACGCTCTGCTCACCGGTCTGAGTTGCGTGCATTACGGGGCCTTCGCCGATATGCCGGAAGCGGCCGCGGTGCAGGCGCAGATCCTGCGCGAGCAACCGCACTTGCATGACAACGGCATACACCTGCTGATCAGCCCGACGCCTTACGGGGAGTTGATCATCGGCGATTCCCATCACTACGGCCGCGATCCTTCGCCATTCAACGCCGAGCAGGTCGATGACTGGATGATTGAGCTGGCCGAGCAAACTCTGGGGTGCAAGGTGCAAGTGCTGGAGCGTTGGCAGGGTGTCTACGGTGCACGAGGGCCGGGGCCGATTTCGTTTTTGCGGCCGATGCCAGGCGTTAGCGTGGCACTGATGCACAGTGGTGTCGGCATGAGCGTCGGCCCGGCGATGGCGGAACGTAATGTGGCGACGCTGTTGGGAGAGTGTTGATGGGCCGCAATGCGCAGATTGTTGAAGAGGTGTTCGGTTTGTACGAACGCTTCGGCGACAGTGACTACATCGGTGAGCCGGTGTCGCAGCTCGAGCACATGTCTCAGGCAGCTGAGCTGGCCATGGCTGAAGGCTTCGATGATGAAGTGGTGCTCGCGGCGTTCTTCCATGACATTGGCCACATCTGCGCCGCCGAAACTGCCGAGAACATGGGCGGGTTTGGTGTGGTCAGCCATGAACGTCTCGGCGCCGATTACTTGCGGCGCGCCGGCTTCAGCGAGCGCCTGGCCCGGCTGGTGGAATACCACGTGCAAGCCAAGCGCTATCTGACGCTCAGGGAGCCCGACTATTTCGAGCGGTTGAGTGAAGCCAGTCGCCGGACGTTGGCGTATCAGGGTGGGGTGATGACTGAGCTGGAGGCTGAAGCTTTCGAGCGTGATCCGTTGTGTGCGGTGAGTTTGCGTATGCGTCAGTGGGATGAGTTGGCCAAGGAAATGCGTGTGCCGGTGATTGATTTGGGGTTGTTGAAAGCGAAGGCGTTGCGCTTGCTGGCAGCGTGAAGTTTCGAAACCGAGCCGCTCCAATCGCGAGCAGGCTCACTCCCACAGTGGGTCTGGTGATGACGCGAATCTCACGGGAGAACCAGTGTGGGAGTGAGCCTGCTCGCGATGAGGCCCGCTCAATCAACAGAAGTTACAACTGCTGCGCCAGTGCTTCGATTTGCTCCTGCCGCTCCGCCTGATCCAGCTTCGGATGAGGATTGAGCGACGACCATTGCGGATGCGCGCGGGCCTTGTTCAAGGCTTCGGGTAATTTGCCTTCGCGCCAGGTTTTGTCCTGCGGCGTGGCGACCTGAATGCTGTCCATCGCCGCATGGCCGCGGGCATTCAGCGCCTGCAGCAGCTGACGCTGACGCAACGCCAGCAATCTCAGCACGCTGTCATCGACGGTCAGTTCCCGCTGGCCTCTGATCTTGCCGAGTAATCGGCTGCCATAACCGCGCGCGGTTTGCAGGGCGCCGCCCGCAATGGCACCGGCCAGTGCCGCTGCGCCCAGGGTCAGGCCGCCGACCAGCAAGTCCACGCCCGCACCTGCCGCCGCGCCCGCTGCGATGCCGCCACCCACGCGCACGCCCAGTTGTTTGAGCGTTTCCGGGTTGAACAAATCATCACCCCATCGCCCGTCCAGCAAAGGCAGATCGCTGGCCGCAGCATCCTGTGGGCGGAACGCATAAAGCTTGAGCAGCGTCTCGACGCAGCGCTGCTCGCGCTGACGCACGGCTTTGCGCAGTTCGCTGATCGCTTGTTGTTCCTGCTCCGGCTCGCTGACCACACTGCGTCGGCACGCGGCGCAATCAATCAGCAACTCGGCAATCAGCCGCGCCGCGCTGTGCTGGCGCGCGAGGCGTTGTGCCTGCTGATCGGCAATCAGGCGCTCCAGTTGAGGCCGCGAGGTTTCCAGCAGCAGCGCGAGGCTTTCGTAGAGGCGACGTTCGCCATCTTCCGGCGGCGCGACGCTGTCGAAACGCACCAGCGCATGCAGGCCCAACCGCGCCAACGCCTCGCGCCAATCCGGTTCGCGGTGGTTGGCGCTGCTGACGAAATTCAGCACCGGCAATAGCGGTTTGCCACAGCTGGCCAGCACTTCCAGTTCGTCGCGGTATTTCGACAACACCGGCTCGCGGGCATCGATCACGTAAAGGCCGGCGTCGCAGGTCAGCAGTTGCCGCAGCACTTTGGCTTCCTGTTCAAAGCGTTGCCGTGCTTCGCTGCCTTCAAGAAATCGGGTCAGTCGCGCCGGGCCGTCGAGGCGTTCGCCGGGACGCTCCAGACGTTCGAGGTAATCGAGCAGAGCGATGGCGTCTTCCAGCCCCGGCGTGTCGAACAGGTCGAGCAACGGCTCGCCGTCTACCGATAACCGTGCGCCTTCGACATGTCGCGTGGTGCTGGGCCGGTGGGACACTTCGCCAAAGCCGACATCCCGCGTCAGGGTGCGCAACAACGAGGTCTTGCCGACGTTGGTATGGCCGACGACGGCGAGTTTCAGCGGCGGTTTGCCCGGCTTAGTCATGACCTGTCTCCAGCCAGTTCAGCGGCGCGCTGTCGGCAAATGCCAGCTCCAGTTGCTGCAGCGCCAGGTGCCAGTCGCCGAGCCGGTCGGCATCCAGCGCTTCGCCCGGTGGCGCCTGCAACAGCCAGACACGGGTTTCACTGGCGTTACGCGCCAGTTCGGCGATCAGCGCGAGACTGCCGCGATCCGGTGAACGGCGAGGATCGCAGGCGATGGCCAGGCGAGCGGGTGGAAAACGGCTGAGTTGTTCGAGCAACTTATGGCGCGACTCACGACTGTCGAGAATGCCCGCGTTGCTGACATTTTTCGGCAGAGACGGCGGCCACTGGCGTTGATCGTCCAGCTCGATCGCGACCAGCAGCGCGCCGTCGCTGTTTAGCTCGTTGACCGTGCTTTCGACACGATGCAGATGTTCAGGCGCCGAGTCGCTGATCCCGAGGCGTTCGCTGGTGGGCATCAGCTGTTCGCGCAGTTGAGCGTAACCGGGCAGGTTCAGATCCAGACGCAGACGGGCTTTGCCGCTCTTCCAGCGCCATAGGCAGAACGCAGCCAGCAGCAGGCGCGGCAACACGCCATAGATCAGTAACACGCCCACCAGCCACGCCGCCCAGGCCTGGCGCGCGTTTTCGATGTTCAACGCGCTGTCGCCGCTGGCGCGGATCATCTCCACGGTCGGCACGCTGAAACCGAGCAGGGCAGGCACGGCGCCCAGTGCTTGAGTCATGGCAACGAACGTGTCGCCCCCGAGGATCGTGGTTTCCCAGACGAAGCCATAACGGCGGGTGGCCATCAGCATCAGCAGAATCACCAATGCGCTGAGCATCGCCAGCAACCACAGGCCATTGACCAGCGCACCGAGCGCCCAGCGATTGAGTTTGTGGCGTTGCAGCAGCAGGAGCAGCGCGGGTGCCAGTTGTGCAGCCTTGGCATCGCGGGCGAGTTTTTCACTGAGCCATAACCACAAGCGCCCAAGCGTTGCGCCGTGGTCACCGGCAAACACCGAGCCCAGCGCCCAACTGATCAGCAAAATCAGGTTCAGCCCCAGCAGACTGCCCAGCGCCCAGAACACATTCACCGGCGTCTGGCCGTCGCCGAGTGCGGTGAATGCCAGACCGGCGCCGGAGACGACGGCCAGCACCGCCATGACGATCAGCGCCAGGCGCGCGCCTTGCAGCCAGTGCGTGAGGGCGTTGCTCAGCCCGTCGCGCTCGGCCAGCCAGAGTGCGCGGCGCTGGATGCGTGCCGACAGGTCGCCCCCCGCGCTGCGGGCCAGACGGTTGGCTTCCAGATCATCCAGAGGGCCGGCGTGTTCTTCGCGCAGGCGGATGGTTTCGGTCAACCAGAGGGTATTCAGTTCAGTCACGCGTTGTCCCGTCGCTCCATTGAGCCGTGAGCATAACCGCTGTGGCGCTTGTCGGGGGGCTGCGTTGCGAGAAGCTGACGCTCTGGTATCCTCGCCGGCATGACTAAATCACTCCCCCTCAGCCTGATCGCAGCCCTCGGTGAAAACCGCGTGATCGGCGTCGACAACAGCATGCCCTGGCACCTGCCGGGGGACTTCAAATACTTCAAGGCAACCACGCTCGGCAAGCCGATCATCATGGGTCGCAAGACCTGGGATTCCCTCGGCCGTCCGCTGCCGGGGCGGTTGAATCTGGTGGTCAGCCGTCAGGCCGGTCTGGTGCTGGAAGGTGCGGAGGTGTTTCCGTCGCTGGAAGCCGCGGTGGTCCGCGCCGATGCGTGGGCGCGGGAGCAGGGAGTTGATGAGCTGATGTTGATTGGTGGGGCGCAGTTGTATGCGCAAGGGTTGGCGCAGGCAGACCGGTTGTACCTGACGCGCGTGGCCTTGAGCCCGGACGGGGATGCGTGGTTTCCGGAGTTTGATTTGAACCAGTGGGAACTGGTGTCTAATGTTCCGAATCCGGCTGTCGACGACAAACCAGCGTACAGCTTCGAGGTGTGGGAAAAAGTCTAAAACGCATCGCGAGCAGGCTCACTCCTACAGGGGAACGCATTCCAATTGTAGGAGTGAGCCTGCTCGCGATAGCGATCTTTCAGGCGCTACTCAAGCGTGCGCCAACTCCCCATGCTCATCCGCCCCCAGCAACTCTTTGTCCGTCTGCTGCATCACCTGACTGGTAATCGCCCCCGCCGCAATTGAGCCACTCACGTTCAACGCCGTACGACCCATATCAATCAGCGGTTCAACCGAAATCAGCAACGCCACCAGCGACACCGGCAAACCCATTGCCGGCAGCACGATCAGCGCGGCGAACGTCGCACCACCGCCCACACCTGCCACACCGGCCGAACTCAGCGTGACGATCGCCACCAGCGTCGCGATCCACAGCGGGTCCAGCGGGTTGATGCCCACCGTCGGCGCCACCATCACCGCCAACATGGCCGGGTACAGACCGGCACAACCGTTCTGGCCGATGGTCGCGCCGAACGAGGCGGCGAAGCTGGCGATCGACTGCGGGATGCCCAGACGGCTGGTCTGCGCTTCAATACTCAACGGAATCGTCGCGGCGCTGGAGCGGCTGGTAAAAGCAAACGTCAGCACCGGCCAGATCTTGCGGAAAAAGCGCAGCGGATTGATCCCGGCGGCGGACACCAGCACGCCGTGGACCACAAACATCAGGCCCAGCCCGATGTAGGACACCACCACAAAACTGCCCAGCTTGATGATGTCTTGCAGATTCGAGCCTGCAACCACTTTGGTCATCAACGCCATGACGCCGTACGGGGTCAACTTCATCACCAGACGCACCAGACGCATCACCCACGCCTGCAGGGTGTCGATGGCGTTGATCACTTTCTGACCTTTCTCGACGTCATCCTTCAACAGTTGCAGTGCGGCTACGCCCAGGAATGCCGCAAAAATCACCACGCTGATGATCGACGTCGGCTTGGCCCGGGCCAGGTCGGCGAAGGGGTTTTGCGGGATGAACGACAACAGCAACTGCGGCACATTCAGGTCGGCGACCTTGCCGGCGTAGTCGTTCTGAATGGTTTGCAAGCGCGCCATTTCCTGGGTGCCGGCGACCAGCCCTTCAGCGGTCAGGCCGAACAGGTTGGTCAAGCCGATGCCGATCAGTGCCGCGATGGCCGTGGTGAACAGCAGCGTGCCGATGGTCAGGAAGCTGATCTTGCCCAGCGAAGACGCATTGTGCAGCCGCGCCACGGCGCTGAGGATCGAGGCGAAGACTAGCGGTATCACGATCATTTGCAACAACTGCACATAACCGTTGCCCACCAGATCAAACCAGCCGATCGAGGCTTTCAAGATCGGGTTGCCGGCACCGTAGACGGTGTGCAGCGCGACTCCGAACGCCACGCCCAGCACCAGTGCGAGCAGGACTTTTTTCGCCAGGCTCCACGAGGTATGACGGGTTTGCGCCAGGCCAAAGAGCAGGGCGAGAAATACCAGCAGATTGAGGATCAACGGCAGGTTCATTGAAAACTCCACTAAGACTTGTGCCAGCCACCTTCCGGGGAAGCTGCGAGCCGGCAAGCCTAACAGCTTGATTTGCAATGGATTAAATATCAAAAAGGCAGGGTCACTGTCGTTTTTGGAATAAGCGGGTGTCGCTGTCAGGGATGCAACTGGCGCGCAGGGGAATCAAGCGGTCGCTGGCAGGCGCAGATCGTTGTGGTTATTTGTTAGCGTCGGCGTCGTTGATCCAGGATCTTTTATCTAGGGAAGCAAGCCGATGAAACTCGCTCCGACATTTCTCGCTGTTGCACTGGGATTGGGCCTTGGCCTGAGCCTCGCGGGCCAGGCGTTCGCCACCGATCTCAAACACTGGCCGCGCGATCAGGCCAAGGCGCTGGACGCCATGATTGCCGCCAACGCGAACAAGGGTAACTACGCCGTGTTCGACATGGACAACACCAGTTACCGCTACGATCTGGAAGAGTCGTTGCTGCCGTTCATGGAAAACAAGGGCCTGATCACCCGTGAGAAACTCGATCCCTCTCTGAAACTGATTCCGTTCAAGGACACGGCCGAGCACAAGGAAAGCCTGTTCAGTTATTACTACCGCCTCTGCGAACTCGACGACATGGTGTGTTACCCGTGGGTCGCCCAAGTGTTTTCCGGCTTCACGCTTAAAGAGCTCAAAGGTTACGTCGACGAGTTGATGGCGTCCGGCAAACCGGTACCGAGCACGTACTACGAAGGCGATGTGGTCAAAACCATCGAGGTCAACCCGCCACAGATTTTCACCGGTCAGCAAGAGCTGTACAGCAAGCTCATGGAGAACGGCATCGAGGTCTACGTGATGACCGCAGCCTCCGAAGAGCTGGTGCGCATGGTCGCGGCTGATCCGCAGTACGGCTACAACGTCAAACCGCAGAACGTGATCGGCGTGACTATGCTGCTCAAGGATCGCGAGTCCGGCGCATTGACCACGGCGCGCAAACAGATCACTGCCGGTCAGTATGACGAACAGGCAAACCTTGGCCTGGAACTGACGCCTTACCTGTGGACCCCGGCCACCTGGATGGCCGGCAAGCAGGCCGCGATCCTGACGTACATCGATGAATGGAAAAAACCGATTCTGGTGGCCGGCGACACCCCGACCAGCGATGGTTTCATGCTTTTTCACGGGGTCGATGTGGCCAAGGGCGGTATTCACTTGTGGGTCAATCGCAAGGACAAATACATGACTCAGCTCAACGGCATGATCGCCAAAAACGCGGCTGCACAGGCGAAGGAAGGGCTGCCGGTCACGGCGGACAAAAACTGGGTGATCGTGACGCCGGCTGAGATTCAATAAACACTGGAGATTTAATGTGGGAGCGAGCCTGCTCGCGATGGCGGCAGGCCAGTAAAATCAATGCTGCCTGACGCACCGCTATCGCGAGCAGGCTCACTCCCACATTGGAACTGTGATCGACGCAAATCCCCTGTAGGAGCGAGCCTGCTCGCGATGGTCGTGAACGATAATGCTGGTTACCTGACACCCCACGGCGCTCTCAGGTTTTTCGCGAGCAGGCTCGCTCCTACAGTTGATCGGTTTTATCCAAAAAAATGCCCCGCACATGGCGGGGCATTTTTATTGCGGTGGTCGGCGCTTACAGCCCGTCGAGCATCGCTTTGTTGCGCACGGCACCCTTGTCGGCGCTGGTTGCCAGCAGAGCGTAGGCCTTCAGTGCAGTGGTCACTTTGCGCGGACGCTTCTCAACCGGTTTCCAGCCTTTCTGATCCTGCTCGGCGCGGCGGCCGGCCATTTCGGCATCGCTGATCAACAGGTTGATCGAGCGATTCGGAATGTCGATCAGCACTTTGTCGCCATCCTGCACCAGACCAATCGCGCCACCCGCCGCCGCTTCCGGTGAGGCGTGACCGATGGACAGGCCCGAGGTGCCGCCGGAGAAACGGCCGTCGGTGAGCAGGGCGCAATCTTTGCCCAGGCCTTTGGATTTCAGGTACGACGTCGGGTAGAGCATTTCCTGCATGCCCGGGCCGCCTTTCGGGCCTTCGTAACGGATGATCACGATGTCGCCGGCCTTCACTTCATCCGCAAGAATCCCCCGCACGGCGCTGTCCTGGCTTTCGAAGATTTTCGCGTTGCCTTCGAACACATGGATCGATTCGTCGACACCGGCGGTTTTTACCACGCAGCCGTCCAGCGCGATGTTGCCGTACAAAACAGCCAGACCGCCTTCTTTCGAATAAGCATGCTCGACGCTACGGATGCAGCCGTTTTCACGGTCGTCGTCCAGGGTTTCATAGCGGGTCGACTGGCTGAACGCGGTTTGCGTCGGGATGCCCGCAGGACCGGCCTTGAAGAAGGTGTGCACGGCTTCGTCGTCGGTCTGGGTGATGTCCCACTTGGCGATGCCTTCGGCCAGGGTTTTGCTGTGCACGGTCGGCAGGTCAGTGTGCAGCAGGCCGCCACGGGCCAGCGAACCGAGGATGCTGAAGATCCCGCCGGCACGGTGTACGTCTTCCATGTGGTACTTCTGGATATTCGGCGCGACTTTGCACAGCTGCGGCACGTGGCGGGACAGGCGGTCGATGTCGCGCAGGTCGAAATCGATTTCTGCTTCCTGGGCGGCGGCCAGCAAATGCAGGATGGTGTTGGTGGAACCGCCCATGGCGATGTCCAGCGTCATGGCGTTTTCGAACGCCTTGAAGTTGGCAATGTTGCGCGGCAGTACCGACTCGTCGTTATCGGTGTAGTAACGCTTGCACAGCTCGACGATGGTGCGGCCGGCCTGCAGGAACAGTTGCTCGCGGTCACTGTGGGTAGCCAGTGTCGAACCGTTGCCCGGCAGAGCCAGACCCAATGCTTCGACCAGGCAGTTCATCGAGTTGGCGGTGAACATGCCGGAGCACGAACCGCACGTCGGGCAAGCGCTGCGCTCGTACTCGGCGACTTTCTCGTCAGAAGCGCTGGAGTCGGCGGCGATCACCATGGCGTCGACCAGGTCGAGGCCGTGGGAGGCGAGTTTGGTCTTGCCGGCTTCCATCGGGCCGCCGGACACGAAGATCACCGGGATGTTCAGGCGCAGGGACGCCATCAACATGCCAGGCGTGATCTTGTCGCAGTTGGAAATGCACACGATCGCATCGGCGCAATGGGCGTTGACCATGTATTCAACCGAGTCGGCAATGATCTCGCGGCTCGGCAGCGAATACAGCATGCCGTCGTGGCCCATGGCGATGCCGTCGTCCACGGCGATGGTGTTGAATTCTTTGGCGACACCGCCGGCGCGTTCGATTTCGCGCGCGACCAGTTGGCCCAGGTCCTTGAGGTGGACGTGGCCCGGGACGAACTGGGTGAAGGAGTTGGCAATGGCGATGATCGGCTTTTTGAAGTCGTCATCTTTCATCCCCGTGGCGCGCCACAGTGCGCGGGCACCGGCCATGTTGCGGCCGTGGGTGGATGTTTTCGAGCGGTAATCAGGCATGAAGCACTCCGGGCGGCTAATCAGGTATCAAAAGGGAAGTGAGCTTCTGTTGACGTCTGGAACACTCAGAAATGGCCGTGTGTCCGGAAGTTGCCGATAACTTTGCGGGATCGCCGCGCGCTTCAGCTTGAGCTCATAAACCCGCCGGGGGATGACTGGCGATGAATGTCGCGATTCTACACGGCTGGCGGCGGGAGGGAATGCCGGGAAGCGCTGATCCAGCGCCGATGGGCCATGCTGGATGACGATCGGTGCCGCTCAGCTGATTTTCCGTGCCGGCTTGCTTCGCATGATCAATGCATTCAAACCGAGACCTGCGGCGCTCAGGATCAGGAAGCACAGGCCGAGCGCGGTTGTCAGGTCTTCGGAGGCGAGATTGATCAGCAGACTGATCACACCGCCACACAGGAAGATCATGACGCCGCCGACCGACGAGGACGTGCCGGCATCCTCCGGATGGAGTGACATCGCTTTGGAGTTGGCAATAGGCCTGGCAATGGTCGTGCCGGCCGTGCAAATGAGCATCGGGATCAGCACCGTCGCAGCCGTGAGGCCGAACAGGTTTGCCAGCAGCAGCATGATCAGCCCCGACAGCGCGATCAACCCGAGCCCGACGATGATCTGGGAATTGGATTGCAGATGTCGATGCAGCGCACTGGCGACTATCCCGCCCAACACATACGCCACGCCATACAACAACAACGCCCAGGCAAACTCGTAGGGCGAAAGGCCCAGGCGCTCCATGAAAATGATCGGGGAGATGACGATGAAGGAAAAATGGCAGGCGAACGCCAGAGCCGAAATGAGCCAATAACCGGTAAAGCGCAGATCGGAGCAGAGTCGCCAGTAGGCATTGAAAAAATGTGCGGACAACGGTTTGCGCCTGCGTGGGTTGTCCTGAAGCAGCACACAAGTCTTTATCCAGACGATGACTGCCAGGGCGATAAACACATAAAAGCTGCCCTCCCAGCCCAGATGCATTTGCAGCCAGGTCCCCAGCAAAGGCGAAATAGAGATGAACACACCCGCTGCGGTCGTCATCCAGATGCGGATTCGCTCCTGTTCTCTGCCGACAAACAAATCCTGAATCAACGCCTGCGACAGCACGAATGCACCGCAACCCACCGCCTGCACCACACGGAAAAACACAAACCAGCGGTAGTCGCTGGACATCAGGCAACCTGTCGCACCGATGGCCGAGATGGCGATGCCGGTGAGCAAGAGGTTTCTGCGGCCCCATCGGTCCGACAGCGGCCCGACCAGCACCACTGACAGCGCAAGGCCGATGGCGAACAGGCTGACAGACAGGGCAATGTCCGACGCCGGGCTCTGGAAGTGGTAAGAGAGTGCGGGAAACGAAGGGAGAACGACGTCCAGCGGGAATACGCCGAGGAGCGTCATTGTCAGCAACAGCAGGATGAGCGAGGATTTTTTCGCGGTGCGCGTGGAAGGGTTCATCGACAACGCTCTCGGTCCGTGAGGGGGGATCGAGCGTTGACCTGATGGCCATGGAAGTCAATTCAGCGCTGTGTGGGATTTTTCTGAATCTGTTGTGGGAGCGAGCGGTCGGCCCTGCAAACGGTGCTTGGTAGGCAATAGAGGGCGAGGACTTCGTCCTGGAACGCAGCCTTCGGCAGCTGCTACAGAAAGCACACTCACTTCATGTAGCAACTGGCGAAGCCTGCGTCGGTTGCGAAGCGACCCCAATTTCGGACCAGCTCCGCACCAGCAGGCAGCAGACGTCAATCAGCTATTCGGCAGTAACCGGCAGGTGATGCTCTTGATGTAGCGCGTTTCTGCAATCGCCGGATGCACCGGGTGATCCGGGCCCTGGCCGCCACGTTCCAGTATCTGGATGTTGCGGTCCAGGTGACGGGCGCTGGTCAGCAGGATGTTCTGCAAATCATCTTCCGGCAGGTGCATCGAGCACGAAGCGCTGACCAGGATGCCGTCCTTGGTGAGCAGGCGCATGGCTTGCTCGTTCAGGCGACGGTAGGCGCCTTCACCGTTTTTCATGTCTTTCTTGCGTTTGATGAACGCCGGTGGATCGGCAACGATCACGTCGAAACGTTCTTCACTGGCTTTCAGCTCTTTCAAGGCATCGAACACATCGCCTTCGAGACAAGTCATTTTCTCTGCTACGCCGTTCAGCGCGGCATTGCGCTCGACGCCGTCGAGGGCGAAGGCGGACGCATCAACGCAGAACACTTCACTGGCGCCAAACGCAGCGGCTTGTACACCCCAACCGCCGATGTAGCTGTACAGGTCGAGCACGCGCTTGCCTTTGGCATAGGGGGCCAGACGCGCGCGGTTCATGCGGTGATCGTAGAACCAGCCGGTTTTCTGACCCTGGATGACCGGCGCTTCGAATTTCACGCCGTTCTCTTCCAGCGAAACCCATTCCGGCACCAGGCCGAACACGGTTTCGACGTAGCGATTGAGGCCTTCAGCGTCACGGGCAGCAGAATCGTTCTTGAACAGAATGCCGCTGGGCTTTAGCACTTGAGTCAGCGCTGCAATCACGTCGTCTTTATGCGCTTCCATGGTGGCCGAAGCGATCTGCACCACCAGAATGTCGCCGAAACGGTCGACCACCAGACCTGGCAGCAAATCGGAATCGCCGTAGACCAGACGATAGAACGGCTTGTCGAACAGACGATCACGCAGGGACAGCGCGACGTTCAGGCGATGCACCAGCAGCGACTTGTCCAGCGGCAATTTGATGTCGCGCGACAGCAGGCGGGCGCAGATCAAATTGTTCGGGCTCATGGCGACGATGCCCAACAGCTTGCCACCGGCGGCTTCGAGGATCGCCTGGTCACCGGCCTTAAAGCCGTGCAAAGGAGTCGCCGCTACATCGATTTCGTTGCTATAGACCCACAAGTGGCCGTTTCGCAGGCGACGATCGGCGTTGGCTTTGAGGCGCAGGCTAGGCAGGGACATGACGTCGCTCCGGAAAAAAGAGCGGGAGTATAGCGTGTTGGGCCACGCACAGGTTTGCGGGTGGACATGTGGTGAGGGGGCTTGCCTGTGGCGAGGGGGCTTGCCCCCGTCCGACTGCGCAGCAGTCGCAACCCATCGCAAATGGAATTTCGTAATCTCTGCGCTGGTTTTGGGGCTGCTGCGCACCCCAACGGGGATAAATTCCCTCGCCACACTTGTTCAGTGTCAGGCCGACAACGCGCTGATCAACTCCCGATTGAACGCCGGAATATCATCCGGCTGACGGCTGCTGATCAGATTCCCGTCAGTCACCACCTCCTTGTCGACCCAGTTCGCCCCGGCATTCTCCAGATCATCCTTGAGCGTTTTGTAGCTGGTCATGGCTTTGCCCCGGACCAGTCCGGCGGAAATGAGCAACCAGCCGCCATGGCAAATCACCGCAATCGGTTTACCCGCCGATGTTGCGGTTTTCACCAGATGCTGTGCATCGAGATCAATACGAATTGTGTCGGAATTCTGCACGCCGCCCGGCAAAACCAGGGCATCGTATTGGTCGATGGTGGCGCTTTTGAAGGTCTGATCAACATCGAAATCGTCGGCCGGTTTGTCGTGATTCCAGCCTTTGACCTGACCTTCCTCGGCGCACAGTATATCGACCTGTGCACCGGCTTCCTCCAGTGCTTGCTTGGGTCCGGTGAGCTCGATCTGCTCGAAACCATCGGTTACCAGAATCGCGACACGCTTGCCGTTCAGGGAAGTGGACATGATTGATTCTCCTGACTTGAATGTGTGTTTTGCCTTCACGGGCATTACACAGTCCGAAGCCTGGCGAACAATGAAAGTTCCGGCGATGTGCCCGCTGGTGTGTCGGATCCAAGTTCAGAAAGGGTAGAATCGGCGCCTGACCCAGAGTGTGTACTTATGTCCCAAGAGCTGACCGCCGAACAGATCCAACAGTCCCTGCAGGGCATCAGCGTGCCTGCCCAGCCGCAGATCATGGTGGATTTGCAGATGGAACAGTACATGCCCGATCCGGACCTGGAGGTGATTGCCAAGTTGATCTCCCAAGACCCGGGCCTCTCTGGTTCGCTGCTGAAGATTGTCAATTCGCCGTATTACGGCTTGAGCAACAAAATCACCTCGATCCAGCGTGCAGTGAATTTGCTGGGCAGCCGTTCGATCATCAACCTGATCAACGCACAATCGATCAAGGGTGAGTTGAACGACGACACCATCGTTACCCTTAACCGTTTCTGGGACACCGCTCAGGATGTGGCGATGACGTGCCTGACGCTGGCCAAGCGCATCGGCGTGCAGGCGGGCGATGAAGCCTACGCGCTGGGCCTTTTTCACGACTGCGGCGTGCCTTTGATGCTCCAGCGGTTTCCCAACTACATGACGGTGCTGGAAGAAGCGTATGCCAGCGCCAGCAGCGAATGCCGGGTGGTCGACACCGAAAACCGCGTGTTCAATACCAACCACGCAGTGGTCGGTTATTACACGGCCAAATCCTGGCGCCTGCCGGAACATGTGAGTACGGCTATCGCCAATCATCACAATGCCCTGGCGATTTTCAACGATGAATCGTCGCGCAACAGTCAGTTGAAAAATCTGCTGGCGATTCTGAAAATGGCTGAACACATTTGTGCGTCTTATCGAGTGCTGGGCAATCAGTCCGAAGACCGTGAGTGGAACAGCATTGCGCCCATCGTGCTGGATTACGTCGGTCTGTCGGACTACGACTTCGAAACCCTCAAACAAACCATCCGCGACCTCGGCACTCATCGCTGAGTCGCGGCCAGTGCCTCAGCCGAGCGCCTGATCCGAGAGCCCCATGCCAGAACTGCCGGAAGTCGAAACCACCCGCCGCGGCATCGCGCCCCATCTGGAAGGGCAGCGTGTCAGCCGGGTGATCGTGCGCGATCGGCGTCTGCGCTGGCCGATCCCGGAAGATCTGGATGTGCGCTTGTCCGGCCAGCGGATCGTGCTGGTGGAGCGGCGTGCCAAATACCTGCTGATCAACGCCGAAGTCGGCACCTTGATCAGCCATTTGGGCATGTCGGGCAATCTGCGTCTGGTCGAGATCGGCATGCCGGCGGCCAAGCACGAGCATGTCGATATCGAACTGGAATCGGGGTTGGCGCTGCGTTACACAGATCCGCGGCGCTTTGGTGCGATGCTCTGGAGCGCCGATCCGCACAACCACGAGTTGTTGCTGCGCCTTGGGCCGGAGCCGTTGACCGACCTGTTCGATGGCGATCGGCTGTTCCAGCAGTCCCGCGGACGCTCGATGGCGGTCAAGCCGTTCATCATGGACAACGCGATAGTGGTCGGCGTCGGCAATATTTATGCGACCGAAGCGCTATTCGCCGCCGGGATCGACCCGCGTCGCCAGGCCGGAGGCATTTCACGGGCGCGTTATCTGAAACTGGCGATCGAGATCAAACGCATCCTGGCGGCCGCGATCGAGCGTGGCGGCACGACGTTGCGCGACTTCATCGGTGGCGACGGTCAGCCGGGTTATTTTCAGCAGGAATTGTTTGTGTATGGTCGCGGAGGCAAGCCGTGCAAGGTCTGCGCAACCGAGCTGCGCGAAGTCAAACTCGGTCAGCGCGCCAGCGTGTTCTGCCCGCGCTGTCAAAGATGACAGGGCTTTAGGTCTATAGTCTGTGTTTTCACTGTCCAGTCGAAGGATCGCCTCATGAATCTGTTTCGAACGCTCGCTGTTGTTTTGCTGATCAGCACGGCTACGCCAGCGCTGGCGGCCAACGTCGGAAGTGGCGACCCGCGCTACACCATTCAGAATCCGCCAGCCTACGCCATGATCGGTGATTTGCTGATTGCCCGGCCCTTGTTGATCGTGGCGACGGTGATTGGCGCGGGTCTGTTTGTGGTGGCTTTACCGTTTACCGCGCTTGGTGGCGGCATCGGCGATGCGGGCAAGGCGCTGGTGGTCGATCCAGGGAAAGCCGCGTTTGTGCGGTGCCTGGGGTGTATCGGCGAGGGGTTCGAGCAGCGGGAGTGAGGTCAGTCAGAGCTTCGGTGTGGCTGATGGCCTCATCGCTAGCAGGCTAGCTCCCACAGGGTCTTGCGTGACCACAACACTGTGATCCAATCCGCGACTTGTGGGAGCTAGCCTGCTGGCGATGACGGCGGCACTGGACTATCAATGCTGACTGACCTATCGCAATCTTGCTGTAGGGCGATCCGACGATGAGGGCGGTACAAGCTCTACAAAAAGGCCTGACTCAAACCTTCCCGGTAATCACCCGATACTTCGCCATCAACTGCTCTTCAGTCTCCGGATGCGCTTCGTCCAGCGGAATGCAATCCACCGGGCACACTTGCTGGCACTGCGGTTCGTCATAGTGACCCACGCACTGCGTGCACAAATTCGGATCGATCACGTAGATCTCTTCGCCTTGGGAAATGGCGGCGTTCGGGCACTCGGGTTCGCAGACGTCGCAATTGATGCAATCGTCGGTGATGATCAGGGACATGCTAACTCCAGCCTGGGTGTGGAGCCCGGGCGCAATAAACCAATGCGCGCAATTGTGCCGCATTGGCGCCCGCAGTGCACGCGGGCGCCGCTTGAGCGGTTGTTACTTCTTGAAGCGTTCGGTGAGCGCATCCGCCACGGCAGGGTGGACAAACTTGGTGATATCGCCGCCCAAGGCTGCAATTTCACGCACCAGTGTCGAGGAAATGAAGGAATAACGCTCGGACGGCGTCAGAAACAGACTCTCCACATCCGGCGCCAGCTGACGGTTCATGTTGGCCAGCTGAAATTCGTATTCAAAGTCTGAGACCGCGCGCAACCCACGCAGAAACACATTGGCATTCTTCTCTTTGGCGAAGTGCGCCAACAGCGTCGAGAAGCCGACGACTTCAACGTTCGGCAAATGCTTGGTGACTTCACGGGCCAGCTCCACCCGCTGTTCCAAGGGAAACAGCGGGTTTTTCTTGGGGCTGGCAGCGACAGCAATGATCACGTGATCGAACAGGCGCGCGGCGCGTTCGACCAAGTCGCCATGGCCCTTGGTAATAGGGTCGAATGTACCTGGGTACAACACTCGGTTCATCGCGTCGTCCTGGCGGGAGTCCGTTGGGGAGTCGGATGGTATCGCAGCCTACCCGGTCGGCCAAGTCGCCTGTTGGGTAAGAAGGCACTATAGACGATAGGAATATTCGCTCTTTTCAGCGGTTTTTCAAACGTTCGGCCAGCGAAGTTGCCAATTGCGCGGTCAGCCCATAGACCGACAATTGCGGGTTGGCGCCGATGCTGGTGGGGAACAGCGAGCCGTCGTGGATCGATAGATTGGCAATTTGATGATGGCGGCCGAGGCTGTCGGTCACGGCGTTTTTCGGATCTTCGCCCATCGCACAGCCGCCCATCACGTGCGCGCTGCCCAGGCGCGTGCGATAGAGCTCCAGGCTCAAGCCATCGATCAGCGTTCGCGCTTCGCCGAGGCTTTTCACGTAGCGCGCATCCGCATGCATCGGCATCACCGCTTTGGCCCCGCCGGCAAACTGAATCTCGGCCATGCTGTGGAACGCTCTGCGTAACCCGTCCCAGGTGTAGGGCGAAACCGGGTAATCGAGGACCGGCGTGCCATCGCCGCGCAACTCGACGCTGCCGCCCGGGCTGTCCGGGTGGAAGCCATCGCGCAACAGGGCGAGCATGGCGTGGGTGTGAGGCAGGTGCTGCATGTGGCGCGCGCTTTCGTCGCCGAAACCACCCAGCAAAGTGCTCGCCAATGCCGGGTGCAGCGGCGGCACTTCCAGTTTGTAGGACATCTTGCCAGTGGTGCCGTCCTGCCACTGAAAATGGTCGGAATAGATCGATTGCGGTGCGCCGTAAAAGGGGTTGATCACCTCGTCGAACAGCGCGGCAGACATGTTGACCAGATGCAGGAACGTGCGCTTGCCCAGTCGCTGGTGCGGATCGGGCGCGTCGGAGCGCAGGAGCAGGGCGGGGCTGTTGATGCCGCCGCCGGCCAGTACGTAATGCCGTGCCTTGACCGTGATCGTCTTGCCGGTAGGCTCGACGCAGCGCTGGTCCATGGCGACACAGTGCAATTCGCTGACCTGATCGCCGGAGAACATGAGTTTTTCAGCGCGGGCCAGATACAGCAGCTCGCCACCGTTTTCCAGAGTCGCCGGTATGGTCGTGACCAGCATCGACTGCTTGGCGTTGCTCGGGCAGCCCATGCCGCAATAGCCGATGTTCCAGCAACCGCGCACGTTGCGCGGGATGACATGCCAGCTGTAGCCGAGTTGCTCGCAGCCCTTGCGAATCACATCGTTGTTGGCATTCGGCGGCACTTGCCAGGGCGCAACACCGAGGCGTTGTTCCATGCGTTCGAACCAGGGCGCCATGTCGGCAGGGGAGTGACCTTTTACGTCATGCTCGTTGGCCCAGTGGTCGAGCGTCGGCTCGGGCGTGCGAAAGCTCGACGTCCAGTTGATCAGCGTTGTGCCGCCGACGGCGCGCCCTTGCAGGATAGTGATCGCACCGTCCTTGCTCATCCGCCCGATGCCTTCCTGATAGAGGCTGGTGTAGGCCTGATCTTCGAGCATCTTGAAGTCGCTGCTGGTTTTCAGCGGGCCTTCTTCGATCAGCAGCACCTTGTAGCCGGCGGCGCTGAGGATTTCCGCCGTCGTGCCGCCGCCCGCGCCGCTGCCAATGATCGCCACATCGGCTTCCAGGGTCAGATTCTCTGTCAACCGGGAGCCGTCGCGAGTTTTCCAGCCACGGGCCATGCCTTCGCGGAATGGGTCGGGTACGGGCATATTCTTGATCTCTTATTGTTCTAAAGTTGAAGGTACTGCGGCTGGCGCCTTCGCGGGGAAAACACGCTCCCACAAGACCGACGCGAACCCCTGTGGGGAGCGGGCTTGCTCGCGAAGGGCGCGACTTGTTCTTAAACCGCAGGCGGCCCCGGATACCCGCAATGCGCCCACGATTCCTTATGGGCATACCACGCCATCATCACCATCTGCAGCAACGAGCTATGCCCCATGCGCAGCAGACTCAACGAACTGTTTTCCCAGCGCTGCAGAAAGTGCCGAATCTGATCGGCACTGGCGTTTTCCCAACTGCCCCAGATCCCGGTCAGCGGTCCGCGCGTGACGGTCATCCCCAGCACATCGAACAACTGCCGCGTCAGCTTGAGCATTTCCGGCGACAGGTGATCCAGCCCGTTGTCCAGGTTCTTCAAAGTGCCGTCCAGCGCCGCCGTCAGCTTGGCTTCGGCCACGGCACCGTCGAGCATCACCGGGATCACCGCCCGTAAAAACAGCAGGTCACCACTGCGCAATGTCGCAAAACCGTTGGCGGGGATACCCGATGAGCAGCCACTCAGGCTCGCGCCCACTCCGGCCGTGGCCAGGAACGCGCTTGCGCCGAGACTGAATTTGAGCAAACCGCGCCGTGACAGCGCGGGTGATTCGGACAGGCCTGGGCTCATTATTGTTATTACCCGGTAATAGCGGTGGTTAACGGATGAAAAGCTTCTGGATCAGTTTTTGAATGGATTTGCCATAGGGCGGGTAGATCAGACGCGCCGCATTGAAGCGCTGTTTGATCAGCACACCCTTGGCCTTGCTGAACGTCAGAAACCCCTCGCGGCCATGGTAATGGCCCATGCCCGAGGCGCCGATACCGCCGAACGGCATATCGTCCTGAGCGACATGCAGCAAGGTGTCGTTGAGGCAAACACCGCCTGAATGGGTTTCGTGCAGCACACGGTTTTGTTCGCGCTTGTCGTAGCCGAAGTAGTACAGCGCCAGTGGCCGAGGTCGTTGATTGATGTAGGCAAACGCCTCGTCCAGATCCTTGTAGGGAACAATCGGCAGCAACGGCCCGAAGATTTCGTCCTGCATCACCATCATGTCGTCAGTGACGTTAAGCAGCAGGCTGTGACTCATGCGACGACCCTGACCCTGGTCGAACAACGGAATCAATAGCGCGCCTTTGCTGGTGGCATCGCTCACGTATCCGTTCAGTCGGGCGAGTTGTCGGTCATTGATGATCGCGGTGTAGTCCGGGTTGTCTGCAAGTGTCGGATAAAACCCGCGGACAGCCTGGCGATACGCTTCGACAAAGGCGCCGACACGTTCATGCGGGACCAGAACGTAGTCCGGCGCCACGCAGGTTTGCCCTGCATTGAGGGTTTTGCCGAATGCAATGCGCTCGGCTGCATCGTTCAGCGGCACGTCGCGGGAAACGATGGCCGGCGACTTGCCGCCCAGTTCAAGCGTCACCGGCGTCAGGTTTTCTGCAGCGGCGCGCATCACGTGCTTGCCAACGCTGGTGGCGCCGGTGAACAGCAGGTGATCGAAGCGCAGTCTGGAAAATGCCACGCCAATGTCGGCTTCGCCAAGCACCACGCAGACCAGGTCTTGCGGGAAAATCCGGCCGAGCAGTTCCTTGAGGAGCAAGCCGGTGGCCGGGGTCGACTCACTGAGTTTGAGCATCACCCGATTGCCCGCCGACAGCGCGCCCACCAACGGGCCGATAGCGAGATACAGCGGATAATTCCACGGCACAATCACCCCGACCACGCCCAGCGGTTGATAAACCACCTTGGCTGCCGCCGGCTGGAAAGCGAGCCCGACCTTGCGGGGCGAGGCTTTCATCCAGCCTTTCAAGTGCTGGCTCGCGTAATGAATGCCGTGCAGGCTGGGCATCAGTTCTGCCAGCAAGGTTTCGTCAGCACTGCGGTGACTGAAATCCTGACTGATGGCCTCGATCAGGCGCAGGCGCTCGTTGCTCAGCAGATCGCGCAGGGCTTTGAGCCATTGCAGGCGCTGGGCAGCGGGCGGCATGGGGTTGGCAGCATAGGCTGCGCGCTGGGTGTTGAATTGATGTTGAAGTTCTTCGAGTGGCTGCTGCAAGGTTTGCAGGTAGGCAATTTCAGCAGGCATCGTGAGCTCCGGGTTTATTGTGATGTCGAGCTTTTTAGAGCCAATGCTCTAAAAAGTCAAATAACATGTTCGCATCCTGTGGTTTTATCCGTTCGTCGATAAGTCGTAAGATGCCCGCTATCGCACTCTGAATTAAAGCTCAAGCCATGGCCCCTCGGATCAAAACCAGCGAGCGCATCGTGCAGAACAGCCTCGAGCTGTTCAATCAACAGGGCGAGCGCAGTATCAGCACCAACCACATCGCCGCCCATATGGAGATCTCTCCGGGCAATCTGTATTACCACTTCCCTAACAAGCAGGCGATTATCGCTGTGCTGTTCAGTGAGTATGAAAGCCTGGTCGACAGCTTTCTGCGCCCGCCCCAGGGGCGCGCGGCGACCGTCGATGACAAGCGTTTTTATCTGCAGGAATTACTGGCCGCGATGTGGCGCTATCGTTTTCTGCATCGCGACCTCGAACACCTGCTCGACAGCGACCCGGACCTCGCGGCCCGTTATCGGCGCTTTTCCCAGCGCAGCCTCATCCATGGCACCCACATTTACGCAGGCTTCGTCGACGCCGGCATTCTGCGCATGGACAAGGTGCAGATCGAATCGCTGACACTCAATGCCTGGATTATTCTGACGTCGTGGGTGCGTTTTCTGTGCACCACGCGGGAGATTTCCAGCCATCTCAGCGAACAAGCGATTAAACGTGGCGTGTATCAAGTGCTGGTGCTGGAGGCCGGGTTCGTCACGGATCAGTCGAGAGAGGCGGTCAATGCGTTGTTCGAGGAGTTTTACGTGCCGCTGGCCCAGGCCCTCGAGGAAGTGCAGTAGGATTCAACACCGTCCACATCACAGGAGCCTGTTATGCCCATTGCGCAACTGATCAGCCCGCAAGCACTGGACCAGAAGACAGAGCAGCCCGGACGGGTGATTCTGGATTGTCGTTTTGCCCTTGAAGACCCGGTCTACGGTCAGCGCAGCTATGCCGAAGGGCACATTGCCGGGTCCAGCTTCGCCGATCTTGAGCGTGATCTGAGCGGCGAAGTGGTCAAGGGTGTCACCGGGCGGCACCCGCTGCCGCAAGCGCAGGACCTGATCGAGCGACTGCAAGCCTGGGGCGTCAATGCCGACAGCGAAGTGATTTTGTACGACGACGGCCCCGGGGCCTACGCGGCGCGTGCCTGGTGGCTGTTGGCGTGGCTGGGCAAACGCGACGGTGTGTTCATTCTCGATGGCGGCCTCAAGGCCTGGCATGCCGCCGGCTTGCCACTGAGCCTGGATGCGCCGTCGATCACCCGCGGCACCTTCACAGGCACGCCCGATGATTCGTTGGTACTCGATGCCGAGCAACTGCAACAGCGGCTGGGCCAGCCAGCGCTGACCTTGCTCGACGCCCGCGCCTTGTCGCGTTTCAAGGGCGAGGTGGAGCCGATCGACCCGGTGGCCGGGCACATTCCCGGTGCGCAATGTGCCGCGTTTACCGACAACCTGGGCAGTGACGGGCGGTTTCTGCCGGCCGATCAGCTCAAGCAGCGCTTTGCTGAAAAGCTGGCCGATCGCTCACCGGAAGATCTGGTGGCGTACTGCGGATCCGGGGTCACCGCTTGCCATAACCTCTTTGCCTTGTGCCTGGCGGGCTATCCGTTGGGCGCTTTGTACGCCGGGTCGTGGAGCGAATGGATCAACGAGCCGGCGCGGGGCATCGCGGTCGGCGAATAATCACATTCCCTGTGGGAGCGGGCTTGCTGGGGAAGCGGTCCGTCAGTGGCGCAAATGTCTATTGGCCCAGTGTCATCGCGAGCAAGCCCGCTCCCACAGTGGTGTTCATTGTTCGAGGCTGGCCAGCCACTGTGGAATACGCCGTTCCAGGTAGTAATCCGGTCGGCGAAGCGTGCCATCGACAAATCCGACATGCCCGCCTTTGGGCTGCAATTCGAATTGCGTGGTGGCTGATAATTCATCTGCCAGCGGCAAGCTGTGAGGGAAGACGAACGGATCGTCCGCCGCCTGGATGATTAATGTCGGCGTGCGAATCTCACCCAGAAAATAGCGGCTTGAGGCACGGCGGTAGTAGTCGTGCGCATCGGTAAACCCATGCAGCGGCGCCGTCACCCGGCCATCGAAATCCCAAAAGGTGCGCATGTTTTCCAGTGAACCGAGCGCGGCCAGCTCCGCCAGGCTGTCCTCGCGGCCATCGTGCTGAAACTGCCGTTGCTTGTTCTTGATGTAGCCCACCATTTCCCGCATGAAATGCGCCTGATAGACCTTCGAAAAACCTTGGCCGATGCGGTCGGCGCAGTGGTCGAGCCGAAAGGGCACCGACACTGCAACCGCCCCGGTGATACCGCTGTGACTGCCTGTCTCGCCCAGATGCTTGAGCAAGATATTGCCGCCCAGCGAGTAGCCAACTGCGTACAGCGGTGCGAGCGGGCGTTTTGCCCGCACGTGCGCAATGGCCTCGGCGAGGTCTTCGCTGGCACCGGAATGATAGCTGCGCGATAGCAGATTGGGCTCGCCCGAACAGCCACGCCAGTTCAGCGCAACACTGGCCCAGCCTTGAGCACCCAGCACTTTTTGCAGCCCGGCTACATAAGGCGAATTCGACGACCCCGTCAGGCCGTGCAACACCAGCACCAACGGCGCATCGGCGCTGTGCGGGCCGTGCCAGTCAAGGTCGAGGAAGTCGCCGTCTTCAAGCCACAAGCGTTCACGTTCGCGGTCTATGTGGGTGGTTTTACGCCACAGCGGTCCCCACAAGGTTTGCAAGTGCGGGTTGCCAAGGCCGAAGGCGGGGGTGAAACGTTCTGCGGGATGGGACACGAGGGTTCTCGATGCAGCGGTGCGTCATCGCTGACGCACCGTGTTCAGGCCGGTCGATTAACCGGCGATCTCTGCCGTACGTTGCCATAAAGAATAGTAGACCCGCCCGGATTTTTGCTCGCGATGCAGGCGCCAGTTGGCTGGCAGGCCGAGGGTCGAGGGCGCGGTTTCACTTTCGGTGTACACCCACGCCTCATCGGCCAGCCACTGACGCTCTTCCAGCAATGCGCAAACGGTCGGCAACAGGTTCTGGTTGAACGGTGGGTCGAGAAACACCAGGTCGTAGGCAACCGCAGTCTGGGTTTCCAGATAACGCAGCGCATCGGCGGTCTGCACCTGGCCGGTGGTGCAGCGCAATGTGCCCAGGTGTTCCTTGAGGCTCGACACCGCAATGTTGCTCGCGTCCAGCGCCTGCCCCATGGCCGCGCCGCGGGACAAGGCTTCGAGAAACAGCGCGCCGCTGCCGGCGAACGGATCGAGCACCCTGGCCCCGGCGACATAGGGCGCGAGCCAGTTGAACAGGGTCTCGCGTACCCGGTCCGGGGTCGGCCGCAAGCCAGGCGCGTCCGGGAAACTCAGCTTACGGCTGCGCCATTCGCCGCCGATGATGCGCAGTTGATTCACGCCGTTGTGCACGTTGTGGACAGGTTTTTTTGGACGGGAAGTGGCCATTAGTGCTCCGGAACCCCGAGCGGCTGCTCGGCAGGTTTATCAGATGGGGCCGGTAACGGCTTTTGCGGCACGGTCGGGCCAGCGCTGACGATGACCATTTTGTCCGTGCTCAAATGTTTGTTCAGGGCTGTTCTGACCTGTTCGACGGTCAGGGCCTGAGACTGCTGCATGAAGTCTTCCAGATAGCTCAGCGGCAGGTTGTAGAAACCCATGGCGCCTAGCTGACCGACGATGTCGGCGTTGCTGGCGGTGGACAGCGGGAAGCTGCCGGCCAGCTCACGCTTGGCGTCGTCGAGTTCTTTTTCGGTCGGACCGGTTTTCAGGTAATCGGCGAGCACGTCCTGCACCAGCTTCAGCGTACCTTCGCTCATTTCTGCGCGGGTTTGCAGGTTGATCATGAACGGACCGCGCGCCTGCATCGGAGTGAAACCCGAATACACGCCGTAGGCCAGGCCACGTTTCTCGCGTACTTCACTCATCAAACGCGTACCGAAACCACCGCCGCCAAGAATTTGATTGCCCATTGACAGCGCTGCGTAATCCGGATCATCGCGATCGATGCCCAGTTGCGCGAGCATCAGGTTGGTTTGCTTCGACGGGAACTCGATGTGGCCGATGCTGGCCGCTGGTTCGGTCGGTTGCGCCAGTTTCGGCAATGCCGGCCCTTTAGGCAGTGCTGAGGACACCTGAGCGGCAATCGCCTCGGCTTCGCTGCGCGACAAATCGCCCACCAACGCAATCACCACGTTGCCGGCTGCATAGGCTTTCGCATGAAAGGCCTGCAGCTGCGCCAATGTGATCGGTGGAATGCTTTTCGCCGTGCCATCGCTGGAGTGGGCGTAGGGGTGATCGCCGTACAAGCGGTTCATCAGTTCGATGCTGGCCAGTTTGCCGGGGTTCTGTTTCTGATACTCGAAGCCTGCGAGCATCTGATTCTTGATGCGTGCGAAGGAGTCGGCGGGGAAGGTAGGTTTGCCAACCACTTCAGAGAACAGTTTCAGTGCCGGTTCGCGTTTGTCCGCTGCGCTCAGGCTGCGCAACGAGGCCAGCGCCATGTCTTTGAAAGCACCGTTGCCAAAATCCGCGCCGAGGCCTTCGAAGCCTTGGGCGATGGCGCCGACGTCTTTGCCGGCG
Source organism: Pseudomonas sp. Ant30-3 (assembly GCF_000690905.1). GTDB lineage: Bacteria > Pseudomonadota > Gammaproteobacteria > Pseudomonadales > Pseudomonadaceae > Aquipseudomonas. The sequence continues at coordinate 9,661 of NZ_JMCL01000029.1, read as the reverse complement.
ACACCTTCATTGAGCATTGCGTTGGTCAGTACGGCGAGGCCGGGGGCATCGCCGTCCTGGCTGCTGCCAGCGGAGAAGATCAGGCGCATGTCGAACATCGGCAGTTCACGGGCTTCGACGAACATCACCTTGGCGCCTTCGGCGGTATTCCAGGTCTGCACGTCCAGCGAGCGATGGCTCGGCGCCTTGCCATTTAGTTCGGCCAGCGATTGCAGTTTCTGGCTGGCCTTGGCCTTGTCCAGCGCTTCGCTGGCATTGGACTCATCGGTCTTCGAGAAATAGAAAACGGCAGAGCCGATCAGTGCGACGATAACGAGGCCGATCAGCGCCAGGCGCGGTGTTTTACGCTCACTCATGAGTCGTCTCCTGTGGCAGTACATGGGCGACGCTGAGACGTTCGCGGGTGAAATACAGCTTGGCGGCTTTCTGGATGTCTTGCGGGGTCACGCTTTCCAGGTCGGCGAGTTCGCTGTCCATCAGTTTCCACGACAGGCCGACGGTTTCCAGTTGACCAATAGCGGTGGCCTGGCTGGTGATCGAGTCGCGCTCGTAGACCAGGCCGGCGATGACTTGCGCACGTACGCGCTCCAGTTCTTCGGCGGACGGCGCAGTGGTTTTCAACTGATCGAGCAGCTTCCACAGACCGGCTTCAGTTTGCGCCATGGTGACGTTTTTCTGGGTGTTCGGCGTGGCCGACAGGGTGAACAGGCTGTCGCCTCGGGTGTAGGCGTCGTAGCTCGACGAGCCGCCCGAGACCAGCTCTTCGCCACGCTCAAGTTGCGTCGGGATACGTCCGCTGTAGCCGCCGTCAAGCAGCGCCGAGATCAGACGCAAAGCGTTGACCGAACGCTTGTCTTCAGCAGTTGCGATGCTTGGCACGTTAAAGCCCATCATCAGGCTCGGCAGTTGAGTCTGTACGTGCAGAGTGATCTTTCGTTCGCCGGGTTCCGCCAGCTCAAGCGGGATTTTCGCCGCAGGAATGTCACGCTTGGCGATCGGGCCGAAATAGCGCTGGGCGAGGGTTTTGACTTCATCCGGGGTGACGTCGCCGACCACCACCAGCGTGGCGTTGTTCGGTGCGTACCAGGATTGATACCAGTGCCGCAGTTCCTCGACTTTCATGCGGTCCAGGTCTGCCATCCAGCCGATGGTCGGTGTGTGGTAGCCGCTGGCCGGGTAAGCCATGGCCTTGAAGCGTTCGTAGGCCTTGGACATCGGCTTGTCATCGGTGCGCAGGCGGCGCTCTTCCTTGATGACTTCGATCTCGCGGGCGAATTCGTCCGGCGGCAAACGCAGGCTGGCCATGCGATCTGCTTCCAGTTCGAACGCTACGCCCAGACGATCACGGGCCAGCACTTGGTAGTAAGCGGTGAAGTCGTCGCTGGTGAAGGCGTTTTCTTCGGCGCCGAGGTCGCGCAGGATCAGTGAAGCTTCACCCGGCCCGACCTTCTCGCTGCCTTTGAACATCATGTGTTCCAGGGCGTGGGACAAACCGGTCTGCCCCGGCGTCTCGTAACTGGAGCCGACCTTGTACCAGACCTGGGAAACGACCACCGGCGCACGATGATCTTCGCGCACGACGACCTTCAGGCCATTGTCGAGGGTGAATTCGTGGGTGGGTTGCGGGTCGGCAGCGAAGACTGAAAGTGGCAGACAAACTGTGCTGAGCAGCAGGCCTGCAGCGCGGCGGACAAAAGCATTCATTCGTTTTTAAACCTTTGGGGCTGCCCGCTAGGTCTTAGCGTCGGCGGGCGAGAGGGTGCTAGGATACTGATCCGTTTTGCTGGCGGCCACGCCTATCAGGCCTTCGGGTTTGATCAGGTTGAATAGGTTTGCGGGAGAAGGCTGTTAATTGACAACTTATATCTGCCTTTTCGCCGATTTTGCCGCTGCAGTCCTTCGTGAAATCGTTTTTGTAAGGTGCCATTAGCACCTCGTCTTAAGGGTGCGCGTGAACAAGCTGGGTCAATCGCAGTCTGTTCTGCACTAATATTTAATTGCCGAGGCGCCCATGGCGCGTCGCCACCGTGAGATAGCCGTCCTCCATGTTTGGTTCCAACGACGACAAGAAAGCCCCAGCTGCGGCTGGCGAGAAAAAAAGCCTGTTCGGATGGCTGCGCAAAAAACCGCAGGAACCCGTCGTCGAACAGCCACAGCCACTTCCTGAGGCCACCCCCGCGCCGGTTATCGATGAAGCGCCAGCGCCGATTGTCTTGCCGATCGCCGAGCCGGTGCTGCAGCCCGCGGCAGAATCCGAGCCTGAAACCGTCACCGAACAGCCGTTGACGCTTGCTGGCGAGCCATGGCTGACATTGCCGGTGGCGGAAGAGCCGGTGGCGCTGGTTGAAGATGAGCAAGCTGCGCATGTCGCACCGCCGATTCCGGCGCCGGCTGCGTTTTCTCCCGAGCCCGTTCAAACGCCAGTCATTGAGCCGGTGGTTGAGGTCGAGCCAGCGCCTGTAGTTGTGGAACCCGAGCCGCCTGCTGTCATTGCTCCGGTTGCTCCGGTTGCTCCGGTTGCTCCGGTTGAGCCCGTGGTCGCAGCGCCTGCGCCTGTCATTGCCCCCGCAGCAGCTGAGCCCGTTGCACAGCTCGACAGCCCCGTCGAGCCATCACGCACGGAAGAAAGCAAATCCGGTTTCTTCGCCCGCCTCAAGCAAGGCCTGTCCAAGACCAGCGCCAGCATCGGCGAAGGCATGGCGAGTCTGTTTCTCGGCAAAAAAATCATCGATGACGAGCTGCTCGAAGACATCGAAACCCGCCTGCTGACGGCTGACGTGGGTGTTGAAGCGACCTCGGTGATCATTCAGCGTCTGACGCAGAAAGTTGCGCGCAAGGAACTGGCCGACGCCGCTGCGCTGTACAAATCCCTGCAGGCTGAACTCGCGGCGATGCTCAAGCCCGTCGAGCAGCCGCTGAAAATCGCCGCGCAGAACAAGCCGTTCGTGATTCTGGTCGTTGGCGTCAACGGCGCCGGCAAGACCACCACCATCGGCAAACTCGCCAAGAAACTGCAGCTTGAAGGCAAGAAAGTCATGCTTGCGGCCGGCGATACTTTCCGCGCTGCTGCCGTGGAGCAGTTGCAGGTCTGGGGTGAGCGCAACAAGATCCCGGTCATCGCTCAGCACACCGGCGCCGATTCCGCTTCGGTGATCTTCGACGCCGTGCAAGCCGCCAAAGCGCGAGGCATCGACGTCTTGATCGCCGACACTGCTGGTCGTCTGCACACCAAAGACAATCTGATGGAAGAACTGAAAAAGGTTCGTCGCGTCATCAGCAAACTCGATGCTGACGCGCCGCACGAAGTGCTGCTGGTGCTCGACGCGGGCACCGGTCAGAACGCTATCAGTCAGGCCAAGCAATTCCATCAGACCGTCGAGCTGACGGGTCTGGCCCTGACCAAACTCGACGGCACCGCCAAGGGCGGGGTGATTTTCGCCCTGGCCAAGCAGTTCGGTCTGCCGATTCGGTACATTGGTGTCGGTGAAGGCATCGATGACTTGCGTACTTTTGAAGCAGAACCCTTTGTCCAGGCATTGTTTGCCGAGCGGGAGCGTTCATGATTCGTTTCGAACAGGTCGGTAAACGCTACCCGAACGGTCACGTCGGCTTGCATGAGCTGAGCTTTCGAGTCCGTCGTGGCGAGTTTCTCTTTGTCACCGGCCATTCCGGTGCAGGCAAAAGCACGCTGTTGCGCCTGTTGCTGGCCATGGAGCGTCCGACCACGGGCAAATTGCTCCTGGCCGGGCAAGACCTCGGCACTATCAGCAATGCGCAGATTCCTTTTCTGCGTCGGCAGATCGGCGTGGTGTTTCAGAATCACCAGCTGCTATTCGATCGCACGGTATTCAACAACGTTGCCCTGCCATTGCAGATTCTCGGCCTCTCCAAAGCCGAAATCGCCAAGCGCGTGGACTCGGCTCTGGAGCGCGTGGCGCTTTCGGACAAAACCGATCTCTACCCTGGAGACTTGTCCACCGGTCAGCAGCAGCGGGTCGGCATCGCCCGCGCCATCGTCCATCGGCCAGCCTTGCTGCTGGCGGATGAGCCCACCGGTAACCTCGACCCGCGTCTGGCCGCCGAGATCATGGGCGTGTTCGAAGACATCAATCGTCTGGGCACCAGTGTGCTCATCGCCAGCCATGACCTGGCACTGATCGCCCGCATGCGTCATCGCATGCTGACCTTGCAGCGCGGTCGCTTGATCGGCGACGGGGAGGCCGGGGTATGAGTGCGACACGCAGTCCCAAGGTTTCCGAGCGAGTCGCGCCCAAAGCTGCCGACCCGCAAGCGCCGAAGAAGAAACGCGACGAGGATGACGGCCCGGACTTCGCCACACTGTTCCGTGCCTGGGTTGAAAGCCATCGGGCCAGTCTGCTCGACAGTTTGCGCCGTTTGGGCAAACAGCCGATCGGCAGTTTCTTCACCTGCATGGTAATGGCGGTGGCACTCAGTCTGCCCATGGGGCTGTCACTTCTGCTGAATAATGTCGAGCGTCTGGGCGGTTCCTGGCAGCGCGCGGCGCAGATTTCCCTGTACCTGCAACTGGACGCCAGCCCGACCGAGGGCGAAGCGTTGCGTGAACAGATCAAGGGCATCCCAGGCGTCGCAGAGGCTGAATATGTCGGCCGGGATCAGGCCCTGGAAGAATTCCAGCAACAGTCCGGACTGGGCGATGCGCTCAAGGAACTGCCGGAGAACCCGCTGCCTGGCGTCGTCCTGGTTACACCGAACGAGGTCGACAAGCCCGCGCTTGAAGCATTACGACAAAAACTTTCCGAGTTGCCCAAGGTACAACTGGCGCAACTTGATCTAGTCTGGGTCGAGCGTCTGGCAGCCATCCTCAAGCTGGGCGACCGATTTGTCTTCGGTCTGACCGTGCTTTTGGTGTCTGCATTACTTTTGGTGATAGGCAATACCATTCGTCTTCATATTGAAAACCGCCGCACAGAGATAGAAGTGATTAAACTCGTGGGCGGCACTGACAGCTATGTACGCAGGCCCTTCCTTTATATGGGCGCGCTGTATGGCCTCGGTGCAGGGGTGCTGTCCTGGGGGGTATTGGCCTTCGGGCTTGATTGGTTGAACGATGCGGTGGTTGGGCTGGCCGGCCTGTACGGCAGTGATTTTGCGCTGGCGGGAGTGCCAGTTGCCGACGGTCTGTCGCTCTTGCTTGGCGCGTTGCTGTTGGGTTATATCGGTGCATGGATTGCAGTCGCTCGTCATCTCAGGGAGTTGGCGCCGAAGTAGTATCTTTTTGCGCGTATTGACCTTTCAGTTTTTGTGGGAACTTGTCTTTCGGTTCCCGGTCAATTTTCGCAGTGCTGAACTGCACGAGTTATGTAAGACGGAGGTTTTTTCGTATGACCAATTCTTTGCAACCTGCATATGCTCTGGTCCCAGGTGCGAACCTGGAGGCTTATGTGCACACGGTGAACAGCATTCCATTGCTGACGCCGGAGCAGGAGCGTGAACTGGCCGAGAGTCTCTACTATGAGCAGGATTTGGGGGCGGCTCGGCAGATGGTGCTCGCCCACCTGCGTTTTGTCGTACACATTGCCCGTAGCTATTCCGGCTACGGTCTGGCTCAGGCTGACCTGATCCAGGAAGGTAACGTCGGCCTGATGAAGGCTGTAAAACGCTTCAACCCGGAAATGGGTGTGCGTCTGGTGTCGTTCGCCGTGCACTGGATCAAGGCGGAAATTCACGAGTTCATCCTGCGCAACTGGCGCATCGTGAAAGTCGCGACCACCAAGGCCCAGCGCAAGCTGTTCTTCAACCTGCGCAGCCAGAAGAAGCGTCTGGCGTGGCTGAACAACGAGGAAGTCCACCGCGTGGCGGAAAGCCTCGGCGTCGAGCCGCGGGAAGTGCGCGAGATGGAAAGTCGCCTGACCGGCCATGACATGGCCTTCGACCCGGCTGCTGAAGCCGACGACGACAGCGCCTTCCAGTCGCCGGCCAATTATCTGGAAGACCACCGGTACGACCCGGCCCGTCAACTGGAAGATGCCGACTGGAGCGACAACTCCAACCACAACCTGCACGAAGCGCTGGAAGTGCTGGACGACCGCAGTCGCGACATTCTTTATCAGCGCTGGCTCGCTGAAGAGAAAGCCACGCTGCACGACCTGGCGCAGAAGTACAACGTGTCGGCCGAGCGTATTCGTCAGCTTGAAAAGAGTGCGATGAACAAGCTCAAATTGTCGATCGCCGCATAACCTGCGCACCGGCAAACAAAAACGCCCCGATCAGTGATGATCGGGGCGTTTTTGTGTGTGCGCAGTGTCAGCTTTACCTTGGTTTCCTTGTGGGAGTGAGCCTGCTCGCGATAGCGGTCAATCATCCACCGACTATGTCGACTGAATGGACGCCATCGCGAGCAGGCTCGCTCCTACAGGGGATTTGCGGAGTTACTGCGCCCACAGCGCCCGGCGTGAATCATTGAGCCCTACTAGATAACTGTCCCCACCCAGCTGACTCATCTGCTGCCGAATCCAGCCAGCACGCCGTGCGACATAGCTGGTTGGGCGGCTGGCGCTCCAGACTCGCGGGTTGGGCAGAACAGCCGCGAGCAAGCTCGCCTGTTGCCGCGACAACGACCGGGCGCTCACGCCAAAGTGGTGCCGGGCTGCCGCTTCGGCGCCAAACACACCTTTATCCAGCTCGACACTGTTGAGGTAAACCTCAAGAATTCGCTGCTTTGGCCACAACACTTCAATCAGTCCGGTAAACCAGACCTCCAGGCCTTTGCGCAGCCAGCTGCGCCCAGACCACAAAAACAGGTTTTTCGAGACCTGCTGGCTCAGCGTGCTGGCGCCTCGCACTGTACCGCCGAGTTCGTTATGCGCCAGGGCTTTCTGAATGGCCCCGAAGTCGAAACCCCAATGTTCCGGGAATTTCTGATCTTCGCCGGCGATCACCGCGAGCTTGAGATCATCGGAGATTTCCTCCCATGGCTTCCACGTGCGCTGCAGATTGATCGGCTCGCCGTCGATCCATGATTCGACTTTGCGCTCCACCATCAGCGCCGTTCCCGGTGGCGGAACCACGCGGAAAATCAGGACCAGCACAATGCTGCCGCCCGCGAACCACAGCAGGGCTTTGATAAAACGTTGCAAAAATATACGCAGCATAGAGATGGCTTGGCCGAACCCGTTGAGCGGGCCATTATACAGACCCTGTGGATCGAGTCTGACTGGAGTTCTTCATGCTGCGTGGCTTTCTGATGCTGGCCGCTTTTTTCGGCTTCACCGGCGTGGCCTTGGGCGCGTTCGCCGCTCACGGCCTGAAAAGCCGCCTGACGTCCGAGTACCTGGCGATTTTCCACACCGGCGTGACTTACCAGTTAGTGCACACCCTGGCCTTGTTGGGTGTTGCGCTGCTGGCCACGCAAATCCCCGGCCGATTGGTGACGTGGGCCGGCGTATCGTTTGCCATCGGCATCCTGTTGTTTTCCGGCAGCCTTTACGTGCTGACACTGACCGGCATCAGCAAGCTCGGGATCATCACGCCTTTCGGTGGTCTGGCCTTCCTTGTTGGCTGGTTGTGCCTGGGCCTGGCCGCCTGGCGGCTGAGCTGACTGCACGGTCCATTTCATGACGAATGGCTTGGGTCGCCAAGACTGATCGGGCTAGAATGCCAGCCCCTAAAAATGATGGCGGCCATTCGGTATGCGCATTCAGTTGAACGGCGAATCCCTTGAACTGCCCGACGGTGAAACCGTTGCGGCCCTGCTGACCCGTCTGGAACTGACCGGACGCCGTGTCGCGGTCGAGCTCAATCTGGATATCGTCCCGCGCAGCCAGCATACCGATACCACGCTGAATGACGGCGACTCGGTCGAAGTGGTACACGCCATCGGTGGCGGCTAGCCCTGCGGCCCACCAGGGCACAGAATTCTGCAAGAACCTCACCCCTACAGAGGATTTCCCATGAGCATCGTTCGTAGCGACAAGCCCTTCGTCCTGGCCGGTCGTACTTACCAGTCGCGTTTGCTGGTAGGCACTGGCAAGTACCGTGACATGGAAGAAACCCGCCTGGCCATCGAAGCCTCGGGTGCCGAGATCGTGACTTTCGCCGTGCGCCGTACCAACCTCGGCCAAAATCCGGGCGAACCGAACCTGCTCGAAGTCCTCTCGCCGGATCGCTACACCTTTTTGCCGAACACCGCCGGTTGCTTCGATGCTACCGAGGCTGTGCGCACTTGCCGTCTGGCCCGTGAACTGCTTGGTGGGCACAATCTGGTGAAGCTGGAGGTACTGGCTGACCAGAAAACCCTGTTCCCCAACGTGATCGAAACCCTCAAGGCTGCCGAAGTGCTGGTCAAGGAAGGTTTCGACGTGATGGTCTACACCAGTGATGACCCGATCATTGCCCGTCAACTGGCGGAAATCGGCTGCATCGCGGTCATGCCGCTGGCCGGTCTGATCGGCACGGGCCTGGGGATCTGCAACCCGTACAACCTGCAGATTATCCTCGAAGAAGCCAAGATTCCGGTGTTGGTGGATGCCGGTGTCGGCACCGCTTCCGACGCCACCATCGCCATGGAGCTGGGTTGTGAAGCGGTGCTGATGAACTCGGCCATTGCCCATGCCCAGCAGCCGGTCATTATGGCTGAGGCCATGAAACACGCCATCGTTGCGGGCCGCCTGGCTTACCTCGCTGGCCGTATGCCGAAAAAACTCTATGCCAGCGCCTCTTCGCCGCTGGATGGTCTGATCAAGTAAGAGCCATTGATGACTGAATCAAACGACACGCCAATCCAGACGGAAGAAGGCGACGAGCGCCAACACCGCCGCATCAAGAGTTTCGTGATGCGCGCCGGGCGCATGACCGAAGGCCAGCAACGCGGGCTTGACCAAGGCACGCCGTTGTTCGTGTTGCCACTGGCCGATGCGCCGGTCGACTACGACCAGGTGTTCGGCCGCTCGGCGCCGCGCTCGCTGGAAATCGGTTTCGGCATGGGCCACTCGCTGCTGGAGATGGCGGCGGCTTCGCCGGAGCAGGACTTCATCGGTGTGGAAGTGCACCGTCCAGGTGTTGGCGCGTTGCTCAATGGCGTGCTGACTCAGGGCCTGACCAACTTGCGCGTCTACGACTGCGATGCGATCGAAGTGCTCAACCGTTGCATCGCCGACAACAGCCTCGATCGCCTGATGCTGTTTTTCCCGGACCCGTGGCACAAGAGCCGTCACCACAAACGCCGTATTGTTCAGGCGTCGTTCGCTGAGCTGGTGCGCAGCAAGTTGAAGGTGGGTGGTGTGCTGCACATGGCCACTGATTGGGAACCGTATGCGGAGTACATGCTGGAAGTGATGAACATCGCGCCGGGTTATCGCAACCTGGCCGAAGACGGCAAGTGCGTCCCGCGCCCGGCCGAGCGCCCGATCACCAAGTTCGAACGCCGTGGCGAACGACTTGGGCATGGCGTGTGGGATCTGAAGTTCGAAAAACTGTCCTGAGCCGTACGTTATAAACCTGTAGGAGCCGGCTTGCTGGCGACGGTGTGTCAGTCAACATCAGCGTGTCTGACACACCATCGCCAGCAAGCCGGCTCCTACAGGTTTTTTTTGCCTGACCCGAATTCAGCGGCGGTCGGCGACGACGCCGATCAGCACGAGCACCACCAACAGCACCGGCGCGAGGCTGTAGTTGTTGAACT
>NZ_JMCL01000028.1 GCF_000690905.1 Pseudomonas sp. Ant30-3 | reverse complement strand
CACAACCAAGCAATGATCGACGCGATAACCGCCGAGCTATCGGCGGTCCCCGTCGCCATTCAGGACGCCAACCCGCCGCGCACGCTCACCATTCCTCGGGACAGTCTGCTGCATGACTGGATCGAAATTTACTGGGCAGCACTCGAGCGCACGGAATTTCTCGACTGGGCCAGCACTTACGACATCGACTTCGACACCTTCAACATCAAGGGCGACACCCTGGAGGCTTCAACGCTGAGGGACGGAGTGCACGTCACCCAGGTATTCACGCTGGAAGACGCATCCGGATGGTGGAAAGTTGCGCCGATCATTCAGGCCATTGCGCAGAAAATTGATCCTGCCGGGCACGGGCTGCCGCATGTGGGCGGCAAATCCAAGAATCCGCTTCACGCATTTCCCCGCCGAATTGTCCTGGCGTTTTATGGTTACCCCGAACCCGAAAACCGATTGCAGGCCAAGGTCATTGCAGCGGAACTGAAGGACAGCGGATTCGCCCCCATCGGGGACACCGGCCACACGACATCCGCACTGGTCAGCGAGCGAACATCGCAACAACAGGATTACCTCACCATCGCGCAGGAGCTGGAGCTCGCGCTCGAAACGCTTGAGCTCGAAGAAACCCCATTCAACGCGACCGAGCTCGGCCGAAAGCGCGTGAGCCTCATGTCCAGTTCGCTATTGGCATCGACGCTTGAGGCGGGCGCTACAGCCTTGCAAGCGTTGATCGAAACTGGGGAATTTCTGGAACTGGCGAATCTCTCCTCTCCCCATATAACCTGTGATTACTCTGCTCAGGTGCAGAAATTTTTCTTCACCTTGAGCGATGGTTCCGTCGTCGAACGTGCGCAGCGATTGTTCATCACCGGTTTACCGGCCGAAGCCTTGACGCTGCTCATACAGCTTGCCGGGAAGACCGACACCATCATTTCAAGCGATAAAAAACTGCGTCTTGATCAGGTGATGGAGTGTTACGGGCTCAGTGTCTCTGCTGAAGCCTCTGGCGTAGAAGCGCTGGTAAGCCGCTTGCGCAAGCACACTTGGTCCGACTTGCCTTACGTCAGTGAATTCATCCAGAGCAGAGGCCCGGTCCGCAGCTTCACCCTCGCATTCGGGCAAGTGGAGGATTACCGCCACATCAGCAGACGACTGGAGGCTCTGAGCAACAAATGGGAAGATCAGGATCCGATCAGTCTAGCGGAATTCAGTAAGCCAGATCCGAGATCACCGCTTGGCGTAAACATCGACGCCGGCAAGCAGCAACTGTTGGATTTCAGGTCTCGCGCTGACTTTCAGCGCTTGTTGAAAAGCAAGGGACTGGCCGCCGATAGCAGGCTTCTGCTGACCACCGGTGGGCACGTTGGCGCACCTGGTAAAAATGAAAAGTGGGCAGAACCTACCGAAGATGTAGAGGCAGACAGTGCATTGAAAGCCGCAAGGGATCGGTTACGACCTGTGGCCGAACGGGTTGGCGGATCCCTGCGTACCAATGGTCAGGTCAGCCTCGCCGAAATGCTTCGTGCCTACAGGATTTTGCAACCGGTGAAAGCGGCTTCAGCGCGAATCATCGCGCAGTGGCTCAAACCCATGCAGCTCTTGCGGCCAGGCTTTATGGATCACTGGCATCTGCTCGGCAAGCCTGGCGAACTGGGTAAATTGACCGATGCGCAGCGCAAAATCGTGATTGATACAACCACGGTTTTTCTCGCACAGGTTGAAGTGCCGTTGCTTGATTATCTGTGCGAAGGGGTTATTTCCGAATCGACTCCAGCGATACTTGGCATCAAAGCGGATTTCCTGATCAGCCAGATATTGATCTCCGCTCGCGCGCATGAGTTGGGCAATCAACTCTTGCTCAACCTGTTTCCGGATAATGGGAACGCTACAGAATCTCGAGCTCTTAACCGAGACCGCTTGGTATTGACTGCGCTGCTGCTGAGCTTCGACCCCCGTGCCGGTCAGCGCTCGGACACGGTCATCGATCAAAAACTTAATGACAGTTTTTTCTGGGGTGAATCCTACAGTGACGTTCGCCGATACATTGATGGCCAGTTCGCTCTGAGGTTTGTCAAACATAAGCCGTTGGCCACGCATTTGTTGTTGTCCGGTATCGCCCCCGAGTTTCTGATCAGGGATATTCCCGAAGCCCTTCGTTATATGAGTTCCTATGCATGGGTCAAACTCAAGCAAGTGGTGCTTTTCATCGAGGAAGGCATGCCGGGTATGTCTCGCCTGATGACTTATGCCGAATTGGTGGCGTTGTCTGAACTTCCCGTTGTGTCCGCCGTACAGACTTTCCGCACGCAAGAAGTGCCGGCGAAACTCCCCTTGGACTGGGCGATCAGCAGAGGCTTGATCGAAGAGCGATCAGCTACTGGGCTGGTCACTGCTGGCAGCGAAGAGGCGCGAATGAAAAAGGCCGCCAGTGCTTTCGATGCGCATTGTCTGCAGCTGTTCCATGACTTGAATAAAGGCTTTTATGCGCAGGTTGAAACGCCGTATACGGTGGCCCTTGCCGACCTGAGGCGGGTGTTCAAGGACAACGTTTTTCTTGAGAGCAAAATGTTGCGCTCGAACTCGGATAGCGTCCTTCGATCCGCAGATCCATCAACTGATCTGCAAACCCCGCAGAACAAATTCTCGCTGGTCGAACTGCACATGGCCAACGAACTCAAACCTGACATGAAGGGTTGGGAGTCGACCGTGTTGCACGTGAAGCTGTCGGAAATGACGTCGGCATTTGCGCGTCTCAAACCTGTGTCTGGCGAGTTTGCAAAGGCACTTGAAGCCCGGCTGAAACTAATGAAAAGCGCATTTGCAGCGCTGATCAAAGAGCATTTCAGCCAACTGCCGATCATGCAACGACTCGATCTGGAGTGGAACCGATTCGAACTGTTCGCCCTTCATCCTGTGCCGTCAGGCAGGATCAGCCTCTCAGGGGAGGACATACTGAACGGCCCATTTGCGATGATTTTGTCGTGCTCCGGCAGTTTTCCTCGTATCTATGAAATTTTTATGCGTGATGGAACGGTCCGTCTGCGCCGGGATATCGACCATTCGATATTGGTGCCTGCGACCAACAGCGATGTGCCGCGTCAATTGCCTTTTGATGCCGAGGCCTACCTGAAGGGGGCAAAGCCTGAAGCACTGGCTAGCTGTCGCGGCATTGTCAAGCAGCTGCACATTGAGGGGACGCCGCTGACGGAAGATGCCCATCAGGCGATTCCAGCGACGTTCACATCGGCGCGAATCAATGCAATCGCCGCAACGGCGGTGAAGCAACTCTTTGATGCTTTTGAGCCTTCGGCCGTACGTCGTGCCCAGGGTGCTATCAAGATTGAGGATGTGGCGAACAGTCATGCAACGTGGCAGGAATTTTTCCGCTCGCTGACGCCGCCCGGAGTGTAGCGTCCGCTAACCCTGTAGGGGCCTGGCATGCCAGCGATGGCGTCTTCGGAATCGCCATCGCCAGCAAGCCGGCTCCTACGGGTGTGTACGTCGTCTCGACGCTCGGGAACATGCCCTCAACCCTGTAGGAGCCTGGTTTGCCAGCGATGGCGTCTTCAACATCGCCATCGCCAGCAAGCCGACGAAGTTTCAACATCATTGCAATCAGATGCCCGCCACCGGGCACGGGCCACCGGCGTCGGCCCAGAGTTTGAACTGTGCGACGAAAATGTCGTGCGGCACTGGCACCGGTGCCCTGCCCTCGCCCGGGTTCCAGCCCCACAGCACCAGTTTGTCCTCGCTGACGTGTTTGAGCATGGCGGCAAAATCACGGTCGCCATTCTCGGAGCGGTCCTTGATCATCGCGCAGAGCTTGTCGGCCGGCAGACCGATCCAGGCCATTTTGTGCGCCGCCGGTGGCAGGCTCCAATGGGGGGCGCCGGGCGGTGTATGGGGGCCGTAAGTGGCTGGCGGATTGCTTTCGGCATGGCACGTCGTGCAAGGCAAACCGGCCGCGCCTTTGCCATCCAGACCACGCACCACGTTCATTGCATGGTGAATGCCTTCATCGAACTGCAGCGGCGAATCCCCGGGAATGTGACAGTTCTGGCAACGCGGACTCTGCAAGACTTTTTGCACGGTCTCGAAAGCCTTGACTGCAGCCTTGTCATCCGCAAACAAATCGGTCGCGTAAGTGGTCAGACCGACCATGACCACTGCGCCAAGTACAAGATGCCGTTTCATTTCAGACCCCCGACAGTTGCAAGGGCAATTCGCGCAGACGCTGTCCGGTCAGCGCGAAAACCGCGTTGGCCACCGCCGGCGCTGTCGGTGGCACGCCAGCCTCACCGACGCCGCCAGGTTTGTCGCTGCTTTCGACAATATGCACCTCGACCCGCGGCATTTCGCTTAGCCGCAACACTTGGTAGTCATGGTAATTGGATTGTTCTACCTGCCCGTCCTTGAACGTCAGTTTGCTGTGCAAGGTAAATCCGAGGCCGAAGGCGATGGCCGACTCCATTTGCGCAGCAATGCTCAGCGGGTTGACCGCGATGCCGCAGTCCACCGCGCACACCACCCGGTGCACACGAATACCCAGATTTTCCTGAGACACTTCGGCGACCTGCGCCACGTAACTGCCAAACGATTCGTGCACCGCGACACCGAGCGCATGGCCATCGGGTAAAGGCGTCTGCCAGCTGGCTTTTTCCACGGCGAGGTTGAGCACGCCCAGATGCCGCGGATGCTCCTTGAGCAACGTCCGTCGATACTCCACGGGGTCCTTGCCAGCCGCTTCGGCCAGTTCATCGATCAGCGATTCCATGACAAACGCGGTGTGGGTGTGCCCGACCGAGCGCAGCCACAATACCGTGATCCCGGTGTTCGGCGAGTGCAGGTCGACTTGATGGTTAGCCAGTTTCACCACATAGGGGCTGTCGGCCACGCCTTCGACCGACGTTTTGTCGACACCGTCCTTGACCATACTGGCCTCCAGCATGGTGCCGGCCATGATTGATTGCCCGACCAGCACATGCTTCCAGGCAATCGGTACCCCGCTCGCATCCAGGCCGACGCGGGCCTGATGCAGGAAAGCCGAGCGGTAATAGCCACCGCGGATATCGTCCTCGCGCGCCCACACGGTTTTGACCGGCACGCCGGCCGCCTTCGCCACCTCCACCGCCTCGGCGACGAAGTCTGAAGTCGGGTTGGCGCGACGGCCAAAGCCGCCGCCGAGGAACTCGGTATGAATCTCGACCTGTTCGGGTTTGAGCCCGGTGATCTTGCCGGCGATCATCTGGTCAAGCGTTTGAAATTGCGTGCCGGTCCATATCTCGCATTTGTTCTGGGTTATTTTCACCGTGCAATTGAGCGGTTCCATCGGCGCATGGGCCAGGTATGGCACGCTGTATTCGACGTCGACGGATTTAGCGGCTTTGCCCAAAGCCTGGTCGACATCGCCGGCCTTACTGGCAGAAGTCCCGGCGGTGCTTGCCAGTTTGCGAAAGCTCTCCAGCAGGTTCTGGCTGTCGAGCCCGGCATTGGCGCCCTGGTCCCAGTCTATTTTCAGCGCATCGCGGCCCAGCTTCGCGGCCCAGTAATGGTCGGCGATCACCGCCACACCGGTCGGCACTTGCACAACTTTGTGCACGCCCGGAATCGACAACGCATCAGCCCCTTCGAATGATTTGACGGTGCCGCCGAGCACCGGCGAGCGGGCGACCAGGGCGGTCATCAGCCCGTCAAATTGCACGTCGATACCGAATTTGGCCCGACCGGTAATTTTCTCAGGGGTGTCCAGGCGCTTGGTGGGCTTGCCAATGAGCTTCCAGTCCTTGGCCTCCTTCAAGGTGATCGACGCCGGATCCGGAACCGGCAGCTTGCCGGCGTCATCCGCCAACTCGCCATAGGTGGCGCGCTGTTCGCCGGCGATGACCACCCCCGACTCGGTGCGCACGCTCGACGCTGCCACATTGAAACGCTTGGCGGCAGCGTCGATCAACATCAGGCGCGCGGCCGCACCGGCCTGCCGGTAACGATCGAATTCCATCCACGTGGACGTCGAGCCGCCAGTAATCTGCATCCCGCCAAATCCGGCCATGCCATAGTCTGCTGCCGAGGCGGGAGAATGTTCGACGCGGATCTTCGACCAATCGGCATCGAGCTCCTCGGCGATCAGCATGGTCAGGCCGGTCCAGATGCCCTGACCCATTTCCGAGTGGCCCAGCAGCACGGTGACGCTGTTGTCGTTGCCGATCCGCAAGAACGCATTCGGAGCGAACACGTCGCCCTGATTTTCGGCCCCCCTGGCAAACCGGTGCGCGCCGGGCAACACAAACGCGACGACCAGGCCACCGCCGAGCAGCGCGCTGCCCTTGAGAAAGCCACGGCGAGATAACGGATTGATGCTGTTCATCGCTGAGCCTCTGCGTTATCAACCGATGTCGGCGGCGCGTTTGATCGCTGCACGAATGCGTGGATAGGTGCCGCAGCGGCAAATGTTGCCGGAGAGTGCCTGATCGATGTCGCTGTCGGTCGGTTTGGGAATCTTCGCCAGCAACGCGGCCGCCGACATGATCTGCCCGGACTGACAGTAGCCACACTGGACCACATCAAGTTCAGCCCAGGCTTGCTGCACCGGATGCGAACAATCGACGGACAGGCCTTCGATGGTGAGGATTTTCTGTCCATGGGCGACCGCTGTGGCGGGCGTGATGCACGCGCGCAATGGCGCACCGTCGACATGCACGGTGCAGGCGCCGCACTGCGCCATCCCGCACCCGAACTTAGTCCCGGTGAGGTGCGCAACATCGCGCAGTACCCAGAGCAGCGGCATGTCCGCCGCGACATCCAGTTCCTGGTCCTGGCCATTGATGTTGAGGGTCAGCATTGCGAAGTTCCTCAGACGCAAGGTGTTCTGAAGGGCGTCGCTGTGACGATCAACCGCCTACGCGCGCCTCGGGTTATCCCTACAGCTAAGCGCAAAATCCCGGGCAAGACCGGTTCATCGACCACCGGTCACCTTCAAATCGCACACTCCCCCCGTAGCAGCTGCCGAGCTCCGCGAGGCTGCTGCTACAGAACGGGATGCTGCGCTGGAACCCGAGGCTTAAGGCGGATGCTGTCGGGATTTTTCCGATCAGCGAATTTGTCGGTGCTGATCGTGGGGAATACACTCCCGAGCAAGCCCGCCGAGAGCTGTACTGATGAAGCATCTATCTGGAAAAAATGCCGACACAGCGCCCCGCTTCTGGCGCGACGACGCCCTGCCCTTCATCGAAGCCCGTGCCATCGCCGACGGCCGCGAAGTCTGTTACACCCGGCATTCCCATGCGCACTTTTCCATCGGAGCAATCACGGCCGGGCGCAGCACGTATATGCATGAGCAAATGGACTGTGAGGTCAGCACCGGCACCGTCGTATTGATGAATCCAGGCGACGTGCACGCCTGCAATCCGATCGACTATCAGCCCTGGTCATACGTGATGCTGTATGTGGAAACGCCGTGGCTCAGTGACTTGCAGCACCAGCTCGGGTTCAGCCAGGACCAGGCGTTTCGCCGGTTTGCCGTGACTCACACTACCGATCGAAGCCTTTTTGATGGATTGAAAAATCTGTACACGGTGCTGACCGACACCGACCAGGACATCCTCTGCAAACACAGCGCAGCGGTGGAATATTTCACCGAGGTGCAGCAATGCCTCAACCCCGGCGAGCAACCGCTGCGCGAAGCCAATTCCAGGCTGGAACGCGCAGCCGAATACATTCGTGAAAACTGCACGCAGATGCTCAAGCTCGAAGATATCTGCGAGGCGGCGCAACTGTCGCCGTCGTATCTGATACGCGCCTTCAAACAGCATTTCGGTATGACGCCTCACGCGTTTCTGATCAACCGACGCATTCAGTTCGCCCAGGAACAATTGCGTCGAGGCAAATTGATAGCCGATGTCGCCCTGGAAGCCGGTTTTTCCGATCAGGCACACTTCCAGCGAGTGTTCAAACAGCACTTGGCGGCGACGCCGGGGCAGTATCAGCGTTAAGCCATCTAAACAATCGAGGCAACTTCGCGATTTAAATCTGCGCGACATACATTGATACCCTGCCAATCCTGAAAACTAACAAACCGACACACACAACTTAAACCCTCCCCGCGAACTTTCACTACTCTGCGCACTATCAAAAAAGATGAACGCGAACTTTACACGCACTCACCAAAAAAACATGGATGTTTTCAAATGCAAACTATACCTGGCATAAAGATAAACTCTGAGAATGAACAGCAACTAGTAGAAATCCGAAACGCGCTCATCCACGTAATGAATAACGAATCGCTTCTGCACAATCTGGCTCATACACTGGACAGTATGGGCGGCAACGCCGTGGCCGGCTCCAGCCTCGATCAGGCGCAGCGGGCGGGATCGACTTGTCTGGCACGGCTGACAGCCGAACTTCCAGCAGCGAAAACCGGCAATTACTACCTCGTGCCGGAAGTAGCAACGCTGCTGGCGTTCGAAGTGGAAACCGACTCAGACGATTCCGGCAGCCCTTCTTCGACCGGGATCAACAGTTTCAGCAGAAGAATCGGTATGGCGTCGGCCGTTAAGAACGCTGTGCAGGAGATGACAGCCGATCTGCAGCTACTCGCCGATATGGCCAAACTTAGCGGAGGGTCGATCAGTTCCAACGGTCGCATTACAATTGGGCAATGGCTACGCTTTCACGGGCTGTCAGTACCCTCGAACAAAGCGCAATTGCAACAGTTGATAGATGTTTTGGGCTTCGCCGGTCTGCCTGCTGGCCCGGCGCTGGACAACTATTGGCAACTTCTCGACACACCCGATGAATCACCTTTCAATCTAACCGACAACACTCGGTCAATCCTGACTGAGCACTCCCGGTTACTGCGAGACGATGCGCCGTCTCTGCTTTTCAAGTTCGGCGTCAATGTTGCTTGGGAAGTCACCGGGAAGCTCCCGACCAGCCTCGACTATCGGATGCAGAGGCTGCTGTCGTTCGCCCGCAGGGCATCGACATCGGCGCAGCCCTACCTTAATGCCTTGGGCTGGTTTACCGACGGCAACGCCGAACAACCTTCCCAAGCCTTCATCGATCAGCTATTGATCGCCGCGATGCTGCTGGAACTCGACCCGGAACTCGACAATGCCAATACCGCTTTCGCCGGATTCGATTTGTATGCAAAACGCTTCCTGCTGCGCAATCCTGAAGCCGTTCGACTTGAACTGGAGCAACACCTTGCCGACACATTCCAGCTACAGCCAGTCATTGCGCCGGTCGTAGCACATTGGGTGCTGGCGGGGATGGCACCGCAGTTCCTGGTGCGCGATCTGCCGCCGGAGATAACTGTCGGCACACCGGCCTGGGTGATCCTTTGCCAAGCGGTAAACCTGGTGGAGAGCATCACGCCCGGCGTATCACGAGCGATGAGCTATGAGCATCTCATCGGGTTCACCCTCATTCCCGGTCTGGTGCCCCAGCTTGAGCCGCTACAGGCGGCCGGCGCGCTTGATCCGGTGGTCACATGGGCGTTGATGAATGGGCTGATCGCAGCCGACGCGGACGGTAACCTGAGTGAGGCAGCCGTCAGTGACGCCATCGAACAATACGATGGGTATGTAGCGGCGTTGACCCAGGCAATCAGCGACGCCGACACACCGATTCCCAGCCGCAGGGCCATCGCATTGGCGCAACTGACTCGTCAGGTGCCTGGCTGCAATCCTGCAGAGTTGCTGGCCAAGTTTCACGGTAATGAAGGCTGGACTCAACCCAGCGTATCGATCCTCGATTTGTATATGAGCGGGGAACTTGCCAAGGCCACCTGGGGCCGGACTCAAGGAATAGATGTTTATCAGCAGTTCCCTGCACTGAAGCATTTGACTCCCGCCGACGGGTTATATGGGCAAGCCATCCAGGCGCATCACGACAAATTGACCACTGCACTGTCGACAAACATCAAACATGCTTTGGCGCATATGGACGAAAGCGAGCGGGCATTCCTCGAGACATCGCGGCTGGCGATCTATCAGCTCACCGAAGACCGGCCCGACGCTTACCTTGACACGGTGTTCAGTCTGGCGTCGCTGGCCAATCCAGTCATGCGCCCCATCGTACCCGACAGGAAAGTCGCAAATCCGGGTCGCTATGGCGTCGTAATGTGTGCTGTGAAAGGGTCGTGGATTCGCTGCTATGAGCTCTTCCCGTTGCAGATGACTGCACGTTTCAATGCAGCCTTTGACGAGCAATTCACCTTTCGGTTGCTGCACTCCACAGGATCACTGGTTGAGCAAAAACTGATTCATGATGTACCTGTCGACATGCTTGCTTATACGGCAAATCTCCTCCCTCGCACGAATATGACTGCATCGGTGGTGTTCACTAAAATCGGCAACTTCGATGCGTCAGACGAGACATCAAACTTCGCCTCGCCAGTGCGTACCTTTCAGTCTGGACGAGTGAGCGCCATCGCAGACTTGATTGCTCGAGAGAATCCATTCCTGACCAGAGAAGAGCTGAGCCAGATCGGCCTGGATCAAACTGATCGAGAAAAGGAGCTCGAGATTATCGCCAAGGTATTCACCGTGATCCTCAACTTGCTCATTCCCTTTAAGGAGTGCATTGAAGAGCTCTCCTCCGGTGTAGAGTCGCGACAAAAAAAAGCCATCGGTGGCTGCATTACCGAAGCCGCATTGATTGCACTGTCTCTTGTCGCTGCGCCTTTCAAAGTGGTGGCGGCGGTGACCAAAGGTGCCACTTTGGCCGCAAAACTATTCGCGGCTTCACGGGTTGCAGCGCACACCGTGATTGCACTGTTCAACCCACTGGACGGTGTGCCGAGTCTGCTGAAGGGCGGTGCGAAACTGGTCGGCCGGCGCCTGGCGAAGTTGCACGCAACTTCACTGCCGGACCTCGCTCGTACGCACCTGCTGCGGCTGACCGGCGCTAACAGTTACGACTTGCTCAAGGCCGTCAAACATTCCGGCTCGGCGCCGGAACTGCGCATGTCACTCGACGCGGTCCAGCACGGTCGAGCGCTGTTCAAAAATGATCGCATCAGCACCGCCGAAGACGTGCTGAAACATCTCTATGCGCCTGACAAAACACTGCTCAAAAATATTCCCGAACGCGAGATCGAGCATTTGATGCAGAACTCATTGGCCGATATTGCGCTCAAGTCGGACAGCGCCCGGCAACTGGGCAACGTCGTCGATCCCACAGTCGTGGAGCAACTCATACGCCGACACGCGCAGACTTATTACCTGGACAATCTGCGCCAGTTTCCTGAGGCCACAGAATTGGCTGATGTACTAAGCAGCACCATGAAGGTGGAATACAACAACCTGACGGCCATGCGGGCGCACCAAACGGACTTGCTCACCAGGGATCTGGGCAAAATGCCTTATCACGGCATCGCTGATGAAATCCGCTTCAACTCCGCAGGCATGACCGAGAATACGGATCGCGCAACGGCGTGGATTCTCAGCGCATCGAACTCGCAGAACGAATCGGCAGCCATTCGCGCTGTGCTTCAGGAGTTCAGCGCGAGCAACAGGGCCCTGACCGACCCGGCAACCTACAAAGAACTGCATCGCCGGCTGGCCCCGCAGGCAACAGACAGTTACCGCAGCCCTCGCGCGGAAGTTCGCTACCCATCGAATATCACCGGCGCCGCGATGCTGGAGAAGCACCTGGCCGGAGTTGATGCCGGGCACGAGCACTTCGGCAAACACCTGATCGGCTCTTTCCTCGGCTATCACGCGTTCTCCGACGGCAATGGCCGACTCGCCCGCGCTGCCTATGCGATTACGGAGCTGAGAAAAGGCCGTTTCAACGCACTGGACCGGGCGACAGAAAATCTTTTGAGCGGTTTGAGCTGACCGCCGTCAGCGCCGGGATCAGGATAAAACCAGATACCCGGCGCTGAGGGCCAACAACAACGCCATCAACCGGTTGAACCAGCGCAGGTGACGGGCATTGGTCAAGTACTCCCTGAGGAATGTCCCGGCATAAGCCCAGCACGCGACCGACAGATAACAGATCACCAGGTACACCGCCGCAAACTGCCACACCAGTCGCGTGTCACCATCCGCGACGAACGCGCCCATGCCGGCGACGCATGCCAGCCAGGCTTTCGGGTTGAGCCATTGCATGACGGCGCCGTGGAGCATCGAGGGCGCTGTACTGGCCTGCTTGCTTTCCAGCTCACCGTTGTGCGCCGCCAGTTTCCAGGCCATGAACAGCAGAAAAGCGACACCCGCCACCTTCACCACTTTGGTCAAGGCCGGCCACATTGCCAATACCTCGTGCAGACCCAGCCCCATCAACACCAGCAGCGCAACAAAACCCAGAGTCGCCCCTGCCACGTGTCGCTGACTGGCACGAAACCCGTACTGCGCGCCAGAACTCAACGCGACTATATTCACCGGCCCTGGCGTAATCGACGCCACCAACGCAAACGCCGCCATCGACACCATTACACTCATCACACACCCGCTTTATTGCGTTGAACAAGGCCCCAATGTAGTGACCTGTCCGGCGCGGGTATTGAACAAAACTCCCCAACACTCCGATAATTCGTAGCAGCTGCCGAAGGCTGCGTCGGCGGTCTACCGGTTGGCCGGTGATAACCCATTGAAACCGGCTTCGCCGGACGGTGATCAGCCTTAGCCATATGCCCCGACGATCCGCTTCACCGCTCTCAACGCCTTGCGCAACGAAGCCATATCCACGGACCCCAACGCCAACCGGATCGCATGCGGGACATTGGCTGCGGTAGAGAACGGCTCAGCCGTAGAAACGGCTACATGCTCCTGCATCAGCGCCACAGCGATCTGGTCGGCTCGAGCGTCTTCGCCCAAAGGCAGCCATAAAAAATACGAAGCCGGATGACTGACGTAGTGCAACCCCGTCAATACCTCCCTGGCGAGCGCTTGCCGAGCGTGCGCATCGGCACGCTTTTGCGCCTCCAGTGTGTGCACGGTGCCATCGTCGAGCCAGGCGCAGGCAATCGCGGTCATGACGCCGGGCGTGTTCCAGGTGGTGGCGCGGATCGTGCGCTCCAGTGCCGGCACGCGGTCTATTGGCGCAGCGACGAAGCCAACGCGCAACCCCGTGGCGACATTCTTCGATAACCCGGACACGTATACCGTCCGCTCCGGTGCCAACTGCGCCAGCGGAGGTGGCGGGTCCTCGGCAAGAAACGCGTATGCGCCGTCCTCGATGATCAACAAGTCGTGCTGGCGGGCGATCGAGACCAGTCGATCTCGCCACACGGCACTTTGCACCCAGCCGAGCGGATTGTGCAGCGTCGGCATGCTGTAAACGGCCCGCACCGGTCGACGCCGACAAAGGCTTTCAAGCGCATCGAGATCAGGCCCGGTGTCGCTGGCCGGGATAGGCACGAGCTCCAGATGCAGCGCTTGCGCCAGCACTTTGAACCCCGAATAGGTCAATGCGTCTGCCGCCACCACATCACCCGGTTTGAGCAACGCCATCATCGTCACGGCCAAGCCATGTTGCGCGCCGCTGACGATCAGCACCTGCTCGGCCTGCACCTGCAAACCGCGTGTGCGCAGATGATTGGCGACTGACATTCGCTCATGCGGACGCCCGGCGTGGGGCTGATAGCGCAAGTGCGCTTCAAGGTCGCCGGACAGCGCGAGTTGACGCAAGCCATGGCGCAGCAGGTCAGCCTGCCCCGGCAGTGAAGGGTAATTGAAATTGAGGTCGAGAACGCCTGCCGCCACATCGGGCTGGTCGACGCCGTGATTGGGCAGCAGCAACGTTTCGCGCACAAAGGTGCCCCGCCCGGCTTCACCGCTGACCAGTCCCATGGCTTCCAGCTCGGCATACACGCGGCTGGCGGTGACAAGGGCCAACTTTTCCTTGGCGGCCAGTTCCCGGTGAGTGGGCAGACGAGTACCAGGCGCCAGTCGCCCAGACCGGATGTCGGCGGCGTACACATCAACCAGCGATTTGTAACGGGAGCGCGGCATGTCGAGATGTATCCATGACAATTTTTTGATTGTCTTGATAATCGGTCATACGATGCGCCCAAGGCAACCCGCCTATCAATCTCCCTCAAGTGAGCGCGCCATGGAACGAGCATCCCACCTGGATAACCAGACCCGCGAAAAGACCTCCAGCGGCTGGATCAACGGCTTGATCGGGGTGCTGATCTTCAGTGGTTCGCTCCCGGCCACGCGGGTGGCGGTGCTGGAGTTCGATCCGGTGTTTCTCACCGTCGCGCGGGCAACCATTGCCGGCGTTCTGGCGCTGTGTCTGTTGGGGCTGTTCAAGGAGCGGCGCCCTGCCCGCGATCAATGGCTACCGCTGCTGATTGTCGCGCTCGGCGTGGTGGTTGGCTTTCCACTGCTGACCGCGCTGGCGCTGCAGTACGTAACCTCCGCGCACTCGATCGTCTTCGTCGGCCTGCTGCCTCTGGCAACCGCCGCGTTCGGCGTTTTGCGCGGCGGCGAGCGACCTCGCCCGGTGTTCTGGGTATTTTCGATTCTGGGCAGTCTGCTGGTGTGCGGTTATGCCCTGTCGCAAGGCATGACGGCCTCACCTGCCGGCGACATTCTGATGCTGTTGGCTATCCTGGCGTGCGGGCTCGGTTACGCCGAGGGCGCAAAGCTGTCCAGAACACTCGGCGGCTGGCAGGTGATTTGCTGGGCGCTGGTTCTGTCGCTGCCGGTAATGGCGATACTCACCGCTGTGCTCACGCCGACGTCGTTCAGCGGAATCAGCACGCCAGCGTGGCTGAGTCTGGGGTACGTCTCACTGTTCAGCATGCTGATCGGGTTCGTGTTCTGGTATCGCGGCCTGGCGCAAGGCGGGATCGCCGCGGTCGGCCAACTGCAGTTGCTGCAGCCCTTCTTCGGTCTGGCGCTGGCGGCCACATTGCTGCACGAGCCAGTGAGCATGGGGATGCTGGTGGTGACGCTGGCGGTGATTCTGTGTGTGGCAGGCGCGAAGAAATTCGCCAGGTAATCGACTGTACCGCGCTTGACGTTTTCCACTGTATGGGTCGAACAGCAAGGCGGCTGTGGTAAAAATCATGCTCGCGTCATTGGAGCCGATCATGGACCTCGCCACCCTCAGTTTTTTCCTCCCGGCCTGTTTCGCCCTGAACATGGCGCCCGGCCCGAACAACCTGTTATCGGTCAGCAACTCGACCCGCTACGGCTATCGCATCGCGTGCATCGCGGGGATGGGCCGCCTGCTGGCATTTGCTGGCATGATCGCTCTCGCGTCTGCGGGATTAGCAGTGGTGTTACAGACCTCGGAATTGCTGTTCTATGGGATCAAGATTGGCGGCGCGGCGTACCTGTTTTATCTCGCCTGGCAATTGTGGCGCGCGGATACCGGCACTGACGCCAGCATTCCGGGCGCGCCGGCGGGATTGATGACGCTGGCTCGACAGGAGTTTTTGGTCGCTGCGGGCAATCCGAAAGCCATCCTCATTTTCACTGCGTTTCTGCCGCAGTTCGTCGATCCGAATCAGGCAGTGGCGCCGCAATTTGCCGTGCTGGGCGCACTGTTCCTGGTGCTGGAATGGATTGCCATAGGTGCCTACGCCTACATGGGCCTGCACATGCGCCGCTGGTTCGCCAAGCCTCGGGGCAAACGGATCTTCAACCGCTGCTGCGCGGGTCTGCTCTCAGCGGCGGCGTCGATGTTGCTGCTCGCCCGCCGTGCTTGAATGCCTTGCTTGCCCGCGAAGAAAATTGCCTGTCGATTTTCCGGTGGAGCACTCCGGCAACGCGACTTATGCTCAATCCATGAACCTACAAAACGCTGCACTGCCGCCACACGCCGAGATGATTCGCGCCATGCTCGAACGGGACACCGCCTACGAGGGGGTGTTCTTTACGGCGGTGAAAACCACGGGCATCTTCTGTCGTCCCAGTTGCACGGCGCGCAAGCCCAAGCCGGAAAATGTCGAGTTCTTCGCCCATGCCGATGACTGCCTGTCAGCCGGTTATCGCGCCTGCCTGCGCTGCAAACCGCTGGATGCTGCGGCCATTGCGCCGGACTGGGTGCAGACCCTGCTAAGCGCAGTGGATGCCGATCCCGAGGTGCGCTGGAGCGATGCGCAGTTGCTCGCCGAAGGCGTCGAGCCGCTGAAACTTCGGCGCTGGTTCAAGCAGCATTTCGGCATGACCTTCCACGCCTGGCTGCGTACCCGACGCCTCGGCATGGCGCTGGGCGGGATAAAACAGGGCCATTCGATTGACCACGCGGCGTTCGATTCCGGTTATGAATCCTTGAGTGGTTTTCGCGATGCGTTTCAGAAATCCTTCCACATCACTCCCGGTCGCGCCGCCAGCAGCGAGCCGTTGCTGTTTAGCCGACTCACCACGCCGCTGGGGCCGATGATCGCCATGGCCGAACGGCGCGGTTTAGTGTTGCTGGAGTTCCTCGATCGGCCGGCACTCACGCGTGAAGTCGAAGCGCTGCAACAGCGCTACGGTTACGCGGTGGCACCCGGTCACAACGAGCACTTGCGCCAGATAGAGACAGAGCTGGCGCAGTATTTCGCCGGCAAACTCAGTGAATTCAAGGTCGCCCTGCACCTGCCAGGCAGCGACTTCGCGCAGCAAGTCTGGGCGCAGCTGGCGAGGATTCCTTACGGGCAGACCAGCACCTACGGCGCCATCGCCGCGACATTGGGCAAGCCGGGTGCCAGTCGTGCTGTCGGCCTGGCCAATGGGCATAACCGGGTGTCGATCGTCGTGCCCTGCCACCGGGTGATCGGTGCGGATGGTTCGCTGACGGGTTATGGTGGTGGACAACCGCGCAAGGCGTTTTTACTCAGGCTTGAGAAGGCTGCGGTGCAGATTGGGCAGGCAGTTAAAACGCCTTCGCGAGCAAGCTTTGCTCCCACGGGAGACTTGTTCTGAGCGTGCTTGCAAATTCCACACTTACGTCAGGAGTATGGCTTGTCCGTAAATCCGTATTTGTCTGCCAGTGAATTCCTGTCGAGCATCGACGACGACTGGCGTCGCCACATCGCCGCCATTGGCCCGTGCCTGCATCAACCGCATCCGGCTCGCGATCCCTATGAGTCGCTGGTGCGAGCCATTGCGTATCAGCAACTGCACGCCAAGGCTGGTGATGCGATTATCGGGCGACTGGTGGCGCTGTTTCCTGCGCATCCTTTTCCGCGACCGGAACAGATTCTCGCCAGCGGATTTGAGCAACTGCGTGGCTGCGGGTTTTCCGCGAGCAAGATTGCGACCATTCAAGGTATCGCTCAGGCAACCCTCGACGGCGTGGTACCGGATTACCCGACGGCGCTGGCCATGGCTGATGAGGCGTTAATCGAGCGACTGACCAGCCTGCGCGGCGTCGGTCGCTGGACCGTGGAGATGTTGCTGATCTACAGCCTGGAGCGCCCGGACATCCTGCCGGCGGATGATTTCGGCGTGCGCGAGGGTTTTCGGCGTTTGAAGGGGCTGGAAAATCAGCCGGGCAGAAAGCAGATGATCGAGACCGGATTGGCGTGGAGCCCTTATCGGACGGTGGCCGCTTGGTATTTGTGGCGGGTGCCGGCGCGGTAGAACGCGGTTTCGTTCATCGCCGGCAAGCCGGCTCCTAAGGTTCAGTCGTACCAAGATCAGCCCCCCGCGAACGTGTAGTAGCAAGCTTGCTCGCGATGACGTCGGCACCTCCGCCGCCTATCTACTAGGCTAAACCCAACCCCTCATCCCGGCCGAGGTCCCCATGCATCTCGAAGGCTCCTGCCACTGCGGCGCCGTTTCATTCAGCCTGACCAGCGCCCACCCCTACCCTTACCAGCCCTGCTACTGCTCGATCTGCCGCAAAACCCAGGGCGGGGGTGGTTATGCGATCAACATCGCTGGCGATGCGACCAGCATGAAGGTGCGCGGCCGCAAACACATCTCGATCTACCATGCGCGGCTCAAGGATGATGGCGACAAACGCGCCCACCGCAGCACTGCCGAACGGCATTTCTGTTCGGTGTGCGCTTCGGGATTGTGGGTGTTCAGCCCCGAGTGGCCTGAGCTGATTCACCCGTTCGCCTCGGCCATCGATACGGCGCTGCCGCTGCCGCCGCAACACACACATGTGATGCTCGGCTCGAATGCGCCGTGGGTGGACGTTCATGTGCAACGCGGTGATCAACAGTGTGATCGCTGGCCGGATGAGTCCATTGCCGACTGGCATCAACGGCTGGGTCTGGAGCGTTGAAGCAATAACTCTCAACTGGATGCAGTCTGGTGGCCGGATGCACGTTGGCCGGCCACACCCTGCGCTGATCAACCGGCATTCACGAAAATCCCCGCGGCCCATCACTCTCCCTGATCGATAACGACTTCCTGCGATCTTGGGCGCATGTTGATACCTCAACCGGAGGGATTCGATATGCTCGACACACTCAAACAGATCAACTCAACTTCAGCCTTCAATCGTTGGGCAGGTTTTGACGTCACTCAGGCCGAGCGTGGCGAAGTCGAACTGAGCCTGGTTTTTCGTCCCGCCGACATGGCGCAATATGCAGGTTTTTTGCACGCCGGCCTGATCGGCGCGCTACTCGATACCGCCTGTGGTTTCGCGGCGGGGACGGTAGCCGGTAATGTGTTGGCTTCACATTTTTCAGTCAATTGTCTCGCCCCGGCCGTCGGCGAAGTATTCGTTGCACGAGGGCACGTGGTGAAGGCAGGCAAGAAACAAGTATTTGCCCGCGCCGAGCTGTTCGCGCAAACCGGTGACCAACTGAAACTGGTGGCCACCGGGGATGCGATTTTGGTGCCAGTAGACGCAGGCTGAGGGCCCGGTCGGTTAAGCTGCCGCAGCCATCGGCACGCCACTGTGAAAGCGAAATTCCACGTCCGGCGATTCGATCAGATCCTGTTCAGCGGCGCGGACTTTGTCGATTACCTGAGCGATGTCCTTGGCGTCACCGTACTGGTAGGCCAGTTTCAGGTAACCCTGGAAATGCCGGGCTTCACTTTTCAGCAGGCCGAAGTAGAACTTGCCGAGTTCTTCATCCAGATGCGGCACCAAGGCCTCGAAACGTTCGCAACTGCGCGCTTCGATGAAGGCACCGACCACCAGCGTATCCACCAGTTTCACCGGTTCGTGGCTGCGCACCACTTTGCGCAGGCCCGAGGCGTAACGCCCGGCAGACAACTGGCGCAGTTCGACCTTGCGCTTTTTCATCAGGCGCATGACCTGCTCGTGGTGCACCAGTTCTTCCCGGGCCAGACGCGACATCAGATTGATCAGATCAACGTGGCCGTGGTACTTGGCAATCAGGCTCAACGCGGTGCTGGCGGCCTTGAATTCGCAGTTCTTGTGGTCAATCAGCAAGGTTTCCTGATCGGCCAAGGCGGCCTGAACCCAGCCATCCGGGGTACGGCAGCCGAGGAACTCGTGGATTTCGGGAAGGATCATGGCGCTCACGGCAAAAGGTCTGATACGGAGGGCGGCGATTATACCGGCCTGTCGCCAGACCACCAGCCGCGACCGTTGATATGCATCAAGTCCCGGATGCGCGCCCAGCAACTATAGTTGTGCAACGCCGCATTTTTTCTTCCTGGAGATCCCGACCATGCAAGCCATTCGCAGCATTCTGGTGGTCATTGAACCTGAACATTCGGAAAGCCTGGCACTTAAACGGGCCAAATTGATTGCCGGTGTCACTCAGGCCCATCTGCATCTGTTGGTCTGCGACCGCAAGCATGATCACGGCGCGATGCTCAGCGTGCTGAAGGCCGGGCTGCAGGAGGATGGTTACAGCGTCACCACCGAGCAAGCCTGGAATGAAAGCCTGCATGAAACCATCGTCGATGTGCAGCAAGCCGAAGGCTGCGGGCTGGTGGTCAAGCAGCATTTTCCCGATTCATCGCTGAAAAAAGCCTTGCTGACCCCGGCCGACTGGAAACTGCTGCGCTCTTGCCCGACGCCGGTATTGCTGGTCAAGACATCCAGGCCGTGGACGGGGGGTGTGATTCTGGCGGCCATTGATGTCGGCAATATTGACGGAGAACACCGCACGCTGCATGCGACGATTATTGATCACGGCTATGACATCGCCAGCCTGGCCAAAGCGCACCTGCACGTGATCAGTGCGCATCCTTCACCGATGCTGTCGGCAACCGATCCGACCCTGCAGCTCAGTGAGACCATCGCCGCCCGCTATCGCGAGGAGTGTAAGGCGTTTCAGGCGGAATTCGACATTGATGATGATCACTTGCACATCGCCGAAGGGCCGGCGGATGTGTTGATCCCCTTCACCGCGCACAAGTTGGGGGCGGCGGTGACGGTCATTGGCACCGTGGCGCGGTCCGGATTGTCCGGGGCGTTGATTGGTAATACGGCGGAAGTGGTGCTGGATGCGCTGGAGAGTGATGTGCTGGTGTTGAAACCGGACACGATCATGGATCATCTGGAGGAGATTGTGGCGCAGCATTGAAAGGTGCCGAGCGTTTGTGGCGAGGGAGCTTGCTCCCGCTCGACTACGCAGCGGTCGCCGCTTCGATCAATACAATATGCCTGACAGCTTGTGTTGATCCATGAGAGCCGCTTCGCGGCCCAGCGGGAGCAAGCTCCCTCGCC
>NZ_JMCL01000027.1 GCF_000690905.1 Pseudomonas sp. Ant30-3 | reverse complement strand
CGGACGCCGAACTCGCCGCGCGCATGGCCGACCTGCAACCGCCGCAGCAGTTGATCGTCGGCGGTTATCGTCAGCTTTATATTGATCATGTATTGCAGGCGGATCAGGGGTGTGACTTTGACTTCCTGGTCGGTTGCCGCGGGTCAGAGGTTCCCCGCCACTCTCACTGACCCCCCAACCCTCATGTAGGAGCTGGCTTGCCAGCGATGGTGGATCAGGCACGTTTGTGTCGACGGACACTCCATCGCTGGCAAGCCAGCTCCTACAGTTTTGATCTTCATCTGATTCAGGACTGTGCGTGCTCTGGCGACCGGCCTCGCCACGCCTG
Source organism: Pseudomonas sp. Ant30-3 (assembly GCF_000690905.1). Lineage (GTDB taxonomy): Bacteria > Pseudomonadota > Gammaproteobacteria > Pseudomonadales > Pseudomonadaceae > Aquipseudomonas. Next base: position 38,573 of record NZ_JMCL01000027.1, on the reverse strand, counting down.
CTATCATGCGCCACACCTCTATCGCACAGGATCGCGCCGCTTCCCATGGATTACCGCAAACCTTCCGACCGCAAAAGCATGCACTCGCGCATCGTCCAGGAACTGGGTATGCAAATCGTCTCCGGGCGTTTCAAACCGGACGATAAATTGCCCGCCGAGGCACTGTTGTGCGAAGAGTACGCGGTCAGTCGGCCGGTGCTGCGCGAAGCCACGCGGGTACTGGTCGCCAAGGGTCTGGTGTATTCACGCCCGCGGGTCGGCACGGTGGTCAAGCAGCGCAAGGAATGGCACATGCTCGACCCGGATGTGCTGCACTGGCTGATGCAAAGCAGCCCGCAGAATGAGTTTTTCGATCTGCTGACCAGCGTACGCAGCATCATCGAACCCGCCGCAGCAGCCCTTGCTGCGCAATTCGCTACCGACGCCGACATCGCCTCCATCAGTGAAGCGTACCAACGCATGGAAACCGCGCCGACGCCCGAAGCGTTGCTGCAACCGGATCTGGATTTTCACAGCCGCATCGCCGATGCCACCCACAACGACCTGCTGGCGAACCTGTGCAACATGCTCTCGGTAGCGATTGCCGAAGCGCTGAAGCACTCCAACCAGCGTCCGAATCTGCATGAACTGGCGCTGCCGCGACACAAGGCCATCCTCACCGCCATCGAAAACCGCGACGCTCTCGGTGCCCGACACGCCACGCTGGTGCAGCTCGACGATGCGCGTAGTGCGTTGAGTGTGGTGCTGGGTAGCGACCCGTCCTGACACCGCCCTACAGATGCCCGCCACGCTGATTTCCTCTAGCACATCCATCATCTGATCTGCGGTATCCCGCTACCGCACTTTCTGCTTTTTGCCGCTTTACGTTGTGCAATCCAACCATGCCAAGGATTGCACCATGCCAACAGTTTCATCATTGGCCGACGCGGCCAACTCGACCGACATAATCTCCCGCGCCATCAGCGCCCAATTCAGCACACGACCGACTCTGCGCTCGGAGACCGCGCGCCTGCTCAAGGACGGATTGCTGGAAATGTACCCGCACATGGACTTCGATCCATATCGCACTAAAATCGCCCAGCCTATCGGCGAAGGTGCCTGGCGGCTGACCAGTTTGCTGGACGCGGTGCTGGGTTATCTGGCCAGCGGTGTGCCACTTGACCTCGCCGACCAAGAGGGCCGCGAGTGTTTTCTGACCAACAAACCACCGGCGCGACTGAGCATCAATAACAACACCGCTCGCCTGCCCGACATGCAGGTGATTGCGGCTATCATTCTCGGTCTACCGGATATTTTGTACATCGGCCTGCAGGAATCCCTGACTGCCTACTGGAATGACGATAGCGGTACGGGCGCCAGCCGCTGGCAGTGGCTGGGTGACCTGCTGGCCGGTCTCCTGAAAACCGCTGCAGTCCGCCACGCCAGCCTTGATGCAATGCAGGCCGAAATGCTGACGGAGCTGGCCAACAACCCCGATCGCCAGGCGCGATTAAAGAAACCATGGGGCAAAGGCGTGATTCAGGCCTGTACGCTGCAGACCACGCTGACCAAAGGCGATGTGACGGTCACCGTACAGACACCCGACCTTCTGGTCATTTGCGGTGACACGCATTTGTTGTGCAGCGTGACCGGCATCATCGAGTCGTACCCTTCCCTGGATGATTTCGGCGCGGTCTGGGGCGAGCGTTTTCGGCAACAGCATGCGGCCGACACAATCAGCTGGAAGCGCTTCCAGCCGGACGGCAATCTCTTCGACACGCAGGCGGCGTTGCTGCTGAACCAGCAACTGGAAAACCTCGCAGCGCTGCGATTCCCTGTTGGCCAGAGCCTGGACGAGTTGCAACAGCGCATCGACTCGATCACCGATGTTGCTCGCCTCTTCATCGAAACGCCAACCACGTCGCCCCACCTTAAATCGATACAGGCCACAATCCCCGACTGGCTGCAAGCGGCAAGCGCTGCAGACCGAATGGCCTATCGGGAACACGTCGTGGCATTGGCCAGCGTCAAACAGCAGACCGGCGGCCGCTCGTTCCGCGATGGCATCGATGACGTCCGCACGTTCGCAAAAAAAGCGCTGCACAGACAGATGCTCGAAGATCAACCGCAGGCTCCCGGTTACAACGCCGATGAACTTGAGCTGACCTTCCACGTGCCGGTCGGCGACCTCGGCAGTGGCTACCTCGAACCGGTGAAAATGTCGCTGACGGATCTGGCGATCAACAACCTTTCGAGCAAACCGAAAGGCCGCATGAGCGTTCGGCATATCAGTAATCAATTGATCCAGGATTGGACCACCGAAACGTACTTGCTGGAGTTGGTGAGTCGCGTGGATGTTGGCAAACACTACCCTGAAATGATCGACGCGCGCCTTCTCGGTGACAGCGCCGAAGCCAGTGAGCGTGAGCGCCTGTTCTCGTTGGAACTGGCCATTCAGTTACCCCTGCTCGCCCTCGAATATTCGATCAAGGCTGAACAGGGATTCGACCGAACCGGCTATCGCTATGTGATGGCGCTGATGCAAGACACGGCCGCCGAACGCGTAGTCGACGGGCAGGCCATTGTCATCCGGCCGTTGGCTTTTCAACGCAAGGCCAACGCCGAATGCGATGTAGTCGCCAACATGTTCATCATCGAACCGGAAAACCTCGACGCCGATGGTCCGCATATTCTTTACCGCCCGCTCTATACGCCTGCCCTGCAGCAGTACGCCAGCCGCAGTGACTTGCTCAAAGCGATTGTCCGCACCGGCGCCCTGCAAACCAGTGTGCTGACTTGGCTCTCTGATCGCTCAAGGCCCATCTATGCCCATAACGGCTTCCGCGAACCGCACGTCCTTCATGTCCATCTCGGCGACGAGTTCCCGACGTTCGACAAGCCGGCACCGGCGATTCTGGTAGGCGACGCGGCGGCGGCTGACTGGCTCAAAGCCGTCGACGAAAACCGCGTGCTTTCCTGTCTGTTCGTCAGTAACGCCAAAACCCTCATAGAACTGGCTGACCAGCAGTCCGTCTCGAACGCGGAAAGTCGTTGGGCAATCATCCTTGAAGGCGCCTGGCTGGTCTTCAACGTGCTGACTCTGCCGCTGCAAGGCCCGGCCATGCTCGTCGCCTGGATGCTGCAAATCGTCCATGCGCTGGTTAACGATTTGCCGGCTCTGGACGGCGGCGACCCTCGCGCGCGGGAGCTGGCCTGGATCGATTTACTGTTGAATCTGGGGCTGGTGCTGCTGCATGTGGCGAAAGCTCATGGTCCATCACCTGGGCCTGAGGCCGGCACCAAGGTAGGCGCGGTCACCCTGGAGCCGTTGCGCCGCCCGAGCGTCTTTTATCCTTCGGCACTTGACGCCGTCATCACCGAAGAAGCACCGGGGCTGACCTCGGAGCCACCGGGTAGTGGCCGTACGCTGCTGGATTTCAACCTGTCGATTGCTCGGGATTCCGCTTCGGCAAGGATGTTCACCCGGTTGTTCGAGGTTCGCGTCACCTGGCCGGCATCGTTGCCTGATCCGGTCGCCACCGGCATGTTCAAAGGTTTGTATCTGATCGACACCAGGTGGCACGCCACGCTCGGCGGGCTGCTGTTTCGCGTCAGCATCGTACCCGGCTTCGGCGACGTTTATCTGGTTCACCCCGAGCACCCCGACCATCCGGGCATCAAGCTCAGGAGCAATGGAAACGGGCACTGGAGCCTCGATCAGGGTTTGAAGCTGGACGGCGGTGGCCGTCAATCAAGAATCAATGCGCAACGAGAAGCCACCCAGCAACGCATTGCCCTGCTGGAGCACAATTTTGAAGCGTTCCTCCAGGGCCAACAGCGGGTGCAAAAAGGCGTGGATTTTGCCGAACAGTTGATGAATCAAAAAAAGGACCTCGCCACCGCATCCGAACAGGACCGTTCTATATTCAGGCAGCTTTACAGCAAGGAGCTGGATAAACAGACCGCCACTTACGCAACACAGATTGCCGAAATCAAGGAGCTCGCCGCCTTGAAAAAAAACGATCCAGACCCAGCCCGTTTATCGAATCTGCTTGAGAACAGCATCAACAACGCGCGTAAACGCCTGGTCATGACGGACGTGGAGCGCGAAGCCATAAACCGTCATTATGTCGATTTCAGCAGTGGCGCAGACCGGCTCAATGCAGCGCTGGCCACTGAGGGCCTTCAGATCATGAACCGATATTACGAGTTCATGCGCAAAACGGCCGAAATCAACGAGACCATGATCAAGTTTTATGAACAGGTGGACAGCCAGCTTCTCGAGCTCAAACAGATTCCTCGCGTAGGTGCCGAAGCCTGGCAACGCCTGTCTGGCAACCGCCCTGAAAACGAACTCAATTCATTGCGTGTCAAAGCCTACCAACTGGTGGTGCTGCGAGTACTCAGCGTGGAATCGATGCACAGCAGCACCATCGCGGCACTCGAAGCCGCAGTCAATCCGGCGCTGCTGTTGTCGCGCTCGCATGCTGAACTGCAAACCTCCGACGCCTACGGCAGCAGTGATCGCATCGCCGTGCTTGACAACCTGGTCGATCATTACAGCAAAGCGCAGGACGGACTGGAAAGTATCGGCATTTTCAATGCCGACGAGTTGCAAACATCCGCGTTCAATCGTTTGCAGGAGATCATCGGAGAACTGCGCGTCGACGCCGAGCGGCGACTCGCTGACCAGCTGCAGGCTTTGCCGGAGCCCGAGCAACCACCCTCCACTTCTGCCGGTAGCAGTGGGCAACCAGGCAGGCCGCCCACCCCGCGGGCCACTCGCAAAAGGGTCATCAAAACCACTAAAGGCGCTTTGATTGGTGAGCTGCGGCCACGAATCGCCAATCAGGGTGGGGACATCATCGACATCAATGGCCCGTTTGAGGATCGGCCTCTCGCTTCTTTCCATGAACATGAACCGAATGTCTGGGTGGAAATCGAACAGCCTCAGGCACCTGCACGTGCCGCGGTTGCACGCCCTTATTCGCAACTTAAAGGTGACGCGCGCAAGGCGCTGAACAATGTCGATGGTCAGGTGAAAAAAATTGAGGGTTATGCACTGCGTGCGAGTTCCCCTCTGGAAATCGAAGAGCAATTGCAACGCGAGGCCCGCAAGCTGACGGATTATGCCTCCGGGCTTGAGCAGCATGCCGACGCACCGGTCAACCGGGGGCAGGACACTGACCTGATCAAAGAGCTGCGTGCCAAAGCCAGTGCACTCAACATCAAAGGCACGGAGCTTCGCGCCCGCATGATCCTGGCGCGACCACCCACCAGCGAAGGTGTGCAGTATTTGTTAGAGAGTAACGCCATTTATGCCCGGGCCAAGGCTGGGAGGGTGCAACTGAAGACCGGCCGCAAAGACTTCATGCAGGAATACGTCCTGGAGGACGAGAAAAATCAACCCTGGTGGTACGCACACTTTCACTACGCGAAAGCAAACGATGCAAAAGTCGATTACACCCGCGCCCATCTGAAGACCAAAGAGCAACGCTTTGAAACCTATGAATCAGCCATGCTCAAGGCCAAGGACGCGCAGCAAAAAATCGACATTCATCACGGCATGATCAGCGAGCAACTGGCGAGCAGCGTTTTCCTGCCGCTGGAACCGCGTTAACAACGCCTTGACGAAAAAAGCCGCAACCCTGGGGTTGCGGCTTTGTTGTTTCTGCAGTCACTCAGTGAGCGAACAGCGAGTTACCCTTCTGCCCGGCGAGTTTTTCCGGTTTGATCAGGAACCGTGCCAGCGCAGGCAGCAGCCACAGCGCGCCGAACATGTTCCATAGCAGCATGAAGGTCAGCATCAGGCCCATGTCGGCCTGGAACTTGATGGCCGAGAAGATCCAGGTGCAGACCCCGATCGCCAGGCACAAACCAGTGAACAGCACGGCTTTACCGGTGGACTTCAGTGTCTGGTAGTAAGCCTCTTGCAACGGCAGACCGGCACGCAGGAAGGTTTCAAGACGGCTGTAGATGTAGATCCCGTAATCCACGCCGATCCCCACCCCAAGCGCCACCACCGGCAACGTGGCGACTTTCACGCCGATGCCCATAAAGGCCATCAGTGCGTTACCCAGTACCGACGTCAGCACCAGCGGCAGGACGATGCACAAGGTCGCCGCCCAGGAACGGAAGGTGATCATGCACATAGTCGCCACGCAGATGTAGACCAGAATCAGGATAGTCAGCTCGGATTCCCTGATCACCTCGTTGGTCGCCGCCTCGATCCCGGCGTTACCCGCCGCGAGAATGAATTCCAGACCGTCCTTGTTGTTCTCCTTGGCGAACTCCTGCACCGCATGCACGGCGCGATCCAGCGTCGCGGCCTTGTGGTCGTTGAGGAACACCAGCACCGGCGCCACCGAGCAACTGTTGTTGTACAAACCATCAGCGCGGGCAATGGAGTTGTTGAGTACGTCCGGGTTGCGCGACAGGGTTTCCCATTTCAGGTTGCCCTCGTTCATGCCCTTGATCATCTGCTTGGACACGGTCACCAGGGAGATCGCCGATTGCACGCCCTCGGTGTTCTGCATCTTCCACATCAACTCATCGATGGGCGCCATCGCTTCATAGCGCGAGCAACCTTCTGCCTTGGTCTTGACCATCACCACCAATACGTCGGAGCTGGTGGAGTAGTTGCTGATGATGAAGTTGTTGTCCTTGTTATAGCGCGAGTCCGGACGCAGTTCCGGCGCGCCCTGGTCAAGGTCACCGATCTTCAGGTTCTGGCTGTACCAGAGACCGCCACCGAAGGCCAGCAAGGCCAGAACGATAGACACCGGCGCGACTTTCGGACTGGCAAAACCCGAGAGCAAGCGCCAGAACGGGTGTTCACGATGCGCGTCTTTCTTGCTGCGCTCGACCGCGCGTTTGCTGATTCCCACGTAGGAGATCGCCACCGGCAGCAGGATCAGGTTGGTGAACACGATGACCGCCACGCCGATGGACGCGCCGATGGCCAGTTCACGAATCACGCCGATGTCGATGATCAGCAAGGTGATGAAACCTACCGCATCCGCAAGAATCGCGATCATGCCCGGCAGGAACAGTTGCCGGAAGGTTCGCCGCGCGGCGGTCAGCGCGTTGTCGGCCTCACTGGATTGCAGGGCGATACCGTTGATTTTCTGCACACCGTGGGAGATACCGATGGCAAAGATCAGGAACGGCACGAGCATCGAGTAGGGATCGAGCCCAAAGCCGAAAAAGTGCATCAGCCCCAGCTGCCAGACCACCGCCACCAGCGTGGTACTCAATACCGCGACGGTGCTGCGCATGCAGTTGGTGAACCAGTACAGCAGGATCAGCGTGATGACAAAGGCGATGCCGAAGAACATCACCACCATCACCAGACCATCGATCAGGTCGCCGACCTTCTTGGCGAAACCGACAATATGAATCTGGACGTTAGGGTTCTGCGCTTCGAACTTGTTGCGGATCTTGTCTTCGAGTTCGTGGGAGAACTTGCGGTAATCCAGCGCCAGCAACTTGCCCTGATCCTGCGGGTCCGGGTAGGACTCCAGCAACGGAATGTCGACAATGCTCGACTTGAAGTCGTTGGCCACCAGACGCCCGACCTGACCGGACTTGAGTACGTTGTTGCGCAACAGATCCAGGCTTTCCTGCGAACCGTTGTAGCTCTGCGGAATCACTTCGCCACCGGCAAAGCCCTCCTCCGTCACCTCGGTCCAGCGCACGCTCGGGCTCCATAGCGACTTGAGGCCTGAGCGGTCAACGCCGGAAATGTAGAACACCTCGTCGTTGATCTGACGCAGGGTCTCCATGTATTCCTTGGAGAAGATATCGCCGTCGGTGGCTTCCACCGAAATGCGCACGGTGTTGCCCAGGTTCGCCAGATCGTTGCGATGCTCCATCATCTTCTGAATGAAAGGATGCTCGAGCGGGATCATTTTTTCGAAACTGGTGGACGGCCGGATCAGCGTGGCCTGCCAGAACAGGAAAATGCTGACCAGCAGGCAGATCACGATCACTGCCGGGCGGTTGTTGAAAATCAGGCGTTCGAGGAACGTCGCCTTGTCCTGGTGATGGCTTGTCATGGATGTCATAGCTCCGCCCTTCTTATTATTTGCCCAGCTCGGCGCCGGTTGGCGAAGTGGCGCGAACGCCGCCCTGTCCTGCCAGTATCAGATTGCCGTTGCCCGCCGCAGTGACTGCCGAAACGGAAATGCGATCCGGTCGGTTGAACACGCTGAAGGTCTGGCCGTCGTCGTTGCTGCGCACCACGCTGCCACCGTTGCCTACGATCACGATGGAACCGTCATCAAGCAGCGTAGCCCCGGACAGGCCGAACTCCAGCGCGCCGCGCGTGGCTTTCAACTCGACCGGCTCCCAGGTAGTGCCGAAATCGGTGGACCGGTACAGGTTGCCGCGCAGGCCGTACGCCAGCATCGTGTTGGCCTGGGCGGTGCCGATCACGCCGAAAAGCGAGCCTTCATAGGGGCCTTCCAGCTTTTCCCAGGTCTCGCCCCAATCGGCGGAGCGGAACATGCTGCCTTGTTCGCCGACAATGAACAGCCCGGCATCCTTCACCGCCGCGATGGCGTTGAGGTGAAACTGATCTTCGTTGTCGAGCCGATCGCTGACGTCTTCCCAGTGTTTGCCGCCATCGGTGGTGGCCATCAACGCACCGTAAGCGCCCACGGCAAAGCCGCTGTTGACGTCCTGAAACCAGACGTCGAGCAGCGGCGATTCGCGTGTCAGTTCTTCGAATTGCTTGGTCCAGGTGGTGCCGCCGTCCTCGGTGGCGAGGATCTGGGCATCGTGGCCGACGGCCCAGCCGTGCTTGTCATCGACAAAAAACACCGCTGTCAGCAACTGCCGGGTCGGCACTTTGGCTTGTGTCCAGGTTTTGCCCTGGTCATCGGAATACAGAATGTGCCCACGATCGCCGACAGCGATCAGACGAGCGCCTGCATGCACGACGTCGAGCATCAGGCTTTTGCTGGCTCTGGCAGACTCAATGGAATAAACAACATCAGATGCCGGCGCCGCAGCGGCCAGCACAGGTGCCGACAACACGGCACAGCCCAACAGCGAGAGCGCTGTAGCCAGCAACGCGAATCTGCGTAGCGCCGGCGGGCGGCAGGTACCCACACCCATGACAGGCTCACTCATAGACCTTCCCCCATTATTATTGTTAGGTCGTTCAACCTTTCAGGGCGCCGCAAGGGGTGCTCGCGGTGATTGACAGGTTAAGAGCATAGTCCTGAAACCCGCAATCCAGAGCCCCTTCGGAAGCTGGCTTATCCTATCGGGGTTTGGAAAGGTCTGACAATCGACGCCGCGTTATCTTTTGTTAACCTGGGTGTTGGACGGGTTGGCTGAATGTTTGGGTATCAGGTGGGGTGATTGTGACTCGGTTGCGAAGGCGGTGTGTCAGGCAACCATTCAGCTGCGGCTGTCCCTGATCAACTGTAGGAGCCGAGCTTGCTCGCGATGGCGGTATGTCAGGCAACCATTCAGCTACGGCTGTCCCCGATCAGTTGTAGGAGCAAGCTTGCTCGCGATGGCGGTATGTCAGGCAACCATTCAGCTACGGCTGTCCCCGATCAGTTGTAGGAGCAAGCTTGCTCGCGATGGCGGTATGTCAGGCAACCATTCAGCTACGGCTGTCCCCGATCAGTTGTAGGAGCAAGCTTGCTCGCGATGGCGGTGTGTCAGGCAACCATTCAGCTACGGCTGTCCCCGATCAGTTGTAGGAGCAAGCTTGCTCGCGATGGCGGTATGTCGGGCGACTTGGATTTTGACGGTGTACATATCCGTTGCTGCGGTTAGGGCTGCTATTGGTTCCGCCCTTACGGCGGGTTACTTGGAAATGCGCCAAGTAACCAAGCGCCTGCGCCCCTGACGTACGGTGGCTCGCTAAGGCTCGCCATGCCCTCGCTCCGGTCCTGCTCCGTGGGCCCGCTGCCATTGGCCATCCATGGCCGGCGGCAGCTAACCCGGCATCCTTGGCGGGTTGCCCACTGCGCAGAACCTGCGCTCGGCCTTCCGACGGGGCAGATCAAGATCAAGATCTGAAGCAAAGCAAAGCAAAGCAAAGCAAAGCAAAGCAAAGCAAAGCAAAGCAAAGCAAAGCAAAGCAAAGCAAAGCAAAGCAAAGCAAAGCAAAGCAAAGCAAAGCAAAGCAAAGCAAAGCAAAGCAAATCACAGATTTCGTCTGCAAGACCCATTCAGCCCGACGCGCCACGGGAGCTGTAGCAGCTGGCGCAGCCTGCGTCCGGCTGCGCAGTTGTCGTTGTCGTTGTCGTTGTCGTTGTCGATTCTGAGCAGGCGGCTAACTATCACACCGCACCGCCCGATTTTACGACTGTTGCACAGCCGGACGCAGGCTGCGCCAGCTGCTACAGAGTGTTGTGTTGCTTCGCGGATTTGGTGAACCCTTGGCGAGCCAGCTCGGCTATAAGGCCGCCTCGGCGCGCTGTGGCTGTTAGCGCACCGTCGGGAGGCTGAGCGCAGGTTCTGCGCAGTGGGTAACCCGGCATGGATGCCGGGTTAGGCGCGCACGGCCAAGGATGGCCGATCGCGCCGGGCCCTCGGAGCAGGACCGGAGCGAAGGCATGGCGAGCCTAGGCGAGCTACCGGACGTCAGGGGCAAGAGCCTTTGGTTACTTGGGGCTCTTCCAAGTGACTCGCCGTAAGGGCGAAACAAATAGCAGCCCTCATCGCAGCAATGGATATGTACACCCACAAAAACTATCCGCGCAAGACATCGCTATCGCTGGCAAGCCAGCTCCTACAGGGAGTCGAGTACATCCGAAAGCATCGGGCCGCGCCGCAGACCGCTTTCGCGAGCAAGCTTCGCTCCTACAGGGCCGTACCTGCAGAAGCAAAGCCAGCCTCAAGCCAGGCTCTTGCTGACCACCTCAAACACATCACTCGACAAGTTGCCCGAAGCAAGAATCCGCTCCAGCTCGCCTTTCATCAATGCCTGTCGCTTGTCGTCATATTTGCGCCAGCGAGTCAGCGGCGCCAATTGCCGTGAAGCAATCTGCGGATTGAAGCCGTTCAACTCAATCACCAGATCCGCCAGGAAGCGATACCCCGAACCATCCGGCGCATGGAAGTTGATCAGGTTCTGCCCGGCAAACGCACCAACGAGCGCCCGCACCTTATTCGGGTTTTTCATAGTGAAAGCAGGATGCTGCATCAACTGACGCACCCGCTCCAGCCCACCCGGCAGCGGACTGCCAGCCTGTACGCTGAACCACTGATCCATGACCAGCGGGTTGTCCTTGAAGTGTTCAGCAAAGGTCGCCAATGCTGTAGCCTTCTGCTCCTCGAACGGCGAATTCACCAGCACCGCCAGTGCGGTCAGGCGCTCGGTCATGTTGTCGCTGGACTCGAACTGTTCAAGCGTCGCCGCCAACACTTCGGCCTTCTCGCTGAGCATCAGGTACGACAGCGCAATGTTCTGCAACGCGCGGCGAGCGAAGTGCTCGGCTTCTGCAACGTACGGCGTCTTCTTCGACAGATCGCGGTTGGCCTGGTAACGCAGCCACAGCGGTTCGAACAGATTGTTCGCCAGTTGCTTGCGAGCAAATTCCCGGGCGATGTGGATAGCCTCAACGTCAGCCACTTCGCTGATTTCTGTCAGATACGCCTCGCCTGGCAGCGATAGCATTTCCGCGACCATCGCCTGATCCAGCGTTTCATCCGTCAGCACGCTGTGTAACGCAGTGATCAGGCGCTGATCCAGCACCAACGCTTCACCGTTCTGATGATCCGCAATCAGCTCTTGCAGGACTTGCACCGACAGTTGCTGACCAGCGTCCCAACGGTTGAAACCGTCGCTGTCGTGTTGCATCAGGAACATCAGTTGATCGCGGGTGTACGGGAAACTCAGTTTCACCGGCGCGGAGAAACCGCGCAGCAGCGACGGCAACGGCTGTTGGTCGATGTCGACGAAAGTGAAGGTCTGCTCGGCTTCTGTCACCGAAATCACTCGCGACGTGCCGTGCGCGCTGGCCTCACCAACCAAACGCAGTGCAATTTCGTCACCATTACCATCCAGCAGCCCCAACTCCACAGGAATCACGAACGGCAGTTTTTCAACTTTGTCAGGGGTTTCCGGGCAGCTCTGGCGGAACGTCAGGCTGTAGGTTTTCGCGGCAGCGTCGTAGGAATCACTGACCGCCAACCGTGGCGTACCGGCCTGGCTGTACCAGCGCTTGAACTGGGTCAGGTCGACGCCATTGGCATCTTCCATGGCTTTGATGAAATCATCGCACGTCACGGCCTGGCCATCGTGGCGTTCGAAGTACAGGTCGCTGCCTTTGCGAAAGCCTTCGGCGCCGAGCAAGGTGTGGATCATGCCCACGACTTCCGAACCCTTTTCGTACACGGTGAGGGTATAGAAGTTGGAGATCTCGATGAAGCTGTCCGGGCGCACTGCGTGGGCCATCGGACCGGCGTCTTCGGCAAACTGGTGCGTGCGCAAGTACGCCACGTCCTGAATGCGTTTGACCGTCGCCGAGTTCATGTCGGCCGAGAAACCGGAGTCGCGGAACACGGTGAAGCCTTCCTTCAGCGACAACTGGAACCAGTCGCGGCAGGTCACGCGGTTGCCCGACCAGTTGTGGAAATATTCGTGAGCGACAATCGCCTCGACCCGCTGATGCGCGGCGTCAGTGGCTGTTTCGGCGCGGGCCAGCACGGCGCTGGAGTTGAAGATGTTGAGGCCCTTGTTCTCCATCGCGCCCATGTTGAAGTCATTCACTGCGACGATCATGAAGATGTCCAGATCGTACTCGCGACCGTAGACCTCTTCGTCCCAACGCATGGACTTCTTCAAGCTGTTCATGGCGTGCTGGCATTTGTCGATGTTTTCCGGCTCGACATAAATGCGCAGCGCCACGGTGCGATCGGTCATGGTGGTGAACGTGTCTTCGACGCACCACAAGTCACCGGCCACCAGCGCAAACAGATAAGCGGGTTTCTTGAACGGGTCTTCCCACGTCGCCCAGTGCCGGCCGTCTTCGCCGGGGCCGCTGGCAATCGGGTTGCCGTTGGACAAGAGCACCGGGTAGCTGTGCTGTTCGGCGACCACAGTGGTGGTGAACGTGCTCATCACGTCCGGGCGGTCGAGGTAATAGGTGATCTTGCGGAAGCCTTCGGCCTCGCACTGGGTGCAGAACATCGTGCCGGATTTGTACAGGCCTTCCAGCGCGGTATTGGTTTCCGGATGAATTTTGACGCTGGTGTCGACCGTGAAGGTTTCGCTGGTCGGCTGCAGGGTCAGATGGTTCTCGCTTACCTGGTAGTCGGCTTCGCTCAGCTCACGGTCAGCCAGCGTCACCGACAACAACTCCAGTTGCTGACCATCCAGCACCAGCGGCGGCAGGCCTGGGCCACGTTCGGGGTTGCGGCGCATCACCAGTTGCGCATGGACCAGGCTGTGGTCCTCGTACAACTCGAAGGTCAGGTGCGTCTCGTCGATCAGGTACTCGGGCGCCTGATAGTCCTTCAGGTAAATCATCTTCGGTTGTTCGGTGCGCATGCTGGAGTCCTTACTGATGCACGGCGAGCTGATAAGCCGTGTACTTACGAATATTGATCACGCCGGTGTCGAAAATCAGATATTGCCCTTTGATTCCCAACAGCGTGCCTTCGGCGATCGGATTCTTGTCCAGGTTGAAACTGACGATCTTGGCCGGGTACTGCTCGACCGGGTAGCGGATTTCAATCGGTTCCACGTCGGCAATAGTCTGAATGGCCTGTAGACCGAATCGTTCCTGCAAACCTTGCAAACCTTGCGCGCAGCTCTCGAACAGCTGATCACGCACTTGTGCCAGATCCACCGACACCGCTTCGCCCTTGAGTAAAGCACGCCAGTTGGTTTTGTCGGCTACCTGACTGCGGAACAGGTCTTCGACGAAGCCCGATTGCTGACGGGTCGAGACGCGCATGATCGGCAAAGCCTGGCGCGCGCCCTGATCGATCCAGCGAGTCGGCAGCTGAGTGGCGCGGGTGATGCCGACTTTTACCCCTGAGGAATTCGACAGATAAACCACATGATCGGTCATGCAGAACGTCGTGCCCCACTCCGGATCACGGCAGGTACCGGCCTCGAAGTGGCAGCGTTCGGGGCTCATGATGCACAGATCGCACTGCGCCAGTTTGGTCATGCACGGGTAGCAGTAACCCTGGCTGAAACTGGTTTTGGTCTTGCGTCCACAATGGGAACAATGGATCGCTCCCAGAAACTCGAGACGTATCGTGCTGCCGATCAACGGATTGACCGGCACCTCGGTCTCGCCCAGACGAAACGCGTACTGCACATGCGGTTCGTCAAGGCGCGCCGACATTTTGCTGATTGCACCGCGGCCAATCTCGATCAATGGATGGCATCCGACTTGAACAGAATGTTGGGCACGCTGATCGACTTCGAACTGCATTCCTGCGGGCCCATGTAACCGGTGCGTTCTTCCTCGGGCAGGTTCTGGATTTCCCAGGCGATCATCGCTTGCAGCGAGAGTTCGCGTTGCTCGGCCGTCAGCTTGTTGCCGTCGGACCATTTACCGATCTCCACCGCCAGTTTCAGGCTCTGGTAGATATCGGGTGTGATGTTGTTGATCATTTCGTTGAAAGAGGACATTCGGTCTCCGCGCTCTCTTGTTTCACACGTAACAGTTTTAGACGGCCAGTTTACGGCGGTTGTACAAGCCGCCCAACAAACCGGTCAGGCATCCGACGAGCAACCCGCTCACGTGGGCCGCGTTGGCGATTTCACCGAAGCCGATCAATGAGATCACCCCGGACAGGCACACCAGCAACCACACCAGCATCATCACCAGCACGCCACGCGGCAGGCGATAAGCCGGGTTCGGCGCCAGCACCTGGAAGATCCAGCAATGCCCGAGCAAGCCATACAGCACACCGGACAGGCCGCCGAACAGGGTCGGCCCGCTGAAAACGAACTGGGCATAGTTGGACGCCACGGCGAACAGCAACGTCAAGCCGATCAGGTTGATGCTGCCCTGCCGCGACTCGATGCGCCGCCCCAGCTCCCAGTACCACATGCCGTTCATGGCCAGGTGGAGGATGCCGAAGTGGATCAGCATCGGTGTCACCAGTCGCCACCACTGCCCCGCCGCCAGGCTGTCGGCCAACGGAACGAAGTGGATGTACTCGCCGACAATGCGAAAATCGAGAAAGGTCAGCCAGCGCATGGTTTCGAGGTTTTCGCCGAGCAGCGTCACCGCGCCGACGATCAGGCTGAGGATCAGCACCAGCGCGGTGGCCTTGGCATGGCGTAGTTGCTCGACAAACCCAGGCCGCTTGGCCGTCTGCGCCGCCGGGATGTCCATGTGCTGATCGGGGTCGCCTGCCGGGAACCGTTCATATAATGAACGCACGTCTGCACTGATGTTGGCCGGCACCCACAGCACTTGTTCGCCCTTCTCTTCGCTGACCCGATGCGGCACTTGCATGCGTTGCAGCAATTTGACGAAGCCGCTGAGATCCACATTCAGCGGCAAGCGCAACACGGCGACGGCACTCATTGCAGCATCTCCGGGCGCTCGACGTCGACCCAGACAAATTTGTCCGGTTCGAGCCGGGTTTCCTGATCGAGGCGGTAGGCACACAGCTTGCCGTACAACACTGCGCTGTAATCCAGGCAGGCCAGATTCGGACGGATCGGTGCCGGTTTGCCACTGCGCCAGTAATGGCCGACGAACAGCAACGGCTCATCGGCGCCGTAGCGCAACAGGGTATTTTTTTCGTTGGACGACAGCGGCGTCAGGGCCACCGGATCGGGCAATGCGTCTGGCTGGAACACGATGTCTCCGTAAGTTTGCGGGTCGTCTTCCCAGAATTTGGTGCGGAAAAACGACCGGGTCAGGCCGTCGCCACTGGTCATGGTCAGCCCGTCGGGCAAACGCATGTCGGTACCGCGCAGCAGGCGATCGAATACGGTGCAGGCGAAGCTGCCGGGGATTGCCGACGCTTGCAGGAAAGCTTCATCGACGCAGCCATCGGGGAACAACGCACGCAGCGGCTCGATCAATCCGGCATCCCAACAGGCATGCACCACCCGGAAGCGACCAGCGTCGACGAACAACGGCATTTGGTAGAACCATTCCTGAAAGTCATGCCAATCACCCGGATGGCCCTCGAACTGCTTCAGGGTTTCCCCCAGCAGACGCGCATGACGCGGGGTGTGCTCGCGCACAAACTGCTTGCCACTGCCCGGCGGCGCGGGAGTGCTCCAGCCGAGCGCGTTGAATTCGTGATTGCCCATGATGCACAGGGCCTGCCCGGCCTCGACCATGTCGTGGACGATGTGCAGCGCTTCGCGAATGCGCGGGCCGCGGTCGATGATGTCACCGACGAACACCGCCATGCGCGACGGATGCCGCCATACGCCACCTTGTTTGTGATAACCGAGCCGGTCGAGCAAGTGCTCAAGGGTCAGAGCGCAACCGTGCACGTCACCGATCAGGTCGTAGCTACGCGCGGGATCGAGCATCAGTCGCCTCCACCACCCAACTTGCTGCCCCAGCCGAGCTTGGTTCGGCAGACTTCATAGTAGTTGTGGTCGAGCGGGTGAATCAGCCGCAGTTTCTGCGCTTTCTTGCTGACAGTAATGGTGTCGCCCGGCGCGCAGGTGAAGTGGTTCTGCCCGTCACAGGAAACTTGCGGATAGATCTGCATATCTTTGGACACGACGATTTTCAGCTCACTGTTGCCATCGACCACGATCGGCCTGCCCGACAAGGTATGGGGGTACATCGGCACAATCACAATAGCGTCGAGCTTGGGATGCATGATCGGGCCACCCGCCGACAAGGCGTAAGCGGTCGACCCGGTGGGCGTCGCGACAATCAGGCCGTCGGCCTTCTGACTGCAGACGAACTGGCCGTCGATGTACAGTTCGAACTCGATCATCCGCGTCGATTTGCCGGGGTGCAGCACCACGTCGTTCAGCGCATCGCCCTGACCGATGGCCTCGGCGTGACGGCGGACTTCGGCCTGCAGCAGGAAGCGGTTTTCCACCAGATAATGGCCGTCGAGCACTTCGGCGACTTTGACTTCCAGCTCGTCCGGGCGAATGTCCGTAAGAAAGCCGAGGCTGCCACGGTTGATGCCCAGCACCGGAATATTGTGTCGCGCCAGAGCGCGCGCAGCGCCGAGCAGGCTGCCGTCGCCGCCGACGACAATCACCATGTCACAGACTTCACCGAGCATCTTGCGCGACGAGGTTTGCAAGCCATGGCCCGGCAGGACTTCGGCGATGGTGTCTTCGAGGATCACGTGCAGGTGACGATCGAGCAGAAAGCGTTTCAGTCGGCGGACGGTATCCAGCACCTGCGAACTGCCCAGGCGACCGATGATGCCGATATTACGAAATTGCTCCATGGGGCTCCTAGAGTCAGGGTCTGCGACGGCGAGAACCACGATTATGGGCGAAAGCTCAGGATAGACAAAATCCTTTCAGCCCCAGAGGTCCACTCAGGTTTGAGGCTATGCTCGCAAGATGATCCTATTTCCCGATTTGCTGCAGTTACCCCACCAGTTGCGCCACCCGGAAGTCCGCGACCTGGCGTGGGTCATCCTCGCGCCGCCGATGCTCGCGGTCACGCCGTGGCCGCAGCGTCATCCGCTGGCCGGCAGCGACTGGGTGCAGGCGCCCGAACAGCTTGAGCGATGGCTGCGGCAACTGGATCACGACAGTTACGACCTGCTGCACTGGCTGGCCCAGGCACGAACCCGACGCCTGGGTCTGTATTACGAACGGCTGTGGCAGTATGCGGTGAGGCACGCGCCGGGCATCGAGCTGATCGCCGCCAACCTGCCGATCCGGCGCGCAGGCCACACGCTGGGCGAGCTGGACATGCTGCTGCGTGACCGCGACGGCGTGCATCATCTGGAATTGGCGATCAAGCTTTACCTCGGCCCGCAAGGTGGCGATGGGCAGGACACCGCGCAGTGGCTGGGCCCGGGCTGTCATGATCGGCTGGATCGCAAACTGGCGCACTTGAGCCAGCATCAACTGCCGATCTCTGCGCGCCCGGAAAGCCGCGAAGTGCTGGCGGCGCTGGATATTCAGCAGTTCAGTGCGCATCTGTGGCTGGGTGGTTATTTGTTGTACCCGTGGCCGGGACAGGCGCAAGCCCCGACGGGTGCCCATCCGCAGCATTTGCGCGGCAGTTGGTTGCATCAGAAGGATTGGCCGGACTTTGTCGCGCAACGTCCGCCAGGCCGCTGGCAACCCCTGCCCCGCCACGCCTGGCTGGCACCGGCGCATTATCCGGCGGATCAGACCTGGAGCGCCGAACAGTTGAACGCCTGGCTAACGGCGCTGGAACCTCTGGCCCCCGCACAGTTGCTGGTGCGTCTGGTCGAGAATGGTGATGGCGACTGGGAGGAAGCGGAGCGGCTTTTTCTGGTGGCCGATCTCTGGCCGAATGTGCCGGGGAATGGCTGAGACCTGGCGTGTAAATTTGAACCCGTAGGAGCAAGCTTGCCCGCGATTGCGGTGGGTCAGTCACAATTTAGGCTAATGACACACCGCCATCGCGGGCAAGCCCGGCTCCTACAGTTTTTGTGTCGGCCGCAGATTTTGCATTCCACACAGATACTGCTGGCCGCAGATCTTTGAATTCCACAGCCCTTGTAGGAGCAAGCTTGCTCGCGATGGACCCACCACCATTCAAATGGACAACCGCACCGCCAGCGCCGCCAACGTCACCAGCAATACCGGCACGGTCAGCACGATCCCGACCTTGAAATAATATCCCCAGCCAATCCGGATACCCTTGCGCTGCAACACGTGCAGCCATAACAACGTCGCCAGACTGCCGATCGGGGTAATCTTCGGCCCCAGGTCGCTGCCAATCACGTTGGCGTAAATCATCGCTTCTTTGATCACCCCGGTCGCCTGGCTCGCTTCGATAGACAGCAAGCCGACCAACACCGTCGGCATGTTGTTCATCATCGATGACAGCAACGCCGTCAACACCCCGGTGCCCATTGCAGCGCCCCAAATCCCATACCCGGCGAAAGCATTCAGCCAACCCGCCAGATAATCGGTGAGCCCGGCATTGCGCAGGCCGTAAACCACCAGGTACATGCCCAGCGAGAAAATCACGATTTGCCAGGGCGCTTCCTTTATCACCTTACGGGTGGAAATCTTGTGACCGCGCGCGGCAATCGCCAGCAGCAGCGCCGCGCACACCGCCGAAATTGCGCTGATCGGAATACCCAACGGTTCCAGCGCGAAGCAGCCAATCAGCAAAATCGCCAGCACCGCCCAACCGGCAAAAAACGTCGCCTTGTCATGAATGGCACTGGCCGGATGCTCAAGCTGCTCAGGGTCGTACGCTTTGGGAATATCGCGGCGGAAGAACCACATCAGCATGCCCAGCGTGGCCGCGACGCTGACAAAGTTGACGGGCACCATCACCGCTGCATAACGATTGAAGCCGATGTTGAAAAAATCGGCCGAGACGATGTTCACCAGGTTCGACACCACCAGCGGCAGGCTCGCCGTGTCGGCAATGAAGCCGGCGCCCATGACGAACGCCAATGTCGCTGCCGGGGAAAACCGCAACGCCAGCAGCATCGAAATCACAATCGGCGTGAGGATCAATGCCGCGCCGTCATTGGCAAACAGCGCCGACACCAGCGCGCCGAGCAGGACCATGAAGGCGAACAGCTTGCGCCCACTACCGCGCCCCCAACGCGCCACGTGCAACGCCGCCCAAGCAAAAAAACCTGCCTCGTCCAGCAACAGGCTGATGATGATCAGCGCGATAAACGTACCGGTAGCGTTCCAAATGATCTGCCACACCAGCGGAATATCACTGAGGTGAACGACGCCGGAAATCAGCGCAAGCACCGCGCCCAATGCCGCGCTCCAGCCAACTCCAAGGCCCTTGGGTTGCCAGATCACCAAGGTGATGGTCAGCAGGAAAATCAACGACGCAATAAGCATGCAATGCAGCCTTGAAGGAATGGGGAATCGACACCCGCGAACGATCCGGAAGACGGTTCGGGCAGAATCAGGTGAGAACATATGGAATTTCGTATATCCAGTAAAGCGCTATCTTGTGGACACGCGGACCGTGTAGCAGCTGCCGAGCCTGCTGGGCTGCGTCGGGCGCAACGTCGTTCATTATTTGAAAAATGTCGGCAGGCACAGCGCAGCAGCCGAATCACGACTGCTGCGCAGCCGGACGCAGCCTCGCAGGTTCGGCAGCTGCTACAGGGTTTACGGTGGCTTGAGGTGTCAGATCTTTTTGTGTTGCTCGACCCACTTGGCGTAGCCGTCGATGAATTTCTGCAGGAAAGGCCTGACCGTTTCGGACAGTTGACCCGCTTCATCGAAAGCCGTACCTGCCCCACCCAGATAAGCTTCCGGCTGTTGCATCATTGGCACATCGAGAAACACCATGGACTGGCGCAAATGATGATTCGCCCCGAAACCGCCAATGGCGCCTGGCGAAACGCTAATCACCGCCCCAGGCTTGCCACTGAAGCAGCTCTGGCCGTAGGGCCGCGAGCCGACGTCAATCGCGTTCTTCAACGGCGCCGGCACCGAACGGTTGTATTCCGGGGTGACGAACAGCAACGCGTCGGATGAGCTCACTTGTTGTCGGAAAGTGCTGTAGGCTGCCGGCGGAGAAGCACCATCGATGTCTTCGTTATAGAGCGGCAGATCACCGATTTCGACGATGTTGAGTTTGAGATGGGCGGGTGCGAGGTCAGCAAGGGCCAAAGCGACTTTGCGATTGATCGATTCCTTTCTCAAGCTGCCAACTACAACGGCGATCGTATAAACGTTGCTCATGTAAGTGTTCTCGACTGTCCGATGGAAAGAGCCTGTAGTTATAGATGACGTTCCAAGCAGGGGGCGAGTGATAAATGCGTCCCCCTGACTATTTTTTTCCGGTAAGAAAACTTACCTCGCCCATGCACGGTCTACAGATCCGCAAATTGAGTGATTTATCTCCAGAGGTTCTAAGCAGATGGCAGCAGTACTCGTCGGTCAGTTCCATGCAAGAGACGCGGAAGGCCGTGTTTATTCCGTTCACGAGTTCCAGGAGTCTACTCCGTCGGCAGGCGAGCTGGCCGGCTCGGCGCCTGTCACCACATACAAGCTGGCAATTGGCGACCGGCTCAACAAACTCGACGACAACGAATTTGTGCTGGTGCAATCAGGTATCACCCTCACTCGCGAACCCGAAACGAACGTGGCCTCATAACCCGCGGTTATGAGCAGAAGTCATATGCGCGGACTTGAGTTAGGATTCAGCCACTGACTCCCTTACCTGCCGAACATGGACTTCACGCATGCGTTTACGCCACATTGAAGTGATCCAGGCGCTGCTGCAGACCGGTCACCTGGGCACCGCCGCTGAATGGCTGCAATTGCCGGTGGCCGACGTTGAGCATCTGCTGCACGACGCCGAGAGTCAGTTGGGTTTCATGCTTTTTTCCAGCGTGCGCGGCCGGTTGCAGGCTACGCGCGAGGCACGGGACCTGCAGGGCGAAATCGCTCATCTGTACGCCGCACTCGAGCCAATCCAACGCCTGGCCGCAAGCCTCAAGCATTACCATGCGCCGCCCCTCCGAATCCTTTGCACGCCAGCGCTTGCGCAACAGTTATTGCCGCAAAGCATTGCAGCTCTGCGCCGACGTTTTCCCGATGCCCCCTGTACGCTGCTGAGCGAAGCAACCTGCGACATCGTCCGCAGTCTTCTGCTTCGCGAAAGCGACGTGGGGCTGAGCCTGCACGATCCACAGCATGTCGATATTGATTGCCAGCAGATTGCCCAAGGCAAGCTGCAGTTGCTGGCGCCGCACGGCTGGCTGCAACCAAAGCAGAAATACATTGCCCTGCAGGACCTCGCCGGCCAGGCGATGGTCGGCCTAGAGGGTCATGACCCGCTAAGCCCGGCGTTCGACAACAAATTGCAAATGCTCCGACCTGCCCCGGTGATCCATATCCGGGTGCAGACGCATCAGATGATGCGCAGCATGGTCGAGGCCGGCGAGGGCCTGGCAATCGTTGACCCGTTCACCGCGCTCGGCGCCAAATCCGCCGGCCTTGATGCCTGCCCGTTGGTACCTGCGGTGCCGATCTGTCTGTATGCGCTGACACTGAAAAATGCCGAGCCCTCGCCCGCCGCTCAGGCGCTGCTGGACATCGTCAAGGAACAAGCCGCGGCGATTTTATCGAGCTGAGCGTACTTTCCAGCGGATTATCAAACAGTCGGTACCAGAACAGCGCCATTTCTGCGGTATTTGGATCAATGCCGCGATAGCGCAAATGATCCACGCCGCCAATCACATAACCGCAGCGTTCGTAGAGTCGACAGGCGCCAAGGTTATTGTTCTGGGTCTCCAGCATGATGCCCGGTAACTTTTTCTTGCGACTCCAGAACTGCGCGACGTCCAGCAATGCCTTGGCCACGCCGTGCCGACGCGCCGGCGCATGCACCGCGAGCTCGTCGATATGGGCAAAGCCGTTCCAGTTGGTGCTGATCACCAGATGGCCTACCGGCTCGTCATCCAGGTAGGCCATGAAAATCGCGCTATCGACGGCATCGCGAAAACTGCCAAACTCTTCGGGGTCGATGCCGTAGCACTTGCGGTAGGGGGTAATCGGCGTCACCGGCCATTGATCGACGGGTTTACCCACTTCGGCTGCGCCATAGGCGGCGACGTCGAAACTGAAATCACTGCCCCAGACATATGCCGCGAAACCGTCATCGGCAACGCGCACGGACAGCCCTGGGTATTTCGGATTCATCACCGGTTGCATATTGGGAAAGGTCCTCACTCCTTGATGCAATCGACGGTGTAAAGCCGCCCATTGCCCTCGTCTTCACGCTGCAAGCCGTGCACATCGGCGACAAAGCCCGGGAAGCTGCTGTCAAATGTTCGGGCAAACGCCAGGTAATCATTGATCGAACGGGTTGACTGGGTGAAACGTTCGCCGGGCATGATCAACGGGATCCCCGGCGGATACGGCACCAGCATGACAGCGGCAATCCGGCCCTCCAATGCATCGATCGGCACCGCTTCGACCTCGCCGCGCACCAGGTGATCATAGGCGTCAGCAGGCTTCATGGCGATCTCCGGCAAAACGGTGTACATGCGCTTGAGATTCCTGGCGGTGGTATTGCTGCGATAACAGTCGTGCAACTGATCGCACAGGTCGCGCAGGCCCATGCCGCGATAACGCGCGACATCCTGTTGAGCCACGCAGGGCAGGCAAATGGAAAGACTGACATTGGCGTCATAGCTGCGTTTGAACTCCAGCAACTCGGTCAACAACGTGCTCCATTTGCCTTTGGTGATGCCCATCGAGAACAACACCAGAAACGAATACAGGCCGGTCTTTTCGACGACCAGCCCGCGCTCCCAGAGAAATTTGCTGACCACCGCTGCAGGTATGCCCCGCTCGCTCAGCGCACCGCCGGCTGTCAAACCGGGCATCACCAGCGTGACCCTGATCGGATCGAGCAGCACATAGTCATCGGTCACGCCGGTAAAACCGTGCCAATCGGCGTCGGGTTGCAGCAACCAGTCTACCGTCGATACCCGTTCGATGCCTTCAACCGAGGGTGGCTGCCAGATGGAAAACCACCAGTCATCGGCGGCGATGTGCTGACGCAGGTTAGCCAGCGCGCGACGAAAACTCAGAGCCTCGTCGAACATTTCCTGCAGCAGCGAATGCCCGGCAGGGCCTTCCATCATGGCCGATGCGACGTCCAGCGAGGCAATGATGCTGTACTGCGGCGAAGTGGAAATGTGCATCATGAAAGCTTCGTTGAAACGGTCGCGGTCGAGCGGCCGCGCGCCACCATCCTGTACATGAATCATCGAAGCCTGGCTGAACGCCGCGAGCAATTTGTGAGTGGAATGGGTGGTAAACACCATCGGGCTATCTTCGCTGCGTGAAGTGCCCATGCCGTAACGTCCGGCAAAAAATTCGTGAAACGCCGCGTAGGCGTACCAGGCCTCGTCGAAGTGCAGGACCTCTACGCTGTTGCCGAGACTTTGCTTGATCAGCTCGGCGTTATAGCAGAGGCCGTCATAGGTCGAGTTGGTGACCACGGCAAGCTTGACCTTGGGCTCTCGGCCCTTGGTCAACGGACTGGCGTCGATCTTGGCCTGGATCGATTCTCGGCTGAACTCGCTGAGCGGTATCGGCCCGATGATCCCCAGCTCGTTGCGCTCAGGGCACAAGTACAGAGGAATCGCGCCGGTCATGATGATCGAGTGCAACACCGATTTATGGCAGTTGCGATCGACCAGCACCAGGTCATCACGGGCGACCATCGCATGCCAGACAATCTTGTTGGCGGTCGAGGTGCCATTGATCACGAAGAAGGTGTGATCCGCGCCAAAATTACGCGCCGCGCGGGCTTCCGCTTCGGCCAGCGGACCGGTGTGATCGAGCAGCGACCCGAGCTCGGGCACCGACACTGACAAGTCCGAGCGCAGGGTGTTTTCTCCAAAAAACTGGTGAAAGGCCTGCCCCACCGGACTTTTGTGATACGCCACACCGCCGCCGTGCCCGGGCGTGTGCCATGAATAATTGGAATCAGCGGTGTGCTGGACCAATGCCTTGAAGAACGGCGGAAGTAAACCGTCGAGGTATTTGCGTGCTGCCCGGGCTACCTGCCGCGCGAGAAACGGCACCGTATCTTCGAACAGATAAAGGATGCCGCGCAGCTGATTGAGCTCATCCATGGCGTCGGCGGGCGCGTTTTCGAGGGTGACCTGCTCGCCGAGGGCAAAAATCGGCAAGTCTGGCGCACGCACACGTGCCAGGCCAATCAGGTCGGCCATGTTCTGCAGCAGGTGGGAATTGGCGCTCGGGTCTTCGGCGGCGATCAACATGCACGAGAGGCCGTGATGCGTCGAGGCAACCAGACGCCCCTCGGTGTAATCGACCGCCGAGACGATGCTGAAACCTTCCTGCTCCAGCTCGCGAGCAATCCCGCGCACGCGATCACCGGCGACAGTGTCTGCCTTGATGTCGCGATGGACGATCAGCACCGGGAATTTCAAGTCTTTGTACATAAGCTCAGTGTCCTGAGGGGCAGACCGAGACCTGCCAATTGACTCAGGGTAGAGGGTTGGAGCGGATGTGGCGAGGGGGGAATGCCCCTAGGTGGAACACTGGTGACCCCTGATGCTGCAAGTTCGACCACCTGTAGCTGCTGCCGCAGGCTGCGTCGGCGGTCAGCAAGATGGCCGGGAAAATCAATTGAACAACCGGCTCCGCCGGACGCAGCCTGCGGCAGCTGCTACAGAGTCTCAGGCCTGAGCTTTGGCCTCGGCCAGTTGCTGCCACAAAGAGGGCGCACCCGCCGCTTTGGCGATGGCTTCCAGGCGCGCTACGTGCTGCGCCAGATCATCGTCGTTGGCGGCGATGATTCGGGTTGGCTGACGATTGGCAGGCAGCCGGCGGATTTCGGTGGCCGAGTTGTCCGCGCCCTCGCCTGAACCATTGCCATCGGAGGCATTGCCCGCCAGAGACAGGCTGGTCTGGCCACCGGTCATGGTCAGGTAAACGTCGGCGAGAATCTCGGAGTCGAGCAAGGCGCCGTGCAGTTCACGCCCGGAGTTGTCGACTCCATAGCGTTTGCACAACGCGTCGAGGCTGTTGCGCTGCCCTGGGTGACGTTCCCGGGCCATCATCAAGGTGTCGAGAATCGAGCAGTGTTGCGTGATGTCCGCCCGATCGTGCTGACCCATCAGGGCGAATTCGTTGTTGATGAAGCCAACGTCGAACGCCGCATTATGGATGATCAGTTGCGCACCCTTGATGAATTCGAAGAACTCATCGGCCACTTCGGTGAAACGCGGTTTACCCACCAGGAATTCGTTGGTGATGCCGTGCACGCCGATGGCGCCCTCGTCACTTTCGCGATCCGGCTGCAGGTAAACGTGGAAGTGGCGGCCGGTCAGGCGCCGGCCAATCAGCTCGACACAACCGATTTCGATAATCCGGTGGCCGTCAGTCACCGGCATGCCAGTGGTTTCGGTATCGAGTACAACGGATCTGGTGGCCATCAGTGCTCAGCTCTCAACGGTTCAATCGTGCAAAAGCGCGGATGTTATCACGCTCGCAAGGGGCTTTCAGGTACACCGTGCTGCACCTATCGCCAGCAGGCTGGTTCCCACAGGTTTTGCGAGCACCCTCTACCCCTGTGGGAGCCAGCCTGCTGGCGATTGGCCGCAGCGCGGTGCATCAGCGGTCTCAAATCAGGCCTGCTTGTACCCGCGAACCTCATCAACGCCACGATTGGCCAACTGATCAGCGCGTTCGTTACCGTGATGGCCGATGTGTCCCCG
This sequence comes from Pseudomonas sp. Ant30-3, assembly GCF_000690905.1. Classification (GTDB taxonomy): domain Bacteria; phylum Pseudomonadota; class Gammaproteobacteria; order Pseudomonadales; family Pseudomonadaceae; genus Aquipseudomonas. The sequence goes on along the minus strand of NZ_JMCL01000027.1, from coordinate 12,254 downwards.
TACCCATTTCCAGGTGACATTGTGGCGATTGACCTGTTCATCGAGAAGTTTCCACAGATCGGCATTTTTCACCGGTTCTTTCGCGGCAGTCTTCCAGCCGCGCTTCTTCCAGTTGTCCATCCACTCATTGATGCCTTTCATCACGTACTGCGAGTCTGTGACCAGCAACACGTCGCACGAACGCTTGAGTTCTTCCAGGCCACGGATAGCGCCCATCAACTCCATGCGGTTATTGGTGGTGTTGGCTTCGCCGCCCCAGAGTTCCTTTTCGACACCCTTGCACACCAGCAGCGCGCCCCAGCCGCCCGGGCCGGGATTGCCTTTGCAGGCGCCGTCGGTGAAAAGTTCTACGCTATCGCTCATGCCAATCTATCCAGAAAATGCCGTGGCTCGCCGATCTGCGATCAACGATGCCCGAGGCCGGGGCGAACCCGGCCGGAAGTAAAAGAGGTGTTACGGTTCGATATTGCGGCGATTGACCTTGGCCATCGGCAAGGGAATCAGCTTGCCCATCGGCTCGCGGCGCTCCTGGCGCAGGGGGCGCAGGCCCACCACGATCTTGCGCGCCACCAACAGATAAAAGCCGCCGCCCGACAGCTGCCAGTCCCCGGCCTTGCGCTCCCAACCGGCGAGACGAGCCTGCCAGGATGGGGATGCAAGCGGCGGACGATAGCACCCGAAGCGGCGTTTCTCCAGCGCGAAACCCAGCAGGTTCAGCCAGTCCCCGACCCGTGAAGGTGAAATGCAACGGGCCTTGCGCAAGCCATCATTGGCGAACACATGGCGCAGCCCCCACGTGCTCCATGGGTTGATGCCGATGATCAGCAGATGCCCGCCGGGGCGCACGCTGCTCGCCGCTTCACGCAACAAACCGTGGGGCGACAGGCAGAAATCCAGGCCATGTTGCAGCACCACAACGTCGGCGGCATGCTCGCTCAATGGCCAGGCCTGCTCTTCGCAAACGATCTCGACCCCCGGCAACGGTGCGCCGAGCCGCACATTGCGCTGCACCTGCGGCGCCGGCGGTGGTGTCTGCGCCGAAGGCCCGTAGTGCACCAGATAGCCACCGAAGAAGCGCCCAAGCTCGTCTTCGAGCATGCGCCGTTCTTCGTCCAGCAAAAATTGCCCGATCGGCCCCGACAACCATTCACGGGCCGCACTGATCAAGGCCAGCCAGTCAGGATCGGCCTGAGCGAACGCTTTATCAGTCATTGCATTCTCCAACGCGCCAGGAAGTTCTAAGATGCGCCATTGTTTTCCGCTTGGCGAATCCGACGATGATACAGATCACAGCCCTCTGCGCCTTCTCCGACAACTACATCTGGTTGTTACAAGACACTGACACCCGCCGCTGCGCCGTGGTCGATCCTGGTGATGCCGCTCCGGTGCAAGCCTGGCTGGCAGCCCACCCGGACTGGGTGTTGAGCGATATTCTGATCACTCACCACCACCACGACCATGTCGGCGGCGTGCAGGCATTAAAAAATGCGACCGACGCGAAAGTCTACGGCCCTGCCCGGGAAACCATTCCGGCGCGGGAAGTGGCGCTTGTCGATAACGACCGCATCAATGTGCTGGGGCTTGGCTTCGATGTCATCGACGTCCCGGGCCATACCTCCGGCCACATCGCTTTTTATCACCAGGGCATGCTGTTCTGCGGCGACACGCTGTTTGCCGCCGGTTGCGGGCGCTTGTTCGAGGGCACGCCAGAACAGATGCACACCTCGCTGACGCGTCTGGCGTCGCTGCCCGAAGACACGCAGGTGTATTGCGCGCATGAGTACACATTGAGCAACCTGCGCTTCGCCGCTGCGGTAGAACCGGGTAATCCGGATGTTGCCGATCGGCTCGCCGACGTTATCCAGAAACGCGCAGCCGGCACCATCACGCTGCCATCGAATCTGGCCCTGGAAAAACTCACCAATCCGTTTCTGCGGACCGGCGAAACATCCGTTAAAGAAAAACTGGACGAACGGGCTGGGGCCGCCAACCGGTCGCCAAGTGCAGTTTTTGCGGCCCTGAGGGCGTGGAAAGATACGTTCTAAAGGGCCTGCCGGTGGGTACGAAAAATCTGAATGGTTGACCGCAAGGGGTGCACTTTCTAGAATCGCCCGACATTTTTGCCCGGAACTTACTTCCAGCCAATGTCGTCATCTATTCGTAAGTCCATTCATTCAGACGCATTGACCCGCCTGGCTCAAGCCATCGCGGTGGCTGTGTCCGCCACGTTGGCGGGCTGTTCCAGCCATGTGCCGCAGACCGAAGTGACGCACACTCCGAATATCGCGGCACGCGCCAAACAGAAGCCCATCTGGCTCACCGAAAAGCCTGTTCCGCAAATTCCCCAGGACGTCTGGGAGCGCATGCGACAGGGTTTCCAGTTGCAGGACAACGTCGGCGTCAACCCACGCGTCGAGCAGCAGCGCCTGTGGTTCGCGAGCAACCCCTCCTACCTGGAATCGGCTGGCGAACGCGGCAGCCTCTACATTCATTACATCGTCGAGCGCCTCGAAGAGCGCAACATGCCGCTGGAACTGGCCCTGCTGCCCGTGATTGAAAGCTCCTACAACCCGATGGCCTATTCGCGCGCCCATGCAGTGGGTTTGTGGCAATTCATTCCGTCCACCGGCCGTTATTTCAATCTGCGGCAGACACGTTTTTATGATGGCCGCCGCGACATCACCGCGTCGACCACTGCGGCAATGGATTATCTGACCCGCCTGCACGACATGTTCAACGGTGACTGGCTGTTGGCGCTTGCAGCCTACAACGCTGGCGAGGGCACGGTAAGCCGCGCCATCGAGCGCAACGAAAAACTGGGGCTGCCGACCGATTACTGGAACCTGCCACTGCCGGCCGAAACCCAGGCCTACGTGCCCAAGTTGCTTGCATTGTCGCAGGTGGTGCTGGCACCGGAAGCCTATGGCGTGAACCTCAGCCCGATCGCCAATGAGCCTTACTTCCAGGTGGTCGAGATCAACCAGCGCATGGACCTGTCCAAGGTTGCGGCGGTGGCTAACATCGATGAAGACGAGCTGTTCCAGCTCAATCCGGCGTTCAAACAGCGCACCACCATCGACGGTCCTCAGCATTTGCTGGTGCCGACATCGAAAGCGCAACTGCTGACTGCCAGCCTGTCGACCATGCGACCGGACGAATTGATCAGCCAGAAGCCGCTAAAACCGGTCTTCGAGGGTGTTGATCGCAACGAGATTGCCAGCCTCAAACGCGCCTATCGGGTCAAACGCGGCGACAACCTGGGCACAATCGCCAAGGCCAACAAGGTTGACGTCAAGGACCTGCAGCGCTGGAACAAGACGTCTGGCAAAAACCTCAAGGTTGGCCAGACGCTGGTCATGCAGGACACCTCGAAACGTGGCTCCGGACGGGTTAATACCGTCGTGGCGGCAAACAGCAAGTCCGCCGGCAAGTCCAGCAAAAAGGCGCAGACTCAGTACAAGGTCAAGCAAGGCGACTCGTTGTACATGGTGGCCAAGCGGTTCAATGTGGAAATGCAGCACCTCAAGCGCTGGAACCCTCGGGTTGGCCAAGCGCTGAAGCCGGGACAGATGCTGACGGTGTCCTCGCCGCATTAAAAGGAGCCCCTGACGTTCAGGGGCTTTTTTTTGCCTGCGATTCGAGGTCCGCTGAAATCTCGCGGTTGCAGAGATTCCAGTGGCGAGCAAGACCTTCACAAATACTGTGTTCTCCGGGCGATCGCGTCCGCAATTAACAACGCATTAATTCAGTGTCTTTTTCCTGCCCATACAAGCTGTTACTGTACGGTCCACTTAGCCCAAGCCGCCTGGATCGAACCTCTGACTTGAAGCGTCCTCTCCTTCTCTGCCTGATCAGCCTGGCCTTGAGCTCTCCCGCAAGCGCGACGATCAGCGAAAGCCATGGTTATGCGCAGTTCGGCACACTCAAGTACCCGGCCAGATTTACCCACTTCGATTGGGTCAACCCGCAAGCGCCCAAGGGCGGAACATTGCGGGTGATGGCGTTTGGCACCTTCGATACGCTCAACCCCTACACATTCAAGGGTACCAGCCCGGTCGGCACGGCCAATTTCCTGCAGTACGGCATCAACGAGCTGAATGAGCCGCTGATGGTTGGCACCGGCCAGTACGCGCCCTCCGGCGATGAACCGACGTCCAGCTACGGGCTGATCGCGCGTTCGGTGGAATATGCCGAAGACCGCAGCTGGGTGGTGTTCAATCTGCGCCCCGAGGCGCGGTTTCACGATGGCATTGCGATCACTGCGTACGACGTGGCGTTTTCCTACCGCCTGTTGCTCAAGGAAGGTCACCCGCAGTACCGCACCAATCTGCAGGAAGTGTTGCGGGTCGATGTGCTCAACCCGCACCGCATCCGTTTTGTTTTCAAGCGCGCCGGTAATCCGTTGCTGATCCTGCGTTTGGGCGAGTTGCCGGTATTGCCGCAGCATTATTGGAAAAATCGCGACTTCAAGGCCACGACCTTTGAAGCACCGCTGGGCAGCGGGCCGTATCGGATAACCTCGGTCACACCCGGACGACAACTGGTGTTTGAACGGGTCAAGGATTACTGGGGCAAAGACCTGCCGGTCAATCGCGGCAAATACAATGTCAACCGCATGGAAGTGGAATTCTATCGGGACAGCGACGTCGCGTTCGAAGCCTTCAAGGCCGGCGAATTTGATATCTACATCGAGCATCAGGCGAAAAACTGGCAGAACGGCTACAACTTTCCGGCAGCGCGTCGCGGCGATGTGATCAAAGCGCAGATCCCGCACCAGATCCCGACGCAAACCCAAGGCCTGTTCATGAACAGCCGGCGCGCGACCTTCGCCGACCAGAAGGTCCGTGAAGCCCTGGGGCTGATGTTCGACTTCGAATGGACCAACCGCACGCTGTTCAGCGGCGCCTATAAACGGGCGCTGAGTTACTACCCCAATAGTGAATTCTCGGCGACCGGGCTGCCGGTCGGGCATGAATGGCTGATGCTCACACCGTTTCGCGAGCAACTTCCCGTCAAGCTGCTGACCGAACCGTTCAGCCTGCCGCAGACCGATGGCCGTGGCATCCCGCGGGAAACCATGCGCAAAAGCCTGAACCTGCTCGCCGAGGCTGGCTGGAAGCTCAATGGCCAACGGGTCGAGAACGCCAACGGTCAGCCGCTGCGCCTGGAAATTCTGCTGGTCAATCCCAATCTTGAACGCATCCTTCAGCCCTACGTCGAGAACCTCGCCAGCATCGGCATCGACGCACGGCTGCGCACGGTGGACCGCGCCCAGTACAAACAACGCCTGGATCAATTCGATTTCGACATGGTCCTGTTAACGCTCAACCAGACGCTAAGCCCCGGTCTGGAACAGTGGCAGTACTTTCACTCCAGCCAGGTCGGGATCAAGGGCAGTAAAAATTACGCCGGCATCGCCAACCCGGTGGTCGACCATCTGCTTGAGCAATTGCTCGCCGCACAAACACGCGACCAGCAAGTCGCCGCCGGCAAAGCGCTGGACCGGGTCCTGTTGTGGCAGCACTACATCATTCCCAACTGGTACCTCAATTATCACCGTCTGGCTTACCGCAACCGGTTCGCCTTCATCACCACGCCGCCCTATACCCTGGGTCTGAGCGCATGGTGGTTGAAATCTTCGGAGAAAGATCGATGAAACCTGTACGCGCCCTGCTCCTGCAGGCCGGTGGCTTGTTGTTCGCCGGGCTGGCCTGCGCCGCCCCACAACATGCGCTGACCTTGTACGACGAGCCACCGAAATACCCAGCCGATTTCAAGCACTTCGACTTCGTCAACCCGGACGCGCCCAAGGGCGGCACATTCCGCCAGGCCGGTTCCGGTGGCTTCGACAGCCTCAACCCGTTCATCAGCAAAGGCGTGCCGGCCGATGACATCAGCCTGATCTACGACACTCTCGCCAAACAGAGCCTGGACGAACCGTTTACCGAGTACGGACTGGTCGCGGGCAAGATCGAGAAGGCTCCTGACAACAGTTGGGTGCGCTTCTACCTTCGCCCGGAAGCACGCTTTCACGACGGCCACCCGATCCACGCCGAAGACGTGCAGTTCAGTTTCGACATGCTGACCAAGGAAGGCGCGCCGCTGTATCGCGGCTACTACGCCGATGTCGCCGAAGTCATCGCGGAAACCCCGAACACCGTGCTGTTCAAGTTCAAGCACAGCAATAACCGCGAATTGCCGCTGATCCTCGGTCAGTTGCCGGTGCTGCCCAAGCACTGGTGGGCCACCCGCGACTTCAACAAGGGCAATCTGGAAATGCCGTTGGGCAGCGGCCCTTACAAAGTCAGTGAAGTGAAGGCCGGACGCTCGATTCGTTACGAGCGGGTCAAGGATTACTGGGGCAAAGACCTGCCGGTCAATCGCGGTTTCTACAATTTCGACGTGATGTTGACCGACTATTACCGCGACAACACGGTCGCGCTGGAAGCACTCAAGGCCGGGCAATTCGATTACTGGCTGGAAATGACCGCCAAAAGCTGGGCCAACGCTTACAACGTTCCGGCCGTCACCGAAGGTCGCCTGATCAAGGAACAAATCCCCAACGGCAACCCGACCGGCATGCAGGGTTTTGTGTTCAATCTGCGTCGTCCGGTGTTCCAGGATATACGCGTGCGTCAGGCGATGACCCTGTTGCTGGATTTCGAGTGGACTAACAAACAACTGTTCAACGGCGCCTATGCGCGCACCCGCAGTTATTTCGAGAACAGTGAGATGGCGGCGACCGGTCTGCCGGATGCCGATCAACTGGCGATCCTCGACCCGTTTCGCGGCAAAATCCCTGACCAGGTGTTTAATGAGGCCTTCGAGAACCCGGTCACCGACGGCAGCGGCATGATTCGCACCCAGCAGCGCAAGGCCTACCAACTGCTGCAGGAGGCCGGCTGGCGGATTGTCGACGACAAGATGGTCGACGCCACGGGCAAACCGGTGAGCATCGAGTTTCTGCTCGCCCAGACCGAATTCGAGCGGGTGCTGCTGCCGTTCAAACGCAACCTGAGTGATCTGGGGATCGAGCTGGTGATCCGCCGGGTCGACGTCTCGCAGTACATCAACCGGGTGCGCTCGCGGGACTTCGACATGGTGGTCGGCGGCTTCCCGCAATCAAGTTCGCCCGGCAACGAGCAGCGCGAGTTCTGGATGTCTACGGCGGCGGACAAGCCTGGCAGCCGCAACTCGATGGGTCTGAAAGATCCGGTGGTCGATCAACTGGTTGAGCAACTGATCAACGCCGATTCGCGCAAAAGCCTGGTGGCCCACGCGCGCGCGCTGGACCGCGTGCTGCAATGGGGCTATTACGTGATCCCCAACTGGCACATCAAGACCTGGCGCGTGGCGTACTGGAATCACATCGGCCATCCGAAGGTCCCGCCCAAGTATGACGTGGGCATCAATACCTGGTGGATCAAGCCGGACGCGAAACCGGCGGTAGAAGTCGAAACCCAACTGCAAGCCGACCCTGCGGGCACGGAGTAATCAGATGCTGGCGTATATTTTTCGGCGACTGCTGCTGATCATCCCGACCTTGTTCGGCATTTTGCTGATCAACTTTGTGATCATCCAGGCTGCCCCCGGTGGCCCGGTGGAACAGATGATCGCCAAGCTTGAAGGTTTCGAAGGCGCGACCAGCCGGATTGCCGGCGGCGGTGCCGAAGTGTCGGTGGCTGGCTCGGCTTATCGCGGGGCGCAGGGGCTGGACCCGGCGCTGGTGAAAGAAATCGAGCACATGTACGGCTTCGACAAATCGGCGCCGGAACGCTTGTGGATCATGATCAAGAACTACGCCACGCTGGATTTCGGCGACAGTTTTTTCCGCGACGCCAAGGTCATCGACCTGATCAAGGAAAAGATGCCGGTGTCGATCTCGCTCGGGTTGTGGAGCACGCTGATCATGTACCTGGTGTCGATCCCGCTGGGGATCGCCAAGGCCACGCGACACGGCAGCCATTTTGACGTCTGGACCAGTTCGCTGATCATCGTCGGCTACGCAATCCCGGCGTTCCTGTTCGCCATTTTGCTGATCGTGGTATTTGCCGGCGGCAGCTATTTCGACTGGTTCCCGTTGCGCGGCCTGACCTCCAACAATTTTGATGAACTGACCATGGGCGGCAAGATCCTCGATTATTTCTGGCACTTGGCCCTGCCGGTCACCGCGCTGGTGATCGGCAACTTCGCGACCATGACTTTGCTGACCAAAAACAGCTTCCTCGATGAAATCAACAAACAGTACGTGGTCACGGCCAAAGCCAAGGGCCTGACCAATCACCGAGTACTCTACGGCCACGTGTTCCGCAACGCCATGTTGCTGGTGATTGCAGGGTTCCCGTCGGCGTTCATCGGCATTTTCTTCACCGGCTCGCTGCTGGTGGAAGTGATCTTCTCCCTTGATGGCCTCGGCCTGATGAGCTTTGAAGCGGCGATCAACCGCGATTACCCGGTGGTGTTCGGCACGCTGTTCATCTTCACGTTGCTGGGCTTGATCGTGAAGTTGATCGGCGACCTCACCTACACCTTTGTCGATCCGCGGATCGACTTCGAAAGCCGGGAGCATTGAGATGAACCTGTCCCCACTCAATCGCCGCCGTTTCGAACTGTTCAAGGCCAACAAGCGTGGCTGGTGGTCGTTATGGCTGTTCCTCGTGCTGTTCGGCTTGAGCCTCGGCGCCGAATTGATCGCCAACGACAAACCGCTCGCGGTGCACTACGAAGACGGCTGGTATTTCCCCGCACTCAAGCGCTACCCGGAAACCGCGTTCGGCGGCGAATTCCCGCTGGAGGCCAACTACAAGAGTCCGTACATCCGCGAACTGCTCAAGGCCAAAGATGCCTGGGTGCTCTGGGCACCGATTCCCTACAGTTACCAAAGTATCAATTACGACCTGAAGGTCCCGGCCCCTGCTCCGCCCTCCGCAGACAACCTGCTCGGCACCGACGACCAGGGCCGCGACGTGCTCGCCCGGGTGATCTACGGCTTCCGCATTTCGGTGCTGTTCGCCCTGACGCTGACCATTCTCAGTTCGATCATTGGCGTGATTGCCGGCGCGTTGCAGGGCTTTTATGGCGGCTGGGTCGATCTCGCGGGGCAGCGGTTTCTGGAGATCTGGTCCGGGTTGCCGGTGCTGTATCTGCTGATCATTCTGGCCAGCTTCGTGCAGCCGAACTTCTGGTGGCTGCTGGGGATCATGCTGCTGTTCTCGTGGATGAGCCTGGTCGACGTGGTGCGTGCCGAGTTCCTGCGCGGGCGCAACCTCGAATACGTGCGCGCGGCCCGGGCGCTGGGGATGCAGAATGGTGCGATCATGTTCCGCCATATCCTGCCCAACGCGATGGTATCGACCATGACGTTCATGCCGTTCATTCTTACCGGCGCCATCGGCACGCTGACTGCCCTGGATTTCCTCGGTTTTGGCCTGCCGCCCGGCGCGCCGTCGCTGGGTGAGCTGGTAGCTCAGGGCAAGTCCAACCTGCAAGCGCCGTGGCTGGGCATGAGCGCGTTTGCGGTGCTGGCATTGATGTTGAGTTTGCTGGTGTTCATCGGCGAGTCCGCTCGCGATGCTTTCGACCCGAGGAAGTGAAATGAATCAGGACAATCTGATCGAAGTGCGCGACCTGTCCGTCGAATTTATCGTCGGCGAACGCTGTCAGCGCGTGGTCGAAGGCATCAGTTTCGATATCAAGCGCGGCGAAACCCTGGCGCTGGTGGGCGAAAGCGGTTCCGGCAAATCGGTGACGGCGCATTCCATCCTGCGGCTGCTGCCCTACCCGCTCGCGCGGCATCCGTCCGGGACCATTCAATATTCCGGCAAGGACCTGCTGAGCCTGAAAGAGAAAACCATCCGGCACATTCGCGGCAACCGGATCGCGATGATTTTCCAGGAGCCGATGACCTCGCTCAATCCGCTGCACTCGATCGAAAAGCAGATCAACGAAGTGCTGGGGATTCACAAAGGTCTGGTCGGCAAAGTCGCGACCAGACGCACGCTGGAACTGCTGGAAATGGTCGGCATTCCCGAGCCGCACAAACGCCTCAAGGCCCTGCCCCATGAATTGTCCGGCGGCCAGCGCCAGCGGGTGATGATCGCCATGGCCCTGGCCAACGAGCCAGAGTTGCTGATTGCCGACGAGCCCACCACTGCGCTGGACGTGACCGTTCAGCTGAAAATCCTCGAATTGCTCAAGGAATTGCAGGCCCGTCTGGGCATGTCACTGTTGCTGATCAGTCACGATTTGAACCTGGTGCGAAGAATTGCGCATCGCGTATGTGTCATGCAGCGCGGTTGCATCGTCGAACAGGCATCGTGCGAAGAGTTGTTCCGCGCGCCGCAGCATCCGTACACTCGGGAACTGCTGGCAGCGGAGCCCAGCGGCAAGCCGGCGACCAATGAAATAGGCCCGCCATTGCTGCAGGTCGAGGACCTGAAAGTCTGGTTCCCGATCAAGAAAGGCCTGCTGAAAAAGACCGTCGATCACATCAAAGCGGTCGACGGCATCAACTTCAGCCTGCCGCAGGGCCAGACATTGGGGATCGTTGGCGAAAGCGGATCCGGCAAGTCGACGCTCGGTCTGGCGATTTTGCGGCTGATCGGCAGCAAAGGTGTCATCCGTTTTGAGGGCAAGCAGCTAGACTGCCTGACGCAGCAACAGGTTCGTCCGCTGCGCCGGGAAATGCAGGTGGTGTTTCAGGACCCTTTCGGCAGCCTGAGCCCGCGCATGTGTGTCAGCCAGATTGTGGGTGAAGGCCTGCGGATCCACAAGATGGGCACCGAGGCGGAACAGGAACAAGCGATTATTGCGGCACTCAAGGAGGTAGGTCTGGACCCGGACACCCGGAACCGCTACCCCCACGAATTTTCCGGCGGGCAGCGGCAGCGTATCGCCATTGCCCGGGCCCTGGTGCTCAAACCGGCGCTGATTCTGCTGGACGAGCCAACTTCGGCGCTCGACCGGACAGTGCAGCGGCAAGTGGTGGAGCTGCTGCGTTCACTGCAAAGCAAGTACAACCTGACGTATCTGTTTATCAGCCATGACCTGGCTGTCGTCAAAGCGCTGAGCCACCAGCTGATGGTGGTCAAGCATGGCCAAGTGGTCGAACAGGGAGACGCGCAAAGTATTTTTGCCGCCCCCCAACATCCGTATACACAGCAGTTGCTGGAAGCCGCTTTCCTGGCACCAGCCACTGCGCAATAACCTGAAAGAGAGGAGCAACACATGGGTTTTCTCGCCGGTAAGCGCGTACTGATCGTCGGTGTCGCCAGCAAGCTGTCCATCGCATCCGGCATCGCTGCCGCCATGCATCGCGAGGGCGCTGAGCTTGCCTTCACTTATCAGAACGACAAACTGAAAGGTCGTGTTGAAGAATTCGCACAAGGCTGGGGCTCGAAACCTGAGCTGTGCTTCCCGTGCGACGTGGCCAGCGATGAAGAAATCGCCAAGGTCTTCGAAGCCTTGAGCAAGAAGTGGGACGGTCTGGATTGCATCGTGCACTCCGTCGGCTTCGCCCCTGGCGACCAACTGGATGGCGACTTCACCGAAGCCACCACCCGCGAAGGTTTCCGCATCGCTCACGACATCAGCGCCTACAGCTTCGTGGCCCTGGCCAAGGCCGGTCGCGAGATGATGAAAGGCCGCAATGGCAGCCTGCTGACCCTGTCGTACCTGGGCGCCGAGCGCACCATGCCCAACTACAACGTGATGGGCATGGCCAAGGCTTCGCTGGAAGCTGGCGTACGTTATCTCGCTGGCTCCCTGGGCCCGGACGGCACCCGCGTCAACTGTGTTTCGGCTGGCCCGATCCGCACCCTCGCCGCTTCCGGCATCAAGAACTTCCGTAAGATGCTGGCCGCCAACGAAGCGCAAACCCCGCTGCGTCGCAACGTCACCATCGACGAAGTCGGCAACGCCGGCGCCTTCCTGTGCTCGGACCTGGCGTCCGGCATCAGCGGTGAAATCATGTACGTGGACGGTGGCTTCAACACCACGGCCATGGGCAGCCTCGAAGAGTAAGGTTTGACGTGACACAAAAAAACCGCCGGTTTCGGCGGTTTTTTTTCGTCTGGACATTGGTGATCGACATGTCTCGGCGCGATGCCTTAACTATGTACCGCCAACGCGGCCTCGCCTCGCTCGACAATGACTGACAGCAACAATCTGCTGTGTCATTGGAGATTCACATGAGTGAAACGTTAGAGACGCCGTCGCCCGACTGGCACAACCAAGCAATGATCGACGCGATAACC
>NZ_JMCL01000026.1 GCF_000690905.1 Pseudomonas sp. Ant30-3 | reverse complement strand
CCGGCCAGGTCCTCGAGGAACTGGCTGGTAATGGAATACGCACAGTTTCCAGCTATGACCTGGCCAACGGACATCTCCTGACGCTCGCCAATCAGGCCCCCAATGGCCAGTTTCTGCAAAAACTGAGCTACTGCTACGACCCCGCCGGCAACATCATAAACATCACCGACGCCGCGTTACCCATCCAGTACTCGGCCAACCAACGCATCGAACCCGTCCGACATCTCACCTACGACACGCTGTACCAACTGATCAAAGCCACAGGCTGGGAATCTGCCAGACCGTCATTGGGCCCTGCATTGCCGGCGTGGCAAGACTTCGGCTCGGCCGACAGCAGCCGTTGGTGTAACTACACCGAAACTTATTTTTATGATGCGGCGGGCAATTTGCTGCAACGGGTTCATCAAGGGGCGGTGAATGACACGCTGACCATGCAAGTGGCTGCGCACAGTAATCGCAGCATCAAAGGCCGGCCGGGGGCGGAGCTGGACGGACTTTTCGATGCCCGCGGCAATTTGCTCGAGTTGCAGCCGGGTCAGTCCTTGCAGTGGAATGGCCGTAATGAGTTGACAGAAGTGGTGCAGGTTGCTCGAAGCGACGCGCCCGGTGACAGGGAGTTTTACCGTTACGATCATGAAGGAAAGCGTGTCCGCAAATGCCGCACTGCTGCAGCGAAATCCATCATCCACAGCGACGAAGTACGATACCTGCCGGGCCTCGAACTGCACAGCAACAGCGCCACCGGCGAGAACTTGCAAGTGGTCAGCGTTCAGGCCGGCCGCTGTTCGGTAAGACTGCTGCACTGGGACAGTCCAGCACCGGGCGGCGTCGAGAATGACCAACTGCGTTATTGCTTCGATGATCATCTGGGCTCAAGCGCCATTGAAGTTGACGCTGAGGCAAAACCGATCAGCCAGGAAATTTATTACCCATTCGGCGGTACGGCGTGGTTGGCCGGGCGGAATAAGGTTGAAACCAGCTACAAAACGATTCGCTATTCCGGGAAGGAACGGGATGCAACCGGGCTCTATTACTATGGTGCGCGGTATTACGCTCCTTGGTTACAGCGGTGGCTGAATCCTGATCCAGCCGGCAATGTAGATGGAATTAATTTTTATCGATTTGTCAGGGATAATCCGGCTGTTTATTTTGATGAGCAAGGAAACTTCCCGCTTTTGTCCAGATATCTGGATTATCGGTTAGAGAAAAAATTTAAGATTAATCACTTGGTTCAGCACAGAGGCTTGAATAAAATAAGAATGAGCCGGCCGCAATTTGCTGATTTTTTAGTGCAAAGTTTGTCAGTCGCGCGGCAAGCCGTGAAAAATGCGGCGAATAAGTTGGGCGAAAGGAGTTATGATCAACAAAAATATGAAGCTTATTTTGGATCGGTAAAGTCTGAAGAAGTTCTTGCGTTGACGAATCGCTATAGAGAGATGGAGTTGCTCTTTGAGAAATTATTAAAAAAACCATCCAAGATCGTTGCATTCTATGCGTCTGAGGGTGAAAACGGCTATGCCGAAGCCTTTGTTCTGGGTGGAGACCGGCGCCGTAAAATTTATATAAACCTAATGTATTCAAATATGGCCGTTTCCGAACTCGCACGTGTGCTGGTTCATGAGGTGAGCCATCAGCTCAAGAATAAAACCGATGATTATTACTATATTCACCCAGATCGACAGGAGCTTGAGGATGCTGCGCTGACTATTGATAGTCGTCGGAAAGAAAAAGTATTACCTGTAGCGATGGGCACGAGATCCAGGACTATGCTTACGGGTAATGCATCTGCAGATCATCTTGAGCATACCGAACCGGAATTTTTAGAAGTTACAAACAGCATCGACGTGCGGACGGCGTTGAACGTTTATAATTCGGACCCAAAGCTTCGGAGGAAGATTGCACGTAATAATGCTGACTCTTTGGCCGGATTCGCCATGTCTTCATAGGCTGCGAGATAAGCGGTGCGGACGCGTAGCCTCAACCTTTGTTGGAAGAAACGCCGACTGTCCCCTCAAAACGACCGAACAATTCGCCCCAGCGCTTCCATTGCCTTTTCGGAGACTTGATCCCAAGGACTTCCATAGTTCAACCGAATACAATTCCTGAATCGCTGCGTCGGTGAAAATATCGGCCCCGGCGCGATGCTGATGCCCTGCGCCAGCGCCATCTGAAACAATTTCAACGAATCCATCTGCCCCGGCAATTCCAGCCACAGGAAATACCCGCCCGCCGGCTGACTCACCCGTGTCTCAGCCGGGAAATACTTGCCGATGGCCGCGAGCATCGCGCTCTGCTGTTCCTCCAGCGCATAACGCAATTTGCGCAGATGCCGGTCATAGCCGCCATGCTGTAAGTAATCGGCAATAGCCGCCTGAGCCGGCATCGATGCGCACAGCGAGGTCATTAACTTCAACCGTTCGATCTTCTGCGCATAGCGTCCAGCCGCCACCCAGCCAATTCGGTAACCGGGGGCCAGGCTCTTGGCGAACGAACCGCAATGCATCACCAAACCTTCGGTATCAAAGGCCTTGGCCGGTTTCGGCGCGTGTTGCCCATAATAAAGCTCGGCGTAAACATCATCCTCGATCAGAGGTACTTGATGCTTGCGCAACAGTTCAACCAGTTCCTGTTTCTTCGCCTCAGGCATGGTCGCGCCGATGGGATTCTGGAAACTTGTCATGCACCAGCAGGCCTTGATCGGATGGCGTTCAAGGGTTTGCGCGAGCACGTCAAGGTCGATGCCGTCGCGCGGGTGCACGGGAATTTCCACCGCTTTGAGTTTCAGCCGTTCGAGGATTTGCAGGCAGGCATAGAACGCCGGGGCTTCGATGGCCACCAGATCGCCGGGTTCGGTGACGGCTTGCAGGCACAGATTCAATGCTTCCAGTGCGCCATTGGTGATCAGCAATTCTTCCATCGGCAGCATCAAGCCGCCGACCATGTAGCGCAGGGCGATTTGCCGGCGTAGTTGCGGATTGCCCGGCGAAAGATCGGTGACGACCATGCGCGGGTCCATGTCGCGTGTGGCGCTGGACAACGAGCGCGACAGGCGCTGCAGAGGAAACAGGGCAGGGCTGGGGAATGCCGAGCCGAAGGGCACCGTGTTCGGGTCCTTGATGGAGTCGAGGACCGAGAACACCAGTTCGCTGACGTCCACTTCGGTCGATTCGTTAGCCTGATGGCTGATCACCGGTTCGCAGAACGAGGTCGGCGCGTGGGCATTGACGAAGTAGCCGGAACGCGGGCGGGCGCGAATCAGGCCACGGCGCTCGAGCAGGTAATAGGCCTGGAACACAGTCGAGGGGCTCACAGCGTAAGTCTGGCTGGCGTAGCGCACCGAGGGCACGCGCTCGCCAGGGCCGAGGACGCCGGAGCGGATCAGTTCAGCGATGTCATCGGCGAATTTTTCGTAGCGTTTCATTCGAAGCCCGGGCAGTTTCATCATTGAAGTCGAGGCGGTCTCATCGCGCCGCAGCAGTTTAACGACTCAGCGATTCATCGGTGCAACAAAGCGGCTCGTCGCCACGCTGTAAATCTGTGGCTCATCACTGTCGACAATCCTGAAGCCGATACCTTGCGAACTGCTGCCTGGCCGTTCCATGGTCATCGCCACTGAAACCGGCACGTCGACAATCTCCCCCGGCGCGAGGCTCAGTTCGGTCTTGCCCTGCAACACAAAGCCTTCGGCATTTTCCAGCATCAGCCGGTAATCCTGACGCTGCTGCGTCTTGTTGATGACCTTCAGGCTGTAAATGTTTTCGATCTGGCCCTGACTGTTTTCACGGAACAAGCCACGGTCCTTGCTCACGTCCAGCGAGACCATCGGCCGTTGCACCAGGGAAACCATGAGGGCCGCGACCATGATCAGCAACACCGCGGTGTAGCCGATCAATCGCGGCCGAAGCAGGTGGGTCTTGCCGCCCTGCAACTCCCGTTCGGAGGTGTAGCTGATCAGACCGCGCGCGTAGCCCATTTTGTCCATGATCGAATCGCAGGCGTCGATGCACGCAGCGCAACCGATGCACTCCATTTGCAGGCCGTCGCGTATGTCGATGCCCGTCGGACAGACCTGCACACAGAGCTGGCAGTCAATGCAGTCGCCCAGGCCAACCATGGCCGGCACCACTTCACGCTTGCGCGCACCACGGTTTTCGCCACGCGCGGCGTCGTAGGAAACGGTCAGAGTGTCCTTGTCGAACATCACACTCTGGAACCGCGCATAGGGGCACATGTGCATGCACACCGCTTCGCGTAGCCAGCCGGCGTTGATGTAGGTCGCGCCGGTGAAAAACATCACCCAGAAGAGGCTGACGCCGCCAATCTGCAAGGTCAGCAGTTCTTCGGCGAGCGGACGAATTGGCGTGAAGTAGCCAACAAACGTCAGGCCGGTCAACAGGCTGATGGCCAGCCACATCGTGTGCTTCGCTGAGCGGCGCATCAGCTTGTTCAAAGTCCACGGCGCGGCTTGCAATTTGATGCGCTGATTGCGTTCGCCTTCGGTGATTTTTTCGCACCACATGAAGATCCATGTCCAGGAGCTTTGCGGACAGGTGTAGCCACACCAGACTCGGCCGGCGAACACCGTGATCGCGAATAACCCGAACGCAGCGATGATCAGCAGAGCCGAGAGCAGGATGAAATCCTGCGGCCAGAAGGTTGCGCCGAAAATGTGGAATTTGCTTTCGGCCAGGTCCCAGAGCACCGCCTGACGACCACCCCAGTTCAACCATACCGTGCCGAAAAAAAGCAGGAACAGGAAGCCTGCACCGGTGATGCGCATGTTTCGAAAGAGGCCGGTAAAGCTGCGGGTGTGAATCAGGTTGTCGGTCGATTTAGCCCTGATCGGCGGACGCGAAGGCCAATCGTCTTTCAGGAATGAGGACGGTTCAATCGTTTGGACGGGGATTCTTTCGCTCATGGTCTTCAGCTCAACAGCCTCCATCAGGCCGCTGAACTATGAGCGATGCTCTGTTTGCATAACAGACTCAGGCTTTGCGAAAAAAAGCGGATCAGATGCTCGCTGATCCGCTGTTTGCGACGAGTCGAAACACTTGAGCTGCAGGCGCCTTACCTGAAAGGACTGGGGCGCAGGCGGCAATCAGACCACCGAATCACTGTCGGTTTCCTTCAGATTCTCACGACCGTCCGTTGCACCTGCTACGGTCAACAAGTCAGCTTCAGCTTCTGTAATGAAGACACGTTTGCCATCAAGGTCCACCGCCGACATACGCATCTCATGATCGGTAATTACGGTCAAATCCGGCGCCAGACGAATTTCCTCGCCATTATCACTGGTGAAAAAAGCGGTTTGATCCTGGGTGCGGACAGGCATGGCAGGCATCCTTTTTAGCGGGAGTGGTGATCTATTAGGACGCGTGTGCGCGGCATCGTTCTGTGCAACTGATTAATGGTCCTTGCGGTCCATGTACTACACATTTATGACAAGGAGGCTTCATGGACGCCTGGTGTGACGAAGTATGGGTAACGCTGCAATCTGAATTCGCTGACATCGGTGATGCCTCTCAACTGACACGCATCACCGTCAGACTGCTCATGGCGGCCATTCTGGGCGGCATTCTCGGATTTGAGCGAGAGCAGAAGGGCAAGGCCGCCGGCGTTCGTACGCACATGCTGGTGGCGATGGGCGCCGCGTTGTTCGTGCTGGTCCCGCAGATGTCCGGTTCCCAGGCAGACGCCATGAGCCGTGTATTGCAGGGTGTGATCGCCGGCATTGGCTTCCTCGGCGCCGGTACCATTCTGAAGAATACCGGTGGTGATATGGGTCACGTCAAAGGCCTGACCACTGCGGCAGGCTTATGGATGACCGCCGCCATTGGTGTGTCGGCCGGTATGGGCCGCGAAGCGACGGCGGTGGTGAGTACTTTGCTGGCGCTGGTGGTATTCAGCGTGATGCCGAAGATTGTGCGGGTATTTGACAAGAACGGCGATCAGGACCGGCCGTAGAGGTAAGTCATTCCCACGCCGGGCGTGGGAATGCGTTGGGGATTTACTCGGCCGCAACCACCACCGGCGGCATCGTATCCGGCGGATCCTCCCGAGGCGGTGGCGTAGTCCCTGGCGGTTCCTGCTCAGGGACCGGTTGCGGATCGGTCGGCGGGATGACCGGGTCGTCGATGTTCGGATCGGGCGTTTCTACCGGGTTGGGAAGTGTCATCGTTGAAGCCTCCTGGTGGCACATGGCGTGAGACGTGCTTAAGTCGATTGACCACCACGCAACGGAATTGATTCCCCCCGATATCCGCGTGAACTTTTACTCACGGCCATAGCTCGGAACCTAAGCGAGTTCATACCGGGGCAGACCGCCTTGTGAGAACGATGATCAGACAATGAGCGTCCATGGGGCGTTAAGGAGAGATGCTCGATGACTGCTGAAGGCACTACAGAACTTAGCTATAACCCGCACATCCCGCTGGCACAGGCGTTACTCCTGCCGCGCATCGCGATTGAAGACACCATGCCGATCCTTGATGGTGGGCAGTTTGCCGTCAAGGCCGTGGTTGGCCAGGACGTAGTGGTAACCAGCAAGGTGTTTGCCGATGGCCACGATAAGCTGGCCGTGCGCATCCGCTGGCGTGCCGAGGGTGATGAGACCTGGCAAAGCGAAGTCATGGAAGAACTTGGCAACAATGGCTGGGAAGGTCGCTTTCAGGTGGCGCAACAAGGCCGCTACGTTTATTGCATCGAGGCCTGGATCGATCATTTCGCCACGTTCTGCTATGAGCTTGAGAAAAAGCATCTTGCGGCAGTGCCCGTGAGCCTGGAATTGCAGGAAGGCCGCAATCACGTCCAGCAAGCGGCAGAGCGCACTGAAGGCCAGTTGAGCGAAGACCTCGCGGCGCTGCATCATGAATTGTCCGGGCTGCTCGAAACCGAGCAGGTCGCGCTGTTTTTGCACCAACGTAGCGCTGATCTGATGCAGCAGGCCGATCATCGTGCCTTCCTCAGCCACAGCCCGGAGTTCCCGGTGGACGTCGAGCGCGAGCTCGCGCAGTTCGCCAGCTGGTATGAACTGTTTCCGCGCTCGATCACTGATGATCCGGCTCGCCACGGCACATTCAACGATGTGCATGCGCGACTGCCGATGATTCAGGACATGGGTTTCGACGTGTTGTACTTCCCGCCGATTCACCCGATCGGCCGCAGCTTTCGCAAAGGCCCGAACAACTCGCTGACCGCTGGCCCTGATGATCCGGGCAGCCCTTACGCGATCGGCAGTGAGGAGGGCGGTCACGAGGCCATTCATCCGCAGCTTGGCACCCGCGAAGACTTCCGTCGGCTGGTGGCGGCTGCTGCCGACCACGGTCTGGAAATTGCCCTCGATTTCGCCATTCAGTGCTCTCAGGATCATCCATGGCTCAAGCAACATCCGGGCTGGTTCAACTGGCGGCCGGACGGCACGATCAAATACGCGGAAAACCCGCCGAAGAAATACCAGGACATCGTCAACGTCGACTTCTACGCCGCCGATGCGATTCCGAGCCTTTGGGTGGAATTGCGCGACGTGGTCGTGGGATGGGTCGAAGAGGGCGTGAAGATTTTCCGTGTGGACAATCCGCACACTAAACCTTTGCCGTTCTGGCAGTGGCTGATTGCCGATGTGCGCGCACTGCATCCGGAAGTAATTTTTCTGGCCGAGGCGTTTACCACCCCGGCAATGATGGCGCGGTTGGGCAAAGTCGGTTACTCCCAGAGTTACACCTACTTCACCTGGCGCAACACCAAATACGAACTCTCTACTTACCTCGCCGAGTTGAACGAGTCGCCTTGGCGCGAATGCTACCGGCCGAATTTCTTCGTCAACACGCCAGACATCAACCCGCCGTTCCTGCATCAGTCCGGGCGTCCCGGCTTTCTCATTCGTGCGGCGCTGGCGACCATGGGTTCAGGTTTGTGGGGCATGTATTCCGGGTTCGAGTTGTGCGAGTCGGCGCCGGTACCGGGCAAAGAGGAATACCTCAACTCCGAGAAGTACGAGATTCGTCCGAGGGATTTCAACGCGCCGGGCAACATCATTGCCGAGATCGCTCAGCTCAATCGCATTCGCCGACAGAACCCGGCCTTGCACACGCACCTCGGCCTGACGATCTATAACGCCTGGAACGACAACATTCTGTACTTCGGCAAGCGCAGCGAGGGTGGCAGCAACTTCATCCTGGTCGCGGTCAACCTTGATCCGAATAACGTGCAGGAAGCCAACTTCGAATTGCCGCTTTGGGAAATGGGCCTGCCTGACGACGCCGCCACGCAGGGCGAAGACTTGATGAATGGCCATCGCTGGACCTGGCATGGCAAGTATCAGTTCATGCGGTTAGACCCGGCTGTGCAGCCGTTCGGGATTTGGCGCATCACCGTTTGAGACCAAAAACTGTAGGAGCGAGCCTGCTCGCGATAGCGGTGTGTCAGGCAATACATGTGCTGAATGTACCGCCGCCATCGCGAGCAGGCTCGCTCCCACAGGTTAATCATCGCGTCTGAAATGGTGATCGGTTCAGCGGCATTTTTCGATTTCAACAGGAGTTTCAAATGGCGAAGAAATCCAATGGAGCTACCTTTATCAAGGACCCGCTCTGGTACAAGGATGCGGTGATCTATCAGGTACACGTCAAATCTTTTTTCGACTCCAACAACGACGGGATCGGTGACTTTCCCGGCCTCATCGCCAAACTCGATTACATCGCCGATCTGGGCGTCAACACGATCTGGCTGCTGCCGTTTTATCCCTCGCCACGCCGCGACGACGGCTACGACATCGCCGAGTATCGTGGTGTGCATCCCGACTACGGCACCATGGCCGATGCCAAGCGGTTCATTTCCGAAGCGCACAGCCGTGGTTTGCGGGTGATCACCGAGCTGGTCATCAACCACACCTCCGATCAACACGCCTGGTTTCAGCGCGCGCGCAAAGCCAAGAAAGGCTCGGCGGCGCGAGACTTTTACGTGTGGTCCGATGACGATCACAAGTACGACGGCACACGCATCATCTTTCTCGACACCGAGAAATCCAACTGGACGTGGGACCCGGTCGCCGAGCAGTATTTCTGGCACCGTTTCTATTCCCACCAGCCGGACCTGAATTTTGATAACCCGCAGGTCATGAAAGCGGTGTTGTCGGTGATGCGCTACTGGCTCGACATGGGCATTGATGGCCTGCGTCTGGATGCGATCCCGTACCTGATCGAGCGCGACGGCACCAACAACGAGAACCTGCCCGAGACCCACGACGTTCTCAAGCAGATTCGCGCCGAAATCGATGCCAATTATCCAGACCGCATGTTGCTCGCCGAGGCCAACCAATGGCCGGAAGACACGCAGCTGTATTTTGGTGACACCGATAAACAGGGTCTCAACGGCGACGAATGCCACATGGCGTTCCACTTCCCGTTGATGCCGCGCATGTACATGGCGTTGGCTCAGGAAGACCGTTTCCCGATTACCGACATTCTGCGCCAGACGCCGGAAATTCCAGCTAATTGCCAGTGGGCGATTTTCCTGCGCAACCACGATGAATTGACGCTGGAAATGGTCACCGACAAAGAGCGTGATTACCTGTGGAATTACTACGCGGCCGACCGTCGGGCGCGGATCAATCTGGGTATTCGCCGGCGCCTGGCGCCGTTGATGGAACGTGACCGTCGCCGCGTTGAATTGCTCAACTCGCTGCTGCTGTCGATGCCGGGCACGCCGACGCTGTATTACGGTGACGAGATCGGCATGGGCGACAACATTTACCTCGGCGACCGCGATGGCGTGCGCACGCCGATGCAATGGTCGATCGATCGCAACGGCGGCTTCTCCCGCGCCGACCCGGCGAGCCTGGTGCTGCCACCGATCATGGACCCGCAATACGGTTATCTGTCGGTCAACGTCGAGACCCAGTCCGGCGATCCGCATTCGATGCTCAACTGGACACGGCGCATGCTCGCCGTGCGCAAACAGTCGAAGGCCTTCGGGCGCGGCACGATAAAAATGCTCTCGCCGAGCAACCGGCGGATTCTGGCGTATACCCGTGAATTCACCGGGGCGGACGGCAAACACGAAATCATCCTGTGCGTGGCCAACGTGTCCCGTAGCGCCCAGGCAGCGGAACTCGACTTGTCGGCTTACGTTGGCATGGTTCCCGTGGAAATGCTTGGCGGCAATGCGTTCCCGCCGATTGGCCAACTGAATTTTCTTCTGACCCTGGCGCCTTACGGCTTTTATTGGTTTGGACTCGCTGCGGAGAATCAAATGCCCACCTGGCACGTAGAACCGGCGCAAAGCCTGCCGGACTTCACCACCCTGGTGTTGAAAAAACGCATGGAAGAGCTGCTCGAGTCGCCGTCTCGCGACACGCTGGAGCAGAGCATTCTGCCGAACTGGCTGCAAAATCGACGCTGGTATGCCGGTAAGGATACGGCGATCGAGAAGGTCAACCTCGCCTATGGTGTGCGTTTCGGTGATGCCCAGCATCCGGTGCTATTGAGTGAAATCGAAGTCACCAGCGGCGGCCAGACCAGTCGTTATCAATTGCCGTTTGGCTTTATGGCTGATGATCAGGTCGGCCCGGCGCTGCCACAGCAGTTGGCGTTGTCGCGGGTTCGACGCGGGCCGCAGGTCGGCTTGATCACCGACGCGTTCAGCCTCGAGAACTTCATCCGTGCGGTGCTGCAAGGCATGCAGGACAACACCGTGTTGCCTTCGGACGGCGGCGAAATTCGTTTCGAACCGACCGCAGAGCTGGCCAAACTTGGCCTGACTGGCGAATCGGAAGTGCGCTATTTGTCCGCCGAGCAGTCCAACAGTTCAGTGGTGATCGGCAGCAGCATGGTACTCAAGCTGATCCGCAAGGTCGCCTCGGGTGTGCACCCGGAGCTGGAAATGAGCGCGTACCTGACCAACGCCGGCTTCAGCAATATTTCGCCGCTGTTGGGTTCGGTGGTGCGTCGCGATGCCCAGGGCGAGGACAACTTGCTGATGATCGCCCAGGGTTATCTGAGCAATCAGGGCGACGCATGGGAATGGACACAGAACAACCTCGAACGAGCGCTGCGCGATGAGCTGGCAGACGCCATGTCCGAGCAGGAACAGCATTACAACGCGCTCGGCGAATTGCGTGATTTCGCCGGGATGCTCGGCCAGCGTCTGGGCGAAATGCACCAGGTGCTGGCCGCGCCGACCGATGACGCGGATTTCGCCCCGCAGGTGACCAGCGAAAAGGACGCGTTGGCTTCGGCCAAGGATGTCGCGGCTCAAGTCGAGCGCGCCTTGAAATTGCTTCAGGAACACCAGCATGAGCTGAACAGTGCAGACCAGGCCATGGTCACACGGCTGCTGGACAACAAGAAAGTCATCCTGGCCCATGTGCAGGAGCTCGGCAAAAAAGCCACCGGCGGCCTGCGCATCCGTGTCCATGGCGACTTGCACTTGGGTCAGGTGCTGGTGATCAAGGGCGATGCTTACCTGATCGATTTTGAAGGCGAACCGGCCCGTCCACTGTCGGAACGTCGGGGCAAACACAGCCCGTACAAGGATGTTAGCGGTGTGCTGCGCTCGTTCGATTACGCGGCGGCCATGGCGATCAACGTGCACAACGTCGATAACACCGATGAAGCACAGGATGCCCGCCAGCGAGTGTCCGATCGTTATTTGACTGAAGCAAAACAGGCCTTTGTCGACGCTTATCGGCTGGCGGCAGCTAGTCTTGGTCATGCGTGGCAAGATCCGGAAGGCGAGGACGCCGCGCTGGCGTTGTTCGGTCTGGAAAAGGCAGCCTATGAAGTGGCGTACGAAGCGGAAAATCGCCCGACCTGGTTGCCGGTGCCGCTGCACGGTTTGTATGGATTATTAAGTGGGCTTAAACCCTTTTCCGAACTTGGTGGAGAATAGTCATGAGTTTCTCGAACAAGGAACAGGGTCACGCTCAAGAGGCGCTGATGCCCAATGCGCAAGACATCGACGCATTGGTACGCGCTGAGCACCATGACCCTTTCTCGATTCTCGGCCCCCATGGCGATAACGCCGGCGGGCAATTCATTCGGGCGTATCTGCCAGACGCGTTAAGCGTGCAGGTAGTGGCCAAGGACACCGGCGAAGAGCTTGGCAGCCTTGAGAACACGCAGACGCCGGGGCTGTTCGTCGGGCATTTCGACCGCGCGCAACCTTATCAGCTGCGCGTTCGCTGGGCCGGTGGTGAACAGCTTTCCGAAGACCCTTATAGCTTCGGGCCGTTGCTTGGCGAAATGGACTTGTACCTGTTCGCCGAAGGCAACCACCGAGACCTGAGCAGTTGCCTGGGCGCGCAGCTGAAAACTGTCGACGGTGTGGACGGCGTGCGGTTTGCCGTGTGGGCGCCGAACGCCAAACGGGTCTCTGTGGTCGGCAACTTCAACAACTGGGACGGCCGCCGTCATCCGATGCGTTTGCGTCACCCGACCGGCGTCTGGGAATTGTTCATCCCGCGTCTGCAGGCGGGGGAGGCTTACAAATACGAGATCCTGGGTGCCCACGGTATTCTGCCGTTGAAGGCAGACCCGATGGCACTGGCGACCACGCTGCCACCGGACACTGCCTCGAAAGTGGCTGCACCGCTGAGCATCGATTGGCAGGACCACGCCTGGATGGAGGCGCGCCTCGACCGTCAGAAGGCGAGCGCGCCGCTGTCGATCTACGAATTGCACGCCGGGTCCTGGCAGTGCGAACTCGACGATCTCGGCGAAGTGGCGCGCCAGTACACCTGGCACGAGTTGGGCGAGCGGTTGATTCCGTACGTCAAGGAGCTGGGCTTCACCCACATCGAACTGATGCCGATCATGGAGCATCCGTTTGGCGGTTCGTGGGGCTATCAACTGCTGTCGCAATTCGCCCCGAGCGCGCGTTACGGTTCGCCGGATGATTTCGCGGCATTCATCAATGCCTGCCACCAGGCGGACATCGGCGTGATTCTTGACTGGGTCCCGGCGCATTTCCCGACCGACACCCACGGCATGGCCCAATTCGACGGCACCGCGCTGTACGAATACGGGAATCCGCAGGAAGGTTTTCACCAGGATTGGGACACGCTGATCTACAACCTTGGTCGCACCGAAGTGCACGGTTACATGCTCGCTTCGGGGCTGCACTGGCTCAAGCATTTCCACATTGATGGCCTGCGTGTCGATGCAGTGGCGTCGATGCTCTATCGTGATTATTCGCGCAAAGCCGGCGAGTGGGTGCCGAACCGTCATGGCGGCCGCGAGAACCTCGAAGCCATCGACTTCCTGCGCCACCTCAACGACGTGGTCAACCTAGAAGCGCCGGGTGCGCTGGTGATTGCCGAAGAATCCACCGCATGGCCAGGTGTTAGCCAACCGACGCAACAGGGCGGGCTGGGTTTCGATTACAAATGGAACATGGGCTGGATGCACGATTCGCTGCATTATATTCAGCAGGATCCGGTGTACCGCGCCCATCACCACAACGAGCTGAGTTTCGGCTTGATGTATGCGTGGTCCGAACGTTTCATCCTGCCGATTTCCCACGACGAAGTGGTTCATGGCAAGCACTCGCTGATCGACAAGATGCCCGGCGACCGCTGGCAGAAGTTCGCCAACCTGCGCGCCTACCTCAGTTTCATGTGGGGGCATCCGGGCAAGAAGCTGCTGTTCATGGGCTGCGAGTTCGGTCAGTGGCGTGAGTGGAATCACGATCAGCAACTCGACTGGTATTTGCTGCAATACCCTGAGCACCAGGGTGTGCAGAAACTGGTGGCTGACCTCAACCAGCTCTACCGCGAAGAGCCAGCCCTGCACGATCAGGACCACAAACCGGCTGGCTTCCAGTGGCTGATTGGCGACGATGCCATCAACAGTGTTTACGCCTGGCTGCGTTGGAGTTCAGACGGCCGGCCGGTATTGGTCGTGGCCAACTTCACGCCGATCCCGCGTGAGGCCTACCGCATCGGCGTACCATTCGCCGGGCGCTGGACCGAGCTGATCAACAGTGATTCGGAGAAGTACGCCGGTTCGAATTACGGCAATGGCGGCGGGGCGTTTAGCGAGGCAGAACCGAGCCACGGACAACCCGAATCGCTGGTGCTGAATCTGCCGCCGTTGGCGGTGTTGATGTTCAGGCCGGAGGGTTGAAATTAGCCCGTTGAAAATGGTCGAGCGCGTTTCTGCAGAGTGATCTGTGACAGCGCGCTTTTGACCAGTATCCTATTGCCTATGCAAAACGGTAATAAAGCCCGCTAACTATGTACTATTCTCCTGCTTAGAATTTGTGGATCGGTGCCCCTGGAAACGCCAAGGAAAGCAGAGCCACTGTATATATGTTGGAATGGTCCTTGGCGTCACACCAAGACTTGAATTTGGTAGGATGGGAACAGTCTCGGTAATCGACCTTGCCTGCTGTACATCTCTTGCTACGTGTATAAGATAATTAGGGTCTTTACTGTGTGCGTTATAATTTATCTCAACTTTAGTTGCAATCAACCCGAAATCGTCCAAAATTCGTTTTGTGGATTTACCATTGGGCGTTTCATTCAAGAATGTTCTGAGCAGTGCTTCTGATCCGCTTTTCAATAAAATTGTTTTTGAGGTCGTTATTTTATTCATGACTCCCTCTCTTTCTATCACGGATGGAAGGTGCCCGAAAAAACCTTCTCTTTTAGAGATAATTGAGTATTGATATCTAGTAACGTCATTAGCAAAGTAGTCTTTTTCTTCTGAGTATCTAAAATTGGACGCGAATGTCCACTTTTCTTTCTGATAGATATTTTCGAACCGGTCGTATTTGTACGTTGTGTTTATATAGAATCTTCTGGTGACGGTGTGTTCCATGCTTTTGGCTATAAACTCAGAACGTTTTTCTGAATCTTTAATTAAACTGAGGCGCGTTTCTAAATCCTCATCAAAATATGAACAGGTGGCTTTCTCACCCGTAAGTCCGTTAGGGTCGACCAGGGATAACGTATTGTTGCGGACCATCAGGAATCTGTTCAGACCATCTGAATTGCCTGCAGGGTCTGGGTTAATCCAACGCTGGAGCCAGGGCGCGTAATAACGGAACCCGTAGTAACACAGTCCGCTGGCATCGCGTTCCTTGCCGGAATAGCACACGGTTTTGTACTTCGCCTCAATGGCGTTTCGACCCGCCCAATATGCAGTTCCCCCGAAGGGGTAATACCACTCTTGGCTGATGATGTCGGCGCTTTGATCCAATTCCAATGCGCTGGATTTAAGGTGATCGTTGAGGCTGCAACGCACTTGATCCTGCGACACTTCATCAGGCCGTCCGGCCAGCCAGTGCAGCACTTGAACGCTGTTGGTACCGGCATTGACGGTGATGACATGGAGGATTTCACCCGGCGTGCCTTGGGTGCGTATTTCCAGGCCGGGGAGGTAGCGCACTTCGCGAGTAATGGTGCGGGTGCCGGTCTGGCTCACATTCACTTTGCGGACACGTTGGCCGCCGCCATCGTAGACGTAGCACTCACGATCATCCAGGGCATCTTTTCGGACAATGAGCTGCACGGCGCTCAGTTGATTGCGCAGGTCCCAGTCCAGTCTCTGGCCAGGCTGCAACGCCAACAAGTTGCCGTTGGCATCAAAACCATTGGCCAATTCCTCCTCGGTCGAAGGCCGGTTTAGGCGTTCGGGTAGACAGCGGTTGCTATAGCGCTCACGCGTCAATGTGCGGCCATGGGCTTGAGCACCCAGGTGCACCAGATCGAGCAAGTTGCCGCCGGCGTCGTAATGATAAGTCTGGGTGTAATGGGCGATGTGGTTGGGGTCGATGGGTAGCCTGTAAAAGTCGGGCAGGGCGGGGCCGCTGTGGCCGGATCTGGCCTCATAACCGCAGGCTTCGATCAATTGATAAAGCGTATCGTAGCGATACGTTCTGGTCGGCTCGATGCGTTGGTTGTTGAAGTAACGAATCGATTGCGCAGCGTCTTCGATGCTCAGCACGTTGCCCACGGCGTCGTAGCTGTATTTCAAAACATGCAGCGGCGTGCCATTGGCTTTGTGCGCGCTGAGGTCGATCAATCGTCCGTTGGCAGCGTCATAGTGGTGGCGAGTGATGACGCCGTTGCCAGCGGTCTCCGACTCGATCTGGCCGATGACGTTGTAGTGAATATTACTGACTAGCAACTTCTCGTTTTGGTCCCGGTCCTCGCCGGCCAGGGTCAGTCGAGTGGACTTCAGTTGCCCGGCGACCGTATAGGCGAAGGCTTGACGGTTGTGCGACGCATCGGTTTGCTCAAGCGGTTCGCCCCAGGGAGAAAACTGGTAGGAAGTGGTCGCGCCGTCAGCGGTCTCCAATAAAGCCTCGCGGTCGGCGGCCGGCGAAGGCCAGTCAGGCGGATCCGTGCGCAACAGAAACCGGCGCGAGTGTTTCAGAACTTCGCCGGCCATGTTCAGGTCGTCCACATGCACGGTGCCAGCGGGGTCATCATGCCGCATCAGCTGGCCGCAGAGATTGTGCGCAATATCCGCCGGCCCGACACCGGCATAGGTAAAACGCTCCAGTGTGTGTTCGGCAAGGTGGGGGCCGCTTTCTCTAATGACCACCGGTCGCAACAATTCATCATATTCAGTCAACGAATGGCTGCCACGCCCATCCCAAAGCTCGACGACTTGCTCGGCATCGCCTGCCAACAATACCCGCCAACCGGCATCTACACTGTCGGTCAGCAGCGCTACTCCAGACAGACTGGTCACCTGAGTCAAATTGAACGGCGCTAACGGGTCGGTCTTGGCGAGGTCAAATAGATAAGGATCACGGCTCGCCACCAATCGGCCTAACGCATCGAAGCGTTGCGCAGTCACTCGCGATTCCATCGGATCACTGGCGTCGCGCCGATGAAACTGCACTGTCCGGACCACTGCGCCACGCGCATCCGTGACCTGAATCGTCGAGGTGCAAGCATGCGCGTAAGACGAATTTGCTGATCGCATCGTTACTGGCCGTGATCGAATGGCGAACGCCAACGGGGGTTCACTCATCTGCCTACTGTAAGACATAACCTGGTGTTGGGCGGTGGTGTGGCATATGCGTCTACACGCTTTCTCACCGGAACCCATATTATGCAGCCGCTAAATAATATGCTTGTGTTGCCCTGCCTTGTAATCCACCTGTTTTAAGAAAAACTTAATGTTTTTCCGTCCGCGGTGGACGCCGGTTACTTTAAACTGCGTAGTGGGCAAAAATACGACTTCTGTTTCAGTAATGCGGGTAAGTAATTTATAGCCTCCATCTACCACCAGTACAACCGGGCTTCTTCCACTTTTGAACTCGTCTTTGTGGCCGAGACTAGTAAACATCGACGCCGTTTGCTCATCAGGGCTAAAAGATGTAAAGCCGCTGGCTTGTACAATGTGCCCCGTATCGATGAAGGGGTTAACTAATGCGCCTCGGTAAACCGCGGTTTCAGGTGCTCGTTCGACAAATGTTGCCTTCATAAGGTTGATAGTGCGTCTTGGATCATCCTGATGTGCTCCCAATAATGTCATTGCCGGAGTAAAACACTGTTGATCAATTTCTGTAGTCATCTTAATTGAAGAGTCACCTAGATTGGACCCCAGCTCCTTACGGGCGTCCCTTTCTGCTTCGGATAATGTAAGTCTTTCCTGCACGGCTTTACCTAGGAGATGGTTTCTTGTGATTGAATTAATGTAACGCGATCCGGCATTGGTAGACCAGAATAAATGAATTCCTTTTCGTTCAGACTCAGTTAGTTTTCTATGATATGTCTTCGCGCTGGTGGGTATTCCAGCGGCAGCCTTGATGGATTCTAAATATAAAGTCGCATCAATGTTTTTTTTGTTTAAATATTTCGAGATAACTTCATTTATTGCGTCTTCAGGCATGTCAGAAAAATTCTTGAGTTGTTCTGCGTATGAATCGATTTCTTGCTGAGTAGGGTTGTTTTTAACTCGTCCGTCCGGATCCATGTAGTTTATTGGGCCATTACCAACCATTGAAAACAGGTTCATACCATCTACGTAGCCTGCCGGGTCCGGATTTATCCACCGCTGTACCCACGGAGCGTAATAACGGAAGCCGTAATAATAAAGCCCTGATACATCGCGCTCTTTGCCGGAGTAACACACGGTTTTGTAACTGGCTTCTATCGCATTTCGACCTGCCCAATAGGCAGTCCCGCCAAACGGGTAATACCACTCCTGGCTGATTAAGTTCGCGGTCTCATCCAGCTCCAGTGCGCTGGATCCGAGGTGATCGTTGAGGTTGTAGCGCATTTGATTCTGCGGCACTTCATCAGGCCGCCCGGCCACGCAGTGCAGCACTTGCACGCTGTTTGTACCGGCATTGACGGTGATGACATGGAGGATTTCACCCGGCTTGCCATGGGTGCGGATTTCCAGGCCTGGCAGGTAGCGCACTTCGCGAGTGATAGTGCGGGTGCCGGTTTGGCTCACATTCACCTTGCGCACCCGTTGGCCGCCACCGTCGTAGATGTAGCACTCACCATCAGCCTGGCCATTTTTTCGCACTATGAGCTGCACGGCGCGCAGTTGATTGCGCAGATCCCAGCCCAGTGGCTCGCCCGCCTGCAACTCCAGCAAGTTTCCGTTCGCGTCAAAACCATTGACCAACTCTTCTTCGGTCAAAGGCCGGTTTTGGCGTTCGGGTAGACAGCGGTTGCTATAGCGATCACGCGTCAATGTGCGGCCATGGGCCTGAGCACCCAGGTGCACCAGATCAAGCAAGTTGCCGCCGGCATCGTAATGATAGGTCTGGGTGTAATTGGCGATTTGCCCGGGGTCGGTCGACTGGCTTTGAAAGTCGGGCAGGGCGGGGCCGCTCTGGCCGGTTTTGGCTTCACAACCACAGGCTTCGATCAATTGATCAAGCGTGTCGTAGCGATAAGTTTTGGTCGGCTCGATGCGTTGGTTGTTGAAATAGCGGATCGGTTGCGCAGCGTCTTCAATGCTCAGCGCGTTGCCCACCGCGTCATATCGGTATTTCAAAACATGCAGCGGCGTGCCATTTGCTTTGTGTGCGCTCAGTTCGGTCAAGCGGCCGTTGGCCTCGTCATAACGGCGGCGGGTGATGACGCCGTTGCCAGCGGTTTCCGAATGAATCTGGTCCATGACGTCGTAATCGATGTCGCTGACGAGCAATTTCTCGAGCTGGCCTTCGCCGGCCAAGGTCAAGCGAGCGTGCTTCAATTGCCCGGCGACGGTGTAGGCGAGAATCTGGCGGTTATGCAGCGCATCGGTTTGCTCAAGCAGTTCGCCAGTCGCAGCAAACTGGTAAGAGGTGATCGCGCCGTCGTCGGTTTCCAGGAGGGCATCTCGATCGGCGGCTGGCATCGGCCAGTCTGGAGGATCGGTCTGGAGCAAAAACCGACGCGTGTGTTTAAGCAGCTGGCCGGCCATGTTCAGGTCGCTGACATGAACGGTGCCCGCCGGGTCATCATGCCGCATCAACTGCCCACACAAATTGTGCGCAATGGCGTCCGCCCCGACATCGGCATACGTAAACCGCTCCAGCGTGTGCTCTGCGACATCCAGGCCACTTTCGCGCACGGCCAACGGTCGTAACAATTGATCATATTCAGTCAACGAACGACTGCCACGCCCGTCCCAATGCTCAACAATTTGGCCAGAGCCTCCCGTCAGCACAACCCGCCGACCGGCGTCCACACTGTCAGTCAGCAGCACAACCCCGGACAGGCTCGCCACCTGCGTCACATTGAACGGCGTCAACAGATCAGTCTTGGCCAGCTCAAACAGATAAGGATCACGGCTTCCCAACAGACGACCCACCGCATCGAACCGCTGCGAAGTCACCTGCGTATCAATTGGATCGCGCGGCTCCCGTCGATGAAACTGCACCGACCGAACCATCAATTCACGCGCATCCGACACCTGAAGGCTGGGCGTGCCGGTATGCGCGTAGGACAAAGCGGCTGTTGGCATCCGTGCTGGCCTTGGTCAAGAGACAGACCGTCACAGTGCCCGGCCGCCGGGTCTCTGCCTACTGTTAGAAATAACAGGTCATCGCGGTATTTTCGCTCCGACCCGCCCACTCCATGAATTCAGTTCGCTGGCGGACGCGTTGCCAGATCCGGCATGCGGCGTGTCTACCGTAAAGCGTTGAGCCGGTACGTGATGGTTACCAACTAATTCTCACGCCCATACTGCCGAAAATGCCGCGCATCTGCTGGCTGTCAATATTGCTGGTGTAGTCGAGGTTGGAGTAAACGCTGATGTCTTTAGCAATGCTCAGGTTCATGCCTATGCCGATGTCAGCGGATGAGGATTTCTGCTCAGTAGTCACTTCGTCGACATTGTCGAACGTCACCGTGTCAGTGCCCGACAAGGTGCGCCACAGGTTGACCCGCAGGTAGGGTTCGAACGGACGGTCACTGATCTGGTAGCTGCCTTTGAGCCGTGCGCCCAAGCGACCGGTCCATGCGCCGTCGGAATCGAATGCGACTCCGGAAATCCCGTCGTTCTGGCTGTCCAAAGAGATTTTTTGGTGGATGATTTGCACCTGGGGCTCAACCACCCATTTGGCAGTCAGGGCAAATGGATAACCCGCTTCGCTGGACAGCGTCAGCCCGTGACCCCGAGTGTCGAGTTTAAGGCCGCGTTCTGAGCGGTTTTCGCCATCAAAACGGGTCGCCATGATCACGTTATCGAAGTACCAGCCGTCGACACCCACTAGCGTCCAGTACAAGCCGACATGATCGCCTCGTAGATCGATCTTGCCTGCGCGCTTGTCTTCAAAACCCTCGTTGAAGCCGTCGACTTGGCCCTTCATTTCAGTATGCCCTACAAAAAAACCGGTGCGCTGGGTTTGCCCTCCAGGGGTTTGTGACCCATAAATGTCATTGCCGACCTGAAAGCCTTTGATTGAACCGTCGAATTTCGGCGTCACCGTACCGGACCATGTCTGGTCGAGGTCCTTGCCGTAGGCCCGGCCCCAGCCCGCGCCGAATGCCCCGGTTTCGGTGAGCAGGCGTTGGTCGCCCTGGCGATCATGGAAAGTACCGAGCGCCATCAGCGTCAATTGGGCAGCGGCAGGGGGCAGCACTGACCAATTGGGGACTTCCGGGCGATACAGCGCAATCGGTGCAGCACCGGGTACAGCCTCGGGTAGCGGAGGAAGAGATGCTGGCCGTGGCAGCTCGGGACTGCCTGGTTCAGGCGCGGGCGGTGGCGGGGCGAGGGCGGCAACCGGCACGGGAACCACCGGTACCGTGATCGGCGGCAATGTTGGGTCCGGACTGGGAATAGTCGTTACCGCCGGAGCAACAACCGCCGAGCGCAGGTACCAGCTGTTTTGGCTGCCCTCAGTAACACCGCCTTTGAACAGACGATAATCGAATGCACCTGCGGAAATGAGGCCACCATTGAGCGCGAAGGCCGTGTTGTTGCTGACCGTCGCGCCTTGCGCGTCAACCAGCTGGATGCCGTTTTGTAGCGTCAACCCGCCGGCGCCGCCCAGGTTCTCTACTGTAATCACGGTATTGCCGGTCAAAGTGCCGTTATTCACCACCAGCTTGTCGCTCGGTGAGCTGTCGTCACCCAGCACGCTTTGCAGCAGCAGTTTGCCTCCGTTGCCCACGTAGTTGCCCTGTACCGTCAGCGTGTCATCGGTGTGCAAATTGCCTGTGGTGAGATTAATGGTGCCGGCGTTGTTCAGAGTTGCCAGTTGGCCTGCGGTGAAGGCGCTGATGCTGCCCTGAGCAGAGGTCATGGTGCTGCTGCCATCAATGTTGAACACGCCTGTGCCGCTAACGTTGTCGCCCATCTGGAAAACGCCGTCGAGATCGAAGTTGGAGCCGCTGTTCAGATTGACCGTTTCCCAGTTGACATAACGCGCGGCGCCCGCCGAGGAGGAGGTGTCGAAAGTCAAAACGTCGTTGCCCGTACCGCCGTTGATACTCGGCGTCCGTGCAAGTGTAGTTTCGGTCAGATTGCGCAACGTCGCGCTGTCGTTGCCGGCGTCCAGCAGAATCGCCGAGAGAACCGTGCCACCGTTGCCCCAGACAAACGTGTCATCGCCCGCACTCGCGCGAATTTCACCAGCGATTTCGCCACCTGTCAGCGTGATGCTGTCGTTGCCGCCGCTGACAGACACATTGCCGCCAATGCGGCCGCCGGAGACGATGATGGTGTCGGTACCGAACCCGGTTACCAGATTGCCGAAAATCTCACCGCCCGAGAGGTCAAACAGGTTGTTATCGAGTTTCATGTCAACCCGGCCAATCGTGCCGTCGGTCATTGTTGCGCTGTCGCCGTCCTCAAATGCGCCGGTGATGGTGCCCCCGGTCATCAGGAAAGTGTCGCGGCCGTCGCCTTGGGCAAGGGATAGAATAACACCGCCGCTCATGAAGAAATTGTCGATGCCATTGCCCTGGCTGACTGCCCCGGTAATCTGGCCGGAGGTGATGGTGAATGTATCAGCGCCGTCACCTTGAGCCAGTGCGCCAATCACTGTTCCGGAGTTCATGCTGAACGTGTCGCTGCCGCCGCCGAAAACCACGTTACCGGTGATTACGCCGGAGCCCTTGGCAGGAAAAGTCAGGCTGTTGTTGCCCAGCAGATCGGTCAGCGCGCCGCTACTGGCGCTGTCGCACACGTAATTGTCGTTACCGGCGGTGGGGACCAGCGTGCAGGCCGCCTGTGCCGGTTGCGCCCAAGCGGTGCACAACCAAATGGAAACAGCGCAGGCGCTGCAGCGATAGTCGGGCCGGGTTGGCAAAAAGATCATGCTTGTCTCCGCAAGTGAGTGCCGTCCATACCTGACGCTTACTGAGTGGCATCGGGGTGTTCGTCAGCACGATTTGCGAGACAGCTACGGATAACTAACTACCCGAAAGGGAGGTTTCGGCAATCGGCTACGGTGAGTCACGCGTCCATGTATAAAACTTACGAGAACAACTCACCGTAGCTATAGAGATCCAGCAAACCTACTGACAGAAATGACAGTAGCTCATCTGGTGAGATCTGCTCATAGATGAACTTCAACCGCCAAGGGCAAATGGTCCGACAAATGCGTCCATGGTTTATTGCCCAATATCCGCGGGTTGTGGCTGCTGGCGTTGCGCAGGTAAATCCGGTCCAGGCGTAACAAGGGGAAACGTGCCGGGTACGTTTTCGCCGGACGGCCGTGGTGGCGCTCGAACGCTTCATGCAAGTAATTGCGGCGGGCGAGGGTGGCGTTGCCTTGCAGCTGCCAGTCATTGAAATCGCCAGCGATAATCACCGGCGCATCATCGGGCAGCGATTCGAGCAGTTGGCACAACAGCTGAAGCTGCAACTGGCGATGGCTCTCCAACAGGCTCAAGTGCACGCAGATCGCATGGACTTCGGCGTGCCCCGGTACGTCCAGAACGCAATGCAGAAGCCCACGACGCTCGGGGCCGGTGATGGAGACATCTAGATTGCGGTATTCACGAATGGGATATTTCGACAGCAGTGCGTTGCCATGATGACCATCAGGGTAAACGGCATTGCGACCGTAGGCGAAGTCGCTCCACATACTGTCGGCGAGGAATTCGTATTGCGAGGTCTGCGGCCACTCATTGAAGCGGTTGGAATGACGTTCATGTTCGCCGACCACTTCCTGCAGAAACACCAGGTCCGCCGAAGTGCTGCGCACTGCCTCGCGCAGTTCCGGGAGGATGAAGCGCCGATTGAACGCGGTGAATCCTTTATGAGTGTTGACCGTCAGCACCTTGAGTCGATGAATCGCCGATTGCGCGTCCAACGCTACGGGTTCGATGGCTTGCGGCTTGGAATCACTGGTCACGTTCACTCCTCTGGATCAGGCTTGCTTATGCATGCGACTGATCCGCGGGCGAGCAGTTCAGCGTGATTCGTCGTGACGCCGCGAACCTCCCGCAGCGGCGCCCACCCCTGTAGCGGCTGCCGAGCCTGCGAGGCTGCGTCCGAGGCCGAAGGACTCGCGGCACCAGGCGACTCCGGCTGCCAGGCACATTGCGTCAGCCGGTTCAGGGCTTCTGCGTCTGAACGTGCCTGAGCCGGACGCAGCCTCGCAGGCTCGGCAGCTGCTACAGGTGGTATATGCGTTACAGGGGTTGCATCAGACAAAAACGATTTCATACGGCAAGCGCATGCGTTCCAGCAGCACTGGCGGAATTAGCGGGGCAATGCCGATGGCGGGTTCGCCGTCGAGCTGGGTGGCGTAAGCGTGGGTGGCGTGGCTTTTGCGGGCCACCGTCCAGGTGTCCAGGCGCAGCTTTCGGGCGCGATGCCAGGGAATCTGCGCTTGATCGCGGGCTGCCCAGTGCCACGCCCAGACAGGCACTTCATTGCAAATTGCCCCCACTGAGGCAGCGGCCAGAGCGGCGGCACGGCCTACAGCCTCGTGGTCGCAATTGCCGTCGCCGGACCAGGTAGTGAACACCACATCGTCGGGACGCAGGTAGCGGGCGATAAATTGCGTCAGCTCGTCTTCCCGCTCGTTCAAGGCATTGTCGGTAAACCCGCCGCGAATCCACTTCAAGCTGTGCATCGGCAGGCCGAGCCGCCGCAGAGCTTCGACGCTTTCCTGCGGGCGGAACACGCTGAGGCGTTTTTCCGACCACTGGCGTGAGCCCGGGTGACTGGCACTGCCGTCGGTGATAGAGATGAGTTGCAAGGGATGGCCCAGCGCGCTGAGCAGTTGCAGCAGCCCCCCGCACGTCACCACTTCATCACCCGGATGGGGCGCGATGACCACCGCACGTGCACCTGGAGAAACAAGGCTGCGGGTGCTGATCACAGGAATGTTGTCGAGTTGAGCCGCGTGGTTCCAGATTTGTGGCGCGAGGCTGGCGTCATTGCTGGAGACAGGTTTCATGGGTCTACGTCCTTGTATCAATTGATTGCGAAGTGCCGTGCTCCAAACCCTGGATTGCGGCGAGCAGAGTATTGCTCAAGTAAGGCAATTCGTCGCCCTAATGTTCTACCTGTTTCGTTTTTCAGCCGACTTGCAGCATCCCCCGCAGATAATCACCGAAACCGCCACGAGCCCGCGCGTCCAGACGTGCGCTGGTCAGCACCTGTGGCCGGTGACTCCAGGCAATCGTCGCACCGCAGCGTTCGAGCTGCCGCACCAGATGCACGTCTTCATGACAGGCCAGAGGCTTAAATCCGCCAGCCCGCCGGTAGGCCTCGGCGCTGATGCCCAGATTGGCGCCGTGGATATGCCGATGCCCTTCACGGGCCTGGTAATGTTGGTGATAACGAATTTGCGCCGCTTCATCGAACGACTCATGCCAGGCATCCACGGTTACCGTGCCGCACACCGCATCGGTGCCAAGGGCCAGTTGTGCCACCAGCCAATCGTGGGCTACCCGGCTGTCGGCATCGGAACAGGAAATCCAGCGCGCGCCACGTTCCAGCAGATACCGGGCACCCACTGCGCGTGCTTCGCCGACGTTACGCGCCTGGATCACCAGGCTGTGCACCGGGTGACTGTTGACGATATCCAGCGAGCGATCGGTGCAACTGTCCAGCACCACCAGCACTTCAACATCTTCACCGTTCAATAACTCGTGCCGGGCTGCCACTAATGCCGCCCGAAGACATTCTTCAAGCAATGCTTCTTCATTGTGTGCCGGGATCAGAACTCCAATCATCGCAAACCCTCAAGCGCCGCCACGGAGCGTGGTTCACGGCTCCAGACTTCCAATAAAAAATCAGCTTCCTGATGCAAAACCAGGCGCGGCAAATGCAGCTGCTCGTGCAACTGGTCATGCACCTGTCGGGCGTTGAGTGGGCAGCCATCGATCGGCGGGCGCCAATGACAGGCCAGCAGTTGACCGTCGGCCGTCAGTGACCGCGCGGCGTGTTCGATCAAGCGGGTCAAATCGTCGGCATCGAGGTAATAGCCGACTTCACTCAATACAATCAGGTCGAATTGCTCGTTTGGCCAATCCTGCGGCAAACGACCCTGGCGTACTTCGGCATGATCGAACAGGCTCAGCCGCGTACGCGCCAGGCTGACCGCTGCCGCTGCAGTGTCGTAGCACAGCAGGCGATCGCAGCGGCCGGCGAGTTCCGCGCTCAGCTCACCGTTGGCGCAACCGGGCTCGAAAATGGCGCGATAGTGTGGTCGGGGCAGGGCAGAGAGGGTGATTGCGCGTTTGCGTTGTTCATACCAGCGTTGCCGGAACGACCATGGATCATCGTTGCCGGCAAACAGTCCGTCGAAATAGCGATCGTCGACACTCATATAAACACCACCTCGAACGGTTGCAGCAAACGATCGACCACATGGGGCGCCAGCACCGGCGGCAAGCCAATCTGCGGATCACCTTCCAGTTGGCTGGCGAAGGCGTGAATAGCGTGGCGCTTGCGCGCGACCAGATGCGGGCTCAACAGAATTTTTCGGGCTCGATCCCAAGGCACCGCGCAATCTTCCGGCGATGCCCAGTGCCAGGTCCACACCGGCAGTTCATACAGCGTGGCGCCCACACGCTGTGCTGCTTCAGCACTGGCGCGGCCCACGGCTTCGTGATCGCAATGGCCGTCTTCGCGCCACGTAGTGAACACCACATCAGCCGGGCGCAAATACCGTTCGATGAAATCGCACAACTCCATCTCGCGTGCTGCGACCTGACTGTCGGCAAAACCACCGCGCAACCATTTCAGGCTGTGCAGCGGCAGACCCAATCGGCGTAAAGCCTCGACGGATTCCTGCGGTCGCACTGTGCTCAGGCGTTCTACCGGCCAGCTCGCGGAGCCGGGATGACTGGCGCTGCCATCGGTCACCGAAATCAGCTGCATCGGCCGGCCGGCAGTGGCGAGCATTTGCAAAAAACCACCACAGCCGAGCACTTCGTCATCCGGGTGCGGTGCGATAATCACCGCACGCGCGCCTTCAGGCACCAGTTGCAGAATGTCGATTTCAGCCAGCTGCGCCAGCTGGCTGGAGCGTTGCCATTGATGCAGCGGCGTACCCTGACCGACGATTGGATTGGCTTTCATAACGTCCATGTTCCGCGCAGTACTTGTTCGCCGAGGGCCGCGAGGTCTCGTTCGGCGTGGCTTTGACGGAGGAACACCGGCAGATCGGCGATCAGCCGGGCGAAGTGCCGATCCTTGCAGTAGGGGCCTGCACCGAGGGCATGGCCGACGTGCAAAATGACCTGCTCGGCCGCCTGTTCGACCACACCGCGGGCGCGGCGAGCCAAGAGTTGCGCATCATCAAGGGGCGCTGCATCAATGGTCAGGGCGCTGATTCGCAAAATTGCCGCAGCCGACTGCAATGCGCAATCGACAGCGCCGAGGTGAGCGAGGGCATGAGGCTCGGGACGTTGCGCACAATGGCTGCGCAGGTACTCAGCGATGCTTTGCGCGGCGCCGTACCAACAGGCGGCGATGCCGATGCCGCCCTGCCAGAAACCGGGTCGTTGCAGGTAATCGCCGGGCTGTCCGATGGCTTGTGCCTCGGCGCCTTCAAACACCACTTCGACACTGCCGGTTGCGCCCATGCCGACCGCTTGCCAACCCTGATCGGTGACGGTCACGCCCGGTTGATCCAGCGCCACTGCAACCAATTGCTGACGGTCCTGATCATCCCAAGCGGTCAGCAGGGCATGACTCAACACCGCTGCGCCGGAACACCAGGCCTTGCGCCCGTTCAGTGTGACCAGATGGCCGTGCGGACTGATTCGAACCCGA
This sequence comes from Pseudomonas sp. Ant30-3, assembly GCF_000690905.1. Lineage (GTDB taxonomy): Bacteria > Pseudomonadota > Gammaproteobacteria > Pseudomonadales > Pseudomonadaceae > Aquipseudomonas. The sequence goes on along the minus strand of NZ_JMCL01000026.1, from coordinate 51,081 downwards.
GCTTCCGGCGGTTCCGCTGCCCACATGCCCCACGTGCTGCCCGGGGTGGGTGAACCACCGAGTTGCTGGATAATCGCCAGCGCGTCGGTGTGACCTTCATACAGTTTGCACAGCCCCAGATCATGCCCGCCGACCTCGGCCAAACGCTGGAAACGTTCCAGCGTTTGACCGTTACCGGGCAATGGAAGCTGATCGAGACCTGCCTCGACCATCTCCCGCAGGCATTGCCCTAACGCATCGGCGTCAGGGTAATCCGGTGACCAACGCAGCAGAAATGCGTTGAGGTCCATTTCACTCTTCTTCCTCATGCTGCAATTCGAACAGCAGCAACGAACGGCCGGTGACCGAGTATTCGTGACCAAACTCGAAGCGCTCCTGGCCACGAATCGACGGCTGGTTGGTGTCGATCATGCAAGTCCAGTGACCACCGTCCGGCACTTCGGGCAGGGTGAAATTCACCACGTCGTGGTGCGCGTTGACCACCAGCAGCAGGGTCGCGTCGGCGCCCTTGCGGCGAATCCCGGTTTCCTGTGCGCGGCCGTCCATCAACATGCCCAGGCATTTGCCGTGCGCATCTTCCCACTGCTCGATCGACATCTCGGCGCCACTTGGCGCGAGCCAGGTGACGTCCTTGACGCCGATGTCCTCGTTGTAATTGCCCACCAGGAAGCGACCACGACGCAGGATCGGGTAAGTCAGACGCAGCTTGATCAGACGCTTGACGAACTTGAGCAGCGCCTTGCCATCTTCACTGAGGTCCCAGTTGACCCAGCCGATGTCGCTGTCCTGGCAGTAGGCGTTGTTGTTGCCATCCTGAGTGCGCGCAAACTCATCGCCGGCCAACAGCATCGGCGTGCCTTGCGACAGCAACAGCGTGGCGAAGAAGTTGCGCATCTGCCGCTGGCGCAGTTCGTTGATTTCCGGATCGTCGGTCGGACCTTCAACGCCATGGTTCCAGGACAGGTTGTTGTTGCTGCCGTCCTGATTGTTTTCGTCGTTGGCTTCGTTGTGCTTGTCGTTGTACGACACCAGGTCGTTGAGGGTGAAACCATCGTGGGCGGTGATGAAGTTCACCGACGCATACGGACGACGTCCGCGCTGGTTGAACATCTCGCCAGAGGCGGTCATGCGACTGGCGAAATCGGCCAGTTGGCCTTCATCACCTTTCCAGAACGCGCGAACGGTATCGCGATACTGGTCATTCCACTCGACCCAGCCCGGTGGGAAGCCACCGACCTGATAGCCACCGGGGCCGCAATCCCACGGCTCGGCGATCATTTTCACCTGACGCAGCACCGGGTCCTGACGGCAGGCAACGAGGAAGCTGTGACGCTCGTCGAAGCCATCGTGGTAGCGGCCGAGGATGGTCGCCAGGTCGAAGCGGAAACCGTCGACGTGCATTTCCGTGGCCCAGTAGCGCAGCGAATCGGTGACCATTTGCAGCACGCACGGGTGACTCAGATCGAGCGTGTTACCGGTGCCGGAGTCGTTGATGTAGTAACGCTTGTCGTCCGGCATCAAGCGGTAATAAGAGGCGTTGTCGATGCCGCGCATGGACAGGGTCGGGCCCTGTTCGTTGCCCTCGGCGGTGTGGTTATAGACCACGTCGAGAATCACTTCCAGATTGGCTTCGTGCAGGTGCGCAACCATCTCCTTGAACTCGGCAATCTTGCCGCTGGCCAGGTAGCGCGGGTCCGGGGCGAAAAACGCGATGCTGTTGTAACCCCAGTAGTTGGTCATGCCTTTATGCAGCAAGTGCTGGTCATTGACGAACGCGTGGATGGGCAGCAACTCAACCGACGACACGCCAAGCTTGCGGATGTGTTCCAGCACGTCATCGACCATCAGCCCGGCACACGTACCGCGGACGTTTTCGGGGACGGAAGGGTGGCGCATGCTGATGCCGCGCAAATGGGTTTCATAAATGATCGTCTTGTCCCACGGCACGCTGACGCGCTGATCATTGCCCCAGGTGTGAGCCGGGTCGATCACTTTGCACTTGGGCACAAACGGTGCACTGTCGCGCTCGTCGAAACTGAGGTCGGCGTCAGGGTGACCGATGGTGTAGCCGAACAGCGCCTCGGACCATTTGAGTTCCCCCACCAATTGCTTGGCGTACGGGTCGATCAACAGTTTGTTGTGGTTGAAGCGATGGCCGTTCGCCGGGTCGTACGGACCGTAGACGCGATAGCCGTAGATCATGCCCGGATGCGCATCGGGCAGGTAGCCGTGGTAGATCTCGTCGGTGTATTCCGGCAACTCGATGCGCTCGAGTTCTACTTCGCCGGTGTCATCGAAAATGCACAGCTCAACTTTGGTGGCGTTGGCGGAAAACAATGCGAAGTTGACCCCCAGACCGTCCCAGGTTGCGCCTAGCGGAAACGGCAGACCTTCACGAACTCTCGATGGCTCGGCATTGACTTCTGGGGCGGATTTATCGGGACTGCTCATAGGTGCTCCTGCAAATAGGGGGGACATACGCGGCGTGCGTGGCTCTAGGTTTTTTCGAGGGCGAGCGAAGCCTCGGTGGCGAGCGCACTCGCCACGAGTCATTCAGGACAAAAGGGTGAGCGCGTCAGACAGCGGGCGGTTTACGCGCTGCGCGGGGCTTTTTATCTGCCGCTTTTTCGCCGGGCGGAACCACGGAAGAGGCCGCTGCTGGCTTCTTGGCCTTGGCTTTTGGTTCAGCACCCTTGCTATCAGCCACTTTACTGTCAGCCTTTTTCACCGGCGCTTTGCCGGCTGACTTACTGCCGGCAGCCTTAGGCGATTTGCTCGGAGCCAGTGCTTCAGCTTCAGTCAGTTTGCGAGCCATTTCCCAATGGCGGGCTTCCTGGCCCTCGGGTTTGCCTTCCGACTCCCAGATTTGATAAGCAAATTCTCGAACGCGTTTATCGTCAGTACTCATCGCATTGCTCCTGAACTCAACTCAAACTTTGATAAAGACGTTGACGGGGAAACTCCCCAGCGCTGCGCTCACGGCCAGCTCTCTGTGTTCTGTGACTGCGGCGCTACTGAAAAGTCCCTTCAGATTTTCACCGGAGACCGCGAACGGTAACTGCACCCGTGTATCGCCCCATTGCCGCGTGTCGATCTGTGGCTCGGCACTGTCTTCCAGCAACTCGGCGCAACGGATCGGTACGATGACGATGGCGGTTTTGCCTTCCAGCGATCGAGCGAAAGCGAGCACCCGATGCGCCTGGCTGCCGACCACTTCCAGCGCTTCATAGCTGCCATGTCTAAACAGCTCGGCATGCTCGGCGCGCAACTGCAGGGTGCCCTGGATCAGGGTCTGCTTGATCCGCCCGTCCCGCCAATGGCTGACCAGCTCTGGCAGCTGCGTAGCGGGCGGCACGGTTTGCTGGCGAGTGGCGTAATCCACCGGACGGCGGTTGTCCGGATCAACCAGCGAAAAATCCCAATACTCGTTGCCCTGATACAAATCCGGAATGCCCGGTACGGTCATGCGCAGCAAGGTTTGCGCCAACCCATTCAGGGCACCGGGGGCGGCGAGGGCGTTGGCAGCCTCGCCGAGGGCAGTGCGCAGCGGCTCACCTTCAGGGCTCAGCAGCAGGCGTTGCAAAAATTGCTGCGCGGCTTGCTCGTAAGCGTCGTTCGGCGCGCTCCAGCTGCTTTGCAGTTTGGCTTCACGGAGGGCTTTCTGTTGCCACTGCCAAACGCGTTCATTGTAGGCCTTTAGCGCCGCATGATCGTCGCTGCGCAGGTCCAGCGGCCAACTGCCGAGCAGCGCCTGATACAGAAACAGCTCGTCACCGGGCGAGGGCATTTGCTCGTCGTCGCGCAATGGGCGGGCGAGGGCCTGCCACAGCGGCACCTGCTCGGCATACCAGGCACTGCGTTCGCTCAATACCGCCAACCGGGCGCGGGTATCTTCGCCGCGCTTGTGGTCATGGGTCGCGGTGGCGAGCAGGTTGTCCGGGAATTCCTGCAAGCGATTGAGGCAAGCCGCATGGAAATCGGCTACCGGTGCACTGAACTGTTCCGTGCTGAAGCCGACATCGTTGCGCGAGAGCAACACTGCGGAGCGATAAAACGCCGTGTCTTCCACTGCCTTCGCCGCCGCTGGCGAAGTCAATTGCTGGAAGCGCACGCAGGCATGTTTAAGGATTTTGCGCGAGCGACCCACAGGCCGCTTACGCCAGAGCTCACCACCGAGCCAGCGCGCCAGGCAATCGAGCACCGGCCAGTCAGCTTCACCGAGCGTTTGCCGGGCGCCGTCCATGGCTTGCTGGAAGAACACATCGTCTTCGGCTGAACGTCCGCGAGGGCTGATGTAAGTGCGATACACCGGAAAGTGCACAATCAATTCCTGCAGCGCCCGACGGATTGCGCCCAGTGTCAGGTCGCGGGTCATCAGGTCGTCGCGGGCCACTTGCAGCAAGGCCTGAGCGACACTTTCAAAGTCACCGGCGAGCGAGCCGTTGAGAATCTGCTGGCGCGCCAGATGCGCTTCCTGCAGGAAATGCGCAGGACGCTGGCTGATGCTGCTCCACAAATCGCCGAGAATTTCGGCACCGGCCGGGTCGTGTTGCAGCAGCGACACCTGGTTCATGAATTCATAACCGGTGGTGCCATCCACCGACCAGTCGCGGTGCAGAGTTTCGCCTTCGCCGAGAATTTTTTCCACATAAATCGGCAAGTGTCGATCCGGGCACAGGCTATCGACGCGACGACGCAACTTGCGGCAGTAACCGCGCGGGTCAGCGAGGCCATCGATATGGTCGATGCGCAAGCCGTCGATCAGGCCTGCGGCAACCAGTTCGAATATCTTGGCGTGAGTCGCTTCGAACACGGCCGGGCGTTCTACGCGCAACCCCCCCAGTTCGTTGACATCGAAGAAACGCCGCCAGTTGATATCGTCACCCGCCGTGCGCCAACTGGCGAGGCGGTAGCTTTGCCGTTCGAGCAAGGCGTGCAGACGCTCGAAACCTTCAGGCTTGAGCGAATCGTAAGCGCCGAGGGATTGCTCGATGAGCTGGAGAATTGCCGGATCGCTCGCCAGTTCGCGCAGCTCTTCCTTCAACGGCATCGCCAGGTTGTGGGCGTCGCTTAGAAAATTGAGGGCGCTGAACCGCTCCGCAAGGGAATTAAGCGGTCCTTTGTCGACGCGCAACAGCTCGCCGTAATTCATCGGGCAGATCGGAAAGTGGTGGTCGTAATGCTCGACATAAAACGCGCCGCGCTCGGCGTCGAAGCGCAGATGCAACGTGCCGTCCTGCAAGGCGACACCGTAGTCGCTGCCCAGAAACGGCAGCAGCAGCTGGCCTTCCATCAACGGGTCGGGTGAATGCCACTGGATGTCGAAGAACTCGCCATAAGGGCTCAGGCGTCCCCATTCCAGCAAGTCTTGCCACCACGGGTTATCGCCACCGCCCACCGCCATGTGATTGGACACGATGTCGAGGATCAGCCCCATGCCCTGTTCGCGCAGGGCGGCGACCAGTCGGCGCAATGCCGCTTCACCGCCCAGCTCCGGATTGACCCGGGTCGGGTCGACCACGTCATACCCGTGCATTGAGCCTGCACGGGCGGCGAGCAGGGGAGACGCGTAAATGTGGCTGATGCCCAGGCTGGCGAAATACGGCACCAGTGGCACCGCTTGATCCAGGGTGAAATCTTTGTGAAATTGCAGGCGCAAAGTCGCCCGCAGCGGTTTAACAAGTGCTTGATTCATCGGTCACGCTCAGCTGCTTGAAGTCGCGCACAGGCGAGCAATTCCAGGCGCCGTGCGGCGTCCGGGTCATCCAGTAGGTTTTCGCTGTCGCCGGGCAGGCGACGCGACCAGTTGGGGTGTTCGTTAGTGGTGCCGGGCAGGTTGGCCTGCTGTTCGATACCCAAGGCATCTTCCAGCGGCAGCAGCACCAGCGGTGCGGGCGTGTGGCCCAGAAAACGGATGGTTGCGTCGAGTACCTGATCAGTCTCATGGGACTCTTCGCGGAAATTCTGCGGGTCTTCCGCCAACACTCGACGCAGGCCTTCACGCTCGCGTTCGCGATGCTGGCGCCATTCGATCTCACCTTGCGCATCGACCATTCCCAACCGGGCATTCCAGTCAATATCGTGACCGTGCCACCAGCCATTGATGGTCGGCAGGTCGTGGGTGCTGGTGGTCGCCAACGCGTTGTCCGACCAGTCGAGCGTACCTTTGAAATGCGCATTGTCTTGCTCGAACAACATCACGCGCATGCCCAGAATCGAACGGGCGATCAGCTTTTCCTGCAGGCCGTCCGGCACGGTGCCGAGGTCTTCGCCGAGAACAATCGCCTGATGACGATGGGATTCCAGTGCGAGCAGACGAAGCATGTCGTCGATCGGGTAATACAGGTACGCACCGTCAGCGGGCGGCGCACCGTTGGGAATCACCCACAGCCGTTGCAGGCCCATGACGTGATCGATGCGCAAGCCACCGGCGTGCGCGAAGTTGGCCCGCAGCATCTCGATGAATGCACGGAAACCGTTACGCACCAGGCCTTCCGGAGAAAACGCGGAGATGCCCCAGCCTTGGCCGCTGCGATTGAGAATGTCCGGTGGCGCGCCCACCGTCAGTGCGGCGAGCAGCTCATCCTGACGACTCCAGGCCTGGCTGCCGCCACCGTCTGCACCCACCGCCAGATCGGCGATCAGGCCGATGCTCATGCCGCTGCTGCGGGCAGCGGTTTGCGCACGCTCCAGGCAGCGGGTAATCAGCCATTGGCAGAACGCAAAGAAGCCGATGCGTCCGGCGTTTTCTTCAGCAAACTCGGCGAGTGCGTTGCTGCGCGGATCACGCCATTGCTCGGGCCACTCACGCCAGTCCAGGCTTTCACCCTTGGCGGCGCGAGCCTCTTGCACAGCTTCGAAACGGCAGTGATTCTCCAGCGCTTCACCACCGGCATGACGAAAACTGCTGAAGTCCGCATGCAGCGGGTGTTCACCCTGAACAAATCCTTCGTACAACGCTTGCAGCAGTCGATGCTTGGCTTCGGCGGCAACCGGCCAGTCAATCAAGGGCAGTGCTTCGAGTTCCTTGAGTTGCGCGGCAAGCCCGGTCGCGTCAATCGCGGTGCGCAGCGCCCGCTCGCCCAGGATTGCGCCCGGTGCGGCGTACAGGCTGTTGAGGAACAGGCGACTGGACGGCGAGTACGGGCTGTAGCGATGGGTATCGCTGCTGAACATCGCGTGCATCGGGCTGATCGCCAGCGCCTCGGCACCGCGTTCACCGGCCACTCGGGCAAGATTTTCCAGTGCCTGGGTGTCGCCAAAACCGCCATCGCCGGGACGACGCAACGAGTACAGCTGAACGCTCAGACCCCAGGCGCGGGGCAACGGATTTTCCACCGCGTCGCCCACGCTGTAGCAACGCTCCGGGGCCACCGCCAGCGTGAACTCCTGGTCGTCGATGCGCACGCTCTGATACCCGACCGGGATCAGGCCTGGCAGAAACGCTTCCGTGTCCAGCTTCAGGTCGATCCGTGAACCGTCCTCAAGATAGATTTCACAAGGGGTCTGTGGCGCGAAATACCGAGACAGATCAAGGCCGACACCGACGTCCGCGGTCAGCAACGGCGGCAGGTGCCGGGTCTGTTGCACGGCTTGTAATTCGAGCAGGCTGGCGTCGATTTCCATCGCCGTGCTCGCAGGGTGGCCGAGCCCGGTCAAAACGTTGCGTAATACTGCTGGAGCGACTTTCTGTTGGCGACCGTTGGCGTCGATCCAGTCAACGGCCAGGCCAGCTCGGCTGGCGAGTATTTCCAGTTGCGCATCACTCATGGGCGCTCTCCATCCAGGGGTAGCAAAGGGGCTGCGGCCGTGAGGCTGACTAGCGCGCAATACGGGGCAAGCGTGCCCTGATCCAGTAGGACGAACGCCTGCGGCGGATGTTCGAACACCCGCAAAGCCTCGGCCTGTGGGGAGTGGACCACTGGCGTATCGCTGAGGTTCAGGTCGATTCGCAGCTCGCTGCCATTGGTCAGGCGCCAGCGTGCAGACACCGCGCCCTTGCCCAGCACGTCGGCGCCGAGGGCCTCTGCATCGGTCAGATGCGGCACGATGTGTTCGCGGCGCAGTTGCAGCAATTGCCGGTAGAGGTCGTGGATCTCCGATGAGCGCTCACGCAGGTCAGGGCGCGATGCCTCGAACGTCTCCCGAGCATTCGGATCGGGGATTCGCTCACGCTTTTCCGGATCGGCAAAGGCACTGAAAGCCGAGAATTCGTTGCGTCGTCCTTCACGGACCAGTTCTGCCAGTTCACCGTGGTGACTGGTGAAAAACAGGAAGGGTTGCTCTGCGGCGAACTCATCGCCCATGAACATCAGCGGGATCATCGGCGACAGCAACAGCAGCGCGGTCGCAGCTTTCAAGGCATCCGGGTGAGCCAGTTGCGGCAGACGTTCGCCAAAGGCGCGATTGCCGATCTGGTCGTGGTTCTGCAGGAATAGCACGAACGCGCTGGTGGGCAGATGTCCACTAGGTTCACCGCGAGCTTCGCCGTGACGATTGGTATGGCCTTGAAACACGAAGCCCTGGCTCAGGCAACGCGCCAGCTTTTCAGTGGTGTCGTCGGCATAGTCGGCGTAATAAGCGTCAGTCTCACCTGTCAGCAATACGTGCAAGGCGTTATGGCCGTCGTCGTTCCACTGTGCGTCAAAACCTTCCTGCAACAGGCTGGCCTGGTTGTGTTCGTTCTCGACGGTAAGCCAAACCTGCCGTGCCGGATCGATCTGCTCGCGCACTCGTTGCGCCAGCTCTTGCAGAAAATCCGGGCTTTTAATCGCGTGCACAGCGTCGAAACGCAAGCCGTCGAAGCGATATTCCATCAACCACATCAGCGCGTTGTCGATAAAGAAGTCGCGCACTTCGCGCCGCTGGAAATCGATCGCTGCGCCCCACGGGGTGTGCTTGTCCTCGTTGAAGAAACCCTTGGCGTAACGATGCAGATAATTGCCGTCGGGGCCGAAATGGTTGTAAACCACATCAAGCAGCACCGCCAGACCATGACCGTGGGCGGTGTCAATCAGGTGCTTGAGTTGCTCGGGCGTGCCATACGAGGCCTGGGGCGCATAAGGCAGAACCCCGTCGTAGCCCCAGTTGCGGTCACCGGGGAATTGCGCGATGGGCATCAGCTCGATGGCGGTCACGCCTAATTCGGCGAGGCGGGCCAACTGCTTTTCAACTTCGCTGTAGCCGCCGAGAGCACCGACGTGCAACTCGTAGATCACCGCTTCGTTCCATGGCCGTCCCTGCCAGTCGCGGTGTTGCCAGGAATAGGCGAGGGGATCAACCACAATGCTGTGGCGGTCGATATCGCCGTCCTGGGCACGGGAGGCCGGATCAGGCACCTCCAGTTCACTGTCGATCTTGTAGCGGTATCGCGTGCCGGCCGAGCACCGCGCCTCGTTCATGTACCACCCATTGGCCTGAGGCAACAGTGGCAAGGATTGTCCATCCTCCAATTCAACGCTGACAGAAACCGCGTCCGGCGCCCACAAGGCAAAACGCGTGTGTTCAGCGTCCAGCATTATTGCGCCGTGGGGCCAGGTCTCTTGGGTCCGTAACGGCATTTGTAAAACCTCTTACTGTCTGTGCGATTTACCGAGCGCTTTAGCGACGAGTTGTTCATAAAGTTCGGCATAGGGTTCAACGGCTTTGCTCCAGTTGAACGGAGCGGCCATCGCGCGGCAGCGCATGGCGTTGAGCAAATCGGGGTAAGCGAACACCTTGAAGGCCCGGCTCAACGCTTCCTGGTAGCTCTCTACCGTGGATTCGTCGAACAGAAAACCGGTCACGCCATTTTCAATGGTGTCGGCCAGTCCGCCAGTGTTGCGTGCAACCGGCAATGAGCCGAAGCGTTGCGCGTACATCTGGCTCAAGCCGCAAGGCTCGTAACGAGATGGCATCAGCAGGAAATCGCTGCCGGCAAACATGCGCCGTGCATCGGTTTCGTTGAAGCCGATGCGCACGCCGACCTGCCCTGGGAAACGCAGGGCCAGCTCACGCATGGCCTGTTCTTCTTCCGGTTCGCCACGACCGATGATTGCGATCTGGCCACCGGACTTGACGATGTATTCAGTGACGCCTTCGGTCAGGTCCAGACCTTTCTGGTAGACCAGTCGGGAAACCACGGCAAACAAAGGGCCTTTGGACTCTTCCAGACCGAAAAGGTCGCGGACATGCGCGGCATTGACGGCTTTGCCTTCCCAATCGCCAATCTGGAACGGGCGGAACAAGTGGGCGTCGGTCGCCGCATCCCAGCTTTCATCGATGCCGTTAGGGATGCCACTGAGCAGGCCTTGTTGGGTCTTGGCGGCAAGAAAGCCGTCGAGGCCGCAGCCGAAGTCCGGCGTGGTGATTTCCTGGGCGTAGGTCGCGCTGACGGTGGTGATGTGGCTCGAGTAGGCCATGCCGGCCTTGAGGTACGACATCTTGCCGTAGAACTCCATGCCTTCCTGCTGCAAAGCGTGCGCAGGAATGCCGAGCTCCGGGCAGGAGCCCAGGCCGATCACGCCCTGATAGGCGAGGTTGTGGATGGTAAACAGCGTTGGCGTACGCTGCCCGCGCCAGTGCATATATGCAGGCGCCAGGCCCGCCGGCCAGTCATGCGCGTGCACCAGGTCCGGGCACCAGTGAATCTGCGCGAGGTTGGCAGCAATGTCCGCCGCAGCCAGACCGAGGCGGGCGAAACGAATATGGTTGTCCGGCCAGTCGCGACCGTTATTGGCGCCGTAAGGCGAACCCTCGCGCTCGTACAGCTCAGGGCACATCAACACGTAAATGACCAGACCGTCCGGCATGTCCATACGCCCGATCTTGCACGGCGGCAGTGCGGCATGGCCACCCAGCTCACCGATGATGTGAATCGGATTCTCGCTGTTCAGCACTTGCGGATAACCGGGAATCAGCACGCGCACATCATGCAGATGCGCCATGGCGCGGGGCAGCGCTGCGGAGACGTCGCCCAGGCCCCCGGTTTTCACCAGGTCGGCGATTTCCGAGGTGACAAACAAGACTTTCTTTCGATTCGGATTCTGGCTCGGCGTCGGTGTGAGCGTCCGCACACCCGGAACGATCACCGGGATGTTGCTGGTTACGCTCAAAGCGCTCGATTCGCCGACCTGCTGATGAGCACGTTCTCCCTGAATGTCTAAAGCCGCACTGATCATTTGAATCTCCCGTGTTATTGATCTAATTCTGGTCTGGCGAGCAATGGTCCAAAGGCCAATTCCTGTGGCCGGGCGCTAGCGCGACGCATAAGCGCGGCACAAATGCGCTGCGCAGGTGAGCAAACGCTACCCATGCGCTGAAGCAGAATGGCTGAGGTGATGGTTGCAAGGATTGCACCAGTGCAACCCGCCTACCATTAAGAGGACCGGCCACGAACAGCAAAAGTTTCGATTATTTTCGTGCTTTGTGGCTGACCGGTTTAACGCCCCGAAAATCAGTCTAGGCCAGAACATAGAGCGCTGCGGTGCAGATGGCAAAATTGTTCGACAATCGGTTCAAAGCGGTACGGACGTGCCGGATACGGTCGCGATCGCACCGACGAAGGGCGGTTTAATTTTTCCTGCGAGCTAAAAAGTGACTCATTAGTCATGTAAAGGTGCACGTCGGTTTGAGCTTTTCGCACCAACATGAAGCAACATTAAGTCCTGTGTTTGTCCGAAGCGCTGCCTTACTGGTCATCGCCGGTCCTTGGTATAGTCCGGACCTCGTTTTTCTCCGGTAAAGGATCACTGCCATGCCTGGATACACCGCGTTCACCGTCGAACTGGCCGATAAGATTGCCCATGTGCAGATTAATCGGCCGGAAAAAATCAATTCGATGAACGCTGCGTTCTGGAGTGAGATCATCGAGATCTTTCAATGGATCGATGACACCGATGAAGTGCGCGTTGTGGTGCTTAGCGGGGCCGGCAAACATTTCTCTTCCGGCATCGACCTGATAATGCTCGCCGGTGTGGCCAATGAAATGGGCAAGGACGTCGGTCGCAACGCACGGCTGCTTCGGCGCAAGATTCTGGCGCTGCAAGCTTCTTTCAATGCCGTGGACAGTTGCCGCAAACCGGTATTGGCGGCGATTCAAGGCTATTGCCTGGGTGGGGCGATCGATCTGATCGCCGCCTGTGATATGCGCTACGCTGCCGGGGATGCGCAATTCTCGATCAAGGAAATCGACATCGGCATGGCCGCCGACGTCGGTACCCTGCAACGCTTGCCGCGGATCATCGGGGACGGCATGCTGCGTGAACTGGCTTACACCGGGCGCACCTTCGGCGCTGAGGAAGCACGCGAGATTGGCCTGGTTAACCGCGTCTACAGCGACACGGCCAGCCTGCTTGAGGGTGTGATGGGCATTGCCCGCGAGATCGCCGGCAAGTCGCCGATCGCCATCAGCGGCACCAAAGAGATGATCGGTTACATGCGCGACCATCGCATCGACGACGGTCTCGAATACGTTGCCACCTGGAACGCCGCCATGCTGCAATCCAATGATCTGCGCGTGGCCATGGCCGCCCACATGAGCAAACAGAAACCCGAATTTCTGGATTGATAGACCATGACTTCACGCTGGACCACCGCAGTACTGGACACCGATCAACCCGGCGGCTGGGCCGTTGCGCGCAGCCCCGATGGTTTTCTGTTCGATGACAATGGCGCGCTGTTCCCGCGTGAATGGCTCAAGCGTCAGGATGTGTCGGTGCTGGCCGAACATGGCATCGGCCATCTGGATGGCGAGCCGGTCTATCTGCTGGAACTGCGCAGTTCCAGCGAGGTAGCGGGGTGCAACTGGAAAGGGCTGCGGGCGCTCATGCTCGAAGGCGATCACACGCTGTTCAAGGTGCTCGGCTATGCCGCGCAGATCGGCACTTGGGCCCGTGAACATCGCTTCTGCGGAAACTGCGGGCAGGCCACGCATCAAGTCCCGCGTGAGCGGGCCATGTATTGTCAGCCTTGTAATCTGCGCTACTACCCGCGGATTTCGCCGAGCATGATTGTGCTGATTACCCGCGGCGATGAGATTCTGCTGGCGCGTTCACCACGTTTTGTCACGGGGGTTTACAGCACGCTGGCGGGTTTCGCCGAGCCAGGAGAATCCGCCGAGGACTGTCTGATTCGTGAGGTCCGCGAAGAAGTGCGGATCGAGGTGAAGAATATTCAGTACATGGGCAGTCAGTGCTGGCCGTTTCCGCATTCGATGATGCTGGGTTTTCACGCTGAATATGCCGGGGGCGAGATCGTCTGTCAGGAGGACGAAATCGAGGATGCCCAGTGGTTCAACGTGCATGAGCTGCCACCGTTGCCGGCGTCGCGCTCGATTGCACGTTACCTGATTGATGCCTACGTGGCGCGCCGGTCAGGCCACGCTGAACCAGTGCTGCCACGCTAGGCGTACGGTCAGGCCCAGCACCACGGTGATGAATACCGGCCGGATGAACTTCGCGCCGCCACTGATGGCGGTGCGCGCGCCGAAGAACGCGCCGACCATCACCGACAGGCCCATGCTCAGGCCGATGATCCAGTCCACCTGACCCGAGAAGATAAACACCGACAGCGCCGCGATGTTGCTGACGAAGTTCATGCTGCGCGCGACACCGCTGGCTTTGACCAGATCGATCGGGTACATGAGCATGCTGCTCACCGTCCAGAACGCGCCGGTACCGGGGCCGGCCACACCGTCGTAAAAACCAAGGGTGAAGCCTTGGGTTGATTGCCATTTCTTCTTGATCGGAGCGTCGCTGTCCAGAGGTGCTTTGGGTGTGCCGCCGAACAGCAGGTAGAGGCCGCAACCGAATACGATCACCGGGAGCATCTTGTTCAGCCATTCGGCAGGGAGGTAGTGCGCGACCACGGCGCCGGTCAGTGCGCCGATCAGCGTGCCGACGATCGCGTGCATCCACTGTCGGGGATGGAACAGCTTGCGCCGGTAGAAGGTGAAACTGGCGGTGGCCGAACCGAAGGTCGAACTGAGCTTGTTGGTGCCCAACACCAGGTGCGGCGGCAGACCTGCGGTCAACAGCGCTGGCGTGGTCAACAAGCCGCCGCCGCCAGCAATGGCGTCGATGAAACCGGCAATAAAGGCAACGACGGCCAGAATGGCCAGGGTAGTGAGGTCAACGCTGAGTTCGAATGGCATGGAATCGACTTATTCGGCGGGGTGCAGATTTGAGCTGCGGGGAGGGCGGGTATCTTACCTATATCCACATTGGGCGGCGACTACTCAGGCGCCATCGCGGGCAAGCCCGGCTCCCACAGGTTTTGGGCCAGCCGCAGATTTTGCATTTCACACGAATCCTGTAGGAGCAAGCTTGCTCGCGATTGCGGTGGCTCAGTCACAGTCTGAGTTGAATGACACACCGCCATCGCGGGCAAGCCCGGCTCCCACAAAATTCTCGGCCAGTCGCAGATTTTGCATTTCACACGAATCCTGTAGGAGCAAGCTTGCTCGCGATTGCGGTGGCTCAGCCAGAGTCTGAGTTGAATGACACACCGCCATCGCGGGCAAGCCCGGCTCCCACAAAATTCTCGGCCAGTCGCAGATTTTGCATTTCACACGAATCCTGTAGGAGCAAGCTTGCTCGCGATTGCGGTGGCTCAGCCAGAGTCTGAGTTGAATGACACACCGCCATCGCGGGCAAGCCCGGCTCCCACAGAATTCTCGGCCAGTCGCAGATTTTTATATTCGGGCTCGGCTCCTGTGGGTTAAGCGGTGATTACAACCCCAACTCCGACAGACCCGCATGGTCATCCGGACGACGGCCCAGTGGCCAGTGGAACTTGCGATCGCTTTCCTTGATAGGCATGTCATTAATGCAGGCAAACCGATTGGCCATCAGCCCGTTTTCGTCAAATTCCCAGTTCTCATTGCCATACGAGCGAAACCAGTTGCCCGAATCGTCGTGCCATTCATAGGCATAACGTACGGCGATGCGGTTATCCGTAAAAGCCCAAAGCTCCTTGATCAGGCGATAGTCCAGTTCCTTGGCCCATTTGCGCGTCAGGAAGTTCTTCGCTTCCTCACGGTTATGCGCGAATTCCGCCCGGTTACGCCATTGCGTGTCCAGCGTATAGGCCAGCGAAACCCGTTCAGGGTCGCGGGAGTTCCAGCCGTCTTCGGCGAGGCGGATTTTTTCAATCGCAGTTTCACGAGTGAAGGGCGGCAACGGCGGACGAACTTCTGCACTGGACATATCAATGTCTCCCTATCAAGTTAACGATGTAATCAGTTATCAACGAGTTACAGGTCCAACAACTTTCGCGCGACATTTTGTGCATCATCAGCGGCGCCGTGATCACCCATGATCAATGCCACGGTGATGGCGCCGTCAATCAGGATCAGCAACTGCCTGGCGGCTGTCAGAGGTTCAGCAACCCCATGCTCGGTACACAGCTCGCACACATAGTCGAGCAGCTTTTGTTTATGCTCTTTGGCCACCAGGCGGACCGGGTCGTGCGGATCGCCGGTTTCGCCGCTGGTATTGATGAACGCGCAGCCCCGAAAACCTTCCGAGGCAAACCAGGTCTTCAACACGGTAAACAGGTTGAGCAAACGTTCGGCAGGGGTTTCTGCCTTGTTCACCTCCGTTCGGTACCAGTGCATCCAGCGCACATCGCGGCGTTGCAGGGCGGCAACGGTCAACGTCTCCTTGTTGGTGAAGTAGCGGTAAATGCTTTTCCTCGAGACGCCGGCAGTTTTCACCAGCAGATCCATGCCGGTGGCCGCAATGCCACTTTTATAGATCAGCTTCTCAGTGACATCCAGAATGATATCGCGGGTTTGATTGTTGGTGAGTTCGTTCATGCGCTTACAGTAGAACGACCGTTCTACATGGTCAAGGTCATATTTATAATGGCTGATGAAATGCCTCCGCCGGCAGGCGGCTCGGAGAAGATCAGGGCACACCACAAGACCCGAACGGATCCATGGTGTAAGCTCTGAAGCTCTTCGGATTCGACCCATTGCGAGCCCTATGCCGTCGCTTTTCAAACGCTCCCTGCTGCCCAAACTGCGCAGTTTCCCGCTGACCGCCGAGGCCGTCACCATTCTCTCTGGCGCTGCCGAGTTTCGTCGTTGCCTGCTGGAACAGATCGCCAGCGCAACCCGGCGGATCTACATCGTGGCGCTTTACCTGCAACAGGATGAAGCCGGCCAGGAAATTCTTGACGCCTTGCATGCTGCCAAACTGGCGCGTCCGGAGCTGGATGTCGTGGTGGTGGTCGACTGGCTGCGCGCCCAGCGTGGTTTGATCGGCGCGGGCAAGCAGCCGGGCAACTCGGCGTGGTATCAGGAAACGACTCGCACACACCAAAGTGAAGTGCCCGTATACGGGGTTCCGGTGCAAACCCGCGAGCTGTTCGGTGTATTGCATCTGAAAGGTTTCGTGATCGACGATTGCGTGATCTACAGCGGCGCGAGCCTCAATAACGTCTATCTGCACAAGTTCGACAAGTACCGTTACGACCGTTATCACCTGTTGAACAACGCCGCGCTGGCCGACTCGATGCAGCACCTGATTCAGCATGGTCTGATCGCTTCCAAAGCGGTGCATCGCCTCGATCTGCCGAATCTGCCGACCACCCGCAGTCTGCGCAATGACATCGGCGACTTGCGCAGTCGCCTCAAGCACGCGGCGTATGACACGACCGCCGGCAGCACGGCCAGGAATGGTTTGTCGGTCAGCCCGCTTTTGGGCGTCGGCAAGAACAACCCGTTGAGCCGGGTGATCTGCGAGTTGATTGCCAGCGCCAAATACCAACTGACCATCTGCACGCCGTACTTCAACCTGCCATTGGCCGTGACCCGGGAAATCAATCGGGCACTGGCGCGTGGGGTGAAGATCGACATTGTGGTCGGCGACAAGACCGCCAACGATTTCTACATCCCGCCGAGCGAGCCGTTCAAGGTGATTTCGGCGCTGCCGTACCTGTATGAAATCAGCCTGCGCCGCTTCGCCAAGCGCCACCATCGCAGCGTCGAGGGTGGCCAGTTGAACCTGCACCTGTGGAAGGATGGCGATCACACCTATCACCTCAAAGGCATGTGGGTCGACCAGCGCTACACCTTGCTGACCGGCAACAATCTCAACCCGCGCGCGTTCCGGCTTGATCTGGAAAACGGCCTGTTGATCGATGATCCACAAGGCGAAATGCTTGAGCCGCGCGCACGTGAACTGCAAGAGATTTTCCAGCACACCTCGCGCATCGAGCGATACCAGGATCTGCAGACGATGCCGGACTATCCGGCCGGCGTGGCGAAGTTTCTCAAGCGCGTGAGTCGAGTGCGCATTGAGCGTTGGTTGTACCGGATTTTGTAAACAGGTTTGGGTTGGTGTCGTCAGTGACGACGCTTTCGCGAGCAGGCTCGCTCCCACAGGGAAGTGCGTGGATGCCGAACCCAGCGAGATCCCCCACGTGTTGATGGCTCAGTTCAACCCCAGCTTACCGCGCATCATCGACAAATCCTCGGCCAGTGTATTAACCGGCCCGACCAGTCGTTTGCGGTCGTTGTCCTTGACCTTGTCATAGGTTTCAAAGCCACCGTTCGCGGTCCGGTATTTCGCCAGTGTGTTATTTACCGTCGCGAAATTTTTGTCGACCTTGGCCATGAACGCCGCGTCCTGCTGCTCGATCTGCGGCCGGAACAGGTCAACGATTTTCTTCGCGCCGTCGATATTGCCCTGGAAGTCATACAGATCAGTGTGGCTATAGCGATCCTCCTCCCCGGAAATTTTCGTGGCCGCTACTTCCTCCAGCAACACCGCTGCACCACCCACCACTTTTTCAGGGGGGAAGGTCAGGCCCGCCACACGGGTTTGCAGGTCTTGCACATCGTTGTTCAACCGGTCCGCCAGAGCCTCCAGGCCCTGGGTGCTGTTCTCGGCGAACAGTGAATATTCGATGCGGTGAAAACCGGTGAAATCAGGCGCTTTCACGCCTTGCTCGTGGTCATCGACCCGCGAATCGATGGACGCATCCAAGTCGCTGAACAGCTCGGCAATCGGCTCGACCGTCTCGTAAAACACTCGCGTCGGCGCATACAGTTTTTTCGCCGTGGCCAGGTCACCGTGCTTCACCGCTTCGGTGAACTGCTGGGTGTGGCTGGCCAGTTCATCCAGCTGTTCGGTGACATAGATTTTGTAATCCGATATCGGATTCACCAGCTCCAGCGGCGCCGGCGCCGCGAACGCCGTGGCGGGGATGTTGAGCGAACCAAGGGTCAGCAGTAAAGCGAGTGGCGACTTTTTCATGGGCGGTTCCGTGTGGGGAGGTCTTAAACAGGAGCTTGCGAGTGCGTGGCTGCGAGCAGTGAACGACCGATGAAATCCTGCTCGTCAGTGACACCCGGCAGCGTGAAGAAATAACCACCACCGACCGGTTTCAGGTATTCCTCCAGCGGCTCGCCGTCGAGCCGCTTTTGCACAGTGATAAAGCCTTTTTCGAGATCGGCCTGATAGCAGATGAACAGCAGGCCCATGTCCAGCTGACCGTTCTTGTTCACCCCGTTGGAATAGTTGAACGGCCGGCGCAGGATCAGATTAGCCTGGCTCGCAGCGGTACGCGGATTGGCCAGGCGAATGTGCGCGTCGAGTCGGGTCAGTTTGCCGTGCGGATCCTCGCGGTAATCGGGCACTTGTGTTTCCTGCGTGCCGCCGATTGGAGCACCGGTGGTTTTGATCCGACCCAGAATGCTTTCCTGCTCTTGCAGCGGTGTGCGGTCCCAGCGTTCGACAAAATTGCGGATGATTCGCACGGCTTGGTAACTGCCGTGCGCGGCCCAGGCCGGTTCGTCACTGCCGGGTTGCACCCAGACGAGGCTGTCCATGGCCTTGGCATCGTTGGAATCGGGGTTGGCCGAACCGTCACGAAAGCCGAGGAAATTGCGCGCACTTTGCGCTGGCACGCCCGGTTTGGATGGCGCTTGCGGCGGCACACTGCCTTCCTGTATCCAGCGCACCAGCAGCAGGTCCGGGAGGTTTTTGACGATGTCGCGCAGGGCATGAATGTTGGTGTCGGCGGTGTTGGCGCAAAACTGCAGGCTCAGGTCGCCATGGCAGCAATCGGCGTCCAGCGCGTCATTGGGGAAGCCGACCATGCGCGACAAGCGCTTGGGTTTGGCGTTGGCCAGGCCAAAGCGTTCGTCGAACAACGATTCACCGACCGACACGGTGATGGTCAGGTTGTCCGGCGTAACGACCGGGCCGAGAATCCCGGAATCTACCGGCGGCAGTTTCGGATCGACTTGCTCCAACGGGCCACCCTTCATCAAAAAGGCGATGCGCTCGTTAAGGGTGCGAAACAACCGCTCAAGATCCTCGCGATCGCTGGCCAGCACATCGAACGACACCAGCATGCCCGACGCCGGGCGAGGGGTGACGATGCCGCTTTGATGCTTGCCATAAAACGCCTGGCGGTTTTCGGTGTTGTCGCTGCTCGGTGCTTCGGTCACCTGGGCAGCGCTGGCTGCCATGGCCGGGCAACTCAAGGCCGAACCGGCGAGTGCGACGCCGGCAGCGCCCATGCCGAGCAATACGCGGCGGCGCTGGGCAGAAAATTGTTCTGAATTGCTCATCGTTGGTGTCTTCTGCTTACAGGCCGGAAAGGCCGAGGGCGGGATCGATTTCAGTGAGGGCAGCGGACAGCGCTTTGGCCTTGTCGGCAATCTGCTGACGTTTCCCGGCGCTGACGCTGTCATAGCTGGCGTAGCCTTGCGCGTCCTTGAGGTCGTTGAGTTGCGCATCGAACGCATTGGCAGCGGTGTCGACGTTCATTAGCAAGTCGGCGTTGGATTTGCTCAGTAGAGGACGCAACAGATCGACCACTTTGCGCACTGCAAACAGGTTGGCGGCGAAGCCGTTGAGGTCGGTGTGGCTGTACCGTTCTTCCTCGCCACTGCCGGCGCGCACATTGCCCAGGCTGTCCAGGTTGCGCACCACGATGCTGACCAGTTGTTCAGGGGGCAGCGACTGGGCGAGCAGTTGCTGTTTGAGTGCGGTGACATCGCTGAACAAACGCTGGCTGATCGGCGTAAGACCGTCGAGCGAGCGCTGCTGGAACATTGCAAATTCGACGCGATGGAAGCCGACAAAGGCGGGATCCTGTTCGCGTTTCTCAAAGTAATCGGCGCGGGCGTTGATGGCATTGTCCAGCTCGGCGAATCGCTGCGCAGCCGGGGCGATACGTTGATAGGCGGCGCGGGCCGGTGCATACAGCGCTTGCGCCCGACTTAGATCACCGGCATCGATGGCCTGCTGTAACGCCGCGACGGCCTTGATCAGGGCGCTGCTCTGGCTGCTCAGATAGACGCGGAATTCCGACAACGGCCCGACGAATGCGGTCATCGATGGCTTTGCCTTGGCGGCTGCATCGGAAGCGGCAGTCGCGGTCACGTGCAGGGTGCCGCGTGGATTACTCAGCAGGCCACAGGTAATCGCGTAGTCGCCGGGCAACAGCTTCGCGTTGATTACCTGACTCAGGCCCGGTGCGATGTTCTCCCGCTCTTCAACCACCAGCACACCGTCGAGGATTTCCCACTCAACCGCCCGGTCGGAACGGTTGACGATGCGGAAACTCGCGCGGCCGGCGGGCACCGTCAGTGCATTGGGTTCACAGCTGTGCGGGTGAATGGTCACCTGCACTTCGTCGTGGTTGATCTGTCGTTTGCTCGCGGCCAGTTGCGCGGCGTAATAGAACAGAGCGCCCGCGGCGATCATCACCACGACGGAGCCCGCCACCGCCCAGCGCAGTGCGCGGGGAGGGGAAGCCTGAGGAGGTTTTTGGTTGGGCATGGTGGGCCTTATTGATCGGTCATTGTTTGAGGTTGCCGGGCAGGCAGGAAAAACATCACCAGTGCCACTACCAGATAGAGCAGGTATGCCCCGAGCGTGCTGACAGTTGGTGCGTCCTGATAGCCGAACATCCCGGCCAGCACCGAGCCGAGCGGGCCGTCCATTGGCAGCGTCGCACTGACGTCGAACAGCACGCTTTGCAAGTGATTCCACACGCCGGCTTCGTGCAGCGCCTGCACCGAATTGGCGAGAATGCCGGCGGCGACCACCAATATGAACAATCCGGTCCAGCGGAAAAACGCGCCGAGGTTCAGGCGCAAGCTGCCGCTGTAGATGAGGAAACCAACAATGACCGCCAGCACCAGACCGAGCAGGGCGCCCAGTGGTGCAGCGGGACCTTCGCTCTGCTGGAACACGGCGAGAAGAAAGAACACCGTCTCCAGGCCTTCCCGCGCGACGGCGAAAAACACCATGGCGATCAGAGCGGTCACCTGATGTTTATTGCCCGCCAACGCCTGGTCCAGTGAGGCATGCAGCGAATGCGTGATCGAGCGTGCGACTTTGCGCATCCAGAACACCATGGAACTGAGGATGGCGACGGCGACCAGTCCGACCACGCCTTCGAACAGCTCCTGTTGTTTTTGCGGAAATTCAGCGCTGACCAGTTCCAGACCGCCACCCACCAGCAACGCCAGCGCGGCGGCCAGAAACACGCCGATCCAGACTGCGGGCATCCATTGCCCGCCCCCGGTTTGCTTGAGGTAGCTGGCGATGATGCCAACGATCAGCGCGGCCTCGATGCCTTCGCGCAGCATGATCAAAAAGGGAACCAGCATTCAGCACCGTGGAGTAATTAGTTAGGGTGCTAAGTTGTAACATAATGACATTCATTCCCAAATGGCAATCATTGACATTTAGCTGAACCTAAGCTGAACAACTTTCAACACGTTGAGATGGGTGCAGCATTCCGATTTGCCCGCGATGAGCGCGACACCGTGCCTGCAGCCGACCGCGTCATCGTTCATCGCTGGCAAGCCAGCGCCTACGGGAATGCAGCGCCATGCGCTACTATGCGCACCATCCCGAAAACAACACGGCCCACCTCGCTCCATGGCGGAAAAAGACACCATCTCCATCCAACTGGTGCGTGAAGCGCTGTTGCAAAGTTGCGCGCCGGGCGCGGCCACCGAAGAGGTGTTGCACAAGGTCGGCATTGATCCCGGGTTATTAAAAAACCTGACGGCCCGCGTCCCGGCCACCGCTTACGCACGTCTTTGGCGCTTGCTGGCCAGGCGCCGCGATGACGAGTTCTTTGGCATGGACCCGCGCCAGCTCAAATCGGGCAGCCTGGCCTTTCTGTGTCGCTGTGCGATGGCCCAGCCGACGCTGGCGGCGGGCCTGACCTCGGGTCTCGGCTTTCTCTCGCTGATGCTCGAACACATGCCGGCGCAACTGGTGCGGCAGCAAAGTCTGGCGGAAATTGTCCTGCTCGAAGACGAGCGCGATCCACGCCGGGCCTTCACCTATTTCACTTACTGGATGATCGTGCACGGCGTTGCGTGTTGGCTGGCAGGGCGGCGGATCCCGATTCTGGCCGTCGAGCTGCGCTGCGCGGAACCGGATTTTTGTGACGATTACCAGGTGATGTTTTCGCAAAACCTGCGCTTCGATCGGCCCCGCACGCGGATGATTTTTTCTGCCGATTGCCTGGATTTGCCGATCAAGCGCAGCGCCGAAGAACTCAAGCGTTTCCTTGCCCATGCGCCGGCGAACATCCTGGTGAAGTACCGCGACCCGCAGAGCCTCGCCAGCCGGATCAAGCACGATCTGCGTCATCTGCCTGCCGAGCGTTGGCCCGAAACCGAGGCGCTGGCACAGCAGTTGTGCATGTCCGCCTCAACCTTGCGTCGTCGTTTGTCTGAGGAAGGGCAGACGTATCAAGGGCTCAAGGACAGCGTGCGCAAGGAGTTAGCGATTATCTGGCTGGCCGAGCCGGCGATCAGTTTCGCCGAAATCGCCATGCGGCTAGGGTTTGCTGATGTGAGCTCGTTCTACAAGGCGTTTCGCAAGTGGTCGGGGTCAAATCCGGGGCATTATCGGAGTTTGATTTTGAACGAGGCTGATTGATCGTACCCTCAGACCTCCCATCGGCGAACCCACAGATGAAGATCTGCGTCCCTAATCTGGCTGGGGAATGCGACGCAGCACGTCATCATAGGCAACCAGGTCGAGAAACGCTGTTACCTCGGCGGCCCGTCCCCCCTCCATGCGCAAGATCCAGACGTAACTGTTGGTGTAGGGCTTGCCGTCGCGCGCGAGGGCTTCCCCGTCCCAGTTGATAACGACGTGATCGCCTTCGGCCCAGATTCGTTTCGCGACCGGCCGGATCGGTGTGCTCAGGCGGGTGGCGAGAGGACGAACGGCCCGCGCCATCAAGTCATCCCGGCCGTGGTAGGTCCCCGCACTTGGCCCGGAGCCCTTGATTGTCCAGACGACGTCAGGCGCCAGTACTTCATTGAAGAAGCCGGACCCGCCGGCGGCCCAGCGATCAAATGCGGCCGAGACGAAGGCTCTGTTTTGCTCGATTGGCGCCTCCTGTAGGGGCGCTACCTGGGCCAGCGCAGGCATTGCAAAGCAGGCAAGAACTGCGCAAAACACGGCGGTGGTGAAACGCTTGGCGTAAGTTATACGAGTCATGGCATTACCTCCTGACTGCGACGGTGTTTTTGCCGAAGATAAGTTGCTGGCCCATCGGCCGGCCGATGAAGTTCTCCGGGAAAATAGGCGCGATCGCGCTGGCCTGGTTAAGTCGCTCCAGCTGATCCGCTGTGAATTCAACGTCTAACGCGCCGAAATTGTCCTCGGCCTGGCCCAGCGTGCGCGCGCCCATGACGGGCGAGACCACGCCCGGATGCTGTAACGTCCACGCAAGCGCAACTTGCGAGCGCGACGCGTGCGTCTCTTCGGCTATTTCACCCACTACGTCCGCGATGGCCAGTGCATGCTCGTTAAGGTGGCCCGACGAGGCAATCACACCCTTGCGCGTTGCCGACACATTCGCATCATTCTCGCTCGACAGATCGGCCCTGCTGTATTTGCCGGTGAGTATTCCGCCGCCCAGGGGTGACCACGGCAGAACGCCAAGGCCCATCGCTTGCGCCATCGGCATGAGCTCATGCTCGACGGTACGCTCGACCAGGCTATAACCGATCTGGAGCGCGACAAAAGGCGACCAGCCGCGAAGATCTGCCAGTGTTTGCATCTGTGCGACCCGCCAGGCCGGGGTGTTGCAAATGCCGACATAGAGAATCTTGCCCGACTGGACGAGGGCATCGAGACTTCGCATCACCTCGTCAGGCGTCGTCGTGAAATCCCAGGCATGCAAGTACAAGAGGTCGATGCGGTCGGTATCCAGCTGGCGAAGACTGGCCTCAACCGAGCGCACAAGGTTCAAGCGATGATTGCCCCCGGAGTTGATATTCTGCGCGTCCCGCGCCATGGTGAATTTGGTCGCCAGAATAATCCGCTCACGCTTTTCTTTGATAAAACCACCGAGGATCCGCTCGGATGCTCCATCGGTGTAGTTCACGGCGGTGTCGATGAAATTTCCCCCGCGGTCAACGTAGGCATCAAAGATGCGTTTGGCTTCTGCGTCATCAGCGCCCCAGCCCCAATCAGACCCAAAGGTCATGGTGCCCAGCGACAGGGGCGATACCCGCAGGCCTGAGCGGCCGAGCAACCGGTAATTGTTCAGTAACGTTTGGTTAGCCATTATTGCGTCCTCACAGGATCGTCAGTTGGGATAGCTGGCGCCAGTGGTATCCCGGCAAATGCAATCGCCAGCACAAGAAAAGCTCACGCTTCGCATGTGCCCATTCTCTTGAGACAGGGACGGTGCCGGTAGAACGCTTTTCCTGAATGATTGCACGATCATCCAGACGGCTCTGATAATCACGAAATGCCGTTCAGGCTCGGTGGACTGAGCGAATAGTGGAGTAATGCCAATGACTCAGCTCGAACGATTCCGTGACGCAATAGCTCGGCACACGCCGCAAGACGGGACGTTCGAATGTCCGGTCCCTGGCGTGAAGCTGATTCGATGGTCAGAACCGACGATGCCGATGCCCGTCATCTACGAGCCGACAGCCTGCTTCGTCGCGCAGGGGCGAAAGCGCGCCACGCTCGGCGCCAGCGTGCTTCATTACGACCCGACCAGCTATCTGGTTGCCTCGGTGGGGCTTCCCGTCGTGGGCACAGTCATTCAGGCGAGTGAATTGCACCCTTACATGAGCGTTCAACTCGACCTCGACTCGACCGAGCTCGGGGAGTTGGCGTTGAGATATCCTCGCTCACCCGCCCAAAGCACAATCTCGGCAGGCCTGACGGTCAATGAGATGACTTCGGGACTTCTTGATGCAGTTACGCGGCTCGTTACGCTGCTTGATACACCAGAGGATATCGAGGCGCTCGGGCCACTCGCCACACGTGAGATCTTTTACAGACTGTTCACAGGACCAAGCGGTGGAATCATCCACGCGATGACTCAGTCCGATAGCCGGCACGGTCAGGTCGCCCGTGCGATCCTGTGGATCAGAGGGAATTTCAAAGATGCCTGTCGTATCGACGAATTAGTCAAGGTCGCGGGCATGAGTCGGTCGGCCTTCCATGAACATTTCAAGGCAGTCACGGCAATGAGCCCCTTGGCGTTCAGGACTCAGTTGAGGATGCAGGAGGCGCGCCGCCTTATGGTCACGGACGGACTGGAGGCGGCAAGCGCTGGACATGCGGTGGGGTACGATAGCCCGTCGCAGTTCAGCCGCGATTATTCACGGCTGTTCGGTACACCCCCGGCAAAGGATGCACACCGCTTTCGCTTGGTCCATGGCAGGTAACGCTGCGGTTTTCACATTCCCCTGGCGAGCAGGACCACGCCGAACGCTAGACTCGTGCATCCCGTCCTTCGACGCTCCCTCCCAAACCTTGGCCAAACCAGTCAACCAACTTGGCCGCTTTGACCATTGCCCCGCGCCCCGCACAGCGCGAATATTCCCTTGTTGAATTCGGTTCCCCCAACCTAATAAAAAAACAGAGGGATTCTGGTCATGCGCGATTACTTGTCTGCCGCGTCTCAGTTCGATTACCAGCACACCGTCGATACCGCGCTGTCGGGTGATCTGACCGCGCTCAACGCCTGCGTCGAGTGCTGCGACCGCCACGCCTTGCCGGGGCGCATCGCCCTGTTCTGGGAAGGGCGCGACGGTGACAGTGCGACGTACACCTTCAGCGACCTGCAAGACAAAGCCGCGCGTTTCGCCAATTTCCTTCTGGCTCAAGGGGTGAAGAAGGGCGACAAGGTTGCCGGCCTGTTGCCGCGCAATATCGAATTGTTGATTACCGTGTTCGCCACCTGGCGCATCGGCGCTGTCTATCAGCCGCTGTTCACCGCGTTTGGTCCCAAAGCCATCGAACATCGCCTGAGCAGTTCCGGCGCCAAAGTCGTGGTGAGCGACGCGGTCAACCGCCCGAAACTCGCAGAAGTCGCCGACTGCCCGACTATCGTCACCGTAGGCGCTGCCAAAGGGCAGGGCATCGTCCGGGGTGACTTCAGCTTTTGGGCCGAGCTGGCCAATTATTCCGCTGACTGCGAACCGGTCATGCTCAGCGGTGAAGACCCTTTCCTGCTGATGTTCACCTCGGGTACCACCGGCCCGTCAAAGGCTTTATCCGTGCCCCTCAAGGCGATCGTCGCCTTCCAGAGTTACACCCGCGACGCCGTTGACCTGCGCCCGGAAGATGCCTTCTGGAACGTCGCCGATCCTGGCTGGGCGTACGGCATCTATTTCGGTGTCACCGGGCCGATGGCGATAGGGCATCCGATCACCTTCTACGATGGCCCGTTCACCCTCGAAAGCACCTGCCGGGTCATCAACAAATACAAAATCACCAACCTGACCGGCTCGCCAACCGCGTACCGCCTGCTGATCGCCGGCGGCGACGACTTCGCCAAATCGATCAAGGGCAGGCTGCGCATCGTCAGCAGTGCCGGCGAGCCGCTGAACCCGGAAGTCATCCGCTGGTTCGCCGACCACCTCGGCGTCGTCATTCACGACCATTACGGCCAGACCGAATTGGGCATGGTGCTGTGCAACCACCACGGCCTGGACCATCCGATCCATATGGGGGCTGCGGGTTTCGCTTCACCGGGCCATCGCATTGTGGTGCTCGATGATGCGTACAACGAACTCGGCGTAGGTCAGCCCGGCATTCTGGCGATTGATCGCAGCCAGTCACCGATGTGCTGGTTCGGCGGTTACGAAGGCGTGACGACCAAGGCGTTCGTCGGCAACTATTACCTGAGCGGCGATACGGTCGAGTGGAACCCGGACGGCAGCATCAGCTTCGTCGGGCGCAGTGACGATGTGATTACCACGTCCGGTTACCGCGTCGGCCCGTTCGATGTCGAGAGTGCGTTGATCGAACATCCGGCTGTTATCGAAGCTGCAGTGGTCGGCAAGCCCGATCCGGAGCGCACCGAGCTGGTCAAAGCCTTTGTCGTGCTCGGCGCGCAATACCGCGCCGCGCCGGAGCTTGCCGAAGAACTGCGGCTGCACGTGCGCAAGCGCCTGGCCGCGCATGCCTACCCGCGCGAAATCGAATTTGTCAGCGAGTTGCCGAAAACCCCAAGCGGCAAATTGCAGCGCTTTATCTTGCGCAATCAGGAAATCGCCAAGGCCCATGAGGCCGCGGCGAAAACCACTCAGCTTGAATCAGGGAAACAATGATGCAGATCGAAAACAAGATTTTTATCGTCACTGGCGGCGCCTCCGGGCTTGGTGCAGCGACCGCTGAAATGCTGGTCGCAGGCGGTGCCAAAGTGATGCTCGTGGACATGAACGCCGACGCGCTCGCGGCCCAGGCCCAGCGCCTCGGTGCGCACAGTGTCGTGGCCGACATCAGTAATGAAGCCGCTGCCGAGGCTGCTGTTGCGGCGACGGTCGAAGCGTTCGGCGGCCTCAATGGTCTGGTCAACTGCGCCGGCATCGTGCGTGGCGAGAAAATCCTCGGCAAGAACGGCCCGCACGTATTGGCCAATTTCAGCCAGGTGATCAATGTCAACCTGATCGGCAGCTTCAACATGCTGCGCCTTGCCGCCGCAGCGATTGCCGAAACCGAAGCGGATGGCGACGGTGAACGCGGTGTGATCATCAACACCGCGTCGGTGGCGGCCTTCGACGGTCAGATCGGCCAGGCGGCGTATGCCGCTTCCAAAGGCGCGATTGCCAGCCTGACTTTGCCCGCCGCGCGGGAACTGGCGCGCTTCGGGATCCGCGTAATGACCATCGCCCCAGGTATTTTCGAAACGCCGATGATGGCCGGCATGACCCCGGAAGTACGCGACTCGCTGGCCGCCGGTGTGCCGTTTCCGCCTCGCTTGGGTAAACCTTCCGAGTACGCCGGGCTGGTCCGGCATATCATTGAAAACAGCATGCTCAACGGCGAGGTGATCCGTCTCGACGGCGCCTTGCGCATGGCCGCCAAGTAAGAGGAATTTGTCATGACGATTGCCAACGATCCGATAGTTATTGTCAGCGCTGTCCGCACACCGATGGGCGGTTTTCAGGGCGAACTGAAAAGTCTGAGCGCGCCGCAACTCGGTGCCGCCGCCATCCGTGCAGCGGTCGAACGCGCCGGTATCGGCGCTGATTCGGTCGAAGAAGTGTTGTTTGGTTGCGTACTGTCCGGCGGCCTCGGCCAAGCGCCTGCACGTCAGGCAGCGCTGGGTGCAGGGCTGGATAAATCGACCCGTTGCACGACGCTGAACAAGATGTGCGGGTCGGGTATGGAAGCGGCGATTCTGGCCCACGACATGCTGGTCGCCGGGAGCGCCGACGTGGTGGTGGCCGGTGGCATGGAAAGCATGTCCAACGCGCCGTACCTGCTGGACCGCGCGCGCAGTGGTTACCGCATGGGCCACGGTCGCGTGCTCGATCACATGTTCCTTGATGGCCTCGAAGATGCGTACGACAAGGGCCGTTTGATGGGCACCTTCGCTGAAGACTGCGCCGAGACCAACGGCTTCAGCCGTGAGGCTCAGGATGCGTTTGCCATCGCGTCGACCACTCGTGCACAGCAGGCGATTGCGGATGGCGCTTTCAAGGACGAAATCGTCCCGCTCACCGTGACGGTCGGTAAGGAACAGGTGCTGATCAGCAACGATGAGCAGCCACCGAAAGCCCGGCTGGACAAGATCGCCTCGTTGAAACCGGCGTTCCGCGAAGGCGGCACGGTGACGGCGGCTAACTCCAGTTCCATTTCCGACGGGGCAGCGGCGCTGGTGCTCATGCGTCAGTCCGAAGCGCAAAAACGCGGCTTGAAGCCCTTGGCAGTGATCCATGGTCACGCGGCGTTTGCCGACACGCCAGGCCTGTTCCCGGTCGCGCCGATTGGTGCGATCAAAAAGCTGATGCAGAAAACCGGCTGGTCGCTGGACCAGGTCGATCTGGTGGAAGTCAACGAAGCTTTCGCGGTGGTCGGCCTGGCAGCCATGACCCAACTGGAAATCCCCCACGAGAAGGTCAATGTCCACGGCGGCGCGTGCGCCCTCGGTCATCCGATCGGCGCGTCGGGTGCAAGAATCCTGGTGACGTTGCTCTCGGCGTTGCGCCAGAAAGGTTTGAAGCGTGGTGTTGCGGCAATCTGCATCGGCGGCGGCGAAGCGACAGCGATGGCGGTTGAGTGTTTGTACTAACTCGATTCCTGTAGGAGCGAGCCTGCTCGCGATAACGGTGGATCAGTCAATACAAAGGGTGGCTGATCCACCGCTATCGCGAGCAGGCTCACTCCTACAGGGGTATCCACTTCTTAAGG
The DNA here is from genome assembly GCF_000690905.1 of Pseudomonas sp. Ant30-3. Taxonomy (GTDB): domain Bacteria; phylum Pseudomonadota; class Gammaproteobacteria; order Pseudomonadales; family Pseudomonadaceae; genus Aquipseudomonas. Next base: position 21,433 of record NZ_JMCL01000026.1, on the reverse strand, counting down.
TTTACCCATGATTCCCAACGACGAACAACTGCAAATCAGCGAAGCGGCCCGGCAGTTTGCCCAGGAGCGGCTCAAGCCGTTCTCCGCTGAGTGGGACCGTGAGCACCGCTTCCCCAAGGAAGCCATCGGCGAAATGGCCGAGCTGGGCTTCTTCGGCATGCTGGTGCCGGAACAGTGGGGTGGCTGCGACACCGGCTACCTGGCCTACGCCATGGCACTGGAAGAAATCGCCGCCGGCGACGGCGCGTGCTCGACCATCATGAGCGTGCACAACTCGGTTGGCTGCGTGCCGATCCTCAACTACGGCACCGATGAACAGAAAGAGCGTTTCCTCAAGCCATTGGCCAGCGGCGCCATGCTCGGCGCCTTCGCCCTCACCGAACCACAGGCAGGGTCCGATGCCAGCGGCTTGAAAACCCGGGCGCGTCTGGAAGGCGATCACTACGTGCTCAACGGTTGCAAACAATTCATCACGTCCGGGCAGAACGCCGGTGTGGTGATCGTGTTCGCGGTGACTGACCCGAGCGCCGGCAAACGCGGCATCACCGCGTTGATCGTGCCGACCGATTCGCCGGGCTACAAAGTCGCCCGGGTTGAAGACAAACTCGGCCAGCATGCGTCGGACACCTGTCAGATTCTGTTTGAAGACGTCAAAGTGCCGGTGGCCAATCGCTTGGGCGAGGAGGGCGAAGGTTATCGCATCGCCCTGGCCAACCTGGAAGGCGGCCGCGTCGGCATCGCGTCGCAGTCGGTCGGCATGGCCCGCGCTGCGTTCGAAGCGGCGCGTGATTATGCCCGCGAGCGCGAGAGCTTCGGCAAGCCAATCATCGAGCATCAGGCTGTGGCGTTTCGTCTGGCCGACATGGCCACACAGATCGCGGTTGCGCGGCAGATGGTGCATTACGCGGCGGCCCTGCGAGACAGTGGCAAGCCGGCGCTGGTTGAAGCGTCGATGGCCAAACTGTTCGCCTCGGAAATGGCCGAGAAGGTTTGTTCTTCGGCATTGCAAACCCTGGGCGGCTACGGTTATCTGAACGATTTCCCGCTGGAGCGAATTTACCGCGACGTGCGGGTTTGCCAGATCTACGAAGGCACCAGCGACATTCAGCGTATGGTTATTTCGCGCAATCTTTGAGAAGGAGTCCGTTGTGAACTACGACACTATTTTGCTGGAAGTCCAGGGCCGCGTTGGCCTGATCACCCTCAACCGTCCGCAAGCGCTCAACGCGCTGAATGCGCAGATTGTCAGCGAGCTGAATCACGCGCTGGATGGCCTGGAAGCGGATTCGAATATCGGATGCATCGTCCTCACCGGCTCGAAAAAAGCCTTTGCTGCCGGCGCGGACATCAAGGAAATGGCCGAGCTGACCTACCCGCAAATCTACCTGGACGACTTGTTCAGCGACAGCGATCGCGTGGCCAACCGCCGCAAGCCGATCATCGCTGCGGTCAACGGTTTTGCCTTGGGCGGCGGCTGTGAGCTGGCGTTGATGTGCGACTTTATTCTGGCCGGGGACAACGCGAAATTCGGTCAGCCGGAAATCAACCTTGGCGTGCTGCCCGGCATGGGCGGCACCCAGCGCCTGACCCGCGCGGTGGGTAAAGCCAAGGCGATGGAGATGTGCCTGAGCGGGCGCTTGATCGATGCGGTGGAAGCCGAGCGCTGCGGCATCGTCGCACGGATCGTGCCGGCGGATGAGCTGCTGGATGAGGCGCTTAAAGTCGCGACGCTGATTGCGAAGAAGTCGTTGCCGATTGCGATGATGGTCAAGGAAAGTGTGAACCGCGCGTTCGAGGTGAGCTTGTCGGAAGGCGTGCGTTTCGAGCGTCGGGTGTTCCATGCCGCGTTTGCAACGCAGGATCAGAAGGAAGGGATGGCGGCGTTTATCGGCAAGCGTGAGGCGGAGTTCGTCGGTAAATAAAGTGGCGTTTTCACTGTCCCCTTCGCGAGCAAGCCCGCTCCCACATTTGACCGCGTCTCCTCAGGAGAAATGCGGTCAAATGTGGGAGCGGGCTTGCTCGCGAAAGCGTCATTGTGAGCAGGCTCGCGCTGACAGGTAATCGGTGTTCTTTCAAACGACGCATCACCTGTGGTAGCCGGGCTTGCCCGCGATGCTTTTAAGCATCACACCAGGTAATGCTTCAACTCCCGCGCAATCACCATCCGCTGAATTTCGCTCGACCCTTCGTAAATCTGCGTAATCCGCGCGTCGCGGTAATAGCGCTCAACCGGGTAATCCTCCAGATACCCGTAGCCGCCATGAATCTGCATCGCCGACGAGCACACTTTCTCAGCCATCTCCGACGCAAACAGCTTGGCCTGTGAAGCCTCCGACAGACACGGTTTACCGGCACTGCGCAAGCGCGCCGCGTGCAGGATCAGCAAGCGTGCAGCGTTCAACCGAGTGTGCATGTCCGCCAGCATGTTGGCGATGCTCTGGTGCTCGATGATCGGCTTGTCGAACTGCACCCGATCGCGCGAATAGGCCAGCGCCGCTTCGAACGCCGCGCGGGCGATGCCCAATGCCTGGGCCGCGATGCCGATGCGGCCGCCTTCGAGGTTCGACAAGGCGATTGCCAAACCCTTGCCACGTTCTCCCAGCAGGTTGGTTTGGGGAATCGTGCAATTACTTAACGTCACCGCGCAGGTGTCGGAGGCGCGGATGCCCATCTTGTGCTCGGTGCGGTCGACGACAAATCCTGGAGTGTCCGTCGGCACCAGAAACGCCGAGATGCCACGCTTGCCCAGATCAGGGTCCGTCACCGCGAACACGATCGCCAGTCTGGCCCGCTTGCCGTTGCTGACAAATTGCTTGGCGCCGTTGATTACCCACTGGCCGTCACGCAGTTCAGCGCGGGTGCGCAGGTTATGTGCTTCGGAACCGGCCTGCGGTTCGGTCAGACAAAAGCAACCGATGGCCTGGCCGCTGGCAAGGTCCGGCAGCCAGGTTTTTTTCTGCTCCTCGGTGCCGTAATTGAGTACCGGCCCGCAGCCCACCGAATTATGAATGCTCATCAGCGCGCCGGTAGCGCCGTCACCGGCTGATATCTCCTCGACGGCCAAGGCGTAGGCCACGTAGTCGACGTAGGTGCCACCCCATTCTTCCGGGACCACCATGCCCAGCAAGCCGAGTTCGCCCATCTTCGCCACCAGCGCGTCGTCGATCCAGCCGGCCTTTTCCCAGGATTGTGCGTGCGGCGCGATTTCGCCACGGGCAAAATCCCGGGCCATGTCGCGGATCATTACCTGTTCTTCGCTTAATTCGATGTCGTGCATGGCTCAGCTCCCACTCTGTTCGAGGCCGCTGAAAAAACTCGCGACATGCTCGGCATCCAGTGCCTGCAAAGTCGGCGGGTTCCAGCGCGGATTTTTGTCCTTGTCGATCAGCAGGGCACGCACGCCTTCGATCAGGTCACCGCGTTCAAACCACTGGCGGTCCAGGTGCAACTCCATGGCGAAGCACGCTTCCAGGCTCAAATGACGACCGCGTCGTAACATTTCCAGGGTCACACCCATGGCCAGCGGCGAGCGGCTTTCCAGCAGGGCAGCGGTAGCGACCGCCCACTCATGGCTGTCGGCAACCGTCACTTCACGCAGTTGCTCCACCATACTCGGCACGTCGGGGAGGGCGAAGAAGTGATCGATCACCGGACGCAAGGTGCTCAGTGGCGCATCGGGCAATTGCTGCACGGCGAGTTTCGCCAGCAAGCCCTGTAGGTCCTTCAGCGGCGTATCGTGCCATTCAAGTTGATCGAGCTGTTCGTCAAGCGCGCCAAGACTGGCGCTCTCCAGGTACCAGTCGGCCAGCCCGCAATACAGCGCGTCGGCCGCGCGAATCTGCACGCCGCTGACACCCAGATAGATGCCCAGCTCGCCTGGAATGCGTGGCAGGAAATAGCTGCCGCCGACGTCCGGGAAATAGCCGATCGCCACTTCCGGCATGGCCAGCCGGCTCTTGTCGGTCACCACGCGCAAATCCGCCCCTTGCACCAGGCCCATGCCGCCACCCAGTACAAAGCCGTCCATCAGGGCCAGCACCGGTTTGCGGTAGTGATGGATGGCGAGGTCGAGCGCGTATTCCTCGACAAAGAAATCCTCGTGCAGCGTGTCGCCGTTCTTGAAGCTGTCGTAAAGGGAGCGAATGTCACCGCCGGCGCAGAACGCTTTATCGCCAGCACCGCGCAGTACCACGGCGTGAATCTGTGGGTCCTGCGCCCAGGCATCCAGCTGACGCTGCAGGTGGCGGACCATGTCGAGGGTAATTGCATTGAGCCCGGCGGGGCGATTAAGGGTCAGGTGACCAATGCGGTTGCGAACCTCGGCCAATACTTCGTTTTGCGTGGCATCCATGGACTGGGTCCTCGGAGAAGAAACCTGAGCAGTCATCACTAACTCCCTGCTTTTATTGTTCTTTATGGACAAGCTCGCGCGCGAGCGATGCTGGATCGTACCAGCGCAAATTTGCCCAGTACAACCCGGATACGTGCAGGTGTAGTCTGCATTTTTGCCTTACGCAAACTATTCGACGCGAGGCGACAGCACTTCGCCGATGCTGCGGCGTTTAGCCTGCAACTCGGTGGCGTGGATCAACTGCTCGAGGTCTTCGGGCGTCACGTCGATGAAGGCTTCCATGTCGGCGAGGGCCAGTTTCAGGTCCTGGGCAGTGATCGCCTGGCTGTCGACGGGCGAATGGTCCGCAGGCACCACGGCCACCGGTTCTGCGGCGCGCTTGGGGTAGCGAATGCGGGTGAGGTTGTTATAGACCAGCGCACTGAATAGCAGGGTGAAGGCAGCGAGCATCACCGGAGCGAGGATCTTCCAGTCCATGGCAATGGTCGCCGGGTCCGCCAGCACCAGCAGCAATGCCAAGGCGCCGGCGGGCGGGTGCAGACAACGCAGCCAGCACATCAGAATCAGCGCCATGCCGGCAGCAAGGCAAGCGCTGCCCAAGGTGCGCCCAAGTACGTGCGCCACCAGCAACGAGACGACCCCGGCGCTCAGGTAGCCGCCCACTATCGACCAAGGCTGGGCCAGGGCGCCCGAGGACACGGCAAACAGCAATACCGCCGACGCGCCCAGCGGACCGATCAAGTGTTGCGCCACCTGAATGCCGAAGAACTGACTGCACAGCCATACGCTGAACAGCGTGCCCAGCGACATGCCGATGGCGGCGCGGCTCCATTCAGTCGGACGGGTGTTGATGGCGGCGGGTAACCAGCGAGCGAGCATTGGGCAGGTGATCCAGAAATTCGAAAAAAAAAAAGGCTTGTCTGGGTAACCCAGAAAGCCCTTTGAAGGTGTCCCAACTATTGGGGGAGGAACCGGCACAGTGTGCCGTTCATTCAAGGCAGTGACAAATTCATATTAATGCAGTTTCAGTGCATTAATTTTGCAGTATCGCCACACGCCTGCCGCTGAGGAAACATAATAATCCTCCCACCGCCGTCAATCCGCTCAGGGCATAAAACATGGTTGGCGCCGGCGTATGCATCAGCAAAAAACCGCAAATCATCGGGCTCAGAGCGCCGCCAAGGGCTGCCAGGTTTTGCGCACCGTAGTAACTGCCGCGTAATTCTTCGGGCGCGAGGGTGTCGACGAACAGGAATTCGGCGGGGTAGATGATCATCTCGCCCAAAGTGAAGATAAACATCGCCACGCACCAGGACACAAGGCTGTCAGCCAGGCTGAAGCCGATCAGGCCGACGATAAACAGGCTGGTGCCGCCCGCGATCCAGTAGCGCAACTGTTCACGTTTGAGAAAGCGTCCAATCTGGTATTGCAGCAGGATCACGCTGATCGCGTTGCAGGCGAGCAACGCGGCCATGGTCTGCAGCGCTCGCTTGGAATCTTGCGTCACCAGCAGGTATTGCGACAGGTACAAGGTGAAACGGCCGTGGACGACGGTGCTGAGCAGGCAGCCGCAAGTGAACATGATCAGCGTGCGGTCGTTTTTCAGGGAGATCAGGGTTTTCAAAAAGCTCTGCGGCTGGCCGATTGCAGGCGTCGGCGCCGCGTCTTTGGGAATCCCGCTCATCAGGAATATGCTAAAGAAGGCAATCGCCCCGGCAATCAGAAAGGGCGCAATCGGGTACACACCTGCAATCACTACGCCGAGCATCGGGCCGGTGGCGTAGCCGATATTGGTCAGCGTGTAGCGCAGCGAGAACGCCTTGGCGCGTTGGCCTATTGGCAGGTTTTCGCTGAGGATCGCTTTGGAACCGATCAGGAACAGCGCCGACGCCGTCTCGGTGATCACCAGGGTCAGGGTGGTCAGGTACAGGTTGTCGGCAAACGTGAGCAATACAAAGCCGATGGCGCTGGAGAGCATCGCGAGAATCAGCAGCCGGCGCTTTTCCAAGCGGTCGATGATGTAACCGCCATACAGCGCGAGCAGCGTTGCGATGAATACGGCAATGCCCAGCAGCAGACCGACGTCCTGCTGGTTGAGGCCGAGTTTGTTACTCAGGAACAGCGTGAGCAAGGGACTGGTGATCGCGCGGCTGACCACAATGGTGAGGGAGCAGATCATGAGTCGGCGGATGACGAGCGAGTAAGTGGCCACGGTGGGACGGATGTCCTTATTCAGAATGTTTGCGTGCACTGGTCGACCTTGAGCAGTCCTTCACGCCAGATAATCACGATAATGGCGCTCATACACGGCCGCTGGATGATCGTCGGTGACCGGCGGCGCCGATCCGGCCCACCAGCGCGCGACATCGGCACCGGTAGCCATCCACACATCGTCATGCTGTTGAATGCCCTCGAGCAATTCGCGCAACACTCCAATCCGTCCGGGCGTGGCGATGATCTCCGGGTGCAGGCGCAACACGTAGCACAGACCAAAACGATGAAACCCGGCGAAATCCATCTGCAGGTTGCTCAGGGTGTGGCTGTAAGAAGCGATGCGAGATTGCGCCGGAGGCACGGCCGGGCTGAGATTAAAGGCGAAGTAAGGCTCGTCTTCCAGCTCGTAATGCAGCGGTAACTCGATCACCTCGGGCGCTGTGGGATGGGCGAATGGCAAGTCATCACCGCGCCAGGACGAAGACCAGCGAATGCCCTGATCTTTCAGCGCCTGAATGAACCCAGGCGCACCGTTACCGGCCGGAATGCGAAAACCGCTGGGTCGCTGACCGGTGAGAGTTTCGAGCGCCTCACAGCCGCGAGCGATGTCGGCGGACTGCGCGGCCAGGTCGAGGTGGTCGTAATTCTGATGGCGATAACCCGCGCAGGCGATTTCGTGCCCGCCCGCTTGAATCGCGCGAACATGCGCAGGATTTTCCTCGGCGACAATGCCGGGGATGAACCAGCTGCTGGCGACGTTCAGTTCTTCAAACAATCCCAGCAACCGCTCAACCCCGCGCTGCGTCCCGTAACGCCATACCGACAGGGTTTTGTCGCGGCCGGCCACTTCCGGGGCCTGGGTCAAAATGCCGTGGATGTCGTTGTAGTCGACCGTCAGGACCACGGCGCAGCGGTAGCCGTCGGGCCAGGTTTTCGAGTCAGCCATGGTGATGCTCCTTCAGCCACCATTGCGCGACATCGCGGCAAGTGGCAAACCAGACGTCGTCGCGCTGGCGCATGTGTTCGAAGAGTTTTTCCAGGAGCAAGATGCGCCCCGGTTTTCCGATGATCTTGGGATGGAACAGGGTCGTCAGGCACAGTCCCTCGTTCATCGCACCGTCGTACTCGCGGCACCAGTTATCCAGCGTCAGTTCATAGCTGGCCGTGCGGTCCAGGCCGGAGGGGAAGTCGGGCGCGCGGGTGTAGGCGAGGGAGGCGTAGTCGTCCATCTCCCAGCGGCCCGGAATTTCCACCAAGGGCGTGTCGAATCCGGCGACGTTGACCAGGTAGGGTCGATCATCGCCGCGCATGCTGCTGGAGTAAGTCACCCCGGCCTCCACCAACATTGCCGGCGTTTCCGCTCGCCAGTCACCGGACGGCGTGCGAAAGCCTTCGGCACGAATGTTCAAGTGTTTCCAGAACACCTCGCGGCATTTGCTCATCACCTCTTTTTGCTGTTGCAGCGTCAAGGCGTAGAAGGACTCGTGCCGGTAACCGTGATAGGCCACTTCATGCCCGCGTTCGACGATCGCCTGGCATTGTTTCGGCCAGTTTTCCACCACCCACGCCGGAACGAAAAAGGTGGTCGGGATGCGGAATGCATCGAGCAGATCAAGCAGGCGCGGGAGGGCACGGTAAGGGCCGTAACCCCCAAAACCGAAATACTCGGGCTTGCGCCAGATCGAGCCATCCAGCATGGCGTCGCCGGTCGGGCCGTCGAGGTCGAAGGCCAGCGCAAGGCAGGCTTTGTGCTGGCCGGGCCAGGCGGGACGGGTTAAGGAGGACATAATTGGTGCTCCAACTATTTATCTGTAAACACCGGCCTCCTGTGGGAGCGAGCCTGCTCGCGATGGGTGTCAGCTACATATTTGCCAATCGACACACCATCGCGAGCAGGCTCGCTCCCACAGGGATCAGGGGGCGGCGGCCTGATTATTTGCCGGCGTTGATCGTCACGGTCTCGATTGCACCCTGTTGCAGATCCCACTTCTTCAGAATGGCCAGGTAAGTGCCGTCATCAACCATGCTCTGCAGCGCCACTTTCACCGCTTCACTCAGCTCGGGTTTCTTCTTGCTGACGCCCAACCCGGTGAACTGCTTGGAAATCGGCATGCCTACGGTCTTGTACATGTCCTTTTCCTGCGTCTTCAGGTACGACAGCGTTTCGCTACCCTGCATCGCGGCATCAATACGGCTCTGACGCAGCTGCGCGCGGGCATCGGCCGAGCCTTCGGTACCGACCACGTTGATCGCAGGTTTGCCCGAAGCTTCGCAGTTTGCTTTGCTCCACTCGGCGATTTCCGACGGGAAAGTGGTGCGACGGCTGGTGCCGACTTTCTTCCCGCACAGGTCGATGATCTCGTTGAAATCCTTGTTTTTCTGCAGTGTGTAAAACTGCGGGCCGCTGGTGAAATAGTCCACAAACGTTACGCTGGCCTGGCGCTCAGCCGTGTCAGTCATGCCCGACAGAACCATGTCGACGCGATCGGTGGTCAGGGCGTTGATCATCTGTTCGAAACCGGTCTCCTGCCATTTGATCTTCACACCCAGACGCTCGGCCAGGGCATTGCCCAAGTCATAGTCAAGACCGGTGAGAGTATTGGTGGCCGGGTCCTTGAAATCCATGGGTGGGTAATTGGGCATGATCGCGACGACGACCTCGCCTTTTTCCTTGATGCTGGCCGGTAAATCGGCGGCGTAGGTGAAGCTGGAAGCCATCAGGCCTGCAAGTACTGCCGGGATTACGAAATTCTTCATGGTCGTTCTCTTATGTGAGTTATGAGGTCGGCTCGGGTTGTCGAGTCGGGCCTAGGTTCGAACGGCAGAAATGAAGCTTTGGGTGCGCGGGTTTTGCGGACTCAGCAGTATTTCTTCGGGGCTTCCTGCCTCCACTATCTGCCCGCCGTCCATGAACACCATGCGGTTGGATACCTCGCGAGCGAAGCCCAGTTCATGGGTGACGACGATCATGGTCATGCCCGATTGCGCCAGATCGCGCATGACCGACAGCACTTCACCGACCAGTTCCGGGTCGAGTGCCGAGGTGGGCTCATCGAACAACATCAGCTTGGGGCGCATGGCCAGCGCCCGGGCAATTGCCACACGTTGCTGCTGCCCGCCTGACAACTCGATCGGGTAACTGTTGCGCTTGTCCGCCAGGCCGACTCGGGCGAGCAGTTCCACGGCTTCTTCAAGTGCTTCTTTTGGCGCGCGCTTAAGCACCTGGCACGGGCCTTCGGTGATGTTCTGCAATACGGTCATGTGCGGGAACAGATTGAAGCGCTGAAAAACCATGCCGGTGGCCAGACGCTGCCGGGCGATTTGCGATTCGTTGAGTTCGTGAAGCTTGTTGCCGGCGATGCGGTAACCCACCAGTTCGCCGTCGACCCAGAGGCCGCCCTTGTCTATCTTTTCCAGCTGATTCACGCAGCGCAGCAAGGTGCTTTTACCGGAGCCGGAGGGGCCGATGATGCACAGTACTTCGCCTTGCTCGACTTCAATATTGACGTCCTTGAGCGCGTGGAACTGGTCGTAATATTTGTTCAGGCTCACGGCCTTGACGATGCTTCTCATGATCAAATCCTCAAGAACGTTTGCCGGCGCCGCGAGCGAAGCGACGCTCGAGACGACTCTGACCAAAGGACAGCACGGTGACGGTGGCCAGGTACCAGATGCCGGCGACGATCAGCAGCTCCATCACGCGGGCGTTGGCGTAGTAGATATTCTGGGCGTTGTAGAGCAGCTCCGAGTACTGGATCACGCTCGCCAGCGAGGTCATTTTGACCATGCCAATGAATTCGTTGCCGACCGGCGGAATGATGACTCGCATGGCCTGCGGCAGGATGATCCGGCGCAGCGCTTGCAGGCGCGGCATGCCAATCGACTTGGCCGCTTCGTATTGTCCGGTATCAACGGACAGCAGGCCGGCGCGCACCACTTCAGCGGTGTAGGCGCCTTGGTTGATGCTCAAACCGAGCAGGGCGGCCACGAACGGTGTCATCAGGCTGACCGTGTCCATCTCGAACACGCCGGGGATGCCGATAGTGGGAAAGATCAGCGCCAGGTTGAACCACAGCAGCAGCTGCAGAATCAGCGGCGTACCGCGAAACAGCCAGGTGTAGGTGATCGCCACATAGCGCAGGATCGGGTTGGCCGACATGCGCATGATCGCTGTGATCACGCCGAAGACGATGCCGAGCGCCATCGCCAGCACCGCCATGACGATGGTATTGAGCAGGCCCCACATGATCGCCTGGGAGGTGAGGAACTGCCCGATGTAAGACCATTCGATCTTGCCTTCGGCGAACGCTCTTACGAGGCCGACTATCGCAATGACGATGACCGTGGCGAAAAAAATCCGCCCGTAATAGCGCCTGGGCACGTGGTCGTACTGGGTAATATCAAACTGGTTTTCCGCCAGTTTACGCTCCGCCTGGAGTCGTTCTGCCTGAGTCTGGCTCATTGTTGTGCTCCGTAAACTGTTCTTTCAAATCAACCAAAATCTCTATGGGAGCGGGCGTGCTCGCGATGGGGGCGGATCAGCAACATGAGTGTTGAATGTGATACCGCAATCGCGAGCAAGCCCGCTCCCACAAGTTTTGTGTTCTCCCTTAAAGCCGGAATCCCTGATAGTCCTCGGTCCACGCTTGCTGTGTCGCGAGCGCAGTTTTCAACCGGCCGATCTGCTCGCGGACCCGCTCCGGCGCGGTGCCGCCCCAACCACTACGAGCAGCGATGGCGGCTTCCAGCGTCAGGCTGTCGCGCACGTCAGCGGTCAGGCGCGGATCGATCTCGGCCAACAAGGCCGGCGATGCTTCCCACAATTCGAGGTCATGTTTCTCACAGGCCTGGACCAATGCACCGGTGATTTCGTGAGCTTCCTTGAACGGCACGCCGCGCACCGCCAGCCAGTCAGCGACTTCGGTGGCCAGGGTAAAACCGAGCGGTGCCTGACGGCGCAGTTCTTCGACGTTCACCTTCATGGTCGCGACCATCCCGGCCATCGCCGGCAACACCAGCAAAAGCGTGTCAACGCTGTCGAGTACGCCGTGCTTGTCTTCGCTCAGGTCGCGGTTATACGACAGCGGCAGGGATTTCAACGTCGACAGCAGCCCGGTCAGGTTGCCAATCAAGCGACCAGCCTTGCCACGCGCCAGCTCGGCGATATCAGGGTTTTTCTTTTGCGGCATGATCGAGCTGCCCGTCGCGTAGGCATCGTCCAGCGCGACCCAGCGAAATTGCCGTGATGACCACAAGCAGAACTCTTCCGCGAGGCGGGAAATGTTGATGCCCAGCATGCTGGCGATAAACAGGAACTCGGCCACGTGATCGCGGCTGGCGACCGCATCGATCGAGTTTTCGCACACGCCGCTGTACCCCATCTCTTTTGCCGACTGCTGCGGTAACCGAGCAATGGCAGAACCGGCCATAGCCGCCGCGCCAAGGGGCGACAACGAGCTGCGCACATCCCAATCGATCAGGCGTTGTACGTCGCGCAGCATCGATTGCGCGTGAGCCAGCAGATGATGAGCGAAGACGATCGGTTGTGCCTGCTGCAAGTGGGTGAAACCTGGGCAGATGCTCTCAATGTGTTGTTCTGCCTGACCCACCAGCGCCTGTTGCAAGGCCAGCACTTCCACCGTCAGCGTGCGTACGTGATCACGCAAAAACAGGCGCAGGTCGTTGGCGGTCTGGTCGTTGCGCGAACGCCCGGCGCGCAGTTTGCCGCCCAACGGGCCAAGGCGCTCGGTCAGCAGGCGTTCGATGAACGTGTGAACGTCTTCGTCGTCCAGCGTCGGAGCAATGGTGCCGGCCCGGAAGTCGTCGCCAATGCGCGCCAGTGCGTCGAGCATGGTCAGGGTTTCCTGCTCGCTCAACAGCCCGGCACGTTGCAGTTCACGGGCATGCGCTCTGGAGCCGGCGAGGTCGTAAGGCGTCAGGCGGAAATAACGTTCGGGGCAACGCGACAGGTTTGCCAGGGCGGCGGACGGGCCGCTCTTGAAGCGGGCACCCCAGAGACGGTCGGTAGTTTGGGACATTGTTATTTTTCCTCGTCGGTAGAACGAACTGAAACCAGAATGCAAGGGCGCTGACACGAGCCAAACAGTTTCGGCGGCGTGGCGCTCAAGCAGTTTTCGAAGGGGCAGTTGCGACAGAGCGAGCGATGATCGGAATGTCAGCTTTTAGTAGTTCGGAATCAGCGAGTTGGCACTCAAGTACGGAGATTATTAGCGGTTGCCAAGCCTGGTTTTCTGTGTTCATTATTATTTACCAGCACTGTTTTTGTTGTTGGACACAGAGTGTTGAATAGGGCGCCAGAGGTAAATAAGCATTATGGAAACCCCACTTTCCAATTCCGGAAACCCGCCGCCGAAAACGTCGCATCGAGCACCTCTGGCCTTGAGCGGTCTGGATTTCAAGTTGCTCAAAGTGTTCAAGGCAGTGGTCGAGGCGGGCGGCTTCAGCGCTGCGCAAAACGAGCTGAACGTGGGACTGGCAGCCATCAGCAAACAGATATCCGACCTCGAAATTCGTATCGGCATGCGTTTGTGTACGCGGGGAAGGGAAGGCTTTCATCTGACCGAGGAAGGCAGTCTGGTGTACCAGGCTTCCATCGATCTTTTTGCTTCGGTCGACAACTTTCGCGACCGGCTTAGTTCTGCACAGAACGAACTTGTTGGCGACCTTGGCGTCGGGGTAATCGACAATACTATTTCTGACTCGAACTCTCCGTTAGTTGCTGCGTTGAGAACGTTGAATGACCAGGCGCCGAAAGTAAGGTTTCAACTTCATGCGTCGCAACTCGATGAAGTTGAGCGTGGCGTGGTTGAGGGCCGTTTAGTTGCAGGCATAGTCCCGGTGTATCAACGTCGGGAAGAGTTCGATTACTACGCTTTATATGAGGAACGCTCGGAAGTCTATTGCGCCTTCGGCCACCCTTTGTTTGGCGTTTCAGACGCAGAACTGAGCAGCGATGTGCTCAAGGAATACGAGTGCATCAATCACCGCTACGCGATCCATCGCGACAAGCTGAACTTCGCCCGGTACGACGGCTATTCCGCCTCGGCAACGCAGGTTGAAGCGGTTGCCTTGTTGATCCTGACCGGACGTTTCGTGGGTTTTCTACCCCGGCATTACGCGGCCAGTCTGGTCAGCCAAGGGCAGATGCGAGCAGTGCTTGCGGAGTCGATTCATATCGACACCCCTTTCAATCTGATCCTGCGTCACAACACGGTGCGCAGTCCTTTGGTCAAGGCATTTGCACGGGCCTTGGCCGTTGATTTGAAAGTGCCGGTATAGGCGCAGGAGATTTGACTTTCGCGGCCAGGGTGGGCAGGTTGGTCAGCTATTGAACTGCGTGGTTATACGTCGCGCAGGTCATCGGTACATGAGCGTTAGTTTTTCGTGAAGTCCTACAGCAATTTTCTGTTTAAACGTAGGACGTTTAACCTTATTAGTTTTTCATTGATCTGTTTCCATTCAAGGCTGTTTCGTTTTGATTGACTTACCTGCTGTTGATTCAAATACCGCCAAAACCAACCCAATGTCCGTGTACCTGGCGCGGCTGGCACCGTCCAGCCAGTTGACCATGCGTTACGTGCTGCAGGATGCGGCCGATCGTCTGGGCTTCGAAGACATGAACGTCGATGACATTCCATGGCACCAGCTGCAGCCTGAGGATGTGATTGCTCTGGTCGCGGCATTGCGCGCCGATGGTTACGCGCCGAACACGTCGTCGCTGTACGTCAACGCAGTGCGCGGGGTGATGAATGAGGCGTGGCGAATGAGCCTGATCAGTCAGGATCACTTGCTGAAAATGCGTTCGGTCAAAGCCATTGCCGGCACGCGACTGTCGCAGGGGCGCAACCTGCGCCGCTCGTTGATCCAGGAAATGATGGCGGTATGCGCGGCCGACCCACGGCCGCAGGGGCTGCGCGATGCGGCCATCATCGGGATTCTGTACGGGTCGGGGATGCGCAAATCGGAATCGGTGAACCTCGACCTCGCTCAGGTCGATTTCACCGAACGCAGTCTTCGCGTCACTGGCAAAGGCAATAAAGAGCTGATCAAGTACGCCCCGGCCTGGGCGTTCGCCAAACTTGATGCGTGGCTGGAACTGCGCCGCTCGCAGCTTAAGGAAAGTGAGGCGGATGATCCATTCCTGTTCAATCGCATCCGTCGTGGCAGTCACATCACCCGCGAGCGCATTACCAAACACGCGATCTATTACATTGCCCGGCAGCGCGGCGCGCAGGTTGGGGTGAAGATCATGCCTCACGATTTCCGCCGTTCGTTTATCACCCGGGTGATTGAAGAACATGACCTGTCGATCGCGCAGAAACTCGCGCACCACAGCAACATCCAGACCACCGCCAACTACGATGTACGCGATGACAACGAGCGGCGGCGGGCCGTGGATCGTTTTGATCTTTGAATGGGGTGAGCCGATGCACCGCAGACGACCGCTGCGCGCCCGGACGCAGGCTGCGCCAGCTGCTACAGAATCTGCGGCAGATGCTGGTTTGTAGCAGCTGCCGAAGGCTGCGTCCGCTGAGCCCGGACATGCCCCGACGCAGGCTGCGCCAGCTGCTACAGAATCTGCGGCGAATGCTGGTTTGTAGCAGCTGCCGAAGGCTGCGTCCGGGCGCGCAGCGGTCGTATAACGATAACGCTAAGCGTCCGTCGGGCACCCTGACTGATTCCCGCCCGCTGCGCGATTGATCAATGCAGCAAGCCGTTTGACGTTGGTCTGCTGGGCTACCACCAGTTCATCGACGGAGGGCCCGGACGGTGTCTGCAACGTGCTTCGGCATGTCAACAACTCGCCGTCGCCATTGCGCAGGCGCCATTTGACATCGATCAAGCCATATTGCCCCGGAATCGAGTCAAAACGCTGCACATCCAGGCGCACCGACACCTTGCGCTGAGCGCCACTGCCCAGTTGATCCACCAACGCGCTGCGCAACTCATCCACCAGACTCGCCGCCCACCATTCGGTTTCCAGAATCGCCAGGCTGCTGTTGCCCTGGCGAATGACAATCTGTGGGCGGTCGACCTGGGGCGGTACGCTCAGCCCTTCGATCTGGATCTCCCCGGCGTTGCCCCGAGCAGCCATAGGCTGCGCAGGCGTTAACGTATGGAACTGAATCGGGTCACTGCGGCACGCCGCCAGCAGCAAGCATGCGGTGACCAAGGTGATCTTCAGTGATAAAGCCATGGTGTTGCTCCTGTGATCAATTGCGTGGCGGCGCCTTCAAGTCCAGTGGCGCAGCATTGTCGGGGCGGCCGCGAATCAGCGACTCTGGGTGCCGGCCCAGGTAGTCCGAGAGTTCACGCAAGGAGCGCGACATCCGTCCAAGCTCGTCCATGGTCTGGCCCAGCTGCTCGCGCTGTGGTGAGTCTTCGGCCAGAGTCGACTGGGCCGATTGCAGCGTCTTGCTGACATCCGCCAGGGTTGATTGCACGCTCGGTAAGGTTTTCGCGTTGAATTGCGTCAGCCCTTTGCGCAGCTCGACCAGGTTGCTGTCGAGATTGCTGGCGATGCGTTCTACCGGCAGGTTGTTGATCTTGTTGACCATGCTTTCGAGTTTTTCCTGCAGCTGCTCGAGGCTGCCCGGTATGGTCGGGATAGAGACCGGACGGGCAGTCGCGTCGAACGTGACCTTCGGCGCTTTCGGGTAAAAATCGAGGGCGATGTAAAGCTGCCCGGTCAGCAGGTTGCCGCTGCGCGCCTGAGCTCGCAGACCGTTTTCGATAAAGGTGCCGATCAGGCGAATCCCCGCAGCCTCATCATCAGGATCATGTTTCAGGACCTCGAGCATTTTGACGTGCGCCTGGCCTAGGCGCTGCGGGTAGATGACGATGCCGACATTGACAGGGAAAGTACGTTTTTTCGGATCGAAGTCCAGGTTCACTGACACGACCCGACCGAACTCGATGCCCAGAAACTCCACCGGCGCATCGACTTTCAGCCCGCGCAATGCCTGATCGAAGCGCAGGCTCAGGTACTGAGGTTTGCCGTTGGGCGGGGCGAGGGCGACCTGCTGGTCGTCGAACAGCTCGAAGATTTTGTCTTCCACCGCTGGGGTGTCATTGGGGCTGTATTGCGGCGCACGAAAGGCAATGCCACCCACCAGCAACGACGATAGCGACTCGGTCTTTACTGCGAAGCCATTGGCGCCGACGTCGACATCGACACCGCTGGCGTTCCAGAACCGGGTGTTTTCAGTCACGTACGCGTCGTTGGGGGCGTGAATAAACACGTCGATATTCACCCCTTTGCCGTCAGCATCGAGTGCGTAAGCCACGACCTGACCGACCGGAATCTTGCGGTAATAGACCGGGGAGCCGATGTCCAGCGAGCCAAGGTCCTCGGTGTGCAGGGTGAACCGTTTGCCCGGTTCGCCGTAGGTGATGGGCGGCGGATTTTCCAGGCCTTTGAAGGTTTTCGCCCTAGTCTCCGACTGGCCGATATCGGCGCCGATGTAATCGCCGGACAGCAATGTATCGATGCCAGACACGCCACCGGCACCGATGCGCGGACGCACCACCCAGAACTGCGAGTCCTCGCGGGTGAAGCTTTCTGCCTGCTTGTCCAGTTTGATTGTGGCGTTGACGCTCTTCTGGTCATCGCTCAACTCGACTTCGGAGACGTGGCCAATCACCACGTTACGGTATTTCACTTCGGTCTTGTTGGCGGTCAGGCCACTGCCGGTCTTGAACGTAATAGTGATGGTCGGACCTTCCTGCATCATGCTGTGCACCACCAGCGAAAGGCCGACAAGTACCGCGACAATCGGCACGATCCACACCAGCGACACGCTGAACCGACGCGTCTTGACGGGGGCCTGACCGGGGCTCTGCGACCCATCAGTGACTTGCGACTTCATCCATGACCTCCTCGTTTTGCGGGTTGCCCCGCGAATTGTCGTTATCCCAGATCAGGCGTGGGTCGAAACTCATCGCCGCAAGCATGGTGAACACTACCACCAGGCCGAAAAACAGAATGCCGAGGCGCGGTTCGATATCACCCAGCGCCTGGAACTTCACCAGCGCTGCCACCAACGCCACCACGATGACGTCGAGCATCGACCAGTAGCCGATCAGCTCGACGAAGCGGTAGAGTTTCGAGCGCTCTTTGCGCGCCCACAAGCTGTTGCGCTGCACGGTAACCAGCAGCATCGTCAGCGCGCCGAACTTGATGCCCGGGACCGCGATACTGGCAATGAAAATGATCAGGGCGATGTCCCACGCTCCGTGCTGCCAGAACTCCAGCACGCCGCCCATGATCGTACTGTCGGCACCCGAGCCGAGCATGGTGGTGTTCATCACCGGCAGCACGTTGGCCGGGATGTAGAACACCAGCGCTGCCAGCAGATAAGCCCAGGTGCGCGTCATCGAATTGGCCTTGCGCTGGTGCAGGGGCGCACCGCAGCGTTCGCATTCATGCGGGTCAAGGCTTACGTCACAGGCGAGCCCGCAGCTGTGACACAGGCAGAGGTCAAGGTCACTGGCAATTGGCGGCTGGTTCACAGGATGTCCCACAGTTCACGGATATCGCGACCGGCGATGCGGATCATCATCAGGCTGAGGACCGCAAGAGCGAACAGGCCGATGCCGGGCAGTACATCAAGCATTCCGGCCAGTTTGAACACCGCGACCATAGCGCCGAGCAGGCACACTTCGAGCATGCTCCACGGCCTCAGGGTTTCCAGCCAGCGCATGCAAAATCTGAAACCGGGGGCGCGCTGACCGGCAAGTGCATAGCTCAACACCCAGATCAACAGCATGACCTGGATAATCGGTGCGACGATCATTGCAATCGCGGCCACCATGGCGATGAACGTAATGGGGCCGTGGCTCAGTGCCAGTACCGAATCCCACAGGGTCGCGCTGTTTTTCAGGCCTTTCAGGCTGATGCTCATGACCGGGTAGAAGTTGGCAAACGCCCACAGCACAGCCGCCGTGTAGGCCAGCGCCAGGCGCTGTTCCACGGTCAGGCCGTTATAGCGTTGAAGCACGCCGCCGCAACGGATGCACAGGGTTTTCTGATGTTTGCCGAGTGTAACCTTCTCGTACACGCAGTCGCAGTGCTCGCAGATAATCAATTGGTCAGTCGTAGCCATAGGCCGCTCGCCAGGAGACAGAAAATTCGGAGCACCCCCACAATATAGAAGCGGTTCACGATAGAGCAAATGGAAAGGCTGAAACGAATGCAAGTCTGTCGCAAAAATCCCGTGCCCGAATAAGCCTGCTTGTGACTGAGCATCTTCGTCGGCTGGTATGGCCTCTTCGCGAGCAAGCCCGCTCCCACAGGCAGGAATCGCGTCAGCCCAGCATTTCGCGCAGGCGGTACCAGAACATTCCGAGCGCCAACAATGGCGAGCGTAGCATCGGGCCGCCGGGGAAGGTCATGTGGGGCACGGCGCTGAAGACATCGAAACCTTTGCTGTGCCCGGCATGTATCGCTTCGCCCAACAGTTTCGCGCACCAGTGGGTCACGTTCAGCCCGTGCCCGGAGTAGCCCTGGGCGTAGAACACGTTCGGGTGCTGACTCAAACGGCCAACCTGCGGGAAGCGGTTGGCGGTGATGCCGATCATTCCACCCCACTGATAATCAATGCGCACATTGGCCAGTTGCGGGAAGACCTTGAGCATGTGCGGGCGCATATAGGCGCTGATGTCCGCCGGGTCCCGCCCGGAATAGTGGCAAGCGCCGCCGAACAACAGGCGGCGGTCTGCCGAGAGGCGGTAATAATCCAGGCCGACTTTCTGATCGCACAGGGCCAGATTCTGCGGAATCAATTGCGCCGCAGCTTCGGCCGTCAGCGGCTCGGTGGCAATGATGTAGCTGCCGGCCGGCAGCACCTTGCCGCTGAGTTTCGGTTCGAGTTCTTCCAGATGCGCATTGCACGCCAGCACAATGCTCCCGGCGCGCACCGTGCCACCGGTACAGCGCACCTGAACGGTGCTGCCATGGATCAATTCCAGCACCGGGCTCTGCTCGAAAATCTGCACGCCCAGTGACTGCGCCACGCGCGCCTCACCCAGCACCAGGTTGAGCGGGTGCAAATGCCCCGAACCCATATCCACCAATCCGCCGGCATACACCCCCGAGTTCACCACCTGTTGGCGGATCTGCTCCGGCGCGACGAGGCGGGTCTCATGGGCATAACCCGATTCAATGAGGCTCTGCTGCTCAGCCTTGAACGACTCGAACTGCGCTTTGGTGTTGGCCAGTTCGCAGAAACCCCAGCGCAGGTCGCAGTCAATGTTGTGTTCACGAATGCGCTGGCCTACCAACTCGACCGACTCAGTGCCGGCCCTTTCGAGGTAGCGCACGCCTTCGTCGCCGACATATTTGGCGAAACCGCTGACGTCATGGCCAACGCCGCGAATCAACTGACCACCGTTGCGGCCGCTGGCGCCCCAGCCGATTCGGCGACCCTCCAGCAAAATTACCGAAAGCCCGCGTTGTGCCAGTTCGATCGCCGTGTTGACCCCGGTAAAACCGCCGCCGATTACGCAGACATCGGCAACTTTGTCCTCGGCCAGCGCCGGATAGGGCGTCTGGCTGTTGGCAGTCGCCGCGTAATAGGAATGAGCGTGTTCGTTGTTCATTTGTTGGACTTCACTTTGCTCCAGGAACGGGTCATCAGACGCATGATTGTCTGGGGCGGGGTGCTCGAAATGTACAGTTTGTCGAGAACAGCCTGCGGTGGATACACCTCAGGATTGTTGACCAGCTCGGCGTCCATGAAGGCCTGTGAAGCCGGGTTCGGGTTGGCGTAACCCACCGAAGCGCTGACCTGGGCGATCACTTTCGGATCAAGCAGGTAGTTGATGAACGCGTGGGCTTCTTTCGGGTTGCTTGCGTCGGCCGGAATCGCCAACAAGTCAAACCACAAGTTGCTGCCTTCCTTGGGGATGGTATAGGCGATGTTCACGCCATTCTTGGCTTCCTTGGCGCGATTCGCCGCCTGGAACACGTCGCCCGAATAACCGAACGCCACGCAGATATCGCCGTTGGCCAGGTCCGAAACGTACTTGGAGGAATGGAAGTAGGTGATGTACGGACGAATGCTCAGTAGCTTGGCTTCAGCCTTTTTATAGTCCTCAGGGTTTTCACTGCGCGGGTCCAGGCCCATGTAGTTGAGCACCGCCGGGAATACTTCATCCGCCGAGTCCATCATCGACACGCCGCACTGGCTGAGCTTTTTCAGATTTTCCGGTTCGAAGAACACCGCCCAGGAATCGATACGATCAATGCCGAGCACCTGCTTGACCTTGTCGACGTTATAACCGATGCCGTTGGTGCCCCACAGGTACGGCACCGAATGCGCGTTGCCCGGGTCATTGCGCTCCAGCAACGCGAGCAGTTTCGGGTCGAGGTTTTTGAAGTTGGATAATTGCTCGCGGTCCAGTTTCAGAAAAGCGCCGGCTTTCACCTGACGAGCGAGGAAGTGGTTGGACGGCACCACCACGTCATAACCGGTGCGACCTGCGAGCAGCTTGCCTTCCAGGGTTTCGTTGGAATCGAAGACGTCGTAGATCACCTTGATGCCGGTTTTGCTCTGAAAGTCGGCGAGGGTGGTTTCGCCGATGTAATCAGTCCAGTTGTAGACGCTGACGCTTTGCTCGGCTTGCGCACTGGCGCTGACGAATATGGCCAGGGCGAGCGGAGCCAGGGTTTTCAGTAGACGCATATCGACACCTCTTATAGTTGTAGGATTTCTGGGCCTTGCGGACCTCTGTAGGAGCCGGCTTGCTGGCGATGGCGCAGTGTCAGACATCATCAATGTGGATGACACGCCGCCATCGCCAGCAAGCCGGCTCCTACGAGGGTTGGTGGTCTTAGGTGAGACTGGT
>NZ_JMCL01000025.1 GCF_000690905.1 Pseudomonas sp. Ant30-3 | reverse complement strand
TGGCGAGGGAGCTTGCTCCCGCTCGGCTGCGCAGCGGACGCAAGATTTTCAGGGCTGCTTTGCACCCCAGCGGGAGCAAGCTCCCTCGCCACATGGGGCCGGCCAGCGGTGAAGTCAGGCGCACGCCGCAAGTCCATCCCAGTTAACAGATTTAAGTTTTGGTTATATAAACATTCTTAAATAGTATTTTTAAGAATAACCGCGCTTATCTATATTGCTCTCACGCCGCAAGCAGTGCCGCCCACTGCCAGGCGATCTCTCAGTTGAAGGAGCAGCCCATGAGCGCATCCCTGCGTAGCGTTGACGGTCAAGACGAAGCCACCATTTTGCGTGAAATTCAGAGTGCTTTGCGCGATCTGCGCTTCGGCGCGGTGGAGATCACTGTGCATAACGCTCAGGTGGTGCAAATCGAGCGCAAGGAAAAATTCCGTCTGCAGAACCCGGGTGCCAAGCCGAGCTGAGGCAACCCCATTTCAGCCACCATAAAAAAAAGCTAATACACCCAGAATTCCAGGAGCTTTCACCATGTCGTCGATTCGTCATTTCGCTTTGGCTGCGCTGGCCAGTGCCTTCTTTGCGGGTTCTGCGGTTGCCAAGGATTACGAGTTGCTTAATGTGTCGTACGACCCGACACGCGAGCTGTATCAGGAATACAACGCTGAGTTCGTCAATTTCTGGAAGAAAGACCACGCCGGCGACAACGTGAAAATCCAGCAATCTCACGGTGGATCCGGCAAGCAGGGCCGGGCGGTGATTGATGGTTTGCGCGCCGACGTAGTGACTCTGGCGCTGGCCGGTGACATCGACGAGATCGCCAAGCTGGGCAAGACCCTGCCGACGGATTGGCAGAAGCGTCTGCCGCAAGCGAGCACGCCGTACACCTCGACCATCGTTTTCCTGGTGCGCAAGGGCAACCCGAAAGGCATCAAGGACTGGGGCGACCTGACCAAAAGCGGCGTCGAAGTGATTACACCGAACCCAAAAACCTCCGGTGGTGCGCGCTGGAATTTCCTCGCGGCGTGGGCCTACGGTCTGAAAGCCAACGGCGGCGACGAAGCCAAGGCCAAAGAATACGTTCAGACATTGTTCAAGCACGTTCCAGTGCTGGATACCGGCGCTCGCGGTTCGACCATCACCTTCGTCAACAACGGTCAGGGCGACGTGTTGCTGGCCTGGGAAAACGAAGCGTTCCTGGCTTTGAAAGAAGACGGCGGTGCGGACAAGTTCGACATCGTCGTGCCTTCACTGTCGATCCTCGCCGAGCCACCAGTGGCAGTGGTCGACAAGAACGCCGAGAAGAAAGGCAACGCCGAAATCGCCGAAGCGTACCTCAAGCACCTGTACAGCCCGGCCGGACAGGAAATCGCCGCGAAAAACTTCTATCGTCCACGGGACAAGGATGTGGCCGCCAAGTACGCCCAGCAGTTCCCGACACTGGAACTGGTGACCATCGACAAGGACTTCGGCGGCTGGAAGAGTGCTCAACCGAAATTTTTCAATGACGGTGGCGTGTTCGACCAGATCTATCAGGCGCAGTAATCTGACTCACCACGTGTGGTAGTGAGCCTTTGTGGCGAGGGGATTTATCCCCGTTGGGCTACGTAGTAGCTCCAAAATCGGCTATTGCGGAATGCCAGGCGCACCGCATGCGATGGTTTTGGGGCAGCTACGCCGCCCGACGGGGATAAATCCCCTCCCCACAGGGCCCGCTCCCACATTGATGCTTTCAGCGGATCGCGTTCTCAACCAAGGACTTTTATGTCGCGTCGTATCTCCCCCGTCATACCCGGCTTCGGGCTGACGCTGGGTTACACCTTGGTGTACCTCAGCCTGATTGTGCTCATACCGCTGGCGGCGATGTTCGTCCACGCCGCTCAACTTACCTGGGATCAGTTCTGGACGATCATCTCGGCGCCTCGCGTGCTGGCGGCGTTGAAGCTGAGCTTCGGAACCGCGCTGTGTGCCGCGATCATCAACGGCATTATCGGCACGCTGCTCGCCTGGGTGCTGGTGCGTTATACCTTCCCGGGGCGAAAAATCATCGATGCGATGATCGATTTGCCGTTCGCATTGCCCACGGCGGTGGCCGGTATCGCCCTGACCGCGCTGTACGCACCGAACGGCTGGGTGGGTCAATTCGCGGCCGACCTGGGTTTCAAGATCGCGTATACCCCCTTCGGCATCACGCTTGCGCTGACGTTCGTTACGCTGCCATTCGTGGTACGTACCGTACAGCCCGTACTGGCCGATATCCCCCGTGAAGTGGAAGAAGCGGCGGCGTGTCTGGGTGCGAAACCCTGGCAGGTTTTCCGCCATATTCTGGTGCCGGCGCTGCTGCCTGCCTGGTTGACCGGTTTCGCTTTGGCCTTTGCCCGTGGGGTCGGCGAGTACGGTTCGGTGATTTTCATTGCCGGCAACATGCCGATGAAAACCGAGATTCTGCCGCTGCTGATCATGGTCAAACTCGACCAGTACGATTACACCGGCGCTACTTCCATTGGCGTACTGATGCTGGTGGTTTCTTTCATTCTATTGCTGCTGATCAACTTGCTGCAGCGGCGCATCGAAACCCCCTAAGGAGGCGCAAACATGTCCCAATCGTCTATTGCGGCTGCTTCCTCGAACGCCTCACGCCGAGGCAGTGCCTCATCGCGTCGCCTGTTGATCGGTCTTAGCTGGCTGATTTTTGCGCTGTTTTTATTGTTGCCGTTGGTGATCGTCGTATCCCAGGGTTTGAAGATGGGGCTCGGCGCGTTCTTCACGGCGATCTTTGAGCCCGATGCACTTTCCGCGTTGAAGCTCACGGTGTTCGCCGTGCTGATTTCGGTGCCGCTGAACCTGGTGTTCGGTGTCAGCGCAGCCTGGTGTGTGAGCAAATATTCGTTCCGTGGCAAAAGTATCCTCGTCACCCTGATCGACCTGCCGTTCTCGGTCTCGCCGGTCATCGCCGGTCTGGTTTATGTGCTGATGTTCGGTGCGCAAGGTTTGTTCGGACCGTGGCTGCAAGATCACGACATCCAGATCGTCTTCGCCTTGCCGGGCATCGTGCTGGCGACGATTTTCGTCACCGTGCCATTTGTGGCGCGTGAGTTGATCCCGCTGATGCAGGAACAAGGCACCCAGGAAGAGGAGGCTGCGCGCCTGCTCGGTGCCAATGGCTGGCAGATGTTCTGGCACGTCACTGTTCCCAATATCAAATGGGGCCTGATCTACGGCGTGGTGCTGTGTACCGCGCGGGCGATGGGTGAGTTCGGTGCGGTGTCGGTGGTTTCCGGGCACATTCGCGGGGTGACCAACACCTTGCCGTTGCACGTCGAGATCCTCTACAACGAATACAACCACGTGGCCGCGTTCGCCGTGGCGAGCCTGTTGCTGATCATGGCGCTCTTCATCCTGCTGCTGAAGCAGTGGAGCGAAAACCGTATTAACCGCCTGCGCGCCAGCGCCGCGGAGGAATAATTCATGTCGATCGAAGTGCGTAACGTCAGCAAGAATTTCAACGCGTTCAAGGCGCTGGACAACATCAGCCTGGACATTCAGAGCGGCGAACTGGTCGCGCTGCTGGGCCCGTCGGGTTGCGGCAAGACCACGCTGCTGCGGATCATCGCCGGTCTGGAAACGCCGGATCAGGGCAGCATCGTCTTCCACGGCGAAGACGTTTCCGGCCACGACGTGCGTGATCGCAACGTCGGCTTCGTGTTCCAGCATTACGCGTTGTTCCGCCACATGACGGTGTTCGACAACGTCGCGTTCGGCCTGCGCATGAAGCCGAAAAACCAGCGCCCGAGCGAAAGCCAGATCGCCGGGAAAGTCCACGAACTGCTGAACATGGTGCAGCTGGACTGGCTGTCGGACCGTTACCCGGAGCAACTCTCCGGTGGTCAGCGCCAGCGTATCGCGCTGGCCCGTGCACTGGCGGTGGAGCCGAAGGTTTTGCTGCTTGATGAGCCGTTTGGTGCACTCGATGCCAAGGTCCGTAAAGAACTGCGCCGCTGGTTGGCGCGGCTGCACGAGGACATCAACCTGACCTCGGTGTTCGTGACCCACGACCAGGAAGAAGCCATGGAAGTCGCCGACCGTATCGTGGTGATGAACAAGGGCGTGATCGAGCAGATCGGCTCACCGGGCGAGGTCTACGAAAATCCGGCCAGCGATTTCGTTTATCACTTCCTTGGTGACTCGAACCGCCTGCATCTGGGGGAGGACAACCATGTACTGTTCCGCCCGCACGAAGTCTCGCTGTCGCGCCATGAACTGGAAGATCACCACGCGGCTGAAGTGCGCGATATTCGACCGCTGGGCGCGACCACCCGAGTGACGCTGAAGGTGGAAGGGCAGAGCGAGTTGATCGAAGCGGAAGTGGTAAAGGATCACGACAGCCTGACCGGGTTGGCGAAGGGTGAGACGTTGTTTTTCAAGCCAAAGGTCTGGCAGAAAGTGGCTAACATCTGATCTTGTAGGAGCCGGCTTGCTGGCGATTAACGATAACGCGGTGCACCAGTTACACCGCTATCGCCAGCAAGCCGGCTCCTACAGGATTTGTGTGGTTCACAAGTTCTCCTGTGGAAGCGACTGTTCGGCGCTCCGACTTGTTTGCGAAGGCGATCTACGCCGCGGCCCGGCGCGGATTAACCCGCACCCCACCCGCCCGCGCCTCGATCTGCTCCTTCAACTCACGCCGCAAACCCAGTAAAAACGCCAGCTCCGCCACCACAAACAACGGCCCGATAATCAACCCGGTCACGTCATCGACAAACGCCGGTTTGCGGCCTTCGTAGTGATGCCCGACAAACTGAATCGCCCAGCCCACCACAAACAGTCCGAGACCGCTCGCCAGCCACACCAGCGTGCTTTGCTGTGCGAGTACCTGGCCGGCCCAGACACACAGCCCCAACAATACGCTCATCAGCAGGCCAAGACGCAGCTCCAGCCGCAGGTAAAACCACGCTGACGCCAGCGCCACCAGCATGGCCGGCGACAGCCATCCTCCCATCCACTGCGGACGCGAGAGCAACACGGCCACGGCCACGACAATCAGCGGAATGCCGACAAAATGCGTGGCAATATTGCGCGGGTCGCGATGGTAGGCGGCGTATTGGCTGAGATGGTCAACGAGGCTTTTCATTGTTATTCCTCCTGTAGGGTGATGGATCATGCCCCGGGTGCAGATTTGGCTCTGTCAGCCAGGCGACAATCTCCAGGAGTTTTCATTTGGGCATGCAGCTCTGGCGTTCGCGCCTGATGGCGGGGCAGTGGTTTAGCCATTTGCCTGACTCTTTACAGGATAGTCTGCTCACGGCTGCGCGGGTCCGGCAGTTGGTGTCGGGTCAGCGACTGTTCCAGCGCGGTGACTCACCGTGTGGGCTGTACGCCGTACTTGAAGGTTCGGTGCGCATTGGCGCGGTGAGCGAGCAAGGCAAGGAGGCCTTGCTGAGTGTGGTTGAAGCGCCGCACTGGTTTGGCGAGATTTCCTTGTTCGACGGTCAGCCGCGAACTCATGATGCGTTCGCTGCGGGCCCATGCACCTTGCTGCATGTGCCGCAAAATGCACTGCTGGCGTTGCTGGATGAGCAGCCCGTTCACTGGCGGCAATTGGCACTGTTGATGAGCCAGAAACTGCGCCTGACCTTCATCAGTCTCGAACAACTGAGTTTGCGGCCAGCCTCGGCGCGATTAGCCCATCGACTGCTGATGATTGCGCAGGGTTACGGCGAAATCGATCCACCACGCCGCGTCCTGCAATTGCCCCAGGAGCAGCTGGCGTCGATGCTTTCGCTGTCGCGGCAGACGACTAACCAGATGCTCAACGATCTGCAGGCCCAAGGCATCGTTCATCTCAAGTACGGCGAGATAGAAATCGTGGATGCCGAGCGGTTGAGGGTACTGGCGACATCCTGACCGCCGACGCCGAACCTACGATCCGCGATAAGTCGAGAACCCATAAGGGCTCAGCAGCAGCGGAATGTGGTAGTGCTGATCCGTCTGCTTCACTTCAAAAATCACCGGAATTTCCGGAAAGAATGTCTCGTGTTTAGTCTTCTTGAAATACTCGCCGGTCTTGAACACCACGCGATATTCCCCGGCTTCAAAGGCCTGTTTGGCCGGGAACAATTCGGCGATGCGCCCCTGTTCGTTGGTAGTGCCTTCAGCCAGCGGTTGCCAGTTCTGACCGACGTGTTTTTCCAGGGTCACGTTGATGCCCGGTGAAGGCAAACCGTTTTCCAGATTGAGCACGTGCACGCTCAAAGGGTTGCCGGCCGCGAGGGCCAGCGTCGACAAGCTGCTAAGGCCAATGGCGGCCAGGGTCATGCGCAGGGTTTTCATGGTGCAACTCCTCAGATGGATTTTTTGATCGACAGGCCGACGGTGTCAGCTGCTTTGATGGCGCAATTTTCGTCCTGCTCGGCACCGCCGGAGCCGGCGACGCCGAGCGCGCCGACCAGTTCATCGCCGGCAAACAACGGCACGCCGCCGCCCAGCAACAGCAATTCGTCGAGGGTGTTGAGGTTGGCGGCTTCCGGGTTGTTGCGAGCGCGTTCGGCAAACAGACGGGTCGGGGTTTTCGTCGACAGCGCGGTGTAAGCCGTGCGTTGGCTGGCGGCGGTGTTGTGCGAACCGATGCCGTCGGCACGCAGGGTCACCAACAGATTGCCGCCGCGATCGAGCACTGAGACGGTTCCGGTGCAATTGGCCAGGGTGGCGTCGGCCAGCAATCTGGCGGTGCGCAGATCAAGGTCGGCGTGGCGAGGCAATTCGGCAGCGGCAAACGCGCTACCGGTGAGGCCGAGTGCAAGGCTTGTGACGAGGGTTTTGAACAGCATGGCCAGGCTCCGTAAGTCGAGGTGGCCACCTTACCCAGCCATTCCCGTCAGAACCCCGTCAGCAGGATTACAAGTTTGTAATGGGCAACGGGGCCGAAGACGCCTAGCCTGTACGTCTGAATAATCGAGGTGTGCCATGCGTTTGCTGGTCGTTGAAGATGAAGCCAAAACCGCGAACTTCCTGGCCAAGGGCCTGGGCGAGTCGGGTTTTGCCGTGGACGTGGCGCTGAATGGACTCGATGGGCGTTACTTTATCGAGCAGCAGGAATATGAC
The DNA here is from genome assembly GCF_000690905.1 of Pseudomonas sp. Ant30-3. Taxonomy (GTDB): domain Bacteria; phylum Pseudomonadota; class Gammaproteobacteria; order Pseudomonadales; family Pseudomonadaceae; genus Aquipseudomonas. The sequence goes on along the minus strand of NZ_JMCL01000025.1, from coordinate 154,918 downwards.
CTGATCATTCTTGATGTAATGCTGCCAGGCTTGAACGGCTGGCAATTGCTGCAGCTGATTCGCCAGCGCGGAGCGACGCCGGTGCTGTTTTTGACAGCCAAGGATGCCATCGAAGACCGCGTTCGTGGCCTCGAACTCGGCGCCGACGATTATTTGCTCAAGCCGTTCGCCTTCGCCGAATTGCTCGCGCGCGTGCGCACCTTGCTGCGGCGTGGGCCGATGCGCGAAGCCGAGTCGTACAGCATCGCCGACCTCGAAATTGACGTCTTGCGCCGCCGGGTCAGTCGCGGCGGGCAACGCATCAACCTGACCAACAAAGAATTCACCCTGCTGCAATTGCTCGCCAGTCGCCAGGGTGAAGTGCTGTCGCGCACGCTGATTGCCTCGCAGGTGTGGAACCTGAATTTCGACAGCGACACCAACATGGTCGAAGTTGCAGTGCGCCGCCTGCGCTCCAAGGTCGACGATCCCTACATGCCGAAGCTGATCCATACCGTGCGCGGCGTCGGCTATCAACTGGAAGCACCGGACGATGCGCTCTAATTCCATCGCCTTCAGGCTGGCGCTGGCGTTCGCCGCCGTTTGTGCGTTGGTACTGAGCGTGATCGGGGTTTTCCTCTACCGTTCGCTGGCCTCGGAAATCGCCTATCGCGACGACCTCGCGTTACTCGGTCGCCTGGAGCAAGTGCGCGCGCTGCTCGCCGACAGTGACAGCCTTGGCGCCTTGCAGGCGCGGCCGCGTTTGTACCAGAACATGCTCGGCAATCAGGACAGTTTGTTGCGTGTAACGCGGGCCGATGGCTCTACCGTCATTGGCATCAACCCGCGTCAGCAGAAGCTTCCGGCCCTGGACGCGATTGCCCCCGAGCGGGCGCCACAACGCAGCGACGTCATCACCTGGCAAGCGCCGGACGGTGCGGCGGTGGCGTTGCTGTCCGGGCAGGCCCGAGGCCCCAGCGGCGAGGCATTGACGGTGGTCGCTGGCAAGGTATTGAGCGAGCGTGAGCAGATGCTCGCCAGTTACCGGATGCAGCTTTATCTGGCGGTCAGCCTGGGCGCATTGCTGGCCTTCGCATTGGGCCTGATGCTGTTGCGCCGCGGCTTGCGACCGCTACGGCAGCTGAGTGAAGCGGTGCGTGGCATCGATTTGCGCAGTCTTGATCAACGGCTGCCGGCGGCCGGCATTCCGGCGGAACTGCACGAGCCGGTACACGCCTTGAACGGCATGCTGACCCGGCTCGATGATGGCTTTCAACGGCTGTCGCAATTCTCGGCCGACCTCGCGCATGAAATCCGCACGCCGCTGCACAACTTGCTCGGCAGCAATGGCCTGGCGCTGAATCAACCGCGCAGCGCGGCGGAATATCAGGAAGTGCTCGCCTCCAACATGGAAGAGTTCGAACGACTCAAACGCATGGCGGAAAACCTGATGTTCCTCGCCCGCGCCGAACAGGCCGAACGCGCGCTTGATGTGCGCGTGCTGGACCTGGCCAGCGTCGGCGATGAACTCTGCGATTACTTTGAAGCGCTGGCTGATGATCGGGATATTGGTTTGCAAAACGCCCTGTCCGGTGAATTGCTGGCGGATCAGATGTTGCTGCAGCGCGCGCTTGGCAACTTGTTGGCCAACGCAGTAAGACACGCCGATGCTGGCTCCGTCATTACGTTGCAGCGGCGCGATGACTCGGGGATGTGTTGGCTGGAGGTGCACAACGTCGGCCCGATCATTGCGCCGCAGCATCTGGGCAAAGTGTTTGACCGGTTTTACCGGGTCGATCCTTCGCGGGCAGAACCAGGTGATTCAGGCGGTTTGGGGTTGGCGATCGTGAGTTCGATCATGGGGTTGCATGGCGGGCGGGTGCGGGTGAGCAGTGATCAGACCGGCACGGTGTTCGGGTTGGGTTTTGTCTTGGATTGACGGGCCTCATCGCCAGCAGGCTGGCTCCCACAGGGATCTCCATCGAGTGCATAGTTTGGGTTTACTGAAGTTCAAATGTGGCAGCTAGCTCCCACACTGATCAGCCTGTCTGTATCCGACCGAGATCCCTGTGGGAGCTAGCCTGCTAGCGATGGGGCAGATCAGGCACTAGATCTCTATGATCAATCACCGCAACCCATCCCGAAACTGCCCCGGTGTCATCCCCGTCCAGCGCTTGAACGCGCGGTTGAAACTGCTGGTATCGGCAAACCCGAGCAGATAACTGATTTCGCTCAACGAGCATTGCAGATCACGCAAATGCACCAGCGCGAGATTCTCGCGGCTTTCATTGAGCAACGTATCGAAGCGGCAACCTTCGTCCGCCAGATGCCGTTGCAGGCTGCGCAAGCTCAGGTGCAAAGTCTGGGCAATGTGCTCGGCGCTTGGTTCGCCTTCCGGCAATTGCTCTTCAATTGCGTCGCGCACCTTGCGTTCCCAGGTCAACGGCTTGAGCTGGGCCAGCGTGCGTTTCAGCACGGCTTCGTTGTGTTCTGCCAGTTCCGGATTGGCGTCGTCCAGATGGCTCTCGAAGTCCGTCAGCGAGAATTCCAGGCAGTCTTCCTCGGCCGCAAAAAACACTGGCGAGCGGAAGACTTTGTGCCATTGGTGCGCATCGACGGGTTCCGGGCGGCGTAAATACACCGCCAGCGGTGCATAGTCGCGACCGAGGCGATTGCGGCAGGTGCGCACGTAGATTGCGCTGAACGCGTCAATCGCCTCGAACGCCGGTGCCGGATTACCAGCCGGGATTTTCAGGTGAAAACGGTAGCGGTCGTCGCCGCGCGTCAGCTCCAGTTCCAAGGCATCGCTGACCACCTGGTGATAACGCACGATGCGCTCAAACACTTCGCGCAGGCTGGCGCTGGCAACCAGTGCATAACCAAGCGCGTGAAAGGTGGTGGGACTGACGAAACGCGACACGCGCAAGCCAATTGCCGGATCGCCACTGACCTTCACCGCGATTTCCCACAAACGCGTGGTGCCCGACAACGGATAACGGGCGTTAGGGTCGTCCATCAATTGCGGGTCGAGCCCCGCCTGGTGGCACAGGTCGGTGCTGTCGAGGCCCAGCGCATCGAGTTGCTTGCGCAAGGCACGGGTCCAGCTGGCGAGGGAGGTCGGTTCAGTCATACTGATTGGCGCTTCCGGTCAACAGGTTGGCGTTCACGGCTACCACGGTTTGCCGGTTCACACGGCAGGATGCAAACACCTATAACCAGAGGATGGAAGCATGGACGGTACTTCTGCAAGTCCCCAGCGACTGAATGCAGCACAGCGATCTGCGCATATTCGCGAAGTGGTGCTGGCCAAAGGCGTGGAATTGCGTCAGCGCTACCCGGTTCTCAATCATCAGGATGCGATCGGCGCGGGCATTCTAGCTTTCGCGCTGGCCGGCATGATTGCTTCGGCGATGCTCTACATCAACGGTTCCATGGCGTGGTGGATGTGCCTGTTGCTCAACGCGTTCTTCGCCTCGCTGACCCACGAGCTGGAACACGATCTGATTCACAGCATGTACTTTAGAAAGCAGCGCGTGCCGCACAATTTGATGATGGGCCTGGTCTGGCTGGCGCGGCCAAGCACGATCAACCCGTGGATTCGCCGGCACCTGCACCTCAACCATCACAAATTCTCCGGCACTGAAGCGGACATGGAAGAGCGCGCCATCACCAATGGCGAGCCTTGGGGATTTGCGCGATTGTTGATGGTCGGCGACAACCTGATGTCGGCGTTCATCCGCATGCTGCGGGCGAAAACCTGGGCGCACAAGCTCAGCATCTGCAAACGCGTACTGAAGGTTTATGCGCCGCTGGCGTTGCTGCATTGGGGCGCATGGTATGTGTTCCTCGGGTTCCACGCGGCCAACGGTGTCGCCTGGTTACTGGGTGTTCCGATTGACTGGTCGGCTAGCGCACTGTCCGTCATGCTGGTGATCGATATTGCTGTTGTCGTGATCATCGGGCCGAACGTGTTGCGCACTTTTTGCCTGCACTTTGTCAGTTCGAACATGCACTACTACGGCGACGTCGAGCCGGGCAACGTGATCCAGCAGACCCAGGTGCTGAACCCGTGGTGGATGTGGCCGTTGCAGGCGTTCTGCTTCAATTTTGGCAGCAGCCATGGGATTCATCATTTTGTGGTGAAAGAGCCGTTTTATATTCGCCAGATGACCGTGCCGGTAGCGCATAAGGTAATGCGCGAGATGGGCGTGCGGTTTAATGATTTCGGCACGTTTGGACGGGCGAATCGGTTTGTGCAGCAGGACGTTCCTGTTACCCGGAAGATGCCAGTCGCCTCTGGTTGATGAACATAGAAAGGATGCTCAAGGGTTTCGTCATCAATCTGACCCAAACAGCCTTTACGTTGAATGCCAGCGTTGGACGCTTAAGGCGCTGCAGTGTCGATTGTTTATGCCATCGTAATCTATTAATCGAATTAAATATTCCTTTAAAGGATATCGATTGGTATGCGATTGTCGCTTCAGATTGATCACACGAAACATTGAGTTTTCCGGGGCCGTCTCCTTGGCAGGGTGCGGTCCTTTTTTTATTCTGCTTTCCAATCCCCATCACAACCCCTGTAGGAGCTGGCTTGCCAGCGATGGCGGGTGCCTGGACACCCGATGAGAGTCAGTGGAGACGCTATCGCTGGCAAGCCAGCTCCGACAGTTTTTGCAGCTGCTTATATTCTTTATGGGTCTTAATAAATAGCTTCTTATTCCTTAGAGGATATAACTCTCGTCTTTATACTCGGCCAGGAACAGACACGCAGCAGGAGAGCTCCCCATGCGCAACGAATCAATTCGCTACCTGATTGTGCCGGGCTGGCAAGGATCGGCGGAGGATCATTGGCAAAGCCATTGGCACAACAATCTGCCGAACAGCGCACGGGTTGAGCAGGACGACTGGCTGACACCGCGACGTGAAGACTGGGTCGCCGCGCTCGCCGAAGCCATTGCTGCCGACAGCACCCCGGTGATCCTGATCGCCCATAGCCTGGGCTGCATCACCGTAGCGCATTGGGCCGCGAGTGCGCCTGCGCAGTTTTTGCGGCAGGTGCGTGGTGCGCTGCTGGTCGCGCCGGCGGACGTCGAACGCCCGGCGTGCGCGCCGGCCCTGCGCAACTTCGCGCCAATCCCGAGCGATCTTTTGCCTTTCCCCAGCCAGGTCGTCAGCGCCGACAACGACAGTGCCGTCAGTGCGCCACGTGCGCTGGAGTTGGCGCGTAACTGGGGCGCTGAAGCGGCAATTCTCACGGGCGCCGGGCACATCAATGTGAAGTCTGGGCATCAGCGTTGGGAGCAAGGTTTCGCCTATCTCTATCGTCTGCAACATCGCATGGAACATCACGCCCTGCGTCGCGCTTGAGCATCATTTTTTTCTAGACGCCCCCGTCTGCCGGCGGTTTTGGGCGGGAGCCTGCCATGAATTTTGAAGCCTTCGGTCAGCCACTGCTGACCTTTCCCGATGCAGAAAAAAGCCCGCTGAGCATTCGCGCCAAAGCATTGGTTTTCGTCGATCCGCGCTCGCGGCAATTGCGCCAGCAGCTTGAGCAACTGGCACTGCGCTCGATTTCGGTGTTGATCCGCGGCGAAACCGGCACCGGTAAAGAGTTGCTGGCGCGGCACATTCATCGTGCGAGTGATCGCGGCGGGCTGTTCGTTTCAGTCAATTGCGGCGCGATCAGCCCGACGTATGCCAACGCCGAATTGTTCGGCTACGCGGCTGGCAGTCACAGCGGATCGGCCAGCAGTCGGGCGGGCTGGTTTGGTTCGGCCAACGGCGGCACGTTGTACCTGGATGAAATCGGCGATTTGCCGCTGCCGATTCAGATTAAATTGCTCGCGGCCCTGGAGAATCACGAAGTCACCCGCGTAGGTGCCCCTCAACCTAGCCCGGTGGACGTGCGTCTGGTTGCCGCCACCAGTATCGACCTGGCGCAAGCGGTCGCCGCCGGGAAATTCCATGAGCGCCTTTATCACTACCTCAAAGAAGGCCAGCTCGAATTGCCGGCATTGCGCGAGCGTGTCGGCGATATCCTGTCGCTGTCCGAATATTTTCTCGGCATCTATAGCCAGCGCCTCGCTCTACCGGTGCCGTTGATCAGCCATGCGGCGCAGCAGGTACTTGAGCAGCACAGCTGGCCGGGCAATACGCGAGAGCTGGAAAACGTGATTCATTTTGCGTTGCTGGTGAGTACCGGGGACGAGATCCTGCCGGCACATTTGAATCTGCCTGAGCCTCTGGCCTCGCGGCTGCAAATCGAACAGCAGGTTGCCCAAATAATCAAAAATGGCACCCCAACCGAGCGATCCGAATTGAAGCATTTGCTGGAAAGGCTAACGCAAAATCTGTAGCAGCTGCCGAAGGCTGCGTCCGAGTGCGAAGCGCTCGTAACCTGAACGCTGCGCTTTTGCACAGAACTCTAATGTCCTTTTTGCGACTGCTGCGCAGTCGAACGCAGCCTTCGGCAGCTGCTACGACGGAATCTCTCGCTGTTTGAGCAGAATGGAAACGCAGTCTTCGGCAGCTGCTACAACACTAGCGCTCGCTGTATGAACAAAATGGAATATGAAAGTGAATAAAAGATATTGTTGCGGAATAAAAAATCCCGGTATTGTCCGCGTCACGCCAGCGATAGCACTTCACTGGCACTCGTACTAAACAAGCCGTCGTCGATGACGACCGTGATATTCGATAAGGACACTGCATGAAAAAGGTTCTGTTGTTCACCGCATTGGCGGCTGCCCTGACTGCGGGTCTGGCTAATGCTGGCGAAAAACTGGTGGTTGCGGCGACTCCGGTTCCGCACGCCGAGATTCTCGAACTGATCAAACCAGCCCTCGCCAAAGAAGGCGTGGACCTGGAAATCAAAGTGTTCACCGATTACGTTCAGCCGAACGTGCAGGTTGATCAGAAGCGTCTGGACGCCAACTACTTCCAGACTCTGCCGTACCTGAAAAGCTTCAACGAAGGCAAAGGCACCAATCTGGTGACCGTGATCGGCGTTCACGTAGAACCCTTCGGCGGCTACTCGAAAAAGGTCAAGTCCCTGGCTGAGCTGAAAGACGGCGCGACCATTGCCATCCCGAACGAAGGCAGCAACAGTGGCCGTGCGTTGATCCTGCTGCAGAAGGCTGGCCTGATCGAATTGAAAGATCCGAAAAACGCCCTGGCCACGCCAAAAGACATCGCCAAGAACCCGCGTAACTTCAAGTTCAAGGAACTGGAATCCGCCATGCTCCCGCGTGTTCTGGATCAAGTCGACCTGGACATGATCAACACCAACTACGCGCTGGAAGCGGGCCTGAACCCGGCTAAAGACGCGCTGATCATCGAAGGCGCCGACTCGCCTTACGTGAACTTCCTGGTGGCGCGTCCGGACAACAAGGACAGCGCTGCGATTCAGAAACTGGCCAAAGCCTTGACCAGCCCTGAAGTGAAAGCTTTCATCGAGAAGAAGTACAGCGGCGCGGTATTGCCGGCGTTCTGATTGGCGAAGTAACGCTCCAAAAAAACGCCGACGGCTAGCAATAGCGTCGGCGTTTTTATTGTGTGCATCCAAAGCAAAAGATCGCAGCCTCCGGCAGCTCCTACACAGGTAGTGATTTTTTCTTGGGAGCTCAGATCCTGCCCTTCAACGCTCTGCGCAATGCTATCAACCACTTCACGATATCCTGCGGGTCCAACCGCTGAGGCACTTTTACATCAGCCATTTTCTCTTCCTTGCGAGGATTTGACCGGGTAAGTCTGGGCAAAAACGGCGCGTCCTAGGAGGGGTTGTACGAAAAAAGGAGTCTTCCTACAACGAAAGGGAAAATAGTTGTCGTCCTTCGACTTGGTGACGCACCCCCTCAGTCCGGCCAATACCACGCGGGCTCGTCCAGCAGCCGTTGGCCAACCAGTCCGGTCTGGCCGAGGGTTTTTTCCAGCACGATGCAATTGCACTCCGGGTCTTCCTGCAAAGCAGAGATCAAACGTCGTGCATGCGATACCACCCACACCTGACATTGCTCGGACGCGCGAATGATCAACCGCGCCAAGGCCGGTAACAGGTCAGGGTGCAGGCTGGTTTCCGGCTCGTTCAGCACCATCAACGACGGTGGGCGAGGCGTCAGCAATGCTGCGACCAACAGCAAATAACGCAACGTGCCGTCCGACAGTTCGGCTGCCGACAAGGGCCGCAGCAAACCCTCCTGATGAAATTCGATGGCGAATCGTCCGCCCTGCAAGGTGGCGATGTTCAGTCTTGCCCCGGGGAAGGCATCGCTGATCGCCAGTTGCAAGGCTTCGGGATCACCGATTTCGCGGATGGTTTGCAGCGCGGCAGCCAGGTCTCGTCCGTCGTGATGCAGCACCGGAGTGCGCGTGCCCAGTTGCGGTTGCCGCACCGGTGCATCGGCGTCGCTGCGAAAGTGATCGTAAAACCGCCAGCGACGAATGAACTCGCGCAGTTGCATGACTTCCGGTGATGTCTGGAAGCTGCCGACCTGATCGAACAGGCTGTCGAAAATCGGTGTGTGTTGCGCCAGCACTTCCCAACTGCGGCCTTCACGCGCACGGATCATTGGGCCATTGCGCTCGACCAGCAGACTGGCGGGGCGGTAAAACGGGCCGCTCCAGATGCATTCCTTTTTTATTTCCGGGTCCAGCGAAAAGGCCGAATGGCTGGGCTCTGGCAATCCAAGGGCGATTGCGTAGCTGAAATCCTCACCCGCAAACCCCAGTCGCAGGCGTTTGACGCCGTGGCGAACGGTGGCCTCGATCGGTACTTCACCATTACGCATGCGCCGGGTGATGTTTTCCGGCCCGGCCCAAAACGTTGAATCCAGCCCGCCTTCACGGGCCAGCGCATTAACCACACCGCCCTGAGCGGTTTCCGCCAGCAGGCGCAGCGCGCGATAGAGATTGGATTTGCCGCTGCCATTGGGGCCGGTAATCAGATTCAATCGGCCCAGCGGAATCACCAATTTGTTGATCGAGCGGTAATTGGCTACCGCGAGCGTTTTGAGCATGAGAAGCTTCCTTGTAAATGGGTCGTCAGGCTCGTTCTCACAGAGTGCTAAGCAAACCTGTGCGCCTGTTGAACCCTGTTCTAAGCTCACAGTCGTATCGTCACTGGCACGTCCGTACAACGCAAAGGAGTTTGCATGGCTGGTCCCCGATTGAAAACAGTGGTTGGCCTGAGCCTGCTGACGTTGCTTACCGCGTGTGGTGATAAACCGCAGGTCGAAAAGGACCGTCCGCGGGTGTTCGTGCAAGCCGTCAAATCCACTGATTATGCCGCTTCAGTGACCCTCACCGGCGATGTCCAGGCGCGGGTCCAGACTGAACTGTCGTTTCGCGTGGGCGGCAAGATCATTCAGCGCATGGTTGATGTGGGCGATCGCGTGACGGCCAAACAGGTGCTGGCTAAACTTGATCCCAAGGACCTGCAGACCAACGTCAACTCTGCGCAAGCACAAGTCGCCGCCGAACAGGCGCGGGTCAAGCAGACCGCTGCAGCTTTTGTACGCCAGGAAAAACTCTTGCCCAAGGGCTACACCAGCAAAAGCGAATACGACTCCGCTCAAGCCGCGTTGCGCAGCAGCCAAAGTGCGCTGGCGGCGGCCCAGGCGCAACTGGCCAACGCCCGCGATCAGTTGAGCTACACCGCGCTGATCGCCGACGCGCCAGGCGTGATCACGGCGCGTCAGGCTGAAGTCGGCCAGGTGGTGCAGGCCACGGTGCCGATTTTCAGCCTGGCCCGGGACGGTGAGCGCGACGCCGTGTTCAACATCTATGAATCGCTGTTGAGCGAAGCCCCTTCTGATAAGACGGTGGAGGTCAGCCTGCTGGAGAACCCATCGATCAAAACCACCGGCACCGTTCGGGAAATCACCCCCGCGGTGTCAGCGCAGACCGGCACCGTGCAAGTCAAAGTCACCCTTGATCATTTGCCACAAGGCATGCAACTCGGTTCGGTGGTCAGCGCCACCGCCAAGACACCGGGCAAATCGGCGGTTGAGCTGCCGTGGTCGGCGCTGACCAAAAATCTCAGCGATCCGGCCGTGTGGCTGGTGGATGCCGAAGGCAAGGCGCAGTTGCATACAGTCACTGTCGGCCGTTATCTGACCGGCCACGTGGTCATCAGCGAGGGCCTCAAGGGCGGCGAGAAAGTTGTGATCGCCGGCGGCCAGTTGTTGCACCCGGGCGTGAAGGTGGAAATCGCCGAAAACACTTATAAGGATCTTGTCGAAGGAGCTCAGCCATGAAGCGTCTGTGGCTGGTGGTCGCCGCTGTCATGCTCGCGGCCTGCTCGAAAGAGGAAGCGCCCCCGGAGCCGGTGCGCCCGGTATTGTCGATCAAGGTCGAGGCCTTGAACGAAGAAACCCTTGGCCGTTTCGCCGGCAGCATTCAGGCGCGTTATGAAAGCAATCTGGGCTTTCGTGTGCCGGGGCGCATCGCCAGTCGCAACGTCGACGTGGGCGCTGAAGTCGAGAAGGGCGCATTGCTCGCGACCCTTGATCCCACCGATCAGCAGAACCAGTTGCGTTCGGCCCAAGGCGATCTCGCCCGCATCCAGGCACAGCTCATCAACGCCCAGGCCAACGCGCGACGCCAGCAGGAGTTGTTCAATCGCGGGGTTGGCGCGCAGGCGCAACTGGACATCGCCCAGACTGATCTGAAAACAACTCAGGCCTCCCTCGATCAGGCGAAAGCGGCTGTCGACCAGGCCAAAGACCAACTCGGTTACGTCGAATTGCGCACCGATCAGAAATCCATCGTCACCGCGTGGAATGCCGAAGCCGGGCAAGTGGTGACGGCCGGCCAGCAGGTCGTGACCCTGGCACAACCGGACATCAAGGAAGCAGTGATCGACCTGCCTGACACCCTGGTTGAGCAGTTGCCCACGGACGTGGTGTTTCAGGTCGCCGCGCAACTCGACCCGAGCATCACCACTACGGCCATCGTTCGCGAAATCGAACCCCAGGCACAAAGCGCCACCCGCACCCGGCGCGCGCGCCTGACGCTGACCGACACGCCGCCAGGCTTTCGTCTGGGCACAGCGATCAGCGTGACCCTCAGCTCGACGATCAAACCGCGTATCGAACTGCCGATCAGCGTGCTGCAGGAAGTCGACGGCAAGACGCGCATCTGGGTCGTCGATCCGCAAACGCAGACCGTTTCCCCACGGGACGTCAGCCTTGTCAGCCGCACTGACAGCAGCGTTGTGTTGACCAACAGCGTGAAGACCGGCGAGCGCGTTGTCAGTGCTGGCGTGAACAGCCTCAAACCTGGCCAGAAAGTGAAAATCGACGAGGAAAGCCCGCAATGAAAGGGAGTTTCAATTTATCTGAATGGGCTCTCAAGCATCAGTCGTTTGTCTGGTATCTGATGTTCGTTGCGCTGCTGATGGGCGTGTTCTCGTACATGAACCTTGGTCGCGAGGAAGACCCGTCGTTCACCATCAAAACCATGGTGATCCAGACCCGCTGGCCCGGTGCGACGCAGGAAGAAACCCTCAAGCAGGTGACTGACCGCATCGAGAAAAAGCTCGAGGAGCTCGACTCCCTCGATTACGTCAAAAGCTACACCCGCCCCGGCGAATCGACGGTGTTCGTGTACCTGCGCGACACCACCAGCGCCGAGGACATCCCGGACATCTGGTATCAGGTGCGCAAGAAGATCAACGACATTCGCGGGGACTTCCCACAAGGCCTGCAAGGGCCGGGATTCAACGACGAATTTGGTGATGTGTTCGGCTCGGTCTACGCCTTCACCGCCGATGGTTTGTCGATGCGTCAGTTGCGCGACTACGTCGAGCAGGTGCGCGCCGAGATCCGCGAAGTGCCGGGGCTCGGCAAGGTCGAAATGGTTGGCGAGCAGGATGAAGTCCTCTACCTGAATTTCTCCACGCGCAAACTGGCCGCACTGGGTATCGATCAAGGCCAGGTGGTGCAGAGCCTGCAATCGCAAAACGCCGTGACCCCGGCGGGCGTGATCGAGGCCGGTCCGGAGCGGATTTCCGTGCGCACCACGGGGCAATTCAAATCCGAGAAAGACCTGGCCAACGTCAACCTGCGGCTCAACGACCGCTTCTATCGCCTCGCGGATGTCGCCGAAATCAGTCGCGGTTACGTCGACCCGTCGACCCCGGAATTCCGCTTCAATGGCCAGCCCGGCATAGGCCTGGCGATTGCGATGAAGAAGGGCGGCAACATTCAGGAATTCGGCAAGGCGCTGCACCTGCGCATGGATGAACTGACCGCCGACTTGCCGGTGGGCGTCGGTGTGCACAAGGTGTCGGACCAGGCAGAAGTGGTAGAAGAAGCCGTTGGCGGTTTCACCAGCGCATTGTTCGAAGCGGTGGTGATTGTGCTGATCGTCAGCTTTATCAGCCTCGGCGTGCGAGCCGGGCTGGTGGTGGCGTGTTCGATCCCGCTGGTGCTGGCGATGGTGTTTGTGTTCATGGAATACAGCGGCATCACCATGCAGCGGATTTCCCTCGGCGCGCTGATCATCGCCCTCGGCCTGTTGGTGGACGACGCGATGATCACGGTCGAGATGATGGTCACACGCCTGGAAATGGGCGAGACCAAAGAACAGGCAGCGACGTTTGCCTACACCTCGACCGCGTTCCCGATGCTCACCGGCACGCTGGTGACGGTGGCCGGTTTCGTGCCGATTGGTCTCAACGCCAGCTCGGCGGGCGAGTACACCTTCACGCTGTTCGCGGTGATTGCCGTGGCGATGCTGGTGTCGTGGGTTGTCGCGGTGCTGTTCGCGCCCGTGATCGGCGTGCACATCCTCAGCGCCAAGGTGAAACCGCATAACGCCGAGCCGGGACGCATCGGCCGCGCCTTCAACGGCGGCATGCTCTGGGCGATGCGTAATCGCTGGTGGGCGATCGGCATCACCATCGCGCTGTTCGCCGCCTCGGTGTTCTCCATGCAATTCGTGCAGAACCAGTTCTTCCCGTCCTCGGACCGCCCGGAAATTCTGGTCGATCTAAACCTGCCGCAAAACGCCTCGATCGCCGAAACCCGCAAGGCTGTCGACAAGCTGGAAGAATCGCTCAAGGGTGACCCGGACATCGTGCGCTGGAGCACCTACATCGGCGAAGGGGCAATCCGTTTCTACCTGCCGCTCGACCAGCAATTGCAGAACCCGTACTACGCGCAACTGGTCATCGTCAGCAAAGGCCTGGAATCGCGAGCGGCCCTGAGCGCGCGCCTGAACGAACGTTTGCGCAAAGAGTTCGTCGGCATCGGCAGCTACGTGCAAGCGTTGGAAATGGGCCCGCCAGTGGGGCGGCCGATTCAGTATCGGGTCAGCGGCAAAGACATCGATCAGGTGCGCAAACACGCGATCGAGCTGGCCACTGAACTGGACAAGAACTCGCACATCGGCGAGATCATCTACGACTGGAACGAGCCCGGTAAAGTCCTGCGCATCGACATTGCACAAGACCGGGCGCGGCAATTGGGGTTGTCTTCGGAAGACGTGGCCAACCTGATGAACAGCATCGTGGTGGGGGCGCCGGTGACTCAGGTCAACGACGATATCTACTTGATCAACGTGGTCGGGCGGGCGGTCGACGCAGAGCGCGGCACGCCGGAAACCTTGCAGAACCTGCAGATCGTCACGCCGGGCGGCACGTCGATTCCGCTGCTCGCCTTCGCCACGGTGCGCTATGAACTCGAGCAGCCGCTGGTGTGGCGCCGCGACCGCAAGCCGACCATTACCATCAAGGCGGCAGTGCGCGACGAGATTCAGCCGACCGATCTGGTCAAGCAACTGAAGCCTGCCATCGACAAGTTCGCCGAAGGTTTGCCAGTCGGTTACAAGGTCGCTACCGGCGGGACGGTCGAGGAAAGCGGCAAGGCCCAAGGGCCGATCGCCAAGGTCGTGCCGTTGATGCTGTTTCTGATGGCGACCTTCCTGATGATCCAGTTGCACAGCGTGCAGAAGATGTTCCTGGTGGCCAGTGTCGCGCCGCTTGGCTTGATCGGCGTGGTGTTGGCGCTGATCCCGACGGGCACGCCGATGGGCTTCGTGGCCATCCTGGGGATTCTCGCACTGATCGGCATCATCATCCGCAACTCGGTGATTCTGGTGACGCAAATCGATGCCTACGAGAAAGACGGCTACGCGCCATGGGACGCCGTGTTGCAAGCCACCGAACATCGCCGTCGACCGATCTTGCTGACTGCGGCCGCCGCGAGCCTGGGGATGATTCCGATCGCCCGGGAAGTGTTCTGGGGGCCGATGGCCTACGCGATGATTGGCGGGATCATTATCGCGACGTTGCTGACGCTGCTGTTTTTGCCGGCGCTGTACGTGGCCTGGTACAAGATTCGCGAGCCGAAGAAAGAGGCCTCGACTCCGGCTTGATGTTGCGTCCGGCCGTCACTTTCGGAACGGTCTGACTTACAAGCCAGGCGTGATGCGTTAGCGTCCCTTTTCTATCCGGAAGAGGGACGCGTCATGTGGCGTTTTGTTTTGTTGATCACTGGCGTGCTGACGTGTCCATGGGCGCTGGCCGATACCGTGCTTGAGAATGCGCTTTGGCGTGTGGAGGTCGACGCGGCAACCTTGGCCGTTCGTGTGACGCCTGCGCTTGGCACTCCCGTGCAGGCATCCACTGGTGCCCCCGCGCGCAAGGTTGACCAGCTCAAGCTGAGCGAAAACCGCATTGACTGGCAATGGGACGACGGCGCTTGGGTGCTCAGCGCAGTCCTCGAGCAACATGATCTGATCCTGTCCATTGCCGCCCGTGAACCCGGCGAGCTGAGCTTTCTCAGACAGCCCGGCAGCGCCATGGGCAAAGGCCTGATCTGGCCGCTGGCCGAGGGGCATTATGTGCCTTCCGGTCATGAGCAATGGCAAACGTTCCTCCTCAAGCAGGGCGAGTTCAACACCACGCAGGATTTGAGTTTGCCGCTGTGGGGCGTCGATCACGGCAATTTCACACTGAACTGGCTGATGACCAACCCCTATAACAATCGGCTGACGTTCAGTGCTGACGGTCGCGGAATCGCTTTGGCAGCGAGCCACGAATTCACCGCATTGGACCCGACTGCAGCGATGACTTTTCGCCTGACGCTGGGCGCCGCCGATCTCTTGAGCGGTGCCAAACGGTATCGGCAATGGCTGCTCGACACAGGACGATATGAAACCCTGAGCGCCAAGCTGGTGATGACCCCGGAAGGCAAAAAATTGCTCGGTGCTGCGCATATCTACCTGTGGGGTGGAGGCTTGCTGGGGCCTGCGGATGTGCGGGACTGGCCAGCGTTGATTACGTTGCTCAACGGTCAATCGCCTACAGCGAAGCAGTTGCGCGGCTATCTGGGAGAAGAGAGTCAAAAGGTGTTGAAGGGCGCGGGGCGTGCGCTCAATCCGTATCAGCAACGCAGCTTGTTGCGCGATCTCAATGCAGCGCTCAATCGCACTGCGCGACAGAGCTGGCAAACGGTCAGCGAGCCCGATATGCACGTGTTGGCCAAGCGTTATGGTGAGCTGCGAGCCGAATTTGCGCAGGTCTTCGCCGCTGCCTTGACGGCGGATCCAGCGCGGTGGGGCGACGCTGTTTCAGTGAACATGATCGAGCGATTGCAGCAGGCCAGGCTGCCGCGACTTTGGCTGGGAGTGGGTGACGCGTGGGAAGCGGGGCTGTGGCATCCCGAAGCCGTTCGGGCGGGTGTGGCCGCGGGCTATCTGGTAGCGCCTTATGATTCATACGAAACGGTCTTGAGCCCGACTGACAACCCGGACTGGACCACAGCCCATCTCGGCAGCAACGCTTATCGCAACTGCGGCATCGTCCTCAAGGGCGGAGAAATGCGCAGCGGATTTCTCAACAGCGGCTACTACACCGACCCCAGATGCATCAGGCCTTTGCTTGAATCACGGATCAAAGCTATCCAGGCCGTGGCCGGCTTCAACAGCTGGTTTCTGGACGTGACAGCGGCGGGCATGCTGTTTGACAGTTACCGGCCCGGCGCGAGCATGACCCAGGCGCAGAACGCCGCCGAGAATATCGCTGCCGGCCGCTGGATCAATGAAACGCTCAACCTGGCCATGGGCTCCGAAGACGGCAATGCAGTTACCGCGCAGGGCATTCTGTTTGCCCACGGCATGCAGACGCCGGTGTTCGGCTGGGGCGATGAGGCCATGAGCAAAAACCCGCGCTCGCCTTATTTTTTGGGCAGCTGGTTTCCCCCCGAACAGCCAGATATTTTTTTCAAATCGGTGCCGGCCAAAGAACCTTATCGCGGTCTTTATTTTGATCCGGTCATGCGTTTACCGCTTTACCAGGCCGTGTTCCATGGCTCGGTCATCACCAGCCATCACTGGACCTTCGATAGTTTGAAACTGAATAATGTCCATGTTGAAAACGAGTTGACTCAACTGCTCTATAACGTCGCGCCGCTTTATCACCTGAGTGCCGCAACGCTGGAGCAGCGGTTGCCTTTGATCCAGCGTCAGGACGCGTTTTTTCGGCCGCTGCATGAACGTCTGGCGACTCAGGCGTTGACTGATTTCAGTTGGCTGACAAAGGATCGCAAGGTGCAGCAAACAACGTTTGCCGATGCCACGCGGTTAGTGGCCAATTTTGATGCGTGCGAGCGAAAAGTGCAGGGTCAGCGGTTGGCTGCGCACAGCATCACGGCGTTCACGCCCGAGGGCGGCGCGGTGAGTTATCAGGTTGCCAGCCCGCACTGAGCCGCAGGCGTTACAGCCTGCGCCAGACACTGGCCAACCACGGCTGCTGCGCGAGTGGCAGCCCCGCTGGCCGGTAATAGTGCTCCAACTCGACGAACCCTGCTTCAGTCATCAATGCCTGCCATGCCTGCAGGTCGTGATACGAGCCGTAGCGCGGACCATTCCAGCCCTCCTGATTGTCGCCGCGTGGATTGGAGCTGAACAACACGCCATCGGGTTTGAGGCTTTCGAGCAATTGCTTCAACACCCGCGGCAGCTCCTGACGCGGGATGTGAAACAGCACCGCATTGGCAAAAATCCCGTCGAAGCGTTCGGCAGGTAAATCCAGCTTCAGAAAGTCTTGCTGCCACACCTCGCAACCGCTGTCATCGCGCGCCATCTGCGCAAACTTCTCCGAGCCATCCAGCCCGACAGCGTGATGCCCCATGCGCGTGAACGTTTGCAAATCACGACCAGGGCCACAGCCAAAGTCGAGAATGTCGAACGGTGCCGCACCGTGGATATGCCGCAACAGCGCATCAATGTTCTGACTGACGTCGTGATCGCGCGTCCCTTGGCGAAACCCCTCGGCCACCGAGTTGTAATGGCCGAGGGTGGTGGCGGTGATCTGCTGGAGGTCGTCGGGGGTCTGTTTCATCGGGGCGGCTGCGCAGGCAATTGGGATTTGCAGAATATACGCTCTCAAGACCGACGCTGCTGCGCAGCCAATCGCGAGCAGGCTCGCTCCCACAGTTGATCTCCAGCGCACACCAGATTTGTGTGCGCGACGGTCCCCTGTAGGAGCGAGCCTGCTCGCGAAGGCGATCTGACAGCCACCGACCTGTTACTTCTTACAGTATCGGTCCTGCTCGAAACGGCTCAGTCTTGCTTGACCCTTGAAGGACCGTCGATACCGTGAACGCCCACTCTCACACCCCGACCTTGACGGCCATGGAGCCGCGTTCGCTGGCGATCCGCAGCGTGGCCTACTGTCGGCGTCCGGATAACGCCGTCATTGAGTCTCGCATTACCCGGCAGATTTTCGACGCTCAGGGGCGGATGGCTGAAACCTGGGACCCGCGATTGTGGGGAACAGCGCCCAAGCCGAATCTGAGCACCGTCCACGGCTTGAGCGGACAACCATTGTTGACGGACAGCGTCGATGCCGGTTGGCAGCTGAGCCTGCTGGATCAGGCCGGCTCGCTGTGTTCATTCCGGGATGCGCGGGGCAGTCAGCGTCACATCGATTATGACGATCAACAACGTCCAATCACGGTCGCCGAGCAAGTCGCCGGCGAACCATCGCGCGTGCTGGAGCGCCTGGCCTACGGTGGCTCCGATCCAGCGTTCACCCTGCACAATCAGTGCGGACGGCTGATCCGTCATGACAATCCGGCCAGCACGCAATTCGTCGTCGACTACGGGCTGACCGGTTCGGTCTTGATTGAAAACTGCCGCTTTCTCACCGACCTCGGAATTCCCGACTGGCCGTTACAGTTAGAAGACCGAGACAGGTTGCTGGAAAAGCAGCCATTCGTGACCTGCTACGCGTTCAATCCCTCTGGCGAACTCCAGCGTCTGACCGATGCCATGGGTAATGAGCGGACCTTTGGCTACGACGTGGCGGGCAAATTGCGTGAGGCAGGGTTGTTACTGGATGGGCCGGGAAACCCTCAACGGCTGATCAGCGACATCCACTACAACGCCCATGATCAGATCGAAAGCGAAACCGCCGGCAATGGCGTGGTAACACGTGCCGACTACAGCGCCGATAACGGTCGGTTGATCAGACTGATCTCGCAATTCGGTGATCAAAAACCACAGCAGGATCTGCACTACCGCTACGACCCTGTCGGTAACATCGTCGAGTTGGAAGACCAGTCCCAACCCGTTTCCCATTTCAACAATCAGCGCATCGACCCGATCAATCGCTACCGCTATGACAGCCTCTATCAACTGATCGAAGCCAGCGGCTGGGAGGTGAGCCAACCCAGCCACGGGCCTGCGCTACCGGACTTGCTGCCAATTCCGCTGGACCCGACTCAGCGGCGCAACTACACCCAACGTTTCGAGTACGACCCGGCAGGAAACCTGATCACCCGCCATCACAGCGGTGCTCCGGGCTTTTCCATGTTCACCTCCGCCCGCAGCAACCGCAGCCTGGCGCAACGGGAGGACGGCTCTCTGCCGGGCGAGGCGCAAATAGATTCCGGTTTCGATGCCTGCGGCAATCAACGGGAGCTGCAACGCGGACAAACCATGATCTGGGACGGCCGCAATCAGTTAAGCCGGGTGACCTTGGTCAAGCGAGCAAACGAGCCCGACGATTACGAGTGCTACACCTACGACCGCCCCGGTCATCGCCTGCGCAAAGTGCATGTCAGCCAGGCCAATAATCAAACCCTGCGTACGGAAGTGCGTTACCTGCCCGGTCTGGAAGTCCATCGGCAGGCCGACGGCGAAGAGAGACATGTCATCAGCGTCGACGCGGGACGCTGTAGCATTCGAGCTCTGCATTGGCCAGATGGCGCGCACACCGATCAACTGCGTTACAGCGTTAGCGATCATCTCGGGTCCAGCACACTGGAACTGGATCACGAAGCAGGCGTGCTGACGCGAGAACATTACTATACCTTCGGCGGCACGGCCTGTTGGGCGGGGAAAAGTGCATTGGCCGCGAAGTACAAAACACATCGTTATTCGGGCAAGGAGCGGGATGCGACGGGGCTTCATTACTATGGATATCGCTATTACGCGCCGTGGCTACAGTTATGGTTAAGCCCCGACCCGGCCGGACTTGTGAACGGTCTCAACCTTTTTACCTTTGTCTCCAATAGTCCTGTTAATCGAAAGGATGTGGATGGGCGCTGGTATGAAGGGGAGAATGATGGGTTTGAGAGCAACATTCCGGTTGGGGCTGTGATAGTCGCTCGTGGGTTAACACAACTCCAAACAGAGCAGAGAGCCATTGTCAAAGCAGAGTTGTTAGAAGCTGAGCGCTTTTTTTCTGGCGCACAGGAAGCCCTTAAGAGCAATTTTGCGGAAAGCGAAACAATTATGCAGCAGTACTTTGGTCCTGCTTATAGGGATGTTGTCGGCAAGGTTTTCGACGCTTGGACGCGAGGGCAGAAAATGGCAAAAGAGTATCAGGGGGCTTGGGGGGACGGTAAGTTTTTAGCTTACAGGGGAAACCCAAAATATCAGGCTCACATCTCCACGGAGGATTTTTATGGTCGGGTGGCTCTTAATACTCATCATATAAAAGCCGGTTCCCTGAGCATGATATTGGGTCATGAAATTTTGCATTTAAACAGAGTGAACAGGTTTTCAAATATTGGGGCTGGTGCGTTAGATCATTTTTATTTGAGTTCCAATACGTCGCGGCTTTCTCCACCGCGAACACAATTTGATATTCCTGAGCAGGGTGTGTCTGAAATCATTATGCAAGGCGGGATGGTTGTCGAATATATGAATGACTTTACGCTGGATCACGAAAGCTTTATTAGCGCTGTCGGAGAACATTTTGGTCGCGTAAATTCGGGTATCGATGTTGATACCGCCGTTTATTTTTTTAACAGGAGTCCAGATCTGAGGGCCAAAATGGCCTCTGAAAATGCTGACAGCTTGGTATTTGCGGCACATAGCATGAACCAGTTGTATCAGGCCAGGCTTGCAGATAGCCAATTGTTTAGCGGTCTCCTGAGCAGTTAAGACTTACCGCGCGCGAGTTGGCTATGTGCTGCATAATCAGATCTTGAAAGGGCAGGCACACTCTGTCTCTAAAGTGTTATTACCGTTCGTGTATGCTCAGGCACTCGGTGGACTAGCGCTTATTCAACCCCCGCGCCAACCGATCCCCACCCAGCTGAATCATCGCCACCAACACCACCAGCAACACAATTACCGTCAACATGATCTGGCTATCAAACCGCTGATAGCCGTAGCGATAAGCAATATCCCCAAGCCCGCCGGCACCAATCGCCCCGGCCATGGCCGAGGAGTTGATCATCGTCACCAGCGTGATGGTGAAACCACCCACAATCCCCGGCAGCGCCTCAGGCAGCAGCACATGCCAAACGATATGCCAACGCCGGCAACCCATCGCCTGCGCCGCTTCTATCAACCCATGATCCACTTCGCGCAAACTGACTTCGGCGATCCGCGCAAAAAACGGCGTGGCGGCGATGGTCAGTGGCACGACCGCTGCCCAGACGCCGTAGGTGGTGCCGACGATCAGCCGGGTGAACGGAATCAATGCCACCATCAAAATCAGAAACGGAATCGAGCGGAACAGGTTCACGAACGCGCCCAATGCGCGGTTCAGCGCGGGTGCTTGGTAGATGCCGCCTTTGCCGCTGGTGACCAGGATCACCGCCAGTGGAATGCCCGCCAGCAGCGCGATCAACGACGACACGCCGACCATCAAAAAGGTATCGGTGAACCCCTGCAACAAGCGATCAAACCACATAACCGAGCACCTCTACCTGTTGCGCCCATTGACTCGCACGCTGCCGCAAGGCTTCAGTTGCGAGCGATGAACCCGTCACCGCCAACAACAACTGCCCGAGCGCATGCCCCTGAATCCTTTCCATGCCACCGTGCAGCAAACGCACACGCCCGCCGAGCGCCGCGAACAGCGCGGCCAGATCCGGCTCGTCGGTCGCACTGCCGGTGAAGCGCAGCCGCAGCACGACTCCCGCATCGGGCGACGGCGGTTGCGCCTGAAGGCGGCTCTGCAGATCCTCCGGCAAGGCGTGTTGCAGCGGCGCCAGCAAGGTTTTACTGACCTCGTGCTGCGGGTTGCCGAACACTTGCCACACCGGCCCTTGCTCAACGATGCGCCCTTGTTCCAGCACCACCACGCGGTCACAGATATCGCGGATCACCGCCATTTCGTGGGTGATCAAAACGATGGTCAGACCAAGGCGCTGATTGATCTCGCGCAGCAGTCCGAGGATCGATTGCGTGGTCTCAGGATCGAGTGCGGAGGTGGCTTCGTCACACAGCAGAATCTGCGGGTCGTGCACCAGCGCCCGGGCAATGCCGACGCGCTGTTTCTGGCCACCGGACAGCTGCGCCGGGTAGGCCTCATGTTTTGATTCCAGACCGACCAGTTCCAATAACTCGCGTACTTTCCTTTCACGTTTTTCTTTCGCTACTCCGGCTACTTTCAAGGGCAGCTCAACGTTCTGCCACACGGTCTTGGCCGACATCAGATTGAAGTGCTGGAAGATCATGCCGATGCGCCGACGCAGCTTCACCAGACTGTTTTCATCGAATTCACCGATGTCTATTTGATCGATCAGCACGCGTCCCGTGCTCGGTTGCTCGAGACGGTTGATGGTGCGAATCAGCGAAGATTTGCCCGCGCCACTGCGGCCGATGATGCCGAACACTTCCCCGCGCTGTATCGCCAGGTCAATGCCCTGTAACGCCGCCACGGGGCCTTGTTGACCGTTGTAGGTTTTGCCCAGACCAATGAAGCGCACGTGGGCTCGGTTCAGCTCCGGGTGCAGTTCTGTCTGTCGCGCGTGTTGAGGCTCTGGAGTCTCCAGTCGCCGTTGGATAGCAGCCGTCATGCTCAGCTTTCCCAACCAGCTTGATACAGCTTGCCGTGCGCTTTATCGAGGGCGGCGCGAACGGAC
The DNA here is from genome assembly GCF_000690905.1 of Pseudomonas sp. Ant30-3. GTDB lineage: Bacteria > Pseudomonadota > Gammaproteobacteria > Pseudomonadales > Pseudomonadaceae > Aquipseudomonas. The sequence continues at coordinate 132,608 of NZ_JMCL01000025.1, read as the reverse complement.
GGGGAGTGCTGATAGATGTCGACGAATTTGATCAGTCGCGGGTCTGTCTTGCTCTTCGGCTGGATCACGAACTGAATCACGTATTCCTTGTGATCGAGGCCGTCGAACAGCAGCGCCGAGCCGGCATCGAAGGTCTTCGACAGGCGAATGTAGGCCGGGTAGCCCTGAACCAGATCGGCGTCGTCATAGGCGCGCACCAGTTGCACGGCTTCGACTTGAAGGATTTTGATGTTCTTCGGGTTGGCGATGATGTCTTCTTCGGTGGCCTTGTAACCGACACCCGGTTTGAGCGTGATCAGGCCCGCCTTGGCCAGCAGTTGCAAGCCACGACCGCTGTTGATCGGGTCGTTGGCAATAGCGACGCTCGCGCGTTCGGGTAACTCGTCGAAGTTTTTGTACTGTTTCGAGTAAAGGCCGACGTTGTTGATGATGCCTGGCGCGAACGGCACCAGGTCAAACCCGGCGGCGCTTTTGGCGTTCTCAAGAAATGGAATGTGCTGAAAGTAATTCACGTCGATGTCGCCGGATGCGAGGCTGACGTTGGGCGCGATCCAGTCGCTGAACTCCACGAGTTCAACCTTTAGGCCTTGTTTGTCGGCTTCTTCGACGGCCGCTTCCAGCGGGATGGCGAAGGCTGCGGTGGTGCCAATCTTGAGCGGCGCGTCGGCGGCGAAGGTGACGGAACTGAAGAGGCCGAAGGCCAAGGCCAGTGCTTTGACTGGGTGAGGTAGACGGGGCTTTTTCATGGTGTATTTTCCAGTCAGTGCGTAAGAGTTTGGGTGTTTGCGCGGGCCTCATCGCTGGCACGCCAGCTCCTACAGGGATCGCGTTGCCCCTGTAGGAGCCGGCTTGCTGGCGATGTTTCAGCGGCGGAACGCAGCGCCCGTATGTCGCTCAGGCAAATACGCCTCACCGTGAAACAGTTTTCCCCGCAGGCTGCCGGTGTCGTAAGCGGTCTTGTACGAACCACGGCGCTGCAACTCCGGAATTACCAGCTCAATAAAATCTACGTAGCTTTCCGGCGTGACGATCCGCGTCAGGTTGAAGCCATCCAGCCCGGTCTCGGCGATCCACGATTCCAGCTCATCGGCCACCTGCCCGGGCGAGCCGACCACGGTGATGTAGCGGCCACCGAGGGCGTGTTGTTCGAGTAATTTGCGGCGGGTCCAGTCGTTGTTCTGCAGATGTCTGGTAGCCGACTGGATCGCATTGCTTTTCACGTACTGGATCGGCTCGTCGATGGCGTATTGGGAAAAATCGATCCCGGTGGATGCCGAAAAATGTGCCACGCCCGCCTCGGCACTGGCGTAGCTGAGGTATTCGGCGTGCTTCTGCCATGCGAGCTCTTGCGTGGCGCCGACAATCACGTTCAAACCCATGAACACCTTGATGTCCTCAGGATTTCGCCCGGCCGCAACGGCGCTGGCGCGCACCTTGTCCACCTGCAATTTGGTCGATGGTTTGTTCTGGCCACTGATGAACACGCACTCGGCATGCCGCCCGGCGAACTGCAAACCGCGATCGGAACTGCCGGCCTGAAACAGCACCGGGGTGCGTTGCGGCGAAGGTTCACAAAGGTGATAACCCTCGACCTGATAGAACTCGCCCTGGTGCTCGACCTTGTGCACCTTGTCTGGCTGCGCGTAGATCCGCTGCTTTGGATCGTTGAGCACCGCGCCGTTTTCCCAGCTGCCTTCCCAGAGTTTGTAGAGCACCTCGAGGTACTCATCGGCCTGGTCGTAACGCCGGTCGTGTTCGACCTGCTCACTCAGGCCCATGGCTTTGGCGGCGCTGTCGAGGTAACCGGTAACGATGTTCCAGCCGACCCGGCCACTGCTCAGATGATCGAGCGTCGACATGCGCCGGGCGAACAGGTACGGCGGTTCGTAGGTCAGGTTGGCGGTCAGACCGAAGCCGAGGTTTTTGGTGACAGCGGCCATGGCCGACACCAGCAAGAGCGGATCATTGACCGGCAGCTGGATCGACTCTTTCAACGGCACATCAACCGAGTTCTGGTAAACGTCGTACACCCCGACGATGTCGGCGATGAACAAACCGTCGAACAGACCACGCTCCAGCAGTTGGGCCAGTTCGGTCCAGTATTCAAGGGTGTTGTATCGGGTCGACGTGTCGCGGGGATGCGTCCACAAACCGTGATTGATATGGCCGATGCAATTCATGTTGAACGCGTTGAGCAGGATCTTCTTTTTCGCACGGGCCATCAGATAGTCCCCCGCAGCGGCGGGTTTTCATCGTTGAGGTAATAGTTACCGACGGCGTGATATTTCCAGCGCACCGGGTCGTGCAGGGTGTGCACCCGGGCGTTGCGCCAATGCCGGTCCAGGCCATGCTCGGCCAGTGTTGCCTGACTGCCCGCCAGCTCGAACAACGTGCTGCCGGCTGCGAGAGAAATCTCGGTACTGATCGCGCGCGCTTCGGCGACCGCAATGGACGCCGCCGCGACTGTCTCGGCATTGGTGTGCGACTGAGCTTTGTCGAGGAGTTCGCCGGCGCGTTCCAGCAGTGCTTCAGCCGCATGAAGGCGAATGCTCAGGTGGCCGAAACTCTTCAGGGTCAGTGGATCGTCGGTGGCTTTTTCATGGGTGGCGTCGATCCACGGCCGGGTTTTGCTGCGCACGAAGTGCAAGGCATCTTCGTACGCGGCGCGGGCGATGCCGGTGTCGATGGCCGCGTGAAGAATCTGCGCCAAGGGCCCGACAGGCGTCGGCCGTTCGAAAGCGCTCTGGAACGGGATGACGTCTTCGGCAGCGACGTACACGTCTTCAAACACCACCGAGCCGCTGCCGGTGGTGCGCTGGCCGAAACCACTCCAGTCATCGATGACGGTCAACCCTTTGCTGTCACGGGGCACGAAGGCCAGTTGCTGCACGCCGTGTTCATCCACCACTGAAGTTGGGATACGTTGCGCATAGATCGCGCCCGTGGCGTAAAACTTACGGCCGCTAATGCGATATCCATCGCCGTCGCGGGTCAGTCGGGTGAGGCGGTCATGGGCGTTTTTGGTGCCGAGTTCGGCCAGCGCATTGCCGAAGCGCTGGCCGGCCAATACTTCGGCGTAGAGACGTTTTTGCTGCTCGACGCTGCCGTTAACGCGCAGCACTTCCAACGCATAAAAATGATTCTGCGGGATCTGCCCGAGCGACCCATCCGCTTGGGCGATCAGCGCGATCACCTTGGCCAGCGTGACGTTGGAAACGCTGGCACCGCCGTACGCTTTTGGCACGCTGATACCCCACAGGCCCGAACGGGAAAACACTTCCAGTTCCGAATGTGGCAAACGCCGCTCGCGGTCACGCAGAGCGCTGTCGCGTTTGAAGTCATCGGCCAGATCGCTGGCAACAATCAAGGCTTGCTCGTCGCTGGTAATGACCGCGACGTGGTGAGAATGCGTCATGTATTTCTCCAGAGCTCTGGTAAAAATTGTCGGGTCATCAGATCCATGAGTGGCGGCGGGGCAACGTGCCGTTCAGGTGGTAGTTGCCGACGGCGTGATATTTCCACCGCACCGGATCGTGCAGGGTGTGCACGCGTGCGTTGCGCCAGTGACGATCGAGGTTGAATTCGGCGAGGGTGGCGCGACTGCCGGCCAGTTCGAAAAGCTTCTCGCTGGCCAGCAATGAGATCTCGGTGGTCAGCACTTTGGCTTCCGCCACGGCAATCGAAGCGCGTGCGGCGGACTCGGCAGTGATCGGTGCAGCATTGACCTGATCAAGCACGCCCCCGGCCTTGCGCAACAGTGCTTCGGCGGCGTGCAATTCGATTTTCAGCTTGCCTATGTCGGCGATTACATACAGGTCGTCACTGGCGCGCTCGACCTTGGCGTCGATCCACGGCCGTGCGCGGGTTTTCACGAACTCGATAGCGTCATCGATGGCGCCCTGGGCGATGCCGGCGTCAATTGCTGCCTGGATCAGCTGCGACACGGCGCCCTGAATATTGGGCGTGTCGTTGATCTTCCAGTTGTCCACGACCAGCTCGGCCTCGACACGCACGTTGTGCAGCAAAAGGGTGCCGCTGGCGGTGGTCCGCTGGCCGAAACCGGACCAGTCATCAACGATGCGCAGCCCCGGCGTCCCGCGACGGACGAAGGCGAGCACCTGTCTACCCTCGTCATTCAGCGCCTTGACCGCGACCCAATGAGCGAACAGTGCGCCAGTCGAATAAAATTTCTGCCCGCTGAGGATAAATCCATCGGCGTCTGCAGTGATTCTTGCTGTCAGTTCCAGAGTGTTTTTGGTGCCCCGTTCCGGGCCTGCGTTGCCGATGCGCCAGCCTTCCAGCACGCTGTTGAACAGCTGTTTTTTTTGCGCGTCAGTGGCGCAACTCAAGACCAGATTGAGAATGCCGAACTGATTCTGCGGGATCTGCCCCAGCGCCGGATCGGCTGCCGAAATGATCGCGAACACGTCGGCGATGGTGACGAAGGAAACCTGCGGGCCACCGTACTTACGCGGTATGGCAATACTGCCCAGACCGCTGCGGGTGAACTGTTCGATTTCTGACCACGGTAACTTGCGCTGACGGTCGCGTTTGGCCGCTTGCACGCGGGCGACTTGCGCCAGCTCATGGGCGGCCTTTATGGCCTGGGCATCGTTGCGCAGGATTTGCGCGGGCAACAACAACGGAGCGACATCCAGATCACTCTGAATGATTGCATCTGCCAGACTGGACATCAGCGCCGCTCCTTGGCTGCACGCAATGCCCTGGTGATCTGCACTGGGGTGATTGTGTTCCGGACCATACCTACCTCACATCTCATGGGCGCCGCGTGTGGCGGCGACGTATAAACAAGAATGTCCGGTGGTCCGGTTTATATACCCTAAACGCGTATAAAAAATTAATACACTAACTTTTAGGAATATAGATAGAAGATGGCGATCCACCTCCGTCGGAGCAAAGCTAGCTCGCGAAGAACGATTACACGGAATGGCTGGACTGACGCCATCGCGAGCAAGCTTTGCTCCTACGGTTGTTGAGATTCAGCGTTTGCGTGGCTCTGCGGCCATCAACAGTTCTTTCGAACGGACTTGCAGATACGGATTCACGCAACCAATCTTCAACGTCCGTGCCGGCGCCCAGCGAGAGTTGTTGCCCACCCGGTCGAGGATGCAATAGGTCACGTCGAGCCGCGGATCTTCGCCGGCCTCGATGATGATCGCGGGGGGTACCCAGACCTGGATCGGCTGGCCGACATCACTGGCGGTGAGCTTGGGCAAGTCCATGCGCACGTCGCCCCAGCGCAAGGTGACCTCGTCGTCGACGGCCATGTTCAGATAGGGCGCGATGGTCAAGGGAACGCCGCGCTTGATCTGGCTGGGATTGACGCCTTTGCGGCGGATGGCCTCGGGGATGTGCACCGGCTCCAGACGCTGGTTTTCATCCGTGTACAACGCCAGGGTCTGACCACCCGGGCAGTCGAGCTTGACCTGCACCTGCGTGGTTGGCGACTGCGCCGGCCCCTGACCAACCTGCATCAGCCGGTAGTGAATCCGTGAAGCGCCGTTCGCGATAAAGCTTTCCGGTATGCGCAGAGCGACGGCGTTGCCGACGTCATCCGCCTCCAGCACTTTCGAAGCTACGTAGCAGTCATCCCAGAACAATTCGATCAGGTCGCCTGCGTCCATGCCAGCGTAAGGCGGCACATCGATCAGCAGAAATGCCGCCGAGGTGATGTTGATACCGCTTTTGTGCGATTGCGCCACGATCGGTGCCGCAAGTTCAGTTGTGTTCGAATTGTTTTTCATGGGTCTTTCCTTGAAGTCTAGCGGCGAAGTCCGTTTCTGAGATCAATTAGAAAACTGCAACATAACGAACGGTTTTGTAGTGCTGTGAATAACGGCTGTGTGCAGCGAAGGATGTCTGAAGTTTGACTAGATAAGAGATCGGCTTAATAGTTGTCAATAGTTGAAATTAGTTATGCGCGATATCTTGCGTTATTCAGAAAGTTCCTACGCTTCACGGTTAATCTGCGCCATCGTTCAGTCGAACATGCCCGCAAAACCGGGCCTTTGCGCGCTTGATTCGCGATGATCCCTTCACACCGGGAGTGATGGATTTGTCTGATTTTAGGCGAGCGAAAATGTCGCAGGACATATATATGTACCGCTCGAAGCTACAAAATCAGGTTATTGTGTTTGAGTTAAATGTATTGGAGAGATGGGGTGTAGAGGATAAAAAGAAAGAAGCTTCCATCCATGGAAGTTGACGTCCGGGAATTAACTCAGTGATGGGCGTTGTTAAGAAACTTGCTGAGGAATTGCTGCGTCCGTTGTTCTTTTGGATTGGCAAACAGTTCCTTCGCCTCACCCTGTTCAACGATCACGCCCTTGTCGAAAAACACCACGCGATTGGCGACGTCACGGGCAAAACCCATTTCGTGGGTGACGATGACCATGGTGCGTCGTTCCTCAGCCAGGCTGCGAATAGTCGCCAGTACCTCGCCCACCAGCTCCGGATCAAGCGCTGAGGTCGGCTCATCGAACAGGATGACTTCCGGTTCCATCGCCAGCGCACGGGCAATCGCCACGCGCTGCTGCTGACCGCCTGACAGTCGACGCGGGTAGGCGTCTTCCTTGCCCGCCAGGCCAACCCGGGCCAAGAGCTTTTTGCCAAGGGCGATCGCTTCGGCCTGGGCCATTTTTTTCACCACGATCGGTCCTTCGATCACGTTTTCCAGCGCGGTGCGGTGAGGAAACAGGTTGAAGTTCTGGAAGACGAAACCCACGTGCTGGCGCAAGCGTCGCACCAGGGTTTGTTGCTGGTTCAGTGGGCGGCTGCCATCGATCTCGATGTCGCCGACCTTGATCCGGCCGCTGGTGGGTTCTTCAAGAAAATTCAGGCAGCGCAGGAACGTGGTCTTCCCCGAACCGCTGGGCCCGATGATGGCGACGACCTCGCCTTCCTTCACTTGCAGATCGATGCCGTTGAGCACGACTTGACCCTTGAACTGCTTTGTCAGTTTTTCCACGACAATCATTGGGTCAGGACTCCTGATCGTGCCGATTGACCCGCTCTTCCAGCTTGTTCTGCAGGTGCGAAAGCACCGTGGCCAGAATCCAGTAGATCAGCGCGGCGGCAAGGTACATGGTGAAAATTTCGAAGGTCCGAGCGGTGATTAGTTGCGCCTGGCGGAACAGTTCCGGAACCTGGATGGTGGCGGCCAGCGCCGTGTCCTTGACCAGCGAAATGAAGCTGTTGCCCAACGGCGGCAGGGCCGTGCGCATCGCTTGCGGCAGGATCGCCCGGCGCAAGGTTTGTGCTCGGGTCATGCCGATGCTCGCTGCTGCTTCCCACTGGCCGCGCTCGATGGAGCTGATCGCGGCACGCAGGATTTCGCAGGCATAAGCCGCCATGTTCAGCGAGAAGCCAATCAGGGCCGCGGGCAATGGATCAAGTTCGACGCCCAGTTGCGGCAAGCCGTAATAGATCACGAACAGTTGCACCAGCAACGGCGTGCCGCGGAAAAACGACACGTAGATGCGCGCAATCCAGCTCACCAGTTTGAAGCGCGACAGGCGCATCAATGCCAGGCCGAAGCCCATCAACAGCCCGAAGAACATACCGCCCAGGCTGAGGACCACCGTGTAATACGCACCCTTCAAAAGGAAGGGCGCGGAATCCAGTATGAGTTGGAAAGCCTCTTCCATTATTGAGTGACGTCAGCGCTGAAGTATTTTTCCGAAAGCTTCTTCAACGTCCCGTCGGCACGCAGCTTGTCGATCGCCTTGTTCACTTCTGCGAGCAGCTCAGGCTCGCCTTTGCGCAGGGTGACACCGGCTTCCTGACGAGAGAACGCTTCGCCGGCAGCAGTGGTGTCCTTCGCCTTTCTGGCGTATTCCAGCGCGGCGAGACGATCGATCAGGATGGCGTCGATACGGCCAACACGCAGGTCCTGGAACTTGGTCGGATCATCTTCATAGGTGCGGATGTCAGCGGTCGGCACGTTGGCTTTGAGCCACTGCTCGTAGTTGGTGCCGAGGCCGACGCCGACTTTTTTGCCACCCAGGTCTGCGGCGGTCTTGATGCTGTCTTTATTCTTGGTCAGAACCAGCGTCTGAATTCCGGAAACTGTGTAAGGCTCGGAGAAGTCATACTTCTTCTTGCGCTCTTCGGAGATGGTCACCTGGTTGATCACCGCGTCCAGGCGTTTGGATTCCAGCGCCGGAAGGATGCCGTCCCATTTGGTCGGTTGAAGTTTGACCTTCACGCCCAACTCTTTGGCCAGCGCCTCGGAGAACTCGACCTCGAAGCCGGACAGTTTGCCGTCGGCATCGACGAAACTGAACGGTGGGTAGGTGCCTTCCAGGCCGACGTTGATCACGCCCGCGTCCTTGATTTTCTGCAGTTGCTCACCGGCAACCGCTTGCCCAAGCAGGCCTGCGCTGAGTGCCAGACCCAGCGAACCCACCAGCAGATTTCGACGTAGTGCGGAAAAATTCATGACAAGCCCCTGTGTTTTCTTATGAAGACGCTTTTAGGAAAGTTGGCAAAACGGGATTCGGACGACTGCGATATCCTGCCCTAAAAGCAGCGTATGCGTCTCGCTGCAAATCGCCTACAGGAAGTCTTTATACGCAAACAACGCCGGCGCCCCACCGGTATGCAGGAAGATGATCGGGCCTTCATCGAAACGCCCACGTCCAATCCCGTCGAGCAAACCGGCCATGGCCTTACCGGTGTAGACCGGGTCGAGCAGCAAGCCTTCCTGAGACGCCATCAATTTCACCGCCGCCAGCGTACCGGCATTCGGCTCGCCATAACGCGGGCCGAAATATTCGTCCCATAATTCGATCTTGAAACTCCCTGGCAGACTCAGGCCCAGCAACTCGGCTGTGCGCTCGGCCAAGCCCTGCACCTTTGGCCGCTGATCCTCGTCGCTGCGCGATACCGTCACGCCAATGACCGGCAGATCCGGCAGCACTTCGCTCAGGGCCAGCGCCAATCCACTGTGGGTGCCGGCGCTGCCCGAGGCCAGCACCACGGCAGCGAAGGTCAGGCCGGTGTCCTTGATCTGCTCGGCCAGCTCCAGCCCTGCGCGCACATAACCCAGCGCGCCGAGCGCGTTAGAGCCACCGATGGGAACGAGATAGGGCTTCTTGCCGCTGTTGCGCAAGCGTGCCGCCAGCGCCTCCAGTTGCTCGTCGGCGTTATCAAGGTTTTCAACCAGTTCGACTTTCGCATCAAACATGTCCAGCAGGAGCCGATTACCGTTGCCGAGATAGTTGGCATCGTCGGTGCCTAACGGATTTTCCAGCAACGCGACGCAGGCGAGACCCAGGCGTGCCGCCAGAGCGGCAGTCTGGCGCACGTGATTGGATTGCAGCGCGCCGGCGGTAATCAGTGTATCCGCGCCCTGGGCCAGTGCATCGGCGCCGAGGTATTCAAGCTTGCGCAGCTTGTTGCCGCCCAGCGCCAGTGGCGTCAGATCATCGCGTTTGACGTACACATCGCGGCCCAGCCATGTAGACAGACGTTCGAGTTTTTCCAGCGGAGTCGGATGGGCGAGCAGATTGAGACGGTCAAATCGGGCGAGCTGTTGTTTGATCATGGTTCCGTACTGGCGGAGGAGGATGGCAGGACTATAAGCACGGCTTTCTACCCGGGCAACCGCCGATGCGTATATAGCGCAAAGTGCTGAGCACAGCACAATCAGTTCTTAATTCGAGTTGATGGCCTTGCCGTAAAGTAATCGCCGTCAGCGCGGCCCGGCAGTCCGGTCGCCCCAGAGGAGTTTCAACCGTGAGCGAGCGTTCCAGTCATTGGCAATTGCAGACCATCGTCAGCCAGCTGCGCACAGCGCGCGACCAATGGCGTGCGCAAAATGGCCGTGTCAGCGGCGAACAGGGTGGCCGTGAGTTGCCGTCCCGTGCGGCGATGGCGGAGATTCTCGAAGCGTTGTGTGGCGCATTGTTCCCGATGCGCCTGGGGCCGGTGGACCTGCGCGAGGAAAGCGAAGACTTCTACGTTGGCCATACGCTGGACGTTGCGCTGAATGCCTTGCTCGCTCAGGCGCGTCTCGAACTGCGTTACGCCGCCCGCCACAGTCTCGCGGCCGACACCGAAGTCGAAGCGCGCACCATCCAGATCATTCAGGATTTCGCGCTTGCCTTGCCCGGCCTGCGCAGCTTGCTGGATACCGACGTGCTGGCGGCCTATCACGGCGATCCGGCGGCCCGCAGCGTGGATGAAGTATTGCTGTGCTATCCGGGAATTCTGGCGGTGATTCACCATCGCCTCGCCCATCATTTGTACCGTGCCGGGCTGCCATTGCTGGCGCGGATCAGTGCGGAGATCGCGCATTCGGCGACCGGCATCGACATTCATCCCGGTGCGCAGATCGGCCGCAGTTTCTTTATTGATCACGGGACAGGCGTGGTGATCGGCGAAACTGCGATTATTGGCGAGCGCGTGCGCATTTATCAGGCCGTGACACTCGGCGCCAAACGCTTCCCGGCGGACGAAGACGGGCAGTTGCAGAAAGGCCATGCGCGCCATCCGATTGTCGAGGATGACGTGGTGATTTATGCCGGTGCGACGATTCTGGGGCGAATCACGATTGGCCAAGGCTCGACCATCGGCGGCAACGTCTGGCTGACCCGCAACGTGCCGGCCGGGTGCAATCTGACCCAGGCCAATTTGCAGCATGATGACGGGACGCAGAAGTAAGGCCCGGAATATTTAGTGTTCTCGCTGACGCCATCGTCGGAGTGCCGCCCAGAGCAGCCACGCTCCCACACTGGTTCTGTGTCGAGCCGGAGATTTTTGAACGCTACAAATCCTGTGGGAGCGTGGCTTGCCCGCGATGGTTTCAAGCAGGATTGAAATACTGGCATTCAGCTGAATTCCCTCTGAACGAATCCCGCAAATCGCCCCTCATACCCTTCCTTGAACTAGCGTAGGAAAGATACCGCCGAGCCCTGCGATTAGTCCTTAGCACCCTATTCATGTTTAACTTGAACGCTCAATCAAGTTAAACCACTGGTTTGCTGCCCGTTCATAACAGGAGGCTTGCCCTTGCCGAGTCCGTTACCGATTGCCCTGTTTCACACCCGCGAGGTGCCCGTTTCATGAGCACTTCGTCTCTTCCTCCTAGCGGTCAGGTCCGCATGAACCCGCCGGTATTCTACTTCGCAGCGACGTTCATTCTGCTGTTCGGCATCGTCGTCATTGCCATGCCTGAACAGGCCGGCGCCTGGCTGCTTGAAGCGCAAAACTGGGCGGCCAACACGGTCGGCTGGTATTACATGCTCGCGATGACGCTGTATCTGGTCTTCGTGGTGGTCACCGCCTTGTCCGGCTACGGCAAGATCAAGCTCGGTGCCGACCACGACGAGCCCGAATTCAGTTACCTGTCCTGGGCCGGCATGCTCTTCGCCGCCGGGATCAGCATCACGCTGTTCTTCTTTTGCGTGTCCGAACCGCTGACTCACCTCTCGCAACCGCCGCAAGGTGAGGCCGGCACTGCCGATGCAGCGCGTCAGGCGATGCAGATTCTGTTTCTGCACTGGGGCCTGCATGGCTGGGGCGTATTCGCTTTCGTCGGCATGGCGCTGGCCTACTTCGCTTACCGGCACAACCTGCCGCTGGCCTTGCGCTCGGCGTTGTACCCGCTGATCGGCAAGCGCATCAACGGGCCGATTGGTTATGCGGTGGACGGCTTCGGCATCATCGCCACGGTGTTCGGCCTCGGCGCGGACATGGGTTTTGGCGTGTTGCACCTCAATTCCGGGCTGGATTACCTGTTCGGCATCGCTCACACCCAGTGGATTCAGGTAGGCCTGATCACGTTGATGATGGGCGCGGCGATCATCGTAGCGGTGTCCGGCGTCGATAAAGGCGTGCGGGTGATGTCCGACATCAACATGCTTCTGGCCTGTGCGCTGCTGCTGTTCGTGTTGTTCGCCGGCCCGACGCAGCACCTGCTCAATACCTTGATCCAGAACATCGGTGACTACCTCGGCGCGTTGCCGATGAAGAGTTTCGACCTGTACGCCTACGACAAGCCGAGCGACTGGCTGGGCGGCTGGACGGTGTTTTATTGGGCCTGGTGGATTGCATGGTCGCCGTTCGTGGGCCTGTTCATTGCACGGATTTCCCGTGGCCGCACCATCCGTGAATTCGTCTTCGGCGTGCTGTTGATTCCGCTCGGTTTCACCCTGGCGTGGATGTCGATTTTCGGCAACAGCGCCATCGATCAGGTACTCAACCACGGCATGAGCGAGCTCGGCATGTCGGCCATCGAAAATCCGTCGATGACACTTTATCTGCTGCTGGAAACCTACCCGTGGAGCAAAACCGTGATCGCGGTCACGGTGTTCATCAGCTTCGTGTTCTTCGTCACCTCGGCAGACTCCGGCACCGTGGTGCTGTCGACCCTGTCTGCGAAAGGCGGTAACCCGGACGAGGACGGGCCGAAATGGCTGCGCGTGTTCTGGGGCGCGATGACTGCGCTGGTGACCAGTGCGCTGCTGTTCTCCGGCAGTATCGATGCGCTGAAATCAGCGGTAGTGCTGACGTCATTGCCGTTCTCGATGATTCTGCTGTTGATGATGTGGGGGCTGCACAAGGCGTTCTATCTGGAATCGCAGAAGCAGATCGCACAGATGCATTCGCTGGCACCGGTCTCCGGTTCGCGGCGCGGTGGCTGGCGTCAGCGCTTGAGTCAGGCTGTGCACTTCCCGTCTCGCGACGAGGTGTACCGCTTCCTTGAGACGACGGTGCGCCCGGCGATCGAAGAGGTGACGGCGGTGTTCGTCGAGAAGGGTCTGAACGTGGTCACGCAGCCCGATCCGTCGAACGACAGCGTCAGCCTGGAAATAGGTCATGGCGAGCAGCATCCGTTCATCTATCAAGTGCAGATGCGTGGCTACTTCACGCCGTCTTTCGCCCGCGGTGGCATGGGTTCCAAACAGCTCAATAACCGCCGTTACTACCGTGCGGAAGTGCATTTGAGCGAGGGCAGTCAGGACTACGATCTGGTGGGTTACACCAAGGAGCAGATCATCAACGACATCCTTGATCAGTACGAGCGGCATATGCAGTTTTTGCATCTGGTGCGTTGATAACGATTGCGCAATATTGGGTAATAAATGTCGTACAGCCCTTGTAATTTACAAGGGCTTTTTCGTTAACATTCATTTGAAGGAAATCGGTATGCCAGGGTTGGCAGCGCGGACTTGGCTAACCGCTTTTGCCAGTTTTCTGGTTAAAATTGGATCGCCGTTATTGTCCAAAACAATTCCCCCAAACGGGAGCACATAAATCTCCTCAACGACAAGTTTTTCTGATACTGGCATGCCTGGGTGCAACGAGACGTCTTTCTTACCCATTATGATAACTTCATTGTAAGCCTGCTTGAGTTGCCTCTGCGTCTCTAATAATTTCGAAGGTGGGGTAATTGAGTAAAAACTGCTGACATTTTTGTTTTTGAAGTCGGCAATTACTCCAGGGCGGTTTCCGCTGAAAATCGCTTGCGCTAATGCACCCTTTGCTTCAATCGTAGTTTTTTTCTCTCGAGATTTGTTTTTTTCGTTTCCTGCATGATTTGGAAAATTTACATCCATCGGAAACGTACCAATTAAATTGGAAGGAGATAGGCTAAGCTTGAACGCAATTTCTCCCATGGTGATCATTTGAGATTTTTTTGTTTTCCGATCACTTAAATCAATCAGGCTTGTGCTTACAGCATCCCATGACGAGAGCACTGTGCTTGCATCATCATTTAATAACGGGCTGTCGAGATTGTGGGTGCCTCTATCCAAGTCTAAGGTGTGAACCAATACCCAACTATCGGGAAGATTTTGCCATTGTTGGAGATTACTAACGTTTTCCGCATAAAACTGTTCTTTTTGCCGCTGTAGGTTCTTATGTTTTTTGGTGGCATTAGTATTAAATCGCTTGTCATCTCTACCGTCAGGGTCTATATGGCCAACAGGGTCATTACCTGTAAATTGATAGATATTCAAGCCGTCTACCGCTCCGGCAGGATCCGGATTCATCCAACGCTGCAGCCAAGGGGCGTAATAACGGTACCCATAATAATAAAGTCCTGTCGCATCTCGCTCCTTGCCAGCGTAGCGAAAAGTTTTGAGTCTTTCTCCAATAGCGGTATTACCCATCCACCATGCGGTGCCACCAAACGGATAGTAGCCCTCAACACTGAGCAGGTTAGCCTGATCATCCAGTTCCACCACGCTTGAGCCTAGGTGATTACTGAAGGCGTATATGAGGTAGCCGTTGGGGAGGTTTTCCGGCTTCTTGCTAGTCCAGTGCGTGACGCGGACAGAAATTCTTCCAATTTTTAGGCATGCGATATTTTTCTCTTCACCCGTCGCCGAACAGCGATGTATCTCGACTCCAGGTAAGTAACGAGTTTCGCTATGAAGTCGATGTGCATAACTTTGCATGCTACGTATTTTTCTTGCGCGATGGCCCAATCGATCATAAATATAAGACTCGTCATCTTCCGGCCCATCCGCCCGCTTGACTTGAGTGACATGCGTCAATTGGTTGCGAGCATCCCAGTTCATACGCTGTCCGCGTTGTAATTCTTGCTGGTTGCCATTTTCGTCAAAGCCGTTGGCAGCGTTCTCTTGATGAGACACGCTGCGATTGCTTGTTGCTGCTGTAAACATTTCGAAAGTTTTTGCGCCGCTGTGACGTCGGGTCTTTAAGTTACCGGCTTCATCGTAGTCGAATGTCTGTGTGTAAAGGGATAACTGGTTGGGGTCTACGATGGGCGTATGCCACAACGGCAGGCCGGGTCCATGGCTCGGCTGACTAACCTCCCGGCCCTTGGCTTCAACCAGTTGATAAAGACTGTCATAGCGATGACGAGCGATCGGCTCGATTAGCTGGTTCCGTGAATAGCGCGTGAGTTGGGATTTATCTTCAATGCTGCAAACGTTGCCCACAGGGTCGTAAAAAAAATGTAGATCCTGGAGGGGTTTTTCAGCATGCCCACAAATACTTAGTCGGACTAGAAGACCGTTAATTGCGCAATGCTCATAGGCAGTTACCACTCCATTGCCTGCTGTTTCTGTTTCGATCTCGCCGTCGGCTCCATAGCGGATATCGCTGATCAAGGGGATTGGCATTTCATCAGAGGACGTTGTCTTCAGAAGGACCGCTTTCAATTCACCGGCTGTGGTGTAATAGAACAGCCTGAGATTGGTCAAGGCATCTATTTGGATGAGCATGTCGCCCGCCGCGTTAAATGCCTGAGACGTGGTAAATATCTCTTTCTCAAGCAATGTGTCCCGCGACTCCAGGTCCAAGGGCCAGTCTGGAGGGTGCAGCTCGGTGAGAAAGCGGGTCCGCTCCATCGCAGATCTACCCCGCAGATCGAAATGGCAATGATCGAGAGTGCCTGCAGGGTGGTCGTGTCGGATAAGTTGGCCGCGTTGATTGTTTAGGGCCGAAGCGCCGCCATAGCTGAAACGCTCTACAGTACAAGGCGCCTGATTGGCCAGAGACTCCACCACTGCAACCAGCCGAAGCATTGCATCGTATTGGTTGTGATTTTGACTTCCTCGGCCGTCCCAACTTGAAAGCGGTGCCCCTGCACCATTTATGAGGTCAACTTTCCATCCGCTGTCGACGGCATCTGTGAGCAGCGGGCGGCCGGAAACGGCGCGGATTGTCGACATATTCGGATTAGGCGCAGTTCCCCATAATCTTGGGTCCCACGAGGAAGTAAGTTGCCCGGAAGCATTGAAGATTTGGCGGGTAATCCGCGTCTCAGCTGACTGTTCTACCCGCTGCCGGCAGTAAGCAACGTTGCGAATCGTCAAACCTCGCGGATCAGTCGCGATAAGATTCGGCGTCTCAGTGTCATGCGAGGAATGGCCGTTCATTGCAGTACTCCATACTCATTCGTACCCCACTCATCAAGCTGAAAGTGAGGGATTCTGCATGCTCGGGATACTGTAAGAAGTAACAGTTTGTTCGCCCACTCCTTGACTTGAGTATCACTGAAGCTCTTCCGAGAACACCATGAACAGCACCAGCGACGCCACCGGAATGCCGAACACGACACTGCCGACCACCAATTCCGTGGTCACGGACTGGCCGGCGGTGACTACGCCGATGGCACCGTTGATCATCGTCAGCGCCAGCCACAGGATGATGAAGCTGTAGGTCAGCGTGTGGCGGCTGAAGCCGATTTTCTCGCCGATGAACAGCATCAGGGCGAGGAGGATCAGGCCGAAGGTGATGATGATGGTGGTGTGCATAGTGAGTCTACCCGTCCGGTATGCATTGCTTTTGAGGCAGCCATCGCGAGCAGGCTCGCTCCCACATCCAACCGCCTTGCTGGATGAGAGCTCGGTCATTTGTGGGAGCGAGCCTGCTCGCGATAGGGTCACCTCGGTGTCCTTGCTGCTTATTGAGCATAGTCACCGCTATCCTTAAACCAACCCCCCATTCGCCCGCAGAATCTGCCCGTTGATCCATTCCGAATCCGGTCCCGCCAGAAACGACACCACTCGCGCAATATCCTCCGGCTGACCCAAACGCTCCAGTGGCGGCATCCTGGCGAAGTTCTGGATATGCTCCTCACTTTTGCCGTGCAGAAACAGCTCAGTCGCCACCGGCCCCGGTGCCACTGCGTTAACGGTGATGTTGCGCCCGCGCATCTCCTTGGCGAACACCTGCGTCAGCGATTCAACCGCAGCCTTGCTGGCGATGTACACCGCGTAACCTGGCAGATTCAAACCCACCGTGCTGCTGGAAAAATTGATGATCCGGCCGCCGTCGTTCAGGCGAGTGGCCGCTTCACGCATCGTGTTGAAAGTGCCCCGTGCATGGATATTGAAGGTCTGATCGAACAGCTCGTCGCTGTGTTGCGCCAGCGGCATGACTTTAAGAATGCCAGCGTTGTTCACCAGTACGTCGACCTTGCCCAGTTGCGCTTCGATTTCATCGAACATTCGCCGCACATCTTCCGCGCTGGCCACGTCAGCCTTGACCGCGATGGCTTGATGTCCCGCCTTCTGCAGCTCAACCGCCAATCGAGCTGCCTCGGTCGCACTGCTGGCGTAATTGATGGCGACGGAGAAACCGTC
Organism: Pseudomonas sp. Ant30-3; assembly: GCF_000690905.1. GTDB lineage: Bacteria > Pseudomonadota > Gammaproteobacteria > Pseudomonadales > Pseudomonadaceae > Aquipseudomonas. The sequence continues at coordinate 115,524 of NZ_JMCL01000025.1, read as the reverse complement.
GCTGGCCAGTTGCCTGGCGATTACAGCACCGATGCCGCGAGAAGCGCCGGTGACGAGAGCGACTTTCGAAATCCGGTTTGTCATGACGGTGACTCCTTGGAGGTTATGGTCAGGCGGTGGAATCAGAGTCACATGTTTAATGCGGTCGATACAGATGCTGGCCTCCTGGAATGCTTAAAAATTGAGCATCTGCACAATCTGAAAGCAAGCAAAAGCGATGCTTATGCAGAGAGAATGCAGCCGCCGCCGGTCCCGGAAAAATGCAATGCGATGGCTTTACGCTAATATTTAACAGTGTGTGTATGGTGTGTATAGAACGCGACTACTTCGCGTAAGGTGCTCAGCAGATTGCTGGCCACTGGGACGAGGATTATGCGAAGTCGGGAGATGATCAGGATGATCGAGGACGATGGTTGGTATCTGGTAGCGGTGAAGGGTAGCCACCACCAATACAAACATCATTGCAAGACGGGTCGGGTAACGATTAAGCACCCCGATGCCGACCTTCCGAAAGGGACGATCAACAGCATATTGAAGCAGGCAGGTTTGAAATGAGACCTCACACTACCAAAGGGTTCTTTAGAAGGCCACATCACAGGAAGGATGCTCCGAAATGAAATTTCCGGTCGTTCTGCATAAGGATGCCGACTCTGAATATGGAGTGATTATCCCGGATGTACCGGGTTGCTTCTCCGCAGGCAGTACCGTCGCGCAAGCATTTGAAAATGTCAAAGAAGCGCTGTCTCTTCACTATGAAGGTCTGGTCGCGGATGGCGAGCCACTGCCGCAAGTGCGTGAAATTGATGCTCACCTCGATAATCCGGATTACTCAGGTGGTGTCTGGGGTGTTGTAGATTTCGACATCACACCTTACTTCGGCAAATCGGTGCGCTTCAACGCGACACTGCCTGAGCAGTTGCTGGAGCGCATAGATCAGACTGTCAGACGGGATCAACGCTACACCTCAAGATCCGGCTTTTTGGCCGCCGCGGCCTTGCGCGAGTTGTCGGCCTGACGCATATCCTGCAGGAGCGAGCCTGCTCGCGATAAGGTCGGCACGACCTTCAAGTTTCAGATAAGACTCACAAGAGAGGATTCGATGACCTACACCGCTGCCGAGAACCGCTACGACTCCATTCCTTACCGCCGCGTCGGTCGCAGCGGTCTGGTGCTGCCGGCACTGTCGCTGGGCCTGTGGCACAACTTCGGCGACAGCACGCCGATCGACACCCAGCGCTCGCTGCTGCGCACCGCGTTCGATCTGGGCATCAACCATTTTGACCTCGCCAACAACTATGGCCCGCCGTACGGTAGCGCCGAGATCAACTTCGGCCGTTTGCTGCGCGAAGACTTCAAGCAGTATCGTGACGAACTGATCATCTCCAGCAAGGCCGGTTGGGACATGTGGCCCGGTCCTTACGGCCAGGGCGGCGGATCGCGCAAGTACGTGCTGGCCAGCCTCGACCAGAGCCTGCAGCGTCTGGGCCTGGACTACGTGGATATTTTCTACTCGCACCGCTTCGACCCCGACACGCCACTGGAAGAAACCGCCAGCGCACTGGCCACCGCTGTGCAGCAGGGCAAGGCGTTGTACATCGGCATCTCGTCCTATTCCGGCGTGAAAACCCGAGAAATGGCCGCGTTGTTGAAAGAGTGGAAAGTGCCGTTGCTGATTCACCAGCCGGCGTACAACCTGCTCAATCGTTGGGTTGAGAAGGATTTGCTGGATACGACTGAAGAGCTCGGCACCGGCGTGATCGCCTTCACGCCGCTGGCTCAAGGTTTGTTGACCGACAAATACCTCAATGGTGTGCCGGCGGATGCGCGGGTAAATCGCCCTGGGGGTGGTTCTCTGCAGGCTGCGCATTTGTCCGAGGCCAACATTGAACATGTGCGTGCGTTGAACGAGATCGCCAAGCGGCGCGGGCAAAGCCTGGCGCAATTGGCGCTGGCGTGGACGCTGCGTGATCCGCGCGTCACGTCGGCACTGATCGGCGCGAGCCGGCCCGAGCAGATTATCGAAAACGTCGGCGCGTTGAAGAATCTGAGCTTTAGCCCTGAGGAGCTGGCAGAGATTGACCGGTTTGCCCAGGAAGGCGGGATTAATCTGTGGGAGAAACCGTCGACGGCTGAATAGCGTTTTCAGACAGTCCAGCGGACCGCATCGCCAGCAAGCCGTCTCCTACAGGTTTTGTGTAACACGGGGAGCTTGCGTCATCCCCGAATCTGTAAGGGCAGGCTTGCTGGCGATTAACGTCCGCAGGCCCGCCAACGCTAGTTACTGATCGCCAGAATACTCGCCTGGTACGACCCGACAAACACATCGAAATCACCCACTTCGTTGCGCTCAATCTCCACTTGCTCAACCAGCGACGCACGCGCCCGCTCTTCAAAGTTCGCCTGGTCTTCGCCACTCAACGGCTCGCTGCGGAAGAACTCGGCATGCGCCTGGCTCTGACGCAGGGAGAACTGGCTGAAGCTTTCCTTGTGCTCCGCCATCGCCGCCAATACCTGAGCGGAAGGCGTCAGCGAGGGATCCTTGACCTTGGCCAATTGTGCATCGAGCGCCTGGCTATGATTCTCGCCGCCATGGCTCTGATCCAGCAATGCCGCCAGCGGGGCGATTTGCTCCAGCAGTTCTGCTGCCCACTCCTTCAAGTCGACCGGCTGACCGTCGCGCTGCAATTGCAGGCCCGGACGGCGACCTTCCTTGACCACGCTGAGGAAGTTCGAGGTCGCGTTGCTGCAGGAATCGTTGGTCAGCAGCGGGCTGTCATTGAACGCGCAGTACAACAGAAATGCATCGAGGAATCGCGACTCGGTGAGGTCAATGCCCATCGGCAGGAACGGGTTGATGTCCAGGCAACGCACTTCGACGTACTGAATGCCACGAGAGACCAACGCCTGAATGGGCCGCTCGCCGGTGTAGGTCACGCGCTTGGGGCGAATGTTGGAGTAGTACTCGTTTTCGATTTGCAGGATGTTGGTGTTGAGCTGAACCCACTCACCGTCCTGATGCGTACCGATTTCAACGTACGGTGCATACGGCGTGGCCACGGCTTTACGCAGGCTGTCGGTGTAACTGGTGAGATCGTTGTAGCACGGCGTCAAACCGGCCTGGGCGTTGCTCTGGTAACCCAGATCGCTCATGCGCAAACTGGTTGCGTAGGGCAGATACAAGGTGTCCGGGTCCAGTTGTTCCAACTGATGCGAACGGCCGCGCAGGAAACCTGCGTCCAGCGCTGGTGACGCACCGAACAGGTACATCAGCAGCCAGCTATAACGACGGAAATTACGGATCAGCGCGATGTAGGCCGACGACTGATAATCGCGGTCGGTACCAACGAACCCTTCGGATTCTTTGAGCAGCGGCCAGAGCTTTTCCGGCAGGGAAAAGTTGTAGTGAATGCCGGCGATGCATTGCATGGTCTTGCCGTAGCGCAGGGCCAGGCCCTTGCGATACACATACTTGAGCTGACCGATGTTGGAGGTGCCGTAATAGGCGATCGGGATGTCCGCCTCGGCCGGCAACGGACACGGCATCGATGGACTCCACAGGTACTCGGTGCCGAGCTTGCTGTAGGCAAAGCGGTGAATCTTGTCCAGGCTCGCCAGCGTGTCTGCCGGGTCGGGCAGGGCAGGCGTGATGAACTCCAGCAGCGACTCGGAATAGTCGGTGGTGATTTGTTCGTTGGTCAGCGCGGAACCCAATTCTTCCGGGTGCGGCGTTTGCGCCAGGCGACCTTCGCCGGTTACGCGCAGGCATTCACGTTCGATACCGTGAAGACACTGCTCGAGCAGAGAGAGGTTAGCGCGCTCGCCGAGCAGAGCCAGGCGGCGGTTGAGAAGTTCGCTCAAGTTGGATTCCTTCACGCGTCAGTCGCCCCAATATGGGGGTGGGCAAGACGGTCTACAAGGGTGAAGTTAAAACTGGCGTTTTCGCCTGGTTTTTGCACTGACCACCGCAAGCCCTGCAGGAGCGACCTGTGGCGAGGGGGCTTGCCCCCGTTGGGCCGCGGAGCAGCCCCAAAATCTCTGGTGATCCCTAAAATCTTGCGAGTGCTACGCACTCGAACGGGGGCGAGCCCCCTCACCACAGTCACTTCACACAGGCAATCTCGGCGATGTGGCCACAGCGCTGAAATTAACCCAAATCCATGGCATCTCGCTATAGGACTGCGAACGTGCCTTGTGCTTTTGCGACAAGTTTTTCGCCCTGCATCACCTCGGCTTCGACCACCAGCGTGCGCCGACCCGGGTGAATCACCCGCGCCGTGCACATCACTTCACCGTCTGAAACGGCGCGAATATAGTTGATCTTGCATTCGATGGTCGCACTCTGCTGGTCAAAGCCGTGGGAGCTGGAACAGGCCAACCCCATGGCGATGTCCACCAGACTGAACAATGCCCCGCCGTGCAGCTTGCCGCCGCGATTGCGCAGTTCAGGCGCCAACGCCAGGGCGACTTGCGCCACCCCGGTATCCAGGCTGTGCAAGCGACAGCCCAGTAGCTTGAAATACGCGCTTTCGGTCAGGCCGGCAGGAATGTCCATCAACGTTTCTTCAACTGTTTGGCGTTGGCGAACAGCGAAGCCATGGCGTTATTGGCCGGCGCCGCAGTGGCGGTCTCCTTGCGCGGTGCGGTGTTCTGGGACTGGCGTGGCGCCGACCCGGGACGCGCACCACGGGCACCGTCGATTTTCTCCCCCGGCGTGTCGCTCATGCGCATCGACAGGCCCACGCGTTTACGCGGAATGTCGACTTCCATGACCTTCACTTTCACCACGTCACCGGCTTTCACCGCTTCACGAGGGTCCTTGATAAACTTCTCCGAAAGCGCGGAGATGTGCACCAAACCGTCCTGATGCACGCCGATATCAACGAATGCGCCGAAGTTGGTCACGTTGGTCACCACGCCTTCGAGGATCATCCCCGGCTGCAGGTCCTTGAGCTCTTCGACGCCTTCCTGGAACGCGGCAGTCTTGAATTCGGGACGCGGATCGCGACCGGGTTTTTCCAGCTCTTGCAGGATGTCGGTAACCGTCGGCAGGCCGAAGGTTTCGTCGGTGTACTTCTTCGGATCGAGGCGCTTGAGGAACGCGGCGTCGCCGATCAGCGAGCGAATGTCACGATCGGTTTCAGCGGCAATGCGCTGTACCAGCGGATAGGCTTCCGGGTGAACCGCCGACGAATCCAGCGGATTGTCGCCGTTCATGACGCGCAGGAAACCTGCGGCCTGTTCGAAGGTTTTTTCGCCCAGACGCGCAACTTTTTTCAACGCCGCACGGGTTTTGAACGCGCCGTGTTCGTCGCGGTGGCTGACGATGTTCTGCGCCAGCGTCGCGTTGAGGCCGGAGATCCGCGCCAGCAGCGCCACCGAGGCGGTGTTCACATCGACGCCGACGGCGTTCACGCAATCCTCGACCACGGCGTCAAGGCCGCGCGCCAGTTTCAGCTGCGAGACGTCGTGCTGATATTGGCCGACACCGATGGATTTCGGATCGATTTTCACCAACTCAGCGAGTGGATCCTGCAAGCGACGGGCAATCGACACCGCGCCACGAATCGACACGTCCAGGTCCGGAAATTCCTTGGACGCCAGTTCCGACGCCGAGTAAACCGACGCGCCGGCCTCCGAGACCATGACTTTGGTCATCTTCATCGCCGGGTACTTTTTGATCAGCTCAGCAGCAAGCTTGTCGGTTTCGCGGCTAGCGGTACCGTTGCCGATCGCAATCAGGTCCACCGCGTGCTTGGCGCACAGAGCGGCCAGAATCGCGAGGGTCTGGTCCCACTTGTTGTGCGGCACGTGCGGGTAAACTGTGGCGTGATCGAGCAACTTGCCGGTGGAATCGACCACCGCCACCTTGCAGCCGGTGCGCAGGCCCGGGTCGAGGCCCAGTGTGGCGCGCGGGCCGGCCGGCGCCGACAGCAACAGGTCGTGCAGGTTGTGCGCGAACACGTTGATCGCTTCGGTTTCCGCGCCATCGCGCAGTTCGCCGAGCAGGTCGGTTTCAAGGTGCGTGTAAAGTTTGACCTTCCAGGTCCAGCGCACTACTTCGCCCAGCCATTTGTCGGCGGCGCGGTTCTGGTTCTGAATGCCGAACTGCTGACCGATCATGCCTTCGCACGGGTGCATAGTGCCGGGCAATTCATCTCCGATTTTCAGAGCGGAACTCAGAATGCCTTCGTTGCGACCCCGGAAGATCGCCAGCGCGCGGTGCGACGGCATGCTTTTCAGCGGTTCGTCGTGTTCGAAATAGTCGCGGAATTTGGCGCCTTCCTCTTCCTTGCCGGCAATCACGCGGGCACTCAAAGTGGCTTCTTGCTTCAAATAGCTGCGCAATTTGTCGAGCAGGCCCGCGTCTTCGGCGAAACGCTCCATGAGGATGTATTTGGCGCCTTCGAGGGCGGCCTTCACATCGGCCACGGCTTTCTCGGCGTTGACGAAGCGCGCAGCTTCGGTTTCCGGGCTCAGGGTCGGGTCGTTGAACAGGCCATCCGCCAGGTCGCCGAGGCCGGCTTCAAGAGCGATCTGGCCCTTGGTGCGGCGCTTCTGTTTGTACGGCAGGTACAAGTCTTCAAGGCGGGTTTTAGTGTCGGCGAGCTTGATGTCGCGCTCGAGTTGCGGGGTCAGCTTGCCTTGCTCATTGATGCTGGCGAGGATGCTGATGCGCCGTTCGTCGAGTTCTCGCAGATAGCGCAGGCGCTCTTCCAGATGACGCAACTGGATGTCATCGAGGCTGCCGGTCACTTCCTTCCGGTAACGGGCGATGAAGGGAACGGTAGAGCCTTCATCGAGTAGCGCGACGGCCGCTTCGACCTGTTGTGGGCGTACGCCGAGTTCCTCGGCGATGCGGCTGTTGATGCTGTCCATAAAACCACCTGACAAATTGTGAAAGCAGGCTCGCGGGCACAGGGATAAAGGCCCGGCGAGTCTGGTTGAGCGGCCTGGCCGGCGCCGCTACCTGAATCAACAGGCATCCCGTTGACCCGTGAAATCGAACATTTACTGCCGGCACCGTGGAAATAAAAGCGGCGGCCGCAGCAGAAATCAGACGTTGCCTGACACAAAAGGCCGCGCATTATAACCAGCGTTATGTCATTCGGGGGCATCACAGGCTGTAGGCACAATGCCGGGTTTCCTGGCGATCGAGGAAAAATCTGCTAACAATGCACACGGTGCGTATAACGGCAGCTACGCCATAATGCGCGCCGAGATCAAAGGAGCATCTAATGAGCAGCACTGCAAACATTGCTGAAGGCGAAAAAATTCTCATCGTTGACGACGATCCAGGGCTTAGCAGCCTGCTGGAACGCTTTTTCGTCAGCAAGGGCTATCGCGCCCGCGCCGTCCCGAACACGGAACAAATGGATCGCCTGCTGGCGCGTGAAGTGTTCAACCTGGTCGTCCTCGACCTGATGCTGCCCGGCGAAGACGGTCTGACCGCCTGCCGCCGTCTGCGCGGCGCGAACAACCAGATTCCGATCATCATGCTCACCGCCAAGGGTGATGAGCTGAGCCGTATCAAGGGCCTGGAACTGGGTGCCGACGATTACCTGGCCAAGCCGTTCAACCCGGACGAGCTGATGGCGCGCGTCAAAGCAGTCCTGCGTCGTCAGTCGGCGCCGGTGCCGGGCGCGCCAGGCAGCGAAGATGAAAGCGTGACCTTTGGTGATTACGAGCTGTCGCTGGCGACCCGCGAACTCAAGCGCGGTGACGAAGTACACATGCTCACCACCGGCGAGTTTGCCGTGCTCAAGGCGTTGGTGATGAATGCGCGTCAGCCGTTGACCCGCGACAAACTGATGAACCTGGCCCGTGGTCGCGAGTGGGATGCCCTGGAGCGCTCCATCGACGTGCAGATTTCCCGTCTGCGCCGGATGATCGAACCGGATCCTTCCAAGCCGCGCTACATCCAGACTGTCTGGGGCGTGGGTTACGTGTTCGTCCCTGATGGCGCCGCCACCAAGTGATCGGCGATTTGTAGGAGCGGGTGTGCGGACTTCCATGTCCGCAGACTCGCGATCCGCAATGTGCGAGCATCGCTCGCTCCTGCAAGTGTGTAACGGTTATTCATGAAAACCCCCGTTTGGTTCCCCCAGAGTTTTTTCTCCCGCACCTTGTGGCTGGTGCTCATCGTCGTCCTGTTCTCCAAGGCGTTGACCCTGGTTTATCTGTTGATGAACGAAGATGTGCTGGTGGACCGCCAATACAGCCACGGCGTCGCCCTGACGCTGCGCGCCTACTGGGCCGCCGATGAAAACAACCGCGACAAGATTGCCGAAGCCGCAACGCTGATTCGCGTGGTCGGCACAGGTGTACCTGCAGGCGAGCAGCATTGGCCGTATAGCGAAATCTATCAGCGACAGATGCAGGCCGAGTTGGGCGCCGACACTGAAGTGCGCCTGCGCATGCATTCGCCGCCGGCGCTATGGGTTCGCGCGCCAAGCCTGGGCGATGGCTGGCTGAAGGTGCCGCTGTATCCGCACCCTCTGCGTGGCCAGAAAATATGGAACGTGCTCGGCTGGTTTCTCGCCATCGGCTTGCTGTCGACCGCCTCCGCCTGGATCTTCGTCAGTCAGCTCAACCAGCCTTTGAAGCGCTTGGTCTATGCGGCCAGGCAGCTTGGTCAGGGCCGTAGCGTGCGCCTGCCGATCAGCGATACGCCCAGCGAAATGACCGAGGTTTATCGCGCCTTCAACCAGATGGCCGAAGACGTCGAGCAGGCCGGCCGTGAGCGTGAGTTGATGCTGGCCGGGGTGTCTCACGATCTGCGCACACCGCTCACGCGGTTGCGTCTGTCCCTGGAACTGATGGGTGACCACAGCGATCTGACAGACGACATGGTTCGCGACATCGAGGACATGGACGCGATACTCGACCAGTTCCTGGCGTTTATTCGCGATGGTCGCGACGAGTCCGTGGAAGAGGTCGATCTGACCGAACTTGTGCGCGAAGTGGCTGCGCCGTATAACCAGAATGAACAAAAAGTGCAGTTACGCCTCGAGCCGATTCAGCCATTCCCCCTGCGCCGGGTGTCGATGAAACGGCTGCTGAACAACCTGATCGGCAATGCCTTGAATCATGCCGGCACCGGGGTTGAAGTGGCCGCGTATGTGTCTGGCGATGTCAACGCACCGTATGTGGTACTGAGCGTGATGGATCGCGGGGCGGGGATTGATCCGTCAGAGCTTGAGGCGATTTTCAATCCCTTTACCCGGGGTGACCGTGCCCGAGGTGGCAAGGGGACCGGGTTGGGCCTGGCGATCGTGAAACGGATTGCGTCAATGCATGGCGGCAATGTCGAACTGCGCAACCGCGCCGGCGGCGGCCTGGAAGCGCGGGTACGGTTGCCGCTTGGGTTAATGCTGCCACGGGACGCGGTATAAAAGCAGCCGCAAGCTTCAAGCAAAAGCGGCGTTTCCTTCCGTCTTGCAGCTTATAGCTGCCCTTATCCCTTGCCTTTGGTCCGGGTCATGTTCGGCCCGCCATTCTTCTCGAGATGCTCAATAATAATCCCCGCCACATTCTTCCCGGTGGTGGTCTCGATCCCCTCCAGTCCCGGCGACGAATTCACTTCCATCACCAACGGCCCGTGATTGGAGCGCAAGATATCCACACCCGCCACGGCCAACCCCATCACCTTGGCCGCACGCAATGCCGTCATGCGTTCTTCCGGCGTGATTTTTATCAGGCTGGCACTCCCGCCTCGATGCAGATTGGAACGAAATTCCCCAGGCTTGGCCTGACGTTTCATCGCCGCGATCACTTTGTCGCCAACCACAAAACAACGAATGTCAGCGCCACCGGCTTCCTTGATGTATTCCTGCACCATGATGTTCTGCTTGAGGCCCATAAATGCCTCGATTACTGATTCCGCTGCAGTCGCGGTTTCACACAGCACCACGCCGATCCCCTGCGTCCCTTCGAGCACCTTGATCACTAGCGGCGCGCCGTTGACCATGGCGATCAAATCGGGGACGTCGTCGGGTGAGTGGGCAAAACCTGTCACCGGCAAACCGATGCCGCGACGCGAGAGCAATTGCAGCGAGCGCAATTTGTCCCGGGAGCGGGCGATGGCCACCGATTCGTTCAGTGGAAACACCCCCATCATTTCAAACTGGCGCAGCACCGCGCAGCCATAAAACGTCACCGACGCACCGATCCTCGGGATCACCGCGTCGAAACCTTCCAGCGGTTTGCCGCGGTAGTGGATCTGCGGCTTGTGGCTTGCGATGTTCATATAGGCGCGCAAGGTGTCGATCACCACCATTTCATGTCCACGCTCGGTTCCGGCTTCGACCAGACGACGGGTGGAATACAGACGCGGATTCCGCGACAGCACAGCGATCTTCATGCAACACCTGTGGAGGAGGTAGATACCGGGAACACCGGCTTGTCTTGTACGTACTTGATGCCTGGATTGACCACCAACTGGCCGTCGATCAGGGCTTTGGAGCCGAGTAGCAGGCGGTATCGCATTGATTTGCGGCAGGCGAGGGTGAACTCGACCCGCCAGACCCGATCACCGAGTGCCAGGGTGGTGCTGACCACGTAGCGCATCTGCGCATGGCCGTTGGAGCTCTTGATGGTTTTTTTGGTCACCAGCGGCGCTTCACAGCGCCGGTGACGCAGTTGCACCACCGTGCCCAGATGCGCTGTGAAACGAACCCAGCGTTCGCCGTCGCGCTCGAACGGTTCGATGTCGGTGGCGTGCAAACTGGAGGTGCTGGCGCCCGTGTCGATTTTGGCTCGCAGGCCGGCGACTCCCAGATCAGGGAGCGCAATCCACTCGCGCAGACCGACAACGGTCAAATGGTCAAATGTCTTCAATAGGAAAAAACCGGCGGTTAACGCGCCCAGGCTTCAGGCTGTACCTGAGCCAACGCTTTGAATGCAGGTTTGGCGAACCAGTAACCCTGCATCAGAAAAATTCCACAGTCCGCCAGGAAATCCCGTTCACCAGCGCTTTCGATGCCTTCGGCGATCACTGTAACGTTCAGCTCCGCACACATTGTGACAATCCCGCGGACGATGGCCTGACGAACACGATCGCGGTCGATATCGCGTATGAGCGCCATGTCGATCTTGATCAGGTCCGGTTGGAAATCTGCCAGCAGATTGAGCCCCGAATAGCCCGCTCCGAAGTCGTCGATAGCGGTCTTGAAGCCGAATTCGCGGTATTCACGCAGAATATTAGTCAAATGGCGATAGTTATCTACGTGATCACTTTCGAGGGTTTCGAAAATCAGTCGTTCAACTGGAAAATCGTATTTTTTTGCCGCTTCCAGCGTGCTGCGAATACACAGCTCGGGACGGTACACGGCGCTGGGCATGAAGTTGATCGACAAGTGTGTCTGCATATTTATCGTCGCCGCACCCTCAATGGCGCGGATCCGGCAGAGCTGGTCGAAGCGGTAACGGTTTTCGTCCGTGACCTGATCAAGCACCGAGAATGCCCCCTCCCCGGCGAGCCCTCGCACCAGTGCTTCGTTGGCGAAAATTGAACGGTCGCGAACGTCCACGATCGGTTGATAAGCGAATGCAAAATCAAAGCCCAGTGGTTCGCTTTGCTGGCAGCCCTGACAACCCGTCTTGGACGAGGTCAATGAAGACGGAAATACAGTCATTTGATCACTCCATGCCGGTGAGTCGGCCTTGATCACATTCTATCTGGCGGGCGGGATTGTTGCGCCCGACAGAAACGGTAGTACAGTTCCGACTATGGGCCAAAAGAGGAATTCAAGTGACACAAAAACAGGAAGAGGACGACAAGGTCCGTCTCGATAAATGGCTATGGGCGGCGCGTTTTTACAAAACCCGTGCCTTGGCCAAGGCGGCAATCGAGAGTGGCAAGGTGCATTGCCGGGGCGACCGCTGCAAACCGGGTAAGGAGCCGAGGATCGGCGACGAGTTTCAGATTCGAATGGGCTTCGAGGAACGTACCGTGGAGGTCCAGGCCCTGTCTATCGTGCGCCGTGGCGCGCCGGAGGCTCAAACGCTGTATGCCGAAACCGAGGCCAGCATCGCCAAGCGTGAAGCGGCCGCAGCCATGCGCAAGGCTGGCTCGCTGGGTGTGAGCACGGATGGCAAGCCGAGCAAGAAACAGCGTCGAGACCTGTTTAAATTTCGTGGGAACAGCAGCGCCGAGTGACGCTTACCGATGCTCTCAGTATGAGAAGGGCAGCGAAAAGATCGCAGCCTGCGGTAGCTCCTACACGAGGATGCGCACACCGTAAGAGATTCCAAAGGCTTCGAACCTCGAGGGAGCGCGGACTTGTAATTGCCCGCAACTGCAGCCATATCGGGTGAGTGCTGCGGGGCAAAGAGAGTTGGTTGAACAACCGCTCGTCGAAAACCACACACAACATCTGGCCCGTGAGCCATAACCAGACTGCCCGCAATGCCAATGCCATCGCATTACATTACGCCAACCGGCGCACGTTCCACCTTGCTTGGAACAAACCCGGATTGTTCATAAAATGCCTCCCATGGCTGAACAATGCGCACCCGGTGGTGCCGCATGCGCGCAATTTCCATTGTTTGAAATCATCTTGTCATTACTTCAGATACCCAGACCTATGACCGATCTAACGGATTCCGACTACACCCAACGCTTCATCTTCGATGACAGCGACACCCGCGGCGAGCTGGTTTCGTTGGAACGCAGTTACGCCGAAGTCCTCGCCAAGCACCCGTACCCAGAGCCGGTCGCGCAATTGTTGGGCGAACTCATGGCCGCAGCATCCTTGCTGGTCGGTACGCTGAAGTTCGACGGGTTGCTGATTCTCCAGGCCCGTTCCGACGGCCCGATTCCACTGCTGATGATCGAATGCAGCAGTGAGCGTGAGATTCGTGGCCTCGCGCGCTATGAGGCAGATCAAATCGCCGCCGACGCGAGCCTGGCCGACCTGATGCCCAATGGCGTCCTGGCGCTCACCATCGATCCGACTCAGGGCCAGCGTTACCAAGGCATCGTTGATCTGGACGGTGAGACGTTGTCCGAGTGCTTCACCAATTATTTCGTCATGTCGCAGCAAGTGGGCACGCGTTTCTGGCTGTATGCCGACGGTCGTCGCTCGCGTGGCCTGCTGTTGCAGCAACTGCCGGCCGATCGCTTGAAGGATGAAGAAGATCGCGCCGCGAGCTGGCAGCACATCACCGCACTGGGCAGCACCCTGACCGCAGATGAATTGCTCAGTCTGGACAACGAAACCGTGCTGCATCGTCTCTACCACGAAGAGCAGGTTCGCCTGTTCGATGTGCAGAAACTTCGTTTCCGCTGCAGCTGCTCGCGCGAACGATCGGCCAATGCGCTGGTCAGTTTGGGACTGGAAGATGCGCAGGACCTGGTTGTCGAGCACGGTGGCAACATCGAGATCGACTGCCAGTTCTGCAACCAGCGCTACCTGTTCGATGCCGCGGATATCGCTCAGTTGTTCGCGGGCGCAGGCGTTGACACACCGTCAGATACCCGTCACTAAAACGGTTCAGCGCAGGTAAATTCACTGGTAAGCGCCGGAATAACGCCGTTACGACGGGAGGGCCCTACTCTTTTTGGGCTTTTCTGGCATAATCCGGCCCACTTTTGTCGCGGTAGTAGTGCACGACTTTCTACTACAAAACGTTTGGAGCACACTCGGCCACTGGCCGACGGGGAATCTCATGACGCAAGCCAATAACGCCGTGTACACCGATCTGAGTGTTGATGATCTGGTAAAAGAAGCTCTGAATCGCGGTGAAGGCGAGCTTGCCGATACCGGCGCGCTGGTTGTTCGCACCGGTCACCGCACCGGTCGCTCGCCAGTCGACCGTTTCATCGTTGAAGAGCCGAGCACTCAGGCAGCCATTGCCTGGGGCCCGATCAACCGCAAGTTCCCGGCCGACAAGTTCGATGCCTTGTGGGCTCGCGTCGAGGCGTTCAACAACGCGCAAGAGCATTTCGTTTCCCACGTGCATGTAGGTGCCTCGGAAGATCACTACCTTGCCGTCAAGATGACTACGCAGACTGCCTGGCAGAACCTGTTCGGTCGCTGCCTGTTCATCAATCCGGCCCAGTACAACCCGGCTGGCCGTGAAGAGTGGCAAGTGCTCAACGTTGCCAACTTCGAATGCGTGCCAGAGCGTGACGGCACCAACTCCGACGGTTGCGTGATCCTCAACTTCGCACAGAAGAAAGTGCTGATTGCCGGCATGCGTTACGCCGGTGAAATGAAGAAAGCCATGTTCTCGGTGCAGAACTTCCTGCTGCCGGCCGCTGACGTGCTGCCAATGCACTGCGCTGCCAACATCGGCGAAGCGGGCGATGTAACCCTGTTCTTCGGCCTGTCCGGCACCGGTAAAACCACCCTGTCCGCCGATGAAAGCCGTTACCTGATCGGTGACGACGAACACGGCTGGGGCGAAGGCGTTGTGTTCAACATCGAAGGCGGTTGCTATGCCAAATGCATCGACTTGTCGGAGAAGAACGAGCCGGTTATCTGGAAAGCCATCAAGCACGGCGCAGTCCTGGAAAACGTCGTTATCGATGACGCCAAGCACGCCGACTACGCTGATGTCAGCCTGACCCAGAACAGCCGCGCCGCCTATCCGCTGGAGCACGTTGCCAAGCGTTCCGAGAAGAACCTCGGTGGCGAGCCAAACGCGGTGATCTTCCTGACCTGCGACCTGACCGGCGTGCTGCCGCCAGTGTCGATCCTCAGCGAAGAACAGGCGGCCTACCACTTCTTGTCCGGCTACACCGCTCTGGTGGGCTCGACCGAAATGGGTTCCGGCAGCGGCATCAAATCGACCTTCTCCACCTGCTTCGGCGCACCGTTCTTCCCGCGTCCGGCCGGCGAATACGCCGAGCTGCTGATCAAGCGCATCCGCGGCTTTGGCTCCAAGGTGTACCTGGTCAATACCGGCTGGACCGGTGGTGGCTACGGCGTCGGCAAACGCTTCAACATCCCGACCACTCGCGGCGTGATCGCGGCGATTCAGAGCGGCGCGTTGATCGGCGCAGAAACCGAGCACCTCGACACCATCAATCTCGACGTGCCTTTGGCTGTACCGGGTGTTGAGACTGGCCTGTTGAACCCGCGCAACACCTGGGCCGACAAGGCCGCTTATGACGAAGCTGCGAAAGCACTCGCCGGTTTGTTTGTTGAGAACTTCAAGAAGTTCGAAGTGAGCGACGCGATCAAGGCTGCCGGGCCGAAGTTATAAGATTGGTCTGATGTGATGAAAAAGCCGCCCTCTGAGGCGGCTTTTTTCTGCGCGTCTGGTTCATGTTTTCACGTGCAGGACGAACGCGCCGACCAGCACTAACACCACGCCGAGCACCTGAATCTTCGCCAATCTTTCTTTGAAGAACACGTAGCCCAGAATTGCTGCGATGCCTCCCGAGAGTGTGCTGATCACTGTCACCACTGACACAGATCCGGCGACTGCGCCCCACGCGAACGATGAGAAGCCGCCCAGGTTCATCAGGCTTGCGCCGGTCAGCGTCATACAGTTTTTCAGCGGCGGCATCTTCAAGCCGTCTTTGATCCTCGCCACGATCAGCACCAACACGATCAGTCCGATCAAATACGCCAACCAGAGCATCGTTACCGGTCCGAGCACGGGAAGGACGAACCGGCCTTGCAGCCAGAAACTGGTGCCGTAAAACATCGCCGCTAAAAGAGCGTAAGCGATTGAGCTGCTGGCTTGAGTGGAATGTGGAATTTTCGAATCGGAATGGATACTGGAGAAAATCACTCCAATGACGCACAGGCCAATGCACATCAATTGGATCAAGCTGATCTGTTCACCGCCGGCCCAGGACAACAGTGTTGTCACCACGCCGTAAGAGGTCACCAAAGGCGCAACGATCGATGCTTTGCCCAGGGCAAATGCTTTGGACAGAGCAAGCGCGCCGGAAACGGTGAGCGCGGCTGCGGCAGCGCCGATCAACCAGATGTCGAGCGGCGCAGCCATAGATTTGAGAATGAACGCCGGGAACGCGATCAACAGCAGGCTCATGATGCAGAAGCCCAGTGCCTGTCCGAAATATACCGCTCGTTTGACCCCAACCGCCCGGGCGTTCAGACCCACCAGAAAATCCGTGCCGCCCCACAACAATGCGGCGAGCAAACCCATCATTACGTCCATGTTATGTCCTTGCTGTGTGTGCTCACTCCCCCAGAATACGCGCGACGAGCTGCGCTTTACGGGCACCCTTGACGTGGATGCCAACGTTCGCAAAGCGGCTCCTCATTGCGCAATCATGATTTTGCTTCACGCAGTGATCTTCGGCAGCCGCTGGTGGGCGATTTCGAGCAGGTCGCGGCCGTCTTGAGTGAGCAGGTAAAGCGCGCTGACGATGTTGGGAATGTCGCTTGAATCGGCTTGGTTGAAGCACAGGCAGTAAAGTGTTTCGAGCAGGTCGCTGGCGGCGCGAATGCGTTGGCGGGCGGCGTCGAGAATTTCGTGTGGGTCGGCCTCGGTGTCAATAACCAGGACAGGGGTGTCGCTGTAGCTGCTTTTGAGTGGGCGGTAGCGGTCTTGCATCTAAGTCAGTCCTGTAAGAAGTCGGGCAGGCCGACACGCTGTTTCAGCTGCGCCGGAAACTATGAGGCGAGCGACGCGTTGCGGCAATACAGCCGCAATGGACACGGTGTGTAGGCGTTTTAACGACCATCGGGTATCCGTCCTACATGCTTCTGCGGACTTTTTAGGGTGCGTCGTCACAGGTGACATTTCCTACGTGATTCTCAGGCGAATCGCGGAGGACCTCAGCCTGTGCGCTTCAGAATAGGTAGGGCGTTTCGATCCCCTGCACCACACGCGGTATCATCCCGTATCGTTTTTACCCCTGACCTTTTCTCGACGCGCAGCGATCACCGGCTAGGCTTTGGGCTTCGCAGCGGTCAACGGAGTGACAGCTTATGCACAACACCCTGGAACAGGTTTTCGGTTATCCACAGTTTCGGCCCGGCCAGGAAGCAGCGATCAGCGCTGTGCTGGCAGGTCGCTCGGCCGCGGCGATTTTCCCGACCGGCTCGGGCAAATCGCTTTGTTATCAGCTGTCGGCCGTGTTGCTGCCGCACTTGACGCTGGTGGTTTCGCCGCTTCTGGCATTGATGCAGGACCAGTTGGCGTTTCTGCAACGGCATGGCATCAGCGCGGGCAGCATCGATTCCGCGCAGAATCGTGATGACACGAGTGATGTGATGGCTCGCGCCAAGTCCGGCGAACTGAAGATTCTAATGATTTCGGTCGAGCGTCTGAAAAACGAACGTTTCCGTAATTTCCTGCAGCAAGTGAAAATCTCGCTGTTGGTCGTGGATGAGGCGCATTGCATTTCGGAATGGGGCCATAACTTTCGTCCGGACTACCTCAAACTTCCGGACTATCAGCGCCAGTTCAACATCCCTCAGGCCCTCCTGCTGACGGCCACTGCCACGCCGAACGTGATCGCCGACATGCAGGCGAAATTCGCGATTGCACCGAATGACGTGGTGACCACGGGTTTCTATCGGCCAAACCTTAACCTGTTGGTTGAGCCGGTACGCGGGCAAGACAAGCGCCAACGCCTCGTCGAGTGGATGAGTGAACGCCCGGGTCAGCCGAGCATTGTCTACGTCACGCTGCAAAAAACCGCCGAACACATCGCCGAACATCTCGAGCGCAACGGCATTCAGGCTGAGGCCTATCACGCGGGCTTGCCTCACGAGCAACGGGAGGCTATCCAGAAACGCTTCATGGGCGGCCAGTCCAATTGCATCGTTGCCACGATCGCGTTCGGCATGGGTATCGACAAGAGCGACATCAGGAACGTGGTGCATTTCGACTTGCCCAAATCCATCGAAAACTACAGTCAGGAAATCGGCCGGGCCGGGCGTGACGGGCAGCCTTCGGATTGTCTGGTACTGGCTAACCGTGACAGTCTCAACGTGCTGGAAAACTTCGTTTATGGCGACACGCCGGAACTTGATGGCATCCGCCACGTCCTCGACGAATTGCAGGCAGCTGCGCCGCACGGCCAGTGGGAATTCCTGCTGGGGCCGCTGGCGGATCAAAGCAACATTCGTCAGTTACCGCTCAAGACATTGCTGGTGCAACTGGAACTGCGCAAAGTCATCGCGCCGCGTTACGCCTATTACGCCGAGTATCGCTTCAAATATTTGCTGGAACCTGAGGAATTGCTTGCGCGCTTCGAAGGCGAGCGCAAGGATTTTGTGGCGGCGATCATCCAGACTTCTCCGCGTGCGCGGACATGGGCGACGGTGAATTTCGACGCGTTGTACGAGCAACACTCAGCTGAGCGAACCCGGGTGGTCAAGGCGCTGGATTACTTCCAGGAAAAGGGCTGGGTCGAGCTGGAAAGCAAGCAGATGACCGAGGTCTACAGCCTTCTGCATACGGACTTTGACAGTCAGGAGCTGAGCACCGAGCTGCGCCACTATTTTTCCAGACACGAGCACACCGAGGTCGCGCGTATTCACGCCATGCTGGCGCTTTTCGCCACCGATCACTGCCTGGGTTATCGCTTGGCCGAATACTTCGGCGATGAAAACGCACCCCGGCAATGCGGACATTGTTCGGTGTGTCACGGGAACGTAGCGCAACTCCCTTCGCCCCCCGAGCTTCCAGCGCTTGTGGATAAAAGCTTCGAAGCGTTATCCAGCGATTTTATCCACAGGCACGAGCAGCACACTGGTGATGTTCCCTCGGCGGAACGTGTAACCAGGTTCTTGTGCGGCATCAGCGTGCCGTTGTTTACCAAACTCAAGGCGCGCTCGATTCCGGGGTATGCAGCGCTGGAGTCATATCCGTATGGCGAGGTCCGAACGTGGGCTGAACACCATCTCTCGGGCTAATGAGATCCTTGTAGAAACTCTGTTCCCGGCCAAGCTCTGCTCAGGTTTGCGCCTTGCTTTCAGAATGCATCCATCCGCTGAATGTCCCCCATCACAGGAATAAATTTCAAAAATGGGCGGCGGCTGACTATGGTGAGGGCTCTCTAAGGATCGCCAACAAGAGAACAATCATGAGCCAGACATCGTTCGATATTCAGCGCGCCGCCGTGATTGGCGCGGGTACCATGGGCCGTGGCATTGTCATGTGCCTGGCGAATGCCGGGGTAGCGGTGCAATGGGTCGACAATAATCCGCAGATGCTGGAGCAGGCGATTGCCAGCGTTGCCGAGACCTGCGCCCACAACGTACGCCAAGGACGGATTGATCAGGCTGAAGCGCAGTCGCGGATTGCGCGAGTAACGGCGACTGCGGATTACGCGGCGATTCGCGATGTCGATCTGGTCATTGAAGCGGTCTACGAAAACCTCGAGCTGAAACAGAAAATCTTCCGCGAACTGGATGGCCTGCTTAAACCCGAAGCCATTTTGGCGAGCAATACCTCAGCGCTGGATATCGATGCGATCGCCGCCGTCACTCGCCGTCCCGCCCAAGTGCTTGGCCTGCACTTCTTCAGTCCGGCGCATATCATGAAGCTTCTGGAAATCGTTCGTGGCGCCCAGACATCGCCAGCAGCACTCGACGCCGCCCTGGCGTTGGGTCAGCGCATGGGCAAGGTCAGCGTGGTATCGGGCAACTGTCACGGTTTCATCGGCAATCGCATGCTGCACCCGTATGTGCTTGAAGCACGCAAGATGCTGCTCGAGGGCGCCTATCCACACCAGGTCGACGCTGCGCTGCAAGGTTTCGGCTTTGCGATGGGACCTTTCCGCATGTACGACGTGGTCGGGATCGACCTGGAATGGCGCGCCCGGGAATTATCCGGCAAAGGTCAGGATGCTCCGGAAGTACAGGTGGATAACCGGCTGTGCGAGCTGGGTCGGTTTGGCCAGAAAAGCGGCAATGGCTATTACCATTACGAGGCGGGTAGCCGTCAGGCTGAACACGATGTGGAGGTCGATGCGCTGGTGCTGAAAGTCAGTGAGGAATCAGGCTTCCAGCGTCGCGAGATCGGCCCTGAGGAGATTCTGGAGCGCTGCTTGCTGGCATTGGTCAACGAAGGCGCGAAAATTCTTCAGGAAGGAATCGCTGACTCGGCACATGACATCGATCTGGTTTACCTCAATGGTTATGGATTCCCGGCAGAAAAGGGCGGGCCTATGGCCTGGGCGGATCAGCAAGGTCTGGCAGATATTCATCAGCGGTTGTTGGCGCTTGAGACCCGGCAAGGTGATCATTGGAAGCCGGCGCGGTTGATTGGCGAGCTGGCGGCTGCAGGCAAGAAATTCGCTGATTCCGAAACGGTGTAGATGTAATAACGCCGTCGCCGGCAGGTTCGCGAAAGATCCGCCGCGGCCTGCCTTGGAATGCCATCCCACTTCTGGAACAGACATTGATGTCCAACCCCATGCCGCAACGTTCCGATTACCCGCATTTCCAGCCGGTCACTACGCGCTGGCACGACAACGATGCTTACGGCCACATCAATAATGTCACCTATTACAGTTTCTTCGACACGGCTGTGAACACTTACCTGATCGAGGTCGGTGGGCTTGATATCCATGACGGCGAAGTAGTCGGTTTTGTGGTGAGTTCAGCCTGTGATTACTTCGCCTCAATTGCCTTTCCGGATCGGATAGAGATCGGCTTGCGCGTCGGCAAGCTGGGAAACAGTTCGGTGCAGTACGAGTTGGCGGTATTCAAGTTCGGTGAGGCTGAAGCCTGCGCAGCGGGTCGCTTCGTGCATGTGTTTGTGGATCGTGCGTCGAATCAGCCGGTCGCGATTCCGGCTGGTTTACGAACGGCACTTGAACGCTTGGTGATTTGACCGGCAAAAAAAATCGCAGCCCGGGGGCTGCGATTTTTATTTACTCGTCAACGGGTGATCAAGACTCAATCATGACGATAGTGCTTCTTGTGCTTGCGATGCCCGTAAGCATGACCGCGGCCGGGGTGGCCATCTCGGTAGTAGCGACGATCGCCACCACGATGGGAGCGTCGATCATCGTCAGCGTCGCTTTTATTACCCATGTAGTTGCCCAGCGCGCCACCGGCGCCGCCGCCTGCTGCGGAACCGATCAGGCTGCCGGTGCTGCCGCCCAGGCTACGACCGACCACGTTACCGCCTGCTGCGCCCAGCGCACCGCCAATAGCGGCTTCGCCACGGCTGCGTTTGTCTGCGCCGACTGCGCTACCACCCGCGCCGCCCAAGGCTGCGCCAATGGTGGAGCCTGTATTGCCGCCTAACGACTGACCGACGACCGAGCCCAAAACCCCGCCCAATGCGCCGCCCACGCCTGCTTCGGTGGTGCCGCCTGCAGATGCGAAACCACTGACCAGGCCAAGGGACAACAAGAGAATCGAGGAGAACTTCATAGAGAAACCTCAAGGGGATGACGACGCGATCCTGAGGCGATCTTATGATTGTGACAATCGAAATCCGACGAGTAACACGACTTGTACACAATTCTATAAGTTACTGTTTTAACTGGGGAACTTAAGTGTTTTTTGTCGGTCTTTAACTACTTCGGAAAGGCCGTTTTTGTGAAAAAACGGCCTTTTTTGTGGGCGATAGAAAAGCATTCGAATGGTTCTGGTATCCAACCCGTAGGAGCCGCAAACAGGCCAAGCCTGCTATCGCATCAAGCCGATTTGGCCATGATCAAACCGCTCTCACTCGCCGCCTCCAGCCGAATCGCTACAAACTTCGACGTTGGCGTATGACTGCCATCCCCCGTGCTTTCCAGCGGCACCAACGGATTCACTTCCGGGTAATACGCAGCCGCCTGTCCCGCTGGAATATCAAACGCCAGCAATGTGAAGCCTTTCACCCGGCGCTCACGGCCATCGTCCCAGATTGAAACGATATCGGCCTTCTGTCCCGGTTTGAAGCCCAGGCGAATAATGTCCGCCTCGTTCACAAACAACACATCTCGCTGGCCTTTAACCCCGCGATAACGGTCGTCGAGGCCATAGATAGTGGTGTTGTACTGATCGTGGGAACGCATCGACTGCATGATCAGGTCCGGCAGAGCGCCGGTGGCGCGGGTGCGTTCGTGCACCAGGTCTTCAGGCAGCATGTTGGGACGGAAATTGGCGCGACCCGACGGCGTGTTCCAGCGACGGGCGCCGGCGCTGTTGCCCAGGTAAAAACCGCCCGGGTGCTTGATCTTTTCGTTGAACTCCTTGAAGCCCGCAATGGTGTCGGCGATCAGGTCGCGGATGCGACTGTAATCGGCCACCAGCCAGTTCCAGTCCACCGGTTTGCTGCCCAGCGTCGCAGCAGCAATGCCGGCAATGATCCACGGTTCGGAGCGCATCTGGTTCGACAGCGGCTGCAACTGACCGTTGGAGGCGTGAACCATGCTGAACGAATCTTCCACGGTCACCGCTTGCGCGCCTTCGGTCTGGATATCGATATCGGTACGACCCAGGCACGGCAGGATCAGCGCTTCCTTGCCGTGGGCCAGATGACTGCGGTTGAGTTTGGTGCTGATCTGCACCGTCAGGTCGCAGTTGGTCAGTGCCTTGAAGGTGCGATGGCTGTCCGGAGTCGCCTGGGCGAAGTTGCCACCCAGACCGATGAACACGTTCGCGCGGCCATCGGCCATGGCGTGGATCGCCTCGACGACGTTATGTCCATTGTCACGCGGCACCTTGAACTGGAAGCGCCGTTCAAGAGAATCAAGGAACGCCACCGGCGGACGCTCATTGATGCCCATCGTGCGGTCGCCCTGCACGTTGCTGTGGCCACGCACCGGGCACAGACCGGCGCCGGGCCGGCCAATGTTGCCGCGCAGCAGCATCAGGTTGGCGATTTCCTGAATGGTCGCCACCGAATGGCGGTGCTGGGTGATACCCATCGCCCAGCACATGATCACATTCTTGCCCTTGGCGTACATGCGCGCCGCTTGCTCGATCTCCACCAGCGGCAGACCGGACTGCTCGACGATCTGCTCCCACGGCGTGTCATCAATCACGCCGAGGTATTCCAGAACGTTAACGCTGTGTTCGTTGAGGAAGTCGTGATCGAACACGGCCGGCGCGCCAGTCTTCTGCGCTTCGCGCTCCCACTGCAGGAGAAACTTGGCCATACCGCGCAGCACGGCCATATCGCCGCCCAATGCCGGGCGGAAATACGCAGTGTTGGTCGGCTTGTCACCGTTGGTGAGCATTTCGATCGGGTGCTGCGGATGCTGGAACCGCTCCAGGCCACGCTCTTTCAGCGGGTTGACACACACCACTTGAGCACCGCGTTTCACCGCTTCGCGCAGCGGTTCGAGCATCCGCGGATGGTTGGTGCCAGGGTTCTGACCCCAAACGAAAATGGCATCAGCGTGTTCGAAGTCGTTAAAGGTCACCGTGCCTTTGCCGACGCCAACGCTTTGCGCCAACGCTACGCCACTGGCCTCATGGCACATGTTCGAGCAATCAGGAAAGTTATTGGTGCCGAAGGTGCGCACGAACAATTGATAGAGGTACGCGGCCTCGTTGCTGGCACGCCCTGAGGTGTAGAACTCGGCCTGGTTCGGGCTCGACAGGCCCTGCAAATGTCTGGCGATCAAGGCGAATGCCGCTTCCCAACTGATCGGCTTGTAACGATCGGTTTCAGCGTCATAGCTCAACGGTTCGGTCAGCCGGCCCTGATATTCCAGCCAGTAGTCACTCTGTTCCAGCAAAGAACTGACGCTGTGTTTGGCAAAAAACGCACTGTCGACGCGGCGCTTGGTCGCTTCCCAATTCACCGCTTTGGCGCCGTTCTCACAGAACATCACCATGCCTTTTTCGGGAGAATCGCCCCAGGCACAACCGGGGCAGTCGAAGCCGCCGTTCTGGTTGGTCTTGAGCATGATGCGCAGGTTTTTCAGCGCGTTATCGCTGGTCAACCAGGCTTGGGCGACACTGATCAGTGCGCCCCAGCCGCCGGCCGGGCCTTTGTAGGGCTTGTAGCGGGGGACGGGTTTCTGGTCGGCTTGACGATGTTGACTCACGCTTGTTTCTCCAACGCTGGGCTGTAGACCCGCGGCGCACTTTTCTGCGGCAGGTGGATGAGATTGAGGTTGTGGCGACGGGCCCACTGCACGGCAAGGCCCGTGGGCGACGACAGGCTGACCAGGGTCTGAATACCTGCGCGCAATACTTTCTGAATCAGTTCGAGGCTGCATCGGCTGGTGACAATCGCCAGGCCGCCGGCAGTGGGGATGTTCTGGCGAATCAGCCCGCCGATCAGCTTGTCGAGGGCGTTGTGTCGACCGATGTCTTCACGGCCAAGCAACAACTCGCCCTCGGCATTCATGAACACCGCCGCATGCACCGCGCCACAATGCTGGCCCAGTGGCTGGAACGCACCGATGCGCTGTCGCAATCCATCGAGCCATTCAGCCGGCGGCAGTGGCGAACCGGGCAGCACCTTGAGATCGGGCAATGCTTGCTCGACCGCTTCCACGCCGCACAGCCCGCAACCACTGGTGCCGGCCAGTTGCCGACGCTGTTGTTTGAGGTTCCAGAAGGCGCGATTGGCAATGGTCACTTGCGCGTATTGCGCCGAGCCTGAGCCGCTGAGCTGCAGGTCGTAGATATTGGTGGGATCTTCGATAATGCCGCTGCCGAGGCTGAAGCCGACGATAAAGTCTTCAAGATCCGTCGGTGTCACCAGCATTACAGCCTGACTGATGCCGTTATAGGCAATCGCCAACGCCACTTCTTCGGCCAGCTCGGTGCTGGCTGAATCGATGTGTTGCAGGTCGCAATAGCTGTAAGTCTGGCTGGCAGCGGGCGTTTCAAGGGCTGGCGTCGCGCAGGCAGGGCGCTTGGCGTTCATGAGGCATCACCGACGGTTTGGTCAGCTTCAAGCCTAGGCGCGTCAATAGGTCGCGTCTAATCGCTAATACTGATGTACCGATAGATGACGTCGATCAAGAGTCTGCTGGCGATTTCTGATAGAGCGCAAAACATGCCTCCGCCAGCGCTGAGCGTGGGGCGCTGCGGCGCATGATCAACCCTAGCCTGGCGAGGGTTTGCGCGTTTTCGATAGGCTGCAAGCGCAAGTGATCGGTGAGATTTTCCAGGCCTCCGTCCAGTGGCATCACGGCGCAGCACAAGCCACCGTGTACGGCTTGTAACAGTTGATGCACGGCGTCGGTCTGCAGCAGAGGCTGCGGAGTCAGCCCACGGCTGTGAAAATTGTGGTCAATGGACTGGCGGAAATGCATGCCGCTGGTCAGCATGCCCAACGGCAACTCGATCAACGCTTCCCAACTCAGCGGTGCGTCGCTGAAGCTGAAGAAACGTTGATCATAAAGCAGGCCCATACGGGTTTCGCTGAAGGCCAGCGAGTCAAAGCGCTCGCCGTCCAGCCTATCCAGGTACGACACGCCAAGGTCCAGACGATTGTTGGCCAGTTGTTCGAGGATCTGCTCGGAACTCAACGCCGACAATTCAAAGCGCAGATTCGGGTGCTCGGTGTGCAGCCGTTGCATCAACAGCAACGGATCGAAACTCGACAGCGGCACCACCCCTAGACGCAATGTGCCGACCAGATTGCCGCGACACGCGGCGGCCTCGGCTTGCAATCCATCGTAGGCCGCCAGCACCGTGCGCGCCCATGCCAGAACACGCTCGCCCGGCGCCGTGAAACTTTCAAAGCGCTGGCCGCGATTGACCAGGGGCAATTCGAGTTCTTCTTCAAGGCTGCGCAGACGCATGGACAGGGTCGGCTGAGTGATGTGACAGCGTGCGGCGGCCTGGCCGAAATGGCGGGTTTCGTCGAGAGCGATGAGGAATTTGAGCTGCTTGATGTCCATCTTCGCTCCATGGGTGCGGTGAGGAACGGATTCTAGCGCTTGCACCGGACGGACGTCATTGATCGGTTTGGAACCGCGCATTGCAGGGTTGGTCTAGTCTCTTGCGTCCGGACACTTAATTACCAAGGAGAGCACACGATGAGCCTTTTCAGCTTTTTGAAAGATGCAGGTGAAAAAATCCTCGATGCGTTGACG
Organism: Pseudomonas sp. Ant30-3; assembly: GCF_000690905.1. Taxonomy (GTDB): domain Bacteria; phylum Pseudomonadota; class Gammaproteobacteria; order Pseudomonadales; family Pseudomonadaceae; genus Aquipseudomonas. The sequence goes on along the minus strand of NZ_JMCL01000025.1, from coordinate 89,582 downwards.
CCCGACAAGGCCGAAGCCAACAGCGAGAAGTTGACCAAGCACGTCAAGGATGCCCTCACAGGTATCGACACTTCCAAGATTCAGGTGAAAGTCGAGGGCGAGAAAGTCATCGCTACAGGCGAAGCGACCAGTCAGGAGGAGAAGGAGAAAATCCTTCTGGCGCTGGGTAACGTGGCCGGTATCAGCGGTGTTGATGACCAGATCACTGTGACCGGGCCAGTAGTTGTTGCGGCCAAGTTTGTGGTGGTCGAAAAGGGCGACACCCTCAGTGCGATTTCTTTGCGCGTTTATGGCGATGCCAACAAGTATCAAAAGATCTTCGACGCCAACAAGCCGATGCTCAAGGATGTGAACAAGATTTACCCAGGGCAGTCCTTGCGTATTCCTGAGTAATTTAATTTCGCGTGAAAGCGATCGCGGGCAAGCCTTGCTCCCTAGGGTATAGAGGCAAGGCTTGCCCGCGATGCTGCTCACTCGGACTAAAGACCCGCGACCAAATCCCGGTAATCACCCACTGCTCCAAACTCCCCCGTGTCCTTCGGCCCTTTACGGCTATCCGGCTCACTCACAGCCAATAAATGCGCCACGCCAAACTCCCGCGCACTGCGCAGGATCGGTAAGGTGTCGTCGATAAACAGGCTGCGGGCCGGGTCGAAATCGAGGTCTGCCTGCAAGGCGTCCCAGAACTGCGGGCTTTCCTTGGGGAAGCCGTAGTCGTGAGAGCTGATCAGCCGCTCGAAGTACGGCGCCAGCTCGATCCTTTCCAGTTTCAATGACAGAGAATCACGGTGCGCATTGGTGATCATCACCACGCGCTTGCCGGCCTTTTTGATCGCCGCAAGAAAGGTGTCGGCGTCCGGGCGGAGCGCGATCAAGTGAGCTGTTTCCAGTTTCAGCTCGCGCACCGAAAGCTTCAGCTCGGCACTCCAGAAGTCCAGGCAATACCATTGCAACTGACCGGCATGCCTTTCGAACAGCGGCTGCAACTCCATTTCGGCCATTGCCCGGCTCACCCCATGCAACTCGGCGTAGCGCTGAGGCAGGTGCTCCAACCAGAAATGGTTGTCGAAATGCAGGTCGAGCAACGTGCCGTCCATGTCCAACAGAACGGTGTCAATGTCGTGCCAGGGCAGGGCGGCCATAAAAAAACTTCTCCAGCGCTAAAAAAGATATCCGGGATCAACAATCAGGATAGGCCGGGTATAGTAACCCGCTATCGCCAAGGAGCCGCTCATGCGCCAGAAACCCACCATCCTCGCCCGCGAGATTGTCGCCACCAGCCGTTTGTTCTGCGTAGAAGAGCTGAAGTTGCGATTTTCCAATGGTGTTGAGCGGACTTACGAGCGGCTGGTCGGCAAGGGTGCCGGTTATGGCGCGGTAATGATCGTGGCGATGCTCGATGCGGATCACGCGGTGCTTGTCGAGGAATACTGCGGTGGCACCGATGAATATGAGCTGTCGTTGCCCAAAGGCTTGATCGAGCCTGGCGAAGACGTGCTGGCGGCGGCCGAGCGGGAGCTCAAGGAAGAAGCCGGCTACGGCGCACGGCAGTTGGAACATCTGACCGAGCTGTCGTTGTCACCCGGTTACATGAGCCAGAAAATCCAGGTGGTGCTGGCCACTGATTTGTACGAAGAACGACTCGAGGGTGACGAGCCGGAGCCGATGGGCGTAGAGACCATCAACCTGCGCGAATTGTCGGCGCTGGCTCAAAATCCGAAATTCACTGAGGGCCGGGCCTTGGCGGCGCTGTATCTGGCCCGTGATCTGTTGACTCAGCGTGGGGTCTTCCTGCCATGAACTTCCCGCATCCGTTGATGGCGCCGGTTATCGAACTGGCGCTAAAAGCTGGCGAGGCGATCCTGCCGTTCTGGCGCACTGACACCGAAGTGACCGCCAAATCCGATGACTCCCCTGTGACGGCAGCCGACCTGGCAGCCCACCATCTGATTCTCGCCGGGCTGACGGCGCTGGATCCGAGTATTCCGGTGTTGTCCGAAGAGGACGCCGACATTCCCTTGAGTGTTCGAGCCGGCTGGCAGCGCTGGTGGCTGGTCGATCCCTTGGACGGCACCAAGGAGTTCATTTCCGGCAGTGAAGAATTTACCGTCAACATCGCGCTGATCGAACATGGGATGGTGGTATTTGGTGTGGTGACGATGCCGACGAACGGGCGCTTCTATGTCGGCGGCTCCGGGTTGGGTGCGTGGCGGGGTGACGGTGGCACTGGACCGATGCCCATTCAGGTCCGCACGGAACCCGGCGCAGGTGAGACCTTTACCGTTGTCGCCAGTCGTCGTCATTCAAGTCCCGAGCAAGAGCGTTTGCTTGCCGGGTTGAGTGCCAGTCTGGGCGAACTGAAATTGGCCAATATCGGTAGTTCGCTGAAGTTCTGCCTGTTGGCGGAAGGCGCTGCGGATTGCTACCCGCGCTTGGCGCCGACTTCGCAATGGGATACGGCGGCCGCCCAGGGTGTGCTGGAAGGCGCTGGCGGTGAGGTGCTGGATCTTGGCGGTGCACCGTTCAGCTATCCGGCGCGAGAGTCGTTGTTGAATGAGTTTTTTCTTGCGCTGCCGGCTAAGGCGAACTGGCGGGGGAAGCTGTTGGCGTTGGCTCGGGGCAGAGGTTAAAAGATCGCAGCCTCGCTTCGCTCGACAGCTCCTACAAGTCCTACAAGTCCTACAATTCCTGCAGGTCCCGCGGCGGGGGATTTTTTGTAGCAGCTGTCGAGCGAAGCGAGGCAGCGATCTTTTACGTCAACGATACAGAACGTACTGCCCGGTAAACCTCACCGCATCGACATCATTGTCGGCATTTACAATCCGCGAGTGCAGGGTCAGCCGCGCCCGCCCATAACGTTCGTACATCGCCAGAAACTTCTTCCACACTGCTGCACTCGGCGCCTCGCAGATCGCTATCGCATCCATCGTTACCGGCAGCGGATAACTGATCTGACCTTCCTGAATAACTATGTGACCCTCTTCCACCCGTTCCTCGCGCAAACGCAGGTGAAGCCAGCCCCAACCGGCCAACACCGCGCCGCAATACAGGCTGCCACCGAACATGGTGCTCTTGTGGTTGACGTTGGCGTCCAGCGGAAGATGCAGGCGCAATTGCTGATCGTGCCAGTCGAGCACTTTCAGGCCCATGTCCCGCGTCAGGGGAATATCGCGATGGAGGATCGATTCCAGGTGACGACTGTCGCGGTTCATGAATTGGCCTTGTCGTTCAAGTGGATGAAATGAAGCTGGCTCAGTCAGTTTCGTCAGTGTGGCTGCCAGCACCAGCGTCGGCGAAATTCAGTCCGTGCTTGCGCAATTTGTCGTGCAGGGTTTTGCGCGGTATCCCGAGGGCTTCGGCGAGGCTGCGCACCGAGCCATGGGAGCGTGCGAGCTCGGAGGCAATCAAGGATTTCTCGAAGTTCTCGACTTGCTCGCTGAGACCGCCGCTGACCATCTCCACCGCCAGCCCGACAGCTCCGTCCGGCACGCTGTTATCCAACGCCAGCTCCAGACCCAGGGCGAAACGTTCCGCCGCGTTTTGCAGTTCCCGCACGTTGCCGGGCCAGGTGTGACGCAGCAGCAAAGCGCGGTGGCCGGGTTGTAATTCATGGGTTGGCAGACCGTGGCGTGCACTGGCTTCTTCGGCAAAATGCTGGAACAGCATCAGCGCATCCTCGCCACGCTCGCGCAGTGGCGGAATGCGCAGGGGGGCGACGTTCAAGCGGTAGTACAAGTCAGCGCGGAAACGGCCCTGATCGGCTGACTGGCGCAAATCTTCCTTGGTGGCGGCGATGATGCGGATGTCCAGCGGGATCAGCTGATTACCCCCCAGACGTTCGACGACGCGCTCTTGCAGCATTCGCAGCAATTTGACTTGCACATCCAGACTCATGCTTTCGATTTCGTCGAGAAACAACGTGCCGCCGTTGGCGAATTCGAACTTGCCGATACGCCGTTTCTGCGCGCCGGTAAAGGCCCCCGGCTCGTGACCGAACAGCTCGCTTTCCACCACCGATTCAGCCAGTGCCCCGGCGTTGATAGCCACGAAAGGGCCATTACGCCGACTCGACAAATCATGCAGCGCACGGGCGACGACTTCTTTGCCGGCGCCGGTCTCACCGAGAATCAGCACGTCGGCCCTGGTCGCCGCCAGTGCGCCGATCTGCTCGCGCAGGCGGCGCATGGGTGCCGAGTGTCCGACCAGCCGGGTACTCAGTTCATTCCGATCGCTCAGGGCCAGCCGCAAGCTGCGGTTATCCAGCACCAGACGGCGCAGAGCCAGGGCGCGGCGGACACTGTCGAGCAGAGAGTCGCTGGCAAAGGGTTTTTCCAGAAAGTCATACGCCCCTGCGCGCATCGCCTGGACAGCCAGCGGCACATCGCCATGACCGGTAATCAGCAGCACTGGCAGTTCCGGGTCTTGCGCATGCAGTTCGGTCAGGAGCTCGAGGCCATCCATGCCCGGCATGCGGATGTCGCTGACCACCACACCGGGCCAGTCGCGCTCGAGTTGCGCCGCCAGACCCTTGGCCTCGGCGAGTGGCAGGATTTTCAGTCCGGCCAGATCCAGCGTCTGGCTCAATGCCTGGCGCAGATGCGGATCATCGTCGATCAAAACGACCTGGATGCGGTTGTCGATGGTCATGCACTACGGTCCTCGGACGGTTGCAGGCTCACGCCCGGTGCGCCTGCGCGCAATTTAAGAGTGATCAGGGCGCCGCCGTCTTTATGATTGGCGAACGACAGTTCACCGCCGAACGCGCGCATCAGGGTTTCGCAGATTGCCAGTCCCAGACCCAGACCTTGCGTGCGGGTCTTGGTGGTGTAAAACGGCTCACTGGCACGCCCCAGCGCTTCCATGCAAAAGCCAGGGCCGTTGTCCCGAATGTACAGCGTCACGCCGTCGGTAGTGGACTGCGCGCTCAACCAGAGTTTACGGGGCGGGCCTTTTTCCGTCAGCGCGTCCAGCGCGTTCGCGAGCAAATTGCCAAGCACCTGCCGCAAACGGGTCTCTCCCGCCTCGACCCACAACGCTGCGGCCGGCAGGTCGCGGATCAGCTCGACTTCCATGCTCCGTCGGCGTTTGGCCAGCAACGCCAGCGCGTCGTCGAGCGCCGGTTGCAGGGCGACGCTTTCCGGAGCGTGGCGATCGCGCCGGGCGAAGGCCCGCAGGTGCGCAATGATCGATGCCATGCGCCCGGTCAGTTCGCTGATAAGTTTGAGGTTGCCCCGTGCATCGTCCGTGCGCTGGTGATCAAGCAGCACCTCGGCGTTTTCCGCATAACTGCGAATCGCTGCCAGCGGCTGATTGAGTTCGTGACTGATGCTCGCCGACATCGTGCCCAGCGCCGACAACTTGCCCGCCTGGACCAGGTCATCCTGAGCGCGGACGAGTTCCTGCTGGGCCTGTTCGCGCTCAAGCACTTCTTCCTTGAGGCGACGGTTAAGGCCTTCCAGGTCGCTGGTCCGCTCGGCGACCCGGCCCTCCAGTTCACGCCGGGCCTTGGCTTCGAAGGCGATACGTTCGAGGTAATGCCGGCGCCGCTGCATCATCAGGCCGAGCAAAAGCATCAGCACCAGTAAAGTGGCTCCGCCGATGGCCACGACCGTACGTACCGGTCGGTCGATCAGGGTGCGGGGCGCGAGGATGCTCACGCTCCAGCCTGTTTCATCGATCTGCTGGGTCTGGGTCAGCCAGGCGTCTGTATTGAGATCCAACGGTTTCGGGTTGCGGGTCGGGTAAGGCTGGATGGCGATGATGGCTTTGCGCTCTGCGTCGCTCAGCAGGCGGGTCGCGCGGAATCGCCACTCCGGCCGGGAAGTGAGGATCACCACGCCGTTATGGTCGGTCACCAGCAACTGTTCCGGGGTTTTGCCCCAGAGGCTTTCGGTGTGGTCGAGGTCAACCTTGACCACCAGCACGCCGACAATTTTTTCGCGGTCACGTACTGCCGCGGCAAAGAAGTAACCACGCTTGGCCGAGGTAGTGCCCAGGCCGAAGAAGCGGCCCAGACGCCCGGCCATCGCTTCGCTGAAATACGGGCGGAAGGCAAAGTTGCGCCCGACAAAACTGTCATGTTTGTCCCAGTTGGAGGCGGCCAGCGTCTTGCCCGTGGTATCCATCAGGTACATCACTTCGGCGCCGGTCTGCGCGCTGATGTTCTTCAGGAACCGGTTGGCGTTGCCTTGTGTCACGCCGTCGTCCGGCGCGGCCAGTGCGGCGCGCAGGGCGGGCAAATCGCCGACGATCTGCGGTAATACTTCGTAACGGTGCAGGGTGCCCAGCAAGTTGGCGACATACAGGTCGAGCGTCTGGCGATTTTGTCCGGCCAGTTCGCTGCGGTAATAACGCTCGGCCAGGTGCTCCAGCGGCCACAGCAAAGGCGCCAGACACAGCGCGAGCAGGGCCAGGCTACGCCAACGGGGTCTGCGGGGGAGGGTCGGAGTCATGAGCATCAAGCGCCTGTGGGTACAGGCGCATTATGCCTAGGCTTGCGAGCGCAGTCTGCGCACCTCGCCTCGGGCACGTGTCGTGGTGAAAATTCGCACAGCGATTCAGGAAAAGACGTCAGCGTCCTTGAAGAGCGTTGCCACTTGATCCTTGCCGGACAGTTGCGGCGCTGCGTCCAGTTGCCAATCGATCGCCAGATCGGGGTCGTCCCAGCGAATGCTGCGCTCGGCGGAGGGCGTGTAGTAATCGGTGGTCTTGTACAGAAACTCGGCGAAATCGCTCAGCACCACAAAACCATGGGCGAAACCTTCCGGCACCCACATCTGCCGATGGTTCTCGGCCGACAGCCGCACCGCGACCCACTTGCCAAAATGCGGCGAGCTGCGACGAATGTCCACGGCCACATCGAGCACTTCGCCAGCCGTCACCCGAACCAGTTTGCCTTGAGTGTTTTCCAGTTGGTAATGCAGACCGCGCAACACGCCTTTTTGCGAGCGGGAATGGTTGTCTTGAACAAACTGCACGTCCAGTCCCGTCGCCTCATTGAAAGAACGGGCATTGAAGCTTTCATAAAAGAAGCCGCGCTCGTCGCCAAATACCTTGGGTTCAATCATCAGAACGCCGGGCAGGTCGGTCGTGACAACATTCATGTGATTCTCCAGCAATAGACGTCAATGGCCGACATTCTTGCGCAAGGCGGCGGCCGAAGCGAGTGCCGATGTTCAGGCGAATCTGGTCGGCGTGACTAGCGTCTAAAACTCGCCCGTTCGCGCGAGGAGGCAATCCGAGATTCATGTAGGAAAGTTCGGACGGTGTGAAGTCGACCGTGTGCTGCACTCCTGAGCTTGTCCGCAACAGGTATAAGGTACTTGCGCATCGTCCATCGCAGTGGCGATATAGGCGCCTAACAAAATTTTCAGGGGTCGTTGTATGCCGCTTGCCACGTTGATTCATCGCGCCAGTTTGCCCGGCCCACAGGTTTCGAAGGATCAGGCTTCAGCGCTGCTTTTCGAGCATTACGGGTTGCGCGGAAGGTTGCAGGCCCTTGGCAGTCAGCAGGACCTCAACTTCCGGGTCGACAGTGAGCAAGGCCGGTTCGTCCTGAAAATCTGCCGGGGTGATTATTCGGCACTGGAGCTGCAGGCCCAGCACGCCGGGCTCAAGCATCTGGCAGAGCACTCCGGCGTGCCGGTACCCAAGGTGATCCCCGGCAAAACCGGTGAAGATTTGCTGTCGCTGGTGGTCGCAGATCAAGCCTTGCACGTGCGCCTGCTCGAGTACATCGAGGGTCAGTCACTGACGCAGCTTGATCATCTGCCTGCTTCGGTGGTGGCCGGCTTTGGGCGGCTCTGTGGCGAGATGGATCTGGCGCTGGCCGGTTTCGATCACGCCGGACTGGAACGCACTCTTCAATGGGACGCCCGTCATGCCAACGCGTTGATCGCTCACTTGTTGCCGGTGATTACTGATGACGTGCAGCGCGCGCAGATCGCCCACGTTGCAGAAGAGGCCAAGCGACACCTGCAACCGTTGATCGACAGGTTGCCGGTGCAGGCCATTCACATGGACATCACTGATGACAATGTGGTTTGGCAGCGAGATCCGCAACGGCATTGGCAACTGCAAGGCGTTATCGATTTTGGCGATCTGATCCGCACCTGGCGCATTACCGATTTGTCGGTGACTTGCGCGGCACTCCTGCATCACGCTGAGGGAGATCCGTTTTATATCCTGCCGGCCGTTCAGGCGTATCACTCGGTCAATCCGTTGCAACATGAAGAGTTGCTCGCATTGTGGCCGTTGATCATCGCGCGGGCGGCGGTGCTGGTACTCAGTGGCGAACAACAGGTCTGCATTGATCCGGGAAATGACTACAGCCGTGACAATCTGATTCACGAGTGGGAAATCTTCCGCGTTGCCACATCGGTACCGCTGGAGCTGATGGAGGCCGCGATCCTCAGCACGGTTGGTCATAGCCAGTCGAGCATCGCTATCGAAGGTTTCGCTCCGATGCTGCCAAGCCTGGTGGGTCGTGAGTTTGCCCTGATCGATCTTGGCGTACTCAGCGCCCATTTTGAGGCGGGTAACTGGGAAGAGCCGGGGATCGATCAGCGTCTGTTGAGCGAAGCCGCGGCAGCACATGGCTTGGCGGCGAGTCGTTATGGTCAATACCGGTTGTCACGTACTCGCCCGGACAGTGCTGCGGAACCGGACACCTTTGCATTGCATGTCGAGTTGCGGGTGCCCCTTGGCACCGAGGTCGCCTCGCCGTTTGCCGGTGAGCTCCATCAGCCGGCACCAGGTGTGCTGCAACTGGATGGTGCGCAACTGAGTGTGCGAATGTCGGGCGTCACGCCGACGCTGCTCGCGGAGGCAGCATTGGCTTCGGGACAGGTATTGGGGACCGTCAGTGGACCTTTGACCGTGCAGCTGTGCCGCAGTGGTATGCTGGATTCGCCGGTGTTCTGCACCCCATCGCGCGCGGCGGCGTGGCAAGCGTTGTGTCCATCACCCGCAATGCTGCTGGGGCTGGCCTGCGACGCCGAGCCCGAGCTCGATTCAAAGACCTTGCTCGCGCGCCGCGATGCCAGTTTTGCGCGGACCCAGAAGCACTATTACGTTGACCCTCCGCGCATCGAACGCGGCTGGCGCAATCACCTGATCGACATGCAGGGCCGTTCTTACCTCGATATGCTCAACAATGTCGCGGTGCTCGGTCATGGCCATCCGCGCATGGCCGCCGTGGCCAGCCGCCAGTGGTCGCTGCTCAACACAAATTCGCGATTCAACTATGCAGCGGTCGCTGAATTTTCCGAGCGCTTGTTGAAATTGTCACCGGACTCCATGGACCGGGTGTTTCTGGTCAACAGTGGCAGCGAGGCCAATGACCTGGCAATCCGCCTGGCATGGGCTTACAGCGGCGGGCGCGATATGGTCAGCGTGCTGGAGGCCTATCACGGCTGGACCGTGGGTGCGGATGCGGTCTCGACCTCGATTGCCGACAATCCCAAGGCATTGAGCAGCCGCCCCGACTGGGTGCATCCGGTGCCCGCGCCGAATACCTATCGCGGTGAGTTTCGCGGCGCGGACTGTGCAGCGGACTACGTGCGTAGCGTCGAACACAACCTGGCGAAAATCGCTTCGCAAGGGCGGCGGCTCGCCGGGTTCATCTGCGAGCCGGTGTACGGCAATGCGGGCGGCATCTCGCTGCCGCCAGGCTATTTGAAGCAGGCTTATGCTCTGGTTCGTGCACACGGTGGCGTGTGCATCGCCGACGAAGTGCAGGTCGGCTATGGCCGCATGGGCAATTTCTTCTGGGGATTTGAAGAGCAGGGCGTTGTGCCCGACATCATCACCATGGCCAAGGGCATGGGCAACGGTCAACCATTGGGCGCGGTAATCACTCGCCGGGAAATCGCCGAGGCGCTGGAGTCGGAGGGTTACTTTTTCTCTTCGGCAGGGGGTAGCCCGGTCAGTTGCCAGATCGGCATGGCGGTGCTCGATGTCATGGAGGAGGAGAAACTCTGGGAAAACGCCCAAGTGGTCGGCGGTTATTTCAAAAAGCGTCTTGAAGCGCTGATCGATATTCATCCGCTGGTCGGCGCAGTGCACGGCTCCGGTTTCTATCTGGGCGTCGAGTTGATCCGCAACCGCGAAACTCTGGAGGCGGCGACAGAGGAGACCACGGCGTTGTGTGACCGGCTCCGAGAGCTGGGGATTTTCATGCAGCCGACGGGGGATTACCTGAACGTCCTGAAGATCAAACCGCCGATGGTAACCTCGCGTCGGAGTGTGGATTTCTTTGTCGATATGTTGGCGAAGGTGTTGGCCGAAGGTCTGTAGCCCCGTCAAAGTGGCAGTATTTACCGATTTATATCGGCAAATTACGCTGATGATTTTAGCGTATACCGTGAGAATCTCTTTTAAAGCCGATTTTTATCGGTTATAAAGTCGTCATTGCTCACTGGCGACTGACTGCTCGTGCGCCTTTCACCGGTCGACGCAAACATCGACCCATCAGCACTGCCCGGAGATGATTCATGAGCCGTATCGTTACCGTCGCCGCCACCCAGATGGCCTGTTCGTGGGACCTCGAAGCCAATATCGACACTGCCGACAGGCTTGTTCGTGAAGCTGCGGCCAAAGGCGCGCAGATCATCCTGATACAGGAACTGTTCGAGGCTCCGTATTTCTGCCAGAAGCCCAATCCGGACTACTTGCAGTTGGCAACGACGGTGGAAGACAACGTCGCCATCAAGCATTTCCAGAAGGTTGCGAAGGAATTGCAAGTGGTCCTGCCGATCAGCTTCTACGAGCTGGCGGGCCGCGCGCGTTTCAACAGCATCGCGATCATCGATGCCGATGGTTCCAACCTCGGGATTTATCGTAAAAGCCACATTCCGGACGGTCCTGGCTATCACGAGAAGTACTATTTCAACCCTGGTGATACCGGCTTCAAGGTGTGGAACACCCGTTACGCAAAAATCGGCGTGGGCATCTGCTGGGATCAGTGGTTTCCGGAGTGCGCGCGGAGCATGGCGTTGTTGGGCGCGGAAATTCTTTTTTACCCGACCGCCATCGGCAGCGAACCTCACGACCAGACCATTTCCTCCCGTGACCATTGGCAACGTGTGCAACAAGGCCATGCCGGTGCCAACCTGATGCCGTTGATCGCCAGCAATCGCATCGGTAACGAAGAGCAGGACGGCTACGACATCACGTTTTACGGCTCCTCGTTCATCGCCAACCAGTTCGGCGAGAAGGTTCAGGAATTGAACGAGACCGAAGAAGGCGTATTGATTCACCGTTTTGATCTTGATGAACTGGAGCACATCCGCAGTGCATGGGGCTCGTTCCGTGACCGTCGCCCCAACCTGTATGGCACACTGAAGACCCTCGACGGTTCCCTGGAGTCCTGATCGCATGACCATTTTGAACAGCACCCCTCGCGCTGATGGCTTTTACATGCCGGCCGAGTGGGCGCCGCAAACCCAGACCTGGATGATCTGGCCGGAGCGCCCGGATAACTGGCGCCTGGGCGGCAAACCGGCGCAAGCCGCACATGTCGCGGTGGCTAAAGCCATCGCGCGTTTCGAACCTGTAACCGTGGCGGTGTCCGCCGGTCAGTACGAAAACGCTCGCGCCCGTCTCGACGTGCCGAATATCCGGGTGGTCGAGATGTCCAGCGACGACGCTTGGGTCCGCGACACGGGGCCGACGTTCGTGATCAATAACAATGGCGAAGTCCGCGGCGTGAACTGGGATTTCAACTCATGGGGCGGTTTTGACGGCGGCCTGTATTCGCCCTGGAACCGAGATTCGCAAGTCGGCGGCAAGATCCTCGAGATCGAACGCAGCCAGCGCTATCGCACCGAGGGCTTCGTGCTCGAAGGCGGATCGATTCACGTCGATGGCGAAGGCACGCTGATCACCACCGAAGAATGCCTGCTCAATCGCAATCGTAATCCGCACATGAATCGCGCGGAAATCGAAGCCGTGCTCAGCGCGAACTTGGCTGTGGATAAAATCATCTGGCTGCCGGACGGTTTGTTCAACGACGAAACCGATGGGCATGTGGATAACTTCTGCTGCTACGTTCGCCCGGGCGAAGTATTGCTGGCCTGGACCGATGACCCGCAAGATCCGAACTACCCGCGTTGCCAGGCTGCAATGAAAGTGCTGGAAAACAGTACTGACGCCAAAGGGCGCCCCTTCATAGTGCACAAGATGCCGATTCCGGGCCCGCTGTACGCAACCGAAGAGGAGTGCGCCGGTGTTGATCCGGTAGACGGTACACAGGAGCGCAATCCAAGCGTACGTCTGGCCGGTTCATACGTGAACTTCCTGATCGTCAACGGCGGCATCATCGCGCCGAGTTTCAACGATCCATTGGATGGCCCTGCCAAGGAAATCCTGCAGAGCCTGTTTCCACAGCATGAAGTGGTGATGGTTCCGGGGCGTGAACTGTTACTGGGTGGCGGCAATATTCACTGCCTTACCCAACAACAACCCGCACCGCACAAAGAGTGAGTGCCGTCGTAACAGCATGAGCGGCTTGCAAAATTCGCGATGCAGCAGTTTCACAACGACAGATGAATGAAACCCGCAGCCCGTCAGGACTGCGGGTTTTTTTGTGCCCGCCAGCTGTCGTTGGCGACGCTTTGGCACAGCTCTTGTATCGGTCATACCGTGAAACAGGTAAGGCAGAGACCTTCGTTGTTCTGTCATAAACCTTGGATAAGTTAGCCGCTCACAACCCAGGAGAGCGCGATATGAACGCCGAAGTGAATGTGATGGGCGAGCGGGCGTTGCATCCCCTGGCAGTAAACAGCGAATCGCTCCAGGTTCTGGCGCGCTGGTTGAAATCCAATGGAACGCGTCAGATCAGGAAACCTGATCCGCGCCGGATGATCATCGAGCGCTATCCCGCTGGTTTATTCAGCGAAGCAGAACTGGATGCGTTGCGGGATGTGATGGAAGGATAAGAACCAACAAAGGATTGATAAAAGCGCTGCCGGGATGGCGGCGCTTTTTTATGCGCGCTCAATACGCAGCGGGTATCGACGTCGGAGCAGTAGCAGAATTTCTTAGACGATTTCGACCTATTCTCAGACGATTCGTGAAATTGACACATAGCAAAAGGCGCGGCTACGATTCGCCCCAACGCCTGTGGCGAACCGCCATGTCTCAAAAAATAATAAAAAGGCCCGCCGCGATTGCTCGTGCGCGGGCCTTTTTTGTTTCGGGGTGAAAAAAGAGTGCAATAGCGCCGTTTCAGCCGTTCGACGCAGTGCGTATCAACCCGTAATAAGGAAAAGAATAAATGTTGACTAAGCGGATCAGTTTGATCGCTCTGGGGATGTTGAGCGCTACACAGGTCATGGCAAACGACCAGGCCGAATCCAAGGGATTCAAAGAAGACAGCAGCCTGAAAGTGCTGCTGCGCAACGCTTATATGAATCGTGACTACAAAGACACGCGCGAAGACAAAGCCGAGTGGGGCCAAGCGGCTATCGGTACGTTCTCGTCCGGTTTCACCCAGGGCACCATTGGTGTCGGCGTGGACGCTTTTGGTCTTTACGCACTGCGTCTGGACGGCGGCAAAGGTCGCACCGGCGCGCAGGGCATCGACTTTTTCAAGAAGGGTGAAAGCGGCAGCGCAGCCGACGATCTGTCCAAGGCCGGCGCGGCGGTCAAGTTCCGCTTCTCCAGCACCACGCTGACTTACGGCGACCAGATGCCGGCGCTGCCGGTGCTGAGCTACGACAACGTGCGCCTGCTGCCGGAAAGCTACACTGGCACTTTGATCACCTCGAAAGAGATCAAAGGCCTGGAGCTGAACGCTGGTCGTTTCACCGCCGAATCGCGTAAAAGCGCCGAAGGCCGTGACAGCGGTGGCTTGAAGTCGATCAACGTATTGGGCGGTAGCTATCAGCTCACCGATCAATTCAAGGCAGCCCTTTACGCCTCCGATGTTGAAGACGTATTGAAGAAGCAATACGTAAACGCCAACTACATCTTCCCGATCGACAAGGATCAGTCGCTGACTCTGGACTTCAACGGCTACCGCACCAAGCTGGACGATTCCTACGTTAGGGAAAGCGGCGCCACCGGCGACGACAACAAAATCTGGAGCCTGGCTGCGGTCTTCGCCACCGGCCCACACTCGTTCACGCTCGCGCACCAACGCAGCACCGGCGACAGCAACCTCGGTTATGCCTACGGCGGTTATCAGCGGGATCAGGGTCGCGTCGGTGACGGCGGTAACACCATCTACCTGGCCAACTCCTACTGGTCCGACTTCAACGCCGAAGACGAACGCAGCTGGCAGTTGGGCTACGGCCTCGACTTCACCAACTTCGGTGTTCCAGGCCTGACCTACAACTTCGCTTACGTGCGTGGCGACAACATCACCACGTCCACCAGCGAAGGCGGCACCGAGCGCGAAATCTTCAACCAGTTCAAATACGTCGTACAAAACGGCCCGGCCAAAGACCTCAGCGTCCGCCTGCGCAGCTCGGTCCTGCGCGTGTCGCAGAAATCGAGTGAGTACAACGTCAGCGGTAACGAAGTGCGCGTGTTTGTGGATTACCCGATCAACGTTTTTTGATGATGGGTTGAGTTTGTAGAACTCGATAAAACCCCGACTGGTTCGGGGTTTTTTTTTTGATAAAAATTGGGCGCAGTGGATTCAGTATTTGCATTGAGCCATGCAACAACCCATTACACCGCGTAACTAATGATGTTCCCGCCCCCCTCTTTTTCCCGTCTCTCCAAACTCCTACATTGAGCTCCAACGCCTACCCATCATCCCGATGAGCAGGTCACTGGAGATCTTCCTCATGCCTTTCGTAAGCGTACGCATTACCCGCGATGGCGTTACCCGTGAGCAGAAAGCTCAGGTGATCGCTGAAATCACTGAAACCCTGCAACGCGTGCTCAAAAAAGATCCGCACCTGACCCACATCGTGATCGAAGAAGTCGACACCGATAACTGGGGCTATGCCGGCATCTCCACCACGCAGTACCGACAGCAGCTCACTGAAGAGGGGGACAAGTCGTGACGACCGCGGTCTCCATCGATTTCATCTCCGACGTGGTGTGCCCGTGGTGTGCGTTGGGCGCGACGGCGCTGGAGCAAGCGATCGAGAATGTGGCCGGGGACATTTCGGTCGAGTTGACTTACAAGCCTTTCGAGTTGAACCCGGACATGCCGACGGAAGGTGAGGAAGCTGTGGAGCACTTGATGCGCAAGTACGGACGCACCGCTGAAGACGTGGCTGCCGGCAAGGCCTTGCAGAACGCTCGAGGCGAGGCCATCGGTTTCAAGTTCGATCTGAAAAAGCGTAGCCACTTTTACAACACCTTTGATGCGCACCGGTTGCTGTTATGGGCGTTGCAGGAAGGACGGCAAGCTGCATTGAAAAAGATCCTGCTGCGCGCTTACTTCGCCGAAGGCCAGAACCCGAGTAATCGCGAGACGCTGGTTCGACTGGCTGCCGAAGCGGGACTGAATGCAGAAGCTGCCCAAGAGGTATTGGCCTCAGGAGCATTCGCCGAACAAGTCCGTGAACTTGAAACGTTTTACCGGCAGCGCGGCATTAATTCGGTACCGGCACTGGTGTTAAACGGTCGTCATCTGGTGTCCGGTTCACAGTCGATCGAGTACTACGAACAGATGTTGAGACAAATGGCCACGGCCTCCGCCAACGGCTGATTACTTATCTTTTTTAATCATCATTAATGAGTAGAGGTTCATCATGAGCAATTCGAAAAAAGTCATCGTTATCACTGGCGCTTCCCAAGGGCTCGGCGCAGGTATGGTCAAAGCATTCCGCGATCTGGACTACAAAGTGGTCGCCACTTCGCGCTCGATCAAACCGTCCACCGATCCGGACATCCACACCGTGGCCGGCGACATCGGCGACCCTGCAGTAGCGCAGCGGGTGATTCGTGAAGCTGTTGAACGGTTTGGTCGCATCGACACTTTGGTCAACAATGCCGGGATTTTCGTCGCCAAACCGTTCACCGACTACACCCCGGAAGATTACGCCGCCGTGCTGTCGGTTAACCTGAACGGTTTCTTTTACATCACGCAACTTGCTATCACCGAGATGGAAAAACAAGGCAGCGGCCATGTTGTGAGCATTACCACCAGTCTGGTCGACCACGCTATCGACGGCTTGCCGTCGGTACTGGCTTCGCTGACTAAAGGTGGTTTGAACGCAGCGACTAAATCACTGGCCATCGAATACGCCAAGCGCGGAATTCGGGTGAACGCGGTTTCCCCTGGCATCATTAAGACGCCGATGCACGGCGAGGAAACTCACGCAGCGCTGGGCAGCTTGCACCCGGTCGGGCATATGGGTGAGATCAGCGACATCGCGCAGGCGGTTGTGTATCTGGATCGCGCGAACTTTGTTACTGGTGAGATTCTGCATGTGGATGGGGGGCAAAGTGCGGGGCACTAAGAGCACTTTCTCCAAACGCCAGAAACAACAAAGCCCTCACTTGAGGGCTTCGTTGTTTGGGTCGAAAAATCGTGCAGATACGTCCGCAGATGATCAGGCGTCTGCTTGATCAGATTGGCCTCAACTTCACCAGCGACTTTTACGGAATTACCAGCCTTTGGCATCAGCCCTCCAGAGCTCAGGAAAGCCCATGCGCTGGAAGTGTGCAGCACCACACCTTTCGTCCAACGACGAAATGAAAGCGAGTCAGCGCGCTTTGTGCGACATCCATCTATCCCCTCTACGACTGAATCTACGATTGAATAGATAATGATGCAGTCATTTGCGCGTGACACACCGCCAGAATTTCATCGGCCAGCACCGAGTCGTCAGGACAGGCGCGCGATAACATGATCGCGCCGACCGCTCGCGCCAGCAGATCAATCATTTTCATCCTCGCCTCACTCGGCGCTGCATCCGGCCCGGTCCGGTATTTTTCCCCGAGCGTTTGCAACGTGCGCTCGATGCCTTCAGCGAATGCCGACTTCAAATCGCCCGACTGACGCGCCGCGTCACCGCACAGCGCCGCCATGGTGCAACCCGTGGCGCGCCCGTCGCGATGATCCCTGGACACATACACGTCGATGAAATCCTTCACGCTCAATGCTTCGGCGCTGGCCAGTGAGTGCGCAAGACTGTTGGCCGAGGCTTCGGCCATCAGGTCAGCCTTGGAACCGAAATGTTTGTAGAAGCCACCATGAGTGAAACCGGCGGCGGCCATCAGGTCGGCCACGCCGACACCGTCAAAACCGCGCTCGCGAAATACAACTGAGGCTGTTTCGACGATGTGCTCCCGATTTGCCTGGGCCTGGGTCTTGGACACTCGCATGTTCGATACCTCGCTACCGCTGAAATTTATTGGCTGATGATACATAGATGTTGATCATAATCAAAACCATTGACAGTTTAGATTTCGATCATCATCCTAATCTCAAACGATATGACCATTTAACAACGGGCACGGAACAAACACCCATGAGCGACCTGAATCTGTTTACTCCCTACACGCTCGGCGCACTGACGCTGTCGAACCGCGTGGTTCTCGCTCCACTGACGCGCAATCGCGCAGGCAAAGGCTTTGTGCCGAGTGAGTTTGCTGCTGCCTATTACAGCCAGCGGGCCAGCGCGGGCTTGCTAATTTCCGAAGCCTCGCAGATCTCGCAGCAGGGACAGGGCTATCAGGATACCCCGGGCATTTACACGCAGCAGCAGATAGAGGGATGGCGCAAGGTGACCGATGCCGTGCACGCCAAGGGCGGGAGAATTTTCCTGCAGCTGTGGCATGTGGGCCGTGTTTCCCACGTGGATCTGCAACAGCAAGGCGCGGCGCCGGTAGCCCCTTCCGCGCTTCGTCCCGCGACCAAGGTGTTCGTCAACAATCGCTTCGAGGACGTTTCCGAGCCTCGAGCGCTGGAGACTGACGAACTGCCGGGCATCGTTAACGATTTCCGCCAAGCGGCGGCAAACGCCATTGCGGCAGGCTTCGACGGCGTGGAGATCCACGGTGCAAACGGCTATTTGCTGGATCAGTTCATCAAGGACGGCGCCAACCTGCGTACTGATGCCTACGGCGGCTCAATCGCAAACCGTGCGCGCCTGCTGCTGGAAGTGACGGCCGCGGTGGCCGCCGAGATTGGTGCTGATCGCACGGGCATTCGCCTTTCGCCTGTCTCGCCAGCCAATGGTGTATCGAGCAGTGATCCACAGGCTCAGTTCGATTACATCGTCGACCAACTCAATGCTCTGGACATCGTATATCTGCACGTCGTCGAAGGTGCAACCGGTGGGCCACGCGACGTGGCGTTCTTTGATTTCGACGCCTTGCGCCACCGCTTCAAGAACACTTACATCGCCAACAACGGCTATGACCTGGACTTGGCCACGACACGCCTTGCGCATGACAAGGCCGACCTGATCGCCTTTGGCCGCCCTTTTATAGGCAACCCTGATCTGGTGGAGCGGCTCAAGGCCGGTGCGCCACTGTCCGCCTTCGACCCCTCCACGCTCTACGGCGGCGGAGCGGCGGGATACATCGACTACCCGACGCTTGCCGAATCAAGCGCTGCCGCGAACTAGGCACTGGCTGATCGAGCCTGGTTTTGTTCGTGCATCAATCCCAATCCATGTTCCTGAGAAAGAGCTGACATCATGACAACTCGCCCTACCGTTCTCATCACTGGCGCTTCCACCGGCATCGGCGCGGTTTACGCCGAGCGTTTCGCCGAACGCGGGCATGATCTGGTGTTGGTCGCCCGCGACCACTCGCGCCTGGAAACGCTCGCAGCAAAGTTGCGTGACGAACACACCGTCGCCATTGAAGTGCTTCAGGCCGACCTGACTCAACTCAGCGACCTGCACTCCGTCGAAACGCGCCTGCGGGATGACGCGCGCATCGGCATCCTCGTCAACAATGCCGGCGCCGCACAGTCCGGCAACTTCATCGAGCAAAGCACCGAAAGCGTTGCGCAACTGGTGGCTCTCAACACCACCGCGCTGGTGCGGCTCGCCAGCGCCATCGCGCCACGCCTGTCCAAAGCAGGTGAAGGCGCGATTATCAACATTGGTTCGGTGGTGGGGCTGGCTCCTGAGTTCGGCATGTCGGTCTATGGGGCGACCAAGGCGTTTGTGCTGTTCCTTTCCCAAGGCCTAAGCCTGGAACTTTCGCCTCAGGGTGTATATGTGCAAGCCGTACTGCCCGCCGCCACCCGCACGGAGATTTGGGATCGCGCCGGAATCGACATCAACACCTTGAGCGAAATCATGGAAGTGGGTGATCTGGTCGATGCCGCACTGGTGGGCTTCGACCGTCGCGAGCCAGTGACCATTCCTCCACTGCATGAAGGCGAGCGCTGGGATGCCCTGCAAACCGCGCGTCAGGGTCTTTTGTCGCAGATCAGGCAGTCCGCCGTGGCGCAACGCTATTTGACTCAAGTCTGACCCATGCCGGGCAGGCCGGCCTCGCCCCGCAATCGGACGGAGTAAACATGACCCTTATAGCTACATGCAATCACGCGGGTTCGCAGTCGACATTTATCAGCGCGGCGACCCAGTCGGTTCTGATTGGCGGGATACCCTTCGCCTATCGTGACCTGGGACCCAGGACGGAGGTC
This sequence comes from Pseudomonas sp. Ant30-3, assembly GCF_000690905.1. Lineage (GTDB taxonomy): Bacteria > Pseudomonadota > Gammaproteobacteria > Pseudomonadales > Pseudomonadaceae > Aquipseudomonas. Next base: position 70,009 of record NZ_JMCL01000025.1, on the reverse strand, counting down.
CCGCTGGTCATGTTCAACCATTGGGGAGCAGTGTTGGATAGCTTTGACCCTAGGATCATCGACGGTCTGGCGAAAAACCGGCGTGTCATCACTACTGATTATCGCGGTATCGGTGGCTCGGGCGGCGCCGCGCCATTGACCGTCGGTGAGATGGCTGACGATGCAATCGGGCTGATTCGTGCGCTGGGTTTTGACAAAGTTGATCTGCTCGGCTTTTCACTCGGCGGCTTCGTCGCTCAAGACATCGCCCTGAAAGCACCCGAACGAGTGCGCAGATTGATTCTCACCGGAACCGGACCGGCCGGTGGCACAGGCATCGACTGCGTCGGTTCGGTGACCTGGCCATTGATGATCAAAGGTTTGCTGACGCTGCGAGACCCCAAGTTCTACCTGTTCTTCACTACCACGGCCAACGGCCAACGTGCCGCGTCCGAGTATTTGCAACGTTTGAAAGAACGCCAGCACAACCGGGGCAAAGGCCCGACCCCCGGCGCATTTTTTCGGCAGTTCAAAGCCATTACTGCGTGGGGCAAGCAAGCGCCGCAAGATCTCAGTCGCTTGCGGATGCCGACCCTGATAGCCAACGGGGACAACGACATCATGGTGCCCACCGTGAACTCGATTGAGCTGGCGAAGCGAATCCCCAACGCGCAACTGATCATTTATCCCGACGCCGGGCACGGCAGCATTTTCCAGCACCATACCGATTTCGTGGCCAAGGCTATGGCGTTCCTCGACTCCTGACAGCCTGCACGTCTAATCGCATCAACGTTGTCGGGGCCGCGCCCCACTCTCATTCCACCGACAAGAGCAGCTGCAACATGAAGGCATTTTTTATCGATTGCTACGGCAAGCAGAACGGGATGATTGGCGAAGTGCCCGACCCTGCGGTCGGTGTACATGACGTTCTGATCCAGGTGCATGCGACGAGCGTGAACCCGTTGGACTCGAAGATCAAAACGGGGGAGTTCAAACTGATCTTGCCCTATACATTTCCATTGGTATTAGGCAATGACCTGGCCGGTGTGGTCGTTCGCACGGGTTCGGCGGTGAAGCGATTCAAGCCTGGTGACGAAGTCTACGCACGTCCTCCCGAGGCACGGATCGGGACGTTTGCTGAACTGATCGCCGTGAACGAAAACGCGCTCGCGCTGAAACCCTCGAATCTCGACATGGCCGAGGCGGCTTCCATCCCCTTGGCTGTCTTGACGGCCTGGCAGGCGCTGGTTGAGACCGCCCAGGTGAAAAAAGACCAGAAGGTGTTGATTCATGCCGGATCCGGCGGTGTCGGCACGCTTGCCATCCAGCTCGCCAAACACCTCGGCGCCTTCGTTGCGACCACCACCAGCACGGCGAACGTCGAATGGGTGAAAGCACTCGGGGCGGATGTGGTCATCGATTACAAACAGCAGGATTTTGCAAACGAGTTGCGCGATTTCGACGTGGTGTTGAACAGCCTTGGCGCCGATGTACTGGAGAAATCGGTCAAGGTTCTCAAGCCTGGCGGACAGCTCATTTCCCTTTCGGGGCCGCCGACCGCGCAATTTGCCCAGGAGCAAGGTTTGTCTTGGCTGCTGGGGCAAGTCATGCGCCTGCTCAGCAGCGGTATTCGCCGAAAAGCCCGCAAACATGGGGTGAGCTATGCATTTTTGTTTATGCGTGCCGACGGGATACAACTGCAAAAAATCACTTCGCTCATCGAGGCTGGCGTCATCAAACCGGTCATCGATCGCTCCTTCCCTTTTGAATCGACTGCAGAGGCGTTGCGGTACGTCGAGCAGGGCAGATCAAAAGGCAAAGTCACCGTAACAATCAAATAAGCGCACTACACAAAATGTCAGTAGATAACGTACATGCCGCCAAGTATCAGACTCCAGCGCTTGAACCAGAGGAGCCGCCACCGCACAACAGGCACACGCAGGAGCAGCTGCAACCGGATGTCGCACCTGTAGAAAAGCCGATGATCATTTGGCGTAGCTTGATGCTTGAGCAGTAACGAGCAATGGTTCATGCCACTCCTCAATTGAAGCAATGCTTCGCTACAAGCTGGTAGCGAATGGCAAGTCTTTGCGGCCATTGGGTTGGCCTAGGAGATAGAGGCTATCGCCGTCGAAAAGCTTGTAGGCTCGGTCTGTAGGTTTTGCCAAGCGGCTAGCTGCATCGGAAAGCGGAGCTGTGGTGCGCGACATGGGTACTCCCTTTTATAAAAGCGACCTGTATCCCAGACTCTACCCTTAAAACGGTTGAACCAGTTTCTGACGTAAATAGACGCAACCCCAAAACGAAAAAACCCGCCAGAAGGCGAGTTTTTCGAGGGTTTCAGAGATTTTGAAAGCCTTCTCTGGAACCTTGTGTGGTGCGGCACCAGGAGGCAGCGAGCCGGACAAGCTGGTTTGCCAATGGCTGTGGCAATTCCGACTTTTCAAAGTAAATTAAGTTAGCCAGCGTGATGTTGACAGCAGCAGGCAACGGGCATGTCAATTTACGTGATCTCGATTCACGATCTTTCCAAGGTTCTGCATCACCTTCGTCATCGACATAGGCGACCCCAAGAGGGTCCCGATTACCCATCGCCTGGATAATAACGGGCTGGATATTTTCTGGACTCATGCGCTGAATCGCTGCCAGGAAGGCCCATTGATCAGGATGAGGCTCAAGCGAGTTTTCTACAAAAACGCGAAACTGGCGGTGTCCGGGTTCAGGTGAGGCAGTTCACCAGTAGGTCGGTTTGTCAGCTGGCTTTTTTCGGGTTGGCACGCGGGGCGGGAGCTGATGCTCGGCCAGTTCGACGTTCTTCACAACATGCCGCATCCACTTTGCGTACTGCTTCAGCGATCCAGGGACTGTCCGTTGAATGCCCTCCCGGTGGGGCAGGATCACGCCGACGGGCAGATCAGGGAAATCCTCGCTAAGTGCACGCAGCGCCGGAGTCATATCAGTGTCGGCTGAAACCAGAACTATTTGCTGAATGCGTTCTTCAGACGGCAACTTTGCCTGGCGAGCTGCAAGCCGGTACATGCTGATCGCGATGTGAACGTCTGTTTCTTTCTCCTCCAGCTTCCAGACTTCGACCTGATCGGCCCTGGACGCAGGAGTGCCCTTATCTATAAATCGTGGGGCCTTGCCCGATTCAAGCTGGTGCCGCCCATAAAACACGATAACGTTTCGCGCAATCAGTGCACGAATGTAGGTGTCCTGCGCTTCCTTTGAGGCAATGCCTCTGGTCGCCAAGGAGGGTTTGACGCCAGAGGTGAAAAAACTCACGGAATGGAGCGTGCTGTCGGGGTTCTCGACACGAATGATATGAGCCAGCAGGGCAGGCAAATCAAGCCACTTATATGGGGTGCCCGCTAACAGGCCGTAAAATAGGTTGTAGCCGTCTACAAAGCACGCGGTACGCAAGATTTCCCATCCTTAGAAACGAAAAAACCGGCACGGGGCCGGTTTCTTCACCCCAACGGCCAGCGAACTGAATCGCTGCGTACGGGGCTGAGTAGTGGGGTGATTATGGCGTAATAGCGCGCGCAGCACAAGTAAACGCAACTTGGTGCAGGACAGATAGTAGAAACGCCATGCCCATAATCGCAGCCGGCATATAGATGATGTTCAAAAGAGAGCGACAAGGAGCCGGACGGCATAGGAATACGGGGTCGAGGCACGTCCCGTTTGAAGATTCCTCGATCGCGACTTCCTGCACGACTTCAATACGCGCTTGATGCTCGAATGTCGTCCGTTCACCAGACGAGATGATCGAGAAGGTGACTGTGTCCTTGGGATTCGACAGGAAAGGTGCCGTCGGTATCACCATCGTTGTCACGCAGCTTATACGTGGATCAGAAACAACAAAGCCCCAGCATTTCTGCAGGGGCTTTGTTTTGTATGGTGCCGGCACCAGGAGTCGAACCCGGGACCTACTGATTACAAGTCGCGGGAGTCGGGCGTATTCCCAGTGTTTGCTCTATCCCTTCCTGTATCCCTTAGTGTTTACGGTGCTTCCAGTGTTACCCTGAGAGAATTCGGGGTAACAGGAGATAGTGCCGTGGCAGGTGTTAAAAAGGTGCTTACAGATGCGTTTCTGAGGACGGTAAAGCCAGCAGAAACGCGGTTCGATATTTGGGATGAGGGCAACACCGGTCTGGGCGTGCGCGTTTCCAAGGTCATTAGCTGGTGTTACATGTATCGCCACGAAGGCCGTGTGCGCCGTTTGACCCTCGGGAAGTTCCCCGGAATGAGTTGCCGGGAGGCGAGGCTCGCGTACGCGAAGGCCGCTGAGGCGGTGAAAGACGGCAGGGACCCCGCCGCCGCAAAGATAGCGCTTCGAGTCGAGAACAAGGAGGCGCTGACAGTTCAGGAGTTGTGCACCAGCTACATAGAACGGTACGCGAAGCCGCGTAAACGTTCGTGGCGTGAGGATGAACGGCAACTACTGCGCGACGTGGTGCCCACGCTGGGGCGCACGCTGGCGAAGAATGTTCAACGGCGTGAGATTGTCGCGCTGATAGACAAGAAGGTGGACGCCGGGGCCGGGGTAGCGGCTAACCGGTTATTGGCCGTGGTGCGCAAGATGTTTGCATGGGCAGTGGAGCGGGGCGAGTTGAATGAATCGCCGGTCGCTGGCGTTAGCCGTCAGCATCGGGAACGTAGCCGAGAGCGCGTGCTTTCATTCGAGGAAATCCAAACGTTCTACGCTGCTGTAACCGCGACTGACTGGATTAAGGCGACTCCCCCGGTGCGGAAATCCCTTGGCGTGATGCTTCTCACCGGGCAGCGTAAGGGTGAAGTGCTGGCGATGCGGTGGGAGGATATTTCAAATGAATCCGATGGGTACTGGTGGACTATCCCCGCCGCTGTAGCAAAGAACAGAAGAACACACCGCGTACCACTCGATAACCTGGTACTGGATCTGATCGGAAAGCCCGAGACGGGTAAAACCGGCCCCGTGTTCGAGAGCCTGCGCAAGCCCGGTAGCCCGGTCATCGACACTGCCCCCGCGCACGCCCTCCGCGATGAGTTCGCCCCTGATCGGTTCTTCAATAACTTGGCGCCATTCACCCCACACGACCTGCGCCGCACCGTAGCGACTGCATTGTCATGCCTTGGGTATCCCCGTCTGATCCTGATGAAAGTGCTGAATCACACTGACCCGTCCGTCTCGGCGGTGTACGACCGGTACAGCTACGATCAAGAGAAACGCGAAGCCCTGACGCGATGGGGCGAGATGCTGTACGCGACTCAAGACCCGATGCATGGGTATGACAAGGACACTGGGCAGGAGCTCACCGAGTATCGGTTCGTGGATGAGTGGCGCCGGATGCTGCCCGCGTAGGACACCGCGTGAGCTGCTGGAGAAGGTGCGGGCGCTTATCCCAAGCTGAGGAGCACACCCAGCAACGCACCGGTCTAGAGCCTTCGCAATAGAAGGACACTTAACGGAGGAGAGAAGGCTAGCAATAGAATCGCACTTAATGGACAGGGAAGGATGTCTGCACTAGCTACAAGCCACGTACTACAAGGGCTGTAGCCGCTTTGTCGTTTAGCTAGTCACTCAACGGGAGAGAGAGGCTACCAACGACTTTGCAATAGAACCGCACTCAACGGGAGAGAAGGCTAGTAACCGCGTCCTTCGATCCGCAAGCAATAGCTAACCACTCAACGTCCCAGAGAAAGCGACTGCACAGAGCTGCGGTCCACCCTCTGCAAGAGCCATCGACCCGAGAGGAAGACCAACACACACAAGGAGACGACCAATGACTGATCTATCACAGACCTTAGATAGCTTGGGTCCGCTATTCGAAGACCCCACTGTGGGCATGAACCAACAGCAGCGAATGTGGTGGGAGGGGTTGAACTCAGGTTCCCCCGTCCAGCTAGCCGCGTATGAGCAAGTCCCGTCGTACCGAGCAGTCGTTGACCTGTTCGCGGGGAGCACAGGCCCTACCTTCGCCACTGCGTTGTACCTCTTGAACAAAGAGCACGCAGAGCGGGTACGCAGCCTCTTGAAGCTGCACGGCAAGAAGCCTCACCGGCTTACACAGGCAGACGTTAACGCGGTGTTCTCGTACGGCTTAGGCCAGATCGGGGAGGGCAAGGGGCCGAGTGCTAAAGCTGCACTTGAAGCCTTGGGCAAGGAGGCTGCGTGGGTTAATTCCGTCCGGTGCCGTAAGACACCGAAGCAGAACCGCACGGCCTTACAGATCCATTCTGAACACCCGGTACTACTGACTATCAGTGGCTCCGCATTACAGCCCGGTCCACTGCATGAGGGCACTATGGCTCACTCATTGAAAGCGGTTAAAAAGTCCTTCATGAATGCTCAGATGATGGAGTTCGTGAAAGCTCAGGTACAGGCCGAAGTGGCTAAAGTCCAGAAGCAGAACGATATCCGGTTTGGCATTATCGAGGCTGGAGAGCACTGGCATGACATCGCTCGACGTATGCTCACTGCTGGCGATGGACCTACAGCTATCGCGAAAGCTACCGGCCAGAAGGTCAACACCGTGAAGCAGTTCCTGAAGCGTAACCGGTGACAGGTGTTGATGTATGTACTGTAAGTACTACAGCAAAATCCAAAAAACAGGGGGTACATGTACCCCTTGTCACACCCCAAAACCGTCGAGTTTCATTGTAAAAGACGAGAGCAGAACTCACTCACTGACCGGGAGCACAGACAATGGCCCATATCACTCTGCCGGATGGCTCTTTGATCATCGACGACAGCGAGCTGATGCCCCAGCACCAAGCTCGCCTCATGGCACACGAAGGTATGCAGCCTGCTGCTATCGCCTCCGAGCTGGGCGAGCCCCTTGCCGATGTACAGCGGTGGATTCAAGAGGCGCCGTACGAGACGCCTGAGGCGTACTGGCTACGCCGCTACCACGAAGGCAACCTAGACGATGATCAAGAAGACGAGTAACACCGCCGATTAGTCGGCACCCTTTCTGCTGTTGGGGTTTGGTCGCCCCAGCAGCCGCCAGCGATGCGTTCTCCTTCGTAGACGCTGGCACCTATTCCTGACCGAGCCTCCCGGCTCCCCTCGCTACACCGCCACATCCCAACCCGACACCCCGTTTTAACGGCTCTCAGAACCCGAGAATCAACGTTAGTGCTGAACCGACCCTACTGGGCCAGTTCGAGCCTAGCGCGATTTTTGGCGTCCTGAGATCCGTGGAAGCCGTGTGTCCGTCCCCAACGCACGGAGGTATCACCATGCACGTACAACCGAACCCGATTAAAGCAGCGGCCACCCGTCAAGCTGCCCAAGACTTCGCACGCAAGAACCTGAAACTCGACTTCGCTGACAAGACGCACTGGCGAGAGCTGGCGGGTGCCCGTGGCATTCATCTCCCTGCGTGGTACGTCACAGCCACCGGTGGCCGCCTCGGTCGATTCGCTGAGCGACTCGGCCTGACCATCCATGACGTGTACGCCGGAACCGGCTGCCGTTCGTTCCGAGCGTTCGTTCAGATGAACCCCACTTGGCCCCTGTTTGCACACGTCGGCGTGCTGCTTGAGCTTGCCCTTGAGCTGAATACACAAGACTGATCCGTCACCGATTCACCCTGGCCCCGGCCACCCGCTGTACCCATCCCTGAACCCCATCCCTGAAAGGAGAATCACCCATGGCAACTCTCGCCACCCTCACTCCCGCGCAGCGCCTTGCTCTGCGCTCCCTTGCTAACCGACTTGACCGCTCATTCCAGCGGTACGCAGATACCTCCACCCCTCCGACCGGGACTGAACTCACAGCCCACACGGCAACGGCTCAGGCACTCGTTGATGCACTGGCAGCCGCCGGAATCATCCACACCGCATAAGGAGAAACACCCATGGCCGCTAAAAAATCCAGCCTGAGCTACACCGAGCGCCGGCGTATCGAGTTCCTCACCAGCCATCTGCGCAGCTCGTCCCGCCCCGCCGTGAAGGCGAAGTACGAGGATGAGCTAATGCAGATCCTTGATGGAAAGGAACTGACCCGAAGCGATCTGGCGCTGACTGCTTACTACCTGAAGAACTCCGGCACCGACGCTGAATCTGTCGAGGTTTCGGATGCATTCGCTCAGGCGTACCGCGAGACCCCTACTCCGTAATTCCATTCCTAAGGAGATGACTATGACCGCATTCAAAACCCCATCCGCCGCTCAGCTCGCTACGCTGGCGAGCCTGTCCGATGCCGATCTAATGGCGCCGCTGACCTTCGACGGTGCAGCCCCCGTTCCGGCACCTGTACTTGTACCAGTTCCTGCCGAGCGCCTATGCGCTGTTCCTGAGGTTCCGGCCTTGGATACGCTGCTGGCGCAAGCCGATGCAATCGCGCTGATCGATGCCAGCACGGACCTGCCGCGTTCAGTGCGCATTACCGGTGTTCCTGCTGGTGAACCTGTATCTAACAGCCTGCGCGGTAATGGCGGGAAGCTCAGCGAAGCCCTGCGGCAAGTCGTAGGCGAGCACATCAAGACCGCGGATGATCTCCGGTACGCCCTGCGGGTGTTCGCCGCGCACGGTGTGAACAGCTTGCGTGGCAACCGCTACCGCGACCTTCTGGGGCGTGAGAGTGCAGCCGCTGCGAGTGCCGGTTCCGAGTGGACCGACAAGGTTCTGACCGCTGTTCAAGGTGAAGTCGCTGCCGTGCGCGCCGCTGAGCATCTATCCGCCGCTGAGTTCAAGTTCCTGCTGGAGCTGGTAGACACTGATCGGGCAAGCATGGCGCAGAACCTTGCGGGTCCAAGTGTCGATGTCCCCGCTCTTGTGAAAGGCCGTGCTCTGGACTGGCGTGCGCTCGCTGACGAGTGGGCCGATGCCTGCGGTACGCGTGGCTCTGTGACGTTCGAGGCGGGTAAGAACGCTGCCGGATGGAGCAGCTACAGCATCACCGTCGCACCGGGTGCCGGTTGGGTCCTGAGTGTGTTCGTGGATCAGGCATGGATTCCGCTTGAGGCGTCCGCTGCTGGCAAGGCCCGCGCACTGTATGACCGGGGACAAGTGATGCTGGCTCGGTCGCAATCTGCGAAGCCTGCCCCGTACTTGGGGACGGTGTTCGCTGACAAGCTCCGGGGCTTGGTGTGAGCACTCATAAGCCTGCGCTCCGGCGCGGGCAGCACCCATCTGCCGACGACCTCATCAAGATGCGACTTGGGTATCCCGGGTATGAGGCAAGGCTACAGAGCATGCGTGCGATGAAGCCCGCCCGGTACGCCGCTGTCATGTCCGGCGCTAAGACCTTCCTTGATGACGGTTGGAATTGCACCGATTGCGGTGGGAACGAGCGGCACACTCGGAACCTGACGTGTCGGGCCTGCAACGGTGCACGGGTTCCTAGCGTGTTCAAGACACTGCCAAGTGGGCAGATCGTGTACGTACCAACGAATGACGCTGCATCCGAGAACTGGCAGCAGCGCCATCTGCGAACCCAGCGCCTGTTGGATCAGAAAGTCATCTTGAACCGCTTGGGTCCCGTGGCCGTCGGTCGGTACTTCCTAGCGGGTGGCTGCGTGCTGCGTGCCGGGTCCGTGGCTCTCGACACTGAGCCGCTGATGCTCGCCGTTGATGCGCTGCTATCTGGCGACCCTGAACAGTCCCGCGCTGCAATCGAACCGCTTATCCAGCAAGACCGAGAACTGGCGTTATGCGTCCGCAGTATCGCCCAAGCCCTTGCGGCACCTAAACCAAATCAAACTTGATGCCTACCCAATGGGTGGGCTGCACCTATTGGAGAACCAAATGAAAGCACCCATCACTAAACAAGTCCTGACCGCGTTCAAGGAAGCATTCAGCCCTGACCTGTCCAGCCCTAGCGGACTGCGCTGGAACCGCTGGAACGGCTGCACTGGCACGCGTAGCCGGGAAGCCGGAGACGTGGCCGGTGGCTGCACCAACTCAGGCACGTACGTTGTAACCCTGAGCGGGGAGAAGTACCTGGCTGTGGACGTTCTGCTGGCCCTGCACCGCGCCCAGCATCGCACCGCTGTGGTGTCGGCATGAGTCGCGCCCGCACAAGGATCGAGGCACGGAACAGGATGCCGGAGATCAAACCTTGGCATGAGGAGTACACGTTATCGGACTCCTCGCCTAGCGGCCTGCGGTACTTGGTGAACGGTACACCCAGCGTGGTGGCTGGTAGCCCGAAAGAGCCGACTTGGCCGCACAGTGAAAGCATGGCCCAGCATTGCATCTGGCCTCGGCATTACAGTCTGTCGGTAGTCGTCGGGTACGAAGGCACGGACCTCGGCGGGTTCATGGCGTGGGATATGCAGCTTGAAACTGTATCTCCTTGGGTTGTCCGTGAAATCCTGTTGGAGCACGCCGAGCGCGAGCAGCAGATTCATTTGCTGGAGCGGCATTTGGCAGAACTGGAAGTGGCCTAACGGCTGCTTCCCTTTTTCGGCTCCGGGCTGCGACCTAAAAATATTGTACTCACCCGAGTGGGTCCCTCCACTAAAAGCATCGCCATTGCCCCCGTGGCCCTCGCGCCTGTCGGTCCTGAACGTCGGCACAGGCCCAGCTCTGCGCTAGGATGGTCGTTCCCCACTTCACGGATGATCGTTATGCCAGACCTGAATGAAGCCAATATCGCTACAGCGGATGTGCTGACTCTACTGCTGCACAACCAGCACGCCTTAGCTGCTGCCATTGAAGAAGTGGCGCTGTGGGCTAGGGCCACCGGTTCACCCGATACGCACGACAACGCCATCACAGCACTCGGCACGCTCGACAAGAATGCAGCCGCTATCACCGCTGGCATCCTCAAACTGAGGCAATGACCGCCTGAGTTTGAGGATCTGCGCAAGAGTCGCCGGAAGGTCTCATTAGGGTACACATTGCGATACCTCTCGTCGGGTACCTGATTCTAGTCTCATAAGTCTCATTGCATAACTCAAACGATCCTGTATCGTTTACCTCACGAATTGATACTTTCAAATGAGGTAGCGCCAGCATGAGCATGAAGTTTGGATACGTCCGCGTCTCGACCAAAGAACAGAACACCGCGCGTCAAACCGTTGCGCTCGATGGGCTTGGCCTTGACGAAGTGTTCACAGACCATGCCAGCGGTAAGAACACCGACCGGCCAGAGCTGCAACGGATGATCGGGAAGCTACGCCGGGGCGATACCGTGACGGTCAAGAGCGTGGACCGGCTGGGGCGAAACACAAAAGACTTGCTGGACCTGCTGGACCAGATGCTTAAGCAAGGTGTGAAGGTGGAGTTCCTTGAACCATCACTGACCTTCGACGAATCACCGACCTCCCGATTCATCCTGACCATGCTTGGCGCAGTGGGCGAGCTGGAACGCTCATTCATTCGCCAACGTCAGTCCGAGGGTATCGCTGTCGCGAAGGACGAGGGCCGGTTCAACGGTCGACCAAAAGACGCTGAGTTACGGGATAAGGTGCAAGGCTGGCTCGCCAAGGGCTTGAGCGCAGATGCGATAGCGAAGCTGTGCGGCTGTGGACGTGCCACCGTGTTCAGGATCAAGAAGGAGCTGGCGGAAGTATCCAAGGCCGATGCTGTGCCGGAGTGAGCGCGCCCGATCAAGGCACCCCAGTGCACCGCCTGAAACAACGAGAGCACGGGGCAAGGATTGCCGCTCGTCTGGATTCATTGGGTTTGAAATAACCCCAGTGCACCACTGCCAAGCAATGCTGAGAGGCTGGCTCAGGGTAGCAAAACGATGGGTTTTGTTACCCCAGATGTTACCCGAGCAGAAACAACAAGGGCCTGCATCGCTGCAAGCCCTTGTTTTGTATGGTGCCGGCACCAGGAGTCGAACCCGGGACCTACTGATTACAAGTCAGTTGCTCTACCAACTGAGCTATACCGGCGTGTTAGGGCGACGATTATAGCGATTGGAATGGTTCTGTAAACCCCTGAATTCAGACTATTTTTACGAAGGCGTCAGGTGAGGTCCACGAGCCCTGATAATGCTGATGAGATCCAGCAAAAAACGCCCGTATTCTGTTCCTTGGATTTCGCTGTTCACGTGGGTAAATCCCGCCGCTAGGAAACGATATTCAAGGTTTGAAAGCTGTTTATGTTGTTTCGGCTTAACGCTTATGCACAACGCGGCATATGTATCGCGCCACGACGAGCAATTTTGTGGATCCGTTCTCATTAAGTGCGCAAATCCCTGTTTTAGCGGTTTTTTATGCGAGTGTATGAAAAGTGATCAGCAACGTTTCAACCCTGAAACAGCTGTAAATATTGGATCCACTTTAATTTAATCAACAGAGTTATCCACAGGCTGCAGACGTTCAAGACTTCTCCGCAAGCAACATGAAATTGCGCGGTGTAAGCGGGGTTTCACAGAAGGTGCCGAGTCTGACGTCGTAACCTTGCTCGAACAGGAAAAGCGCCCGATCAAGCACCAGCCAGAGCTCAAGCGGGCGCCGAAAAAGTCCCCGCAGTAGCTCAAGATTGCGCACTTCGGCCAATCGCTGCCATCCAGCGGCTTCAAGCGCCGACCAGTCCTGCACGCCCGTTGTGGATAACTCATTCAGCGCGGCCAGATGATGGCAGTAATCAGCGAAGGATTTATCCAGCCAGGAACTCGGCAGGGACGGCGTAGGCAGATATTCATCAACACCGCGCAACTCCCGTTGCAGCAGGTCGAAAGCCAGGCGCCGGGCCATCGAGGTATCGCGTTGACGTCTGACGCGGGCGCCGGCGGTGACGGTCTCACTCGCGGGTAGCGACAGATCGTTGAGTGAAAGCTGTAAGTCGGATCTCAAGCCAGCGCGGGAAATTGGCTGGTAAGCGGTAGAACTGATTCGGTTGTAACAGCACGGCGCGATCGCCAGTTGTTTGCAACCGGCCGCGCTGGCGAGCTGAATCAGCCGCACGTGCAGATCACCGCAAGCGTGCAACGCGACCGGCGTGTGCGAGGCGTTCAATAAAGAAGCGACGCCTGGCGCCAGAACATCCTGCTCGACATGTAGAGCGTGCAACTGATGACGCTGGCTGAGCGCTTGCCCACTTGTGACCAGCGCCGGATCGTACTCCAGGCAAGTGAGCTGCTGAGAATGTTGCAACAACCTCCGACCTAAATGCCCTTTACCCGAACACCAATCCAGCCAATGGGTGGGATTTGCGGTAAATATCAACCGACTGGCAAACGCCTCGATCTGCTGCCATTTACGCCCCGGCACATCAACGTTCAAGCGATGGGCTGCCGCTTCAAGTTCACGCGAAGGCAACTCACCCACCGCACTCAGCTCAAGCGACATGGCCGCCAGTGAAGCGAAGGGTTCTGGTGCATCAAGACGTGCAGGCTGGTTATGCGCGCTTTCCGCATCTTCCAGCGAACGTTGCCGTAGCCATGCAGCCAATTGCGGGTAGGACGCTTCCCAGGGGAGCTGCAGATGTGTGAACGGCCGAGGCTTCCATAACGCCTGATGCTCTGTCAGAAACGCATCCAGCGCGGTGAAGCGGGCGAGTAGGTTCTCGCCCGTCAACACGCAGGGATCAGCGCCCTTGGCAGGCATCGACGCGCAGCCAGCGCTCCAGCAGCTTGAAGCCGCGGACCAGTACAAACGCCATCAGCAGATAGAACATGCCCGCGGCAAAGAAGATCTCCACCGGCAGGTAGGTCCGCGCAATGATGGTGCGGGCCATGCCGGTCAGCTCCAGCAACGTCACGGTACTGGCCAGGGCGCTGGCCTTGAGCATCAGGATCACTTCGTTGCTGTACGCCGGTAACCCGATGCGTGTGGCACGCGGCAGGATGATGTAAAACATTGCTTTGGCGCGAGACATGCCCAGCGCCCGGGCGGCTTCGATCTCGCCCTTCGGGATCGCCTGAATCGAGCCGCGCAGGATCTCGGCAATGTAGGCAGCCGTGTGCAGCGTCATGGTGGCGGTCGCGCACCAGAACGGACTGCGCAGGTACGGCCACATTGAGCTGTTACGCACCGCGTCAAACTGCGCTAGGCCGTAGTAGACCAGGAACAGCTGAACCAATAACGGCGTACCGCGGAAAAAGAAGATGTAGGCGTAGGGAAACGCGCGCACGTACCAGAGACGTGATGACCGGGCGATGCCCAGCGGGATCGCCAGCAGCAACCCGGCGATCACTGCAATGGCCACCAGCTCCAGGGTCAGCGTGGCGCCCTGGGCCAGTTTCGGCAGCCATTTGATGATGACTTCCCAGTTCATTGGGTGCTCCTCGCGAAGCCGCGAGCGGCGCGTTTTTCCATGAAGTGCATGCCGGTCATGGCCAGAATCGTCAGGCCCAGGTACATGAACGCGGCAACCATATAGAAGGTGAAAGGTTGCTTGGACACGGTCACGCCGATTTGCGCGTGGCGCATGATTTCTTCCAGGCCGATCACCGACACCAGCGCGGTGTCTTTCATCAGGATCATGAACAGGTTGCCCAGGCCGGGCAGGGCGATGCGCCACATCTGCGGCATGATCAGCTTGGTGAAGATGCGAAATTTCGACAGGCCCAAGGCGACGCCGGCTTCACGGTGTCCTTTGGGGATCGCCAGGATCGCACCCCGGAAAACTTCCGTGGCATACGCGCCGAAGCACAGGCCCAGCGCGATAACGCCAGCGGAGAACGCGTTGAGTTCGAGGTCGGGCTTGCCGAAAAATTCGCCCAGGGCACGCATCAGATTGACCGTGCCGAAGTAGATCAGCAGCACCCAGAGCAATTCCGGAATGCCGCGAACCAACGTGGAATACGTGCCGCCAAGCCATTGCAGCGGCTTGTACGGGGAAGTCTTGGCCAAAGCGCCGAGCAGGCCGAGCACCAGCCCGAGACACAAGGCAGAGAGTGCCAGTTTCACAGTCATCAGCGCGCCAGCGGCGAGCGCGGGGCCGAATCCGTAGAGATCGATAGTCATGGAATTCTTTTCAATCGCGGCAGGCAATGCCGGGGACCGGCGCCGTCAGAGAACAGCGTCGGTCCGGCAGGTCAGAATCAATAGATGCTGAACGGGAAGTACTTGTCGTTGATTTTCTTGTAGGTGCCGTCGGCAACGATTTCTTTCAGAGCGGTGTTCAGCCTGTTGCGAATCTCATCGCCTTTACGGACTGCGATACCGATCTTGTCGCTTTCTTCCACCGGGTCGCCTTTGAATTCGTACGACTTGCCAGCGTCGCTTTTCAGCCACTCATAGTTGACGTACTTGTCGGCCAGGATGCCGTCGAGACGACCGGAGGTCAGGTCGAGGTAGGCATTTTCCTGGGTGTCGTAGAGTTTGACTTCGACGCCTTCCATGTTGTCTTCCATCCAGGTGCCGGCGAGGGTCGCACGTTGTGCGCCGATCACTTTGCCTTGCAGGGAATCCTTGTCGGTTTTGAATTCGACGTTTTTCGGCGCGATGAATTGCAGTTTGTTGGAGTAGTACGGGTCGGTGAAGTCGACCGCTTGCTTGCGCTCGTCGGTGATCGACATCGAAGAGATCAGGAAGTCGAACTTCTTCGCGTTCAGGGCCGGGATGATGCCGTCCCAGTCAGAGGTGACCACGGTGCATTCAACTTTCATCTTGGCGCACAGTGCGTCGCCGATTTCCTTGTCGAAGCCGACAACGTTGCCGCTGGCATCTTTGTTATTGAACGGCGGGTAAGCCGCTTCGATGCCCATCTTCAAGGTTTCGGCGGCGGCACCGGCGCTGAACGCCAGGGTGACGGCGGCTGCCAGGAAGATTTTTTTGAAGTTCTGCATGTGGATAGCTCCGTTAGCGGTTGCTGGACATGAATTGTTTGCAGCGCGCCGAAAGCGGGTTGTCGAACACCTGCTGTGGCGATCCTTGCTCTTCTACCAGGCCCTGGTGGAGGAACACCACTTCGCTGGAGACCTGACGAGCAAAGCCCATCTCATGGGTCACGAGCAACATGGTGCGGCCTTCTTCGGCCAATGCACGGATGACATTAAGTACTTCCTGGACCATTTCCGGGTCAAGCGCGGAAGTGGGTTCGTCGAACAGAATCACCTTGGGCTGCATCGCCAGTGTGCGGGCGATGGCCGCGCGTTGCTGCTGGCCGCCCGACAGTTCGGCGGGGTAGGCGTGGCGTTTGTCGGCGATGCCGACCTTGGCCAGCAAGGCCTCGGCGACTTCGGTGGCCTCGGCTTTACTCTGACCGAGCACGCGGCGCGGGGCTTCGATGATGTTATCGAGCACGCTCATGTGCGGCCACAGATTGAAGTTTTGAAACACAAAACCGATTTGACTGCGCAGGCGATTGATCTGCTTGCCATCGGCAGCAACCAGTTCGCCGTTCTTCGCGGCTTTGAGCTTGAGTTCTTCACCCGCCACGAGGATCTGACCCAGATGCGGGTTTTCCAGCAGATTGATGCAACGCAGGAACGTGGACTTGCCGGAACCGGAGGAACCCAGGATCGAGATCACATCGCCGTCGCGGGCGGTCAGCGAGATGCCTTTAAGCACCTCGAGCTGGCCGTAGCGTTTGTGCAAGTTGCGGATTTCAAGCGCGGGCGTGGCCTCAGCCATGTGCGTTCCTCATAATATTTCGCTCCTGCTGTTAGCGGCCTTCCTGGCGAGGCGGCCAAGCTAGCATAGCGTCTGAATGGCAGCCAACAGCGGTTGGGGCGGTAAACGGGTGGCGTGCGGTCGGTTGTCGCATCGGCGCAGCAGACTGTCGCGCTGCTATCAACCGAACAGCTGTTTGAAGCCTGCTTTTAGCTATAACGCTGCAGGTGTCGCCTAAAAAAAGGCGCGATGGTGCCAGCTTTGGCGGGGTACTGGAAGCGCTATCCGCCAAACGTGGCTGATCTGCACTTTTATTGGGCGACCGGCATTTTTGTGCTGGGTTTCTGGTGCGGGTATTCGTCCTGAAAGTGAGTCGCAGGGTAACGCTCTGGCGAATTGCCATTAATCTCAATGACTTGCGATGACCGTCCGGTCAGTCCTCAGCCCTCGGGTTTACAGACTTTGTTACATTTTGGCGCAATTATTGCGTGCGGAATAAGAAACGCCCCGTTGGTTTCTTTTTACGAGAAAGGAATGTCGGCGGGATGGACGCACACCGCTTTCCCTTACAAAGGTAGTTTTATGAGCAGTAACCCAAGCTCCAACGGCCTCGAACAGGGGCTCAAACCGCGTCATGTGACCATGCTGTCGATCGCCGGGGTTATCGGTGCCGGCCTGTTCGTCGGCTCCGGCCACGCCATCGCTGCGGCAGGCCCAGCTGTGCTGTTGGCCTATGCGGCCGCCGGTACGTTAGTCGTGCTGGTCATGCGCATGCTCGGCGAAATGGCTGTCGCTTCACCGGACACTGGCTCGTTTTCGACCTACGCCGATCGTGCGATCGGCCACTGGGCCGGTTTTACCATCGGCTGGTTGTACTGGTGGTTCTGGGTGTTGGTGATTCCGCTGGAAGCCAACGCCGCGGCGACCATTCTGCATGCGTGGTTCCCGAACATCGCGATTTGGGCATTCACCCTGGTGATCACACTGCTGCTGACCGCGACCAACCTGTTCAGCGTGAAGAATTACGGTGAGTTCGAGTTCTGGTTCGCTCTGATCAAGGTCATTGCGATTGTCGGCTTCATTGCGTTGGGTGTTCTGGCCATTTTCGGCTTCCTGCCGACCAGCCAGGTCAGCGGCGTCTCGCACCTGTTCGACACTCAAGGTTTCCTGCCGAACGGCATGGGCGCGGTACTCGCTGCCATGCTGACCACCATGTTTTCCTTCATGGGTACGGAGATCGTGACCATCGCCGCGGCGGAGTCCAAGGACCCCGGCAAGCAAATCTCCAAGGCAACCAACTCGGTGATCTGGCGGATCGGCTTGTTTTACCTCGTGTCGATTTTCATCGTCGTGGCGCTGGTGCCTTGGAACGACCCGGTACTGGCCAGCGTCGGCTCCTATCAGACAGTGCTTGAGCGGATGGGCATCCCGAACGCCAAGCTGATCGTCGACATCGTGGTGCTGGTGGCTGTCACCAGTTGCCTGAATTCGGCGCTCTATACCGCTTCGCGGATGATGTTCTCGCTGGGCAAGCGCGGCGATGCGCCGGCCGTCTCCACGCGCACCAATCGCAGCGGCACGCCGTATTGGGCCGTCATGCTATCGACCGGCGCTGCATTCCTGGCGGTATTTGCCAACTACGTAGCACCGGCTGCCGTGTTCGAATTCCTCCTGGCCAGCTCCGGCGCCATCGCGTTGCTGGTTTATTTGGTGATCGCGGTTTCCCAGCTGCGCATGCGTCAGAAACGTAAAGCGGCCGGGGAGAAAGTCGAGTTCCAGATGTGGCTTTTCCCCGGCCTGACCTACGCCGTCATTGTGTGCATTGTCGGCGTGCTGACGATCATGCTGTTTCAGGAAGCCCATCGCGTGGAAATCCTCGCAACCGGTTTGCTGAGCGTGCTTGTGGTCGCTGCTGGCCTGTTTGTGTCTCGGCGTCGCAAGTTGCAAAGAGTCGGGGCAGTTGCGTTGAATTGATGTTTCAGGGATGACGCAAAACGGCCGCTGTCAGGAATGACAGGCGGCCGTTTTTGCGGTTTGTTCTTGATGGCGAACATGCAGATGTTGATGTCGTGAAGCCAGAAATAGCCGTATCCATGAAAAAGCCAACTCTGCCGTGAATTACTCAGCGTGCTTTGGTTCCATCACGATATCGATTGCCTGGCGGTAGCTATCCAGGGCGGTGCCGAAGTCCTTGATGACTTCGGGATCCTCCAGCCAGCGCTGAGCAGCTTCCCGGTCGATGCCATCAGCCCACATCCGATAATCGATCAGCATGTCGGCAGCCAGATGTGTAGCAGCCATGGCTTCGTCATCGGCATTTTCCATGTCGAGGAGATCAGGCTCTTCGCTGATGATGACGCTCAAAGACACCAACATGCTCACCAGCATATTGACGCGACCCTGTTCTTCTTCCATTTGCATGTTGCTGAACATGATCAGGATATTTTCAGGAATCCCGTCTTCTCCTTCCGGCAGCTCATATGAATCGTAAAGTCCGTCTGTTTCGGCTGGATCATTGACGCCAGCCAGAGGAGCTCTGCCACTGACACGAATTTGCTTGGCTTTCGCTTTTGCGCGCTTTGCGCGTTTCTGCTGCTTATTCAGGGAGGCCATGGGGCTTAGTCTCGTTGCTGTGGATTTTGGGCCGCGATGGCTTCGGAGGCCGCTACGTAATCAACCTGGAAGGCTGGGGATTCGATCCAGGCCAGTGCGCCGGCTTCGTCTGTTTCGGTGGACCATTGGCGATACTCGATCAAGGCGCCGATGATGAAGTCCGTCGCGGTTTCTTCACCTTCCTGCTGCAGCACGAGAGCGAGCAGTGGGTGTTCGAGAAAGGCTGTGCACATGGCTTTCTGGCTGATTTTTTCCGCGTCGATCATTTCCTTGAACAAATCGGTCAGGTCGACCGACTCGAAGTCGATGCGATCATCATTCGGGTCCAGTTCCACCGGCGCGGCAGCCCGCTGGGTGCGGTTTTGCTTGGCCTTGGCTTTGGCGCGGGTGGCACGTTTTTGCTGTTTGCTGGCGGAAGCCATGGTTTTGATCCGTTGTACGTTAAAGGGGCTGACTGCGCGGCACTGTCCGCCCGGGCGTATCGGGGGCCAGTTCGCCGTGTTGCAGCCAGGACAATGCAATGGGCCATAGTGTGGCTTGGTATGCGCTGCGGAAAAAGGCGAAATGTCCAACTTCTTGTTCGCCGATATCTTCCGGGGCGATCCGCAGGTGGGTGTTTGTGCTGTTGATGAAGTAGGCGAGCAGGCGTTCGATGGCCGGAATCGTACCGTATGGATCGTCTGTGATGCTGATGGCGAGAATTTTTGCGCTGACATTGGCGAAGGGCAGGCTGCCGCCGGCCGCGTGGATGATGCGACCACTGGGTCGTGTTTCATACAGCCCTGTGGGCGTGCTCCAGTCGCGGACGACCCCCGCGGGCGTATCTTCGAGCCAGCTCAGGCGTTTGCCGGGAAAGTAGCCGCAGAGCATCGTGATCAGTGGCATCACCACGTGCCACTTGCCAAACATCCGCCAGCGTTGCGCCGGGGCGTAGTCGCGCCAGTAGGCGAATTGCGCGCCGACGGTGACCATGTTCCGGATGACGTGTCCGGATGCGCCCAGGCCTGCAGCACAGCCACCAAAGCTGTGGCCGACGACATCAATGGGTTGCCCGGGAAATTCGCGCTTGGCGCGCTTGAGCATCGCTTCGAAATCCAGCGCGCCCCAGTCGGACCATGACGCCTGCAACTGTCTCAGTGATAACGGTCGCGACTCGCCAATGCCGCGGTAATCATAAGTGATGACGTCGAAGCCGTTGTCGAAAAGGTAATCGGCGAAGCGCGAGTAATGCGGGCAGCGAACCGATGTGGCGGCGTTGATGATCACCACTGGACGAGTGATGTCTTGAGACGAATGCCGCCAGGTGTAACCGCCAAGGGTGTAGCCGTCTGCGGCGGGCTCTTTGAAGGGGTGGCCGGAAACGGACTGTGCTGGCGGCGGCTCCACTTGAGTGGTGGGCAATGCGATGTCCAGATTCATCAGGTATGACCTCTGCCAGTGGCTGTCAACGATAGACTTTATCCGGTGTTCTGAGCGAGTCTCCGCTCTTCGACCGCCGCGCGTTCGCGATCCAGTTCCGCACGTAATTCTTCTTCGCTAGGCAGAACCAACTTGTACTTGCTGGCGAACAATTGCTCATGACCTTCCAGCATCGAGTAACGCACTACCGATTCATCTTTTTGTGCGCAAAGAATAATTCCAACGGTCGGACCATCCTCCGCACCACGTTTCAAGTCGTCATACATGCGCACATACATGTCCATCTGCCCTACGTCCTGATGAGTCAGCTCGCCACGTTTGAGATCAAAAATGACAAAGCACTTAAGCAGATAATTGTAGAACACCAGGTCGATGTAGAAGTCTTTGCTCTCTGTGCTTATCCGCTGCTGCCGGGCGATGAAAGCGAAGCCTTTGCCTAGCTCAAGCAAGAAAGCCTGAAGTTGATTGATCAATGGCTGTTCGAGACTGGTTTCCTGCGTAAGCCCTGCATTGGGCAGGCCCAGAAATTCAAGCATCACCGGGTCTCTGATGAAATCTCTGGGTTGTGCGTTCATTTGCTGAAGGTTGGTGCAGGCCTCCTGCTCAACGGCAGATCGGTCGCGGCTAACCAGCAGGCGCTCGTAGTAGAGCGTGTTGATCTGGCGTTCCAAAGCCCGGCTGGACCAGTTCTGAACGGCCGACTCGTTCATGTACCAATGTCGGGCGCGATCATTCTCTACGCGGAGCAGGCGGCGATAATGGGTCCAGCTCAATTCGGAACGCAGTGCGCTCCAAATTGGAAAAGTCTGATAAAAGTCCCGCATGTATCGCAGGTTGCGTTCGTCAAACCCTTTGCCGAACTGGGTAGTCCGGTTGATCGCGAGGGTTGGAAGTAAGCGTTTACCATACGCCGCCCGCCGAGCCCCCTCCTGCTCGAACTCCACGATATGCCGTCCAATCTGCCAGCAGGTTTGCACCTGAACGGTATCAACCGTGCGCAGAATTTTCAGCCGTGCCTCTCGGATCAGCTTGCCCGAATCACCGAGCAGGGTGTCGAGGTGTGAGTCTTGAGTATTGCCAGGTCTGAGTACGCTCATGAAGTCTTCCACTGCTGAATGAACAGGTGGAAATCATTGCAAGGAAGCCAGGTCTCCGATGCCGGGCGCGGCTGATAAACCGGAAGGAAGGTTCGGTTGATTTTGCGGGACCATACCGACTGCGAGCAGGGCTCAAGGAGCGCGCCCTGTAGTCCGTTTCGCAGTGACTTGGGGTGCTAATCACTCTGGAATTGGAGCATCCAGTGTGGCCTTCATGCCGAGTCTCACAGGAAAGCCAGCGACCGCATGACCGCAACGCGCAACGGGTTGGTTTCTACGCTCAGCAACTTGATGGCCAGGGCGCAGCAGACGACGATCAGCATCGGCTTGATGAGTTTTGGACCGACCCGCACGGCGGCTCGCGCGCCCAATTGAGCGCCCACAAATGCGGCGAGAGCCATGGCTATGGCGACGGGCCAGACAATCACGCCCTTGGTGATGAAGATCGACAGGGAACCCAGGTTGCATGAGGCATTGGCGAGTTTGGTAAAACTCATGGCCCGCATCATCCCCAAGCCGCACAGGAGCACGAACCCGACGATAAAGAACGAGCCGACACCGGGGCCAAAAATACCGTCGTAAAAGCCCAGAATCGGCGCCACGGTAAACGAGAAAAGCAGAATGCCAATTTTTTTGCGCCGGTCTTCGTTAGTCAGTTTCGGTGACAGCGCAAAATAGATGGCCACCAGTATCAGCATGATCGGTACGCACACTTCCAGATAACGCTTATCTACCGAACTGACCAGCAAGGCTCCGCCTGCGCCACCCAAAAATGCGCAGATAACCAGCCAGCGGCCCTCGCGCCATTCGATCAATCCTTTACGAGCGAAAGTGACCGTCGCAGAAATCGTTGCTGAAGCCGCTTGAAACTTGTTTGTTGCAATAGCGCTGATGGGGTCCATTCCGGCCAAAAATAATGCGGGCAACGTGATCAACCCACCGCCCCCTGCAATAGCGTCGAAAAACCCTGCGCAAAATGCAACGAGTGCCAATATGCCAATGACATCCCAAGACATCGAATTTCCTCGTTTATAAAATTCTGGCCACTTCACCTATGACTGGCAATTAGGCAATTGAGCGTTAAACAGGAGTCATCCCCGCAGCAGCAACGGGTCTTCTGAAATAACAATCGGAGAGGAAAATTTTGACAGGCCGAAAATCCGCACCAGTACACGTCTGTTGTCCTTGATAACATCGCGACAGTGCAGGGCCCGGACGTTATTGATGATCATGGCCGACTCTTGAGTGAGTGTGAACTTGACTGGATTTGCCTCGCCTATCGTCTGGCAAAGCGCGGCGTAGGCCCTCGCGACCAAATGGGAGGCATTGTCCTGGAGCGAGAAACGGTATGAGTTAAAGCGTGCTGCCCAGCCGACCTTTTCATCGAACTGCAGAATTGAGACATTCCGACCGTCCTCACCCTTGCCATCGACGAAAGAGTCACTGCGAGTAAATTGAAAATTAGGAGTGGTCAGCGCGAGGCTGTGGGTAATGCCGATTTTCTCCAGTATTGGCGGAAGCGGTATCACCAAGGTGGGTTCCAGGCCCGGATTCCACAGGGCCGAGAGAATCAGCGAAGAGGGCGAGGGAGAATGCCCTCTTTCCGCGTTCACCGCGCACCAGTAAGGCGCCTCCGTGTGCGGGCCGAGCGCCAGGCCGGAGTGGGAGCTCAGTTCTTTGATGGTGGGCTCGTCGTGGATCACCGTCAGCCCGCCGCCCTTGAAGTTGGCAACCAGTCGAACCAGTTTTCCTTCGTTATCCATGTCGTAGGCGAAGGCGCTGTTGTCCACCAGCTTCAACAGGATTTGATTGCGGCCGGCCAGACAGAGGACGTCATGTCGCTCCTCCAGGGCTGCCAGGTCGGGGAGCTGGGCGGGCGGACTCGCGTCGGTGATCCGTTGCAACCCATCAAAGATCAGCAGAGAAACCAGCCCATCCGAATAAGCCGTCAGAAGTGCATTTTGATCATCAGAAAACGAACGCTTCAGCTCTGTGGCCCCGTCGCAGGCCTTGGCGTTGGCACTTGAGGATTGCGGCCCGCCGAGGGCGGCCAGCTCTTCAGAGAAACGGTGGAGCAGCTTAGATTGGGCGTTAGTGAAGCTGAGGGTTCCAACTTCCTGTTCGACGTAGGACTCAACAGTCCGAACGCGTCGCTTGATAGCTTCCGTCATTATTCCATCCGTGGGGGTAGCGATTTATTGCACGTTTTCAAGCAGTCCGTGGCGAGTGTCCTACTCGCCGAGCAAGGCTACCATCTAACTTTTGGCTGACGGGGGGATTGTTGTTTCGGAAGAATTCGCCCGAAAATTGCCGAGAAAGGCGGTTCGCGGCGAGCGCGGCTCTGGCACGCCGGATGCTCTTACGGACCCGTGATCAAATCCCAGGCATAAAAAAACCCTGAATCTTGCGATTCAGGGTTTTCGGTATTTGGTGCCCAGAGACGGAATCGAACCGCCGACACGGGGATTTTCAATCCCCTGCTCTACCGACTGAGCTATCTGGGCAACGGGGCGCATTAAACGGGTTTTTCAGGGGGTCGTCAAGCAAGTTTTCAAAAAATATTTAATTATTACCGTCGCTTACGATCCGACCCCAGAGAAATCGGGATTATTCAGCGGGTGGCACGTAGCCGTCGGCCTTGGCGTATTCCTCGCCGGAAAAGAACTTGTCCATCTCGCCCTGCAAATATTTGCGGTCTTCGGCGTTCATCATGTTCAGGCGTTTTTCGTTGATCAGCAGGGTCTGGTGTTTTTGCCAGTCGGCCCAGGCCTTGGCCGATACGTGGTCAAAAATGTCCTGACCTTTTGCGCCCGGGAATGGAGCGCGCTCAAGGGCGGGCAATTCTTCTTTGTACTTGCGGCACATGATAGTGCGGGTCATGACGACTCTCCTGCGTTCAATACGGCGGCCGCGCGTTCGAGCAAGGTTTTGACCGGGGCGGCAAGGCCCAGGCGCGGCGGGGTGGCGAGGTTATACCAGAGCCAGTCGGCCTCGGCCACGTGATGGCCGGCCTCCTGAACCTGAACCAGCCAAGGTTCGATGGATAACTGAAAATGGCTGAAGGTGTGCACCAGGCTCGGCAGCGCTTGTTGCGTCCCCAATTCCAGCGAGTGCTGCGTGGCCAGATGCTGCAGGTCATCGAGGTCGTCGAGTTCCGGCAGGCTCCAGAGGCCGCCCCACAAGCCTGTGGAAGGTCGGCGGTAAAGCAGAATCGCACCGTCATCGTTGGCGAGCATCGGCATCAGTGTGCGTTTCTGCGGCACGGCTTTACGCGGCTTGGGAATCGGGTAGCGGGTTTCCAGGCCAAGCATGTGCGCTTCGCAGCCTTTTTCCAGCGGACACAGCAGACAACTCGGTTTGCTGCGCGTGCACAGCGTGGCGCCCAGATCCATCATTGCCTGCGTATAGGCGTTGACTCGATCGTGCGGTGTGAAACGCTCGGCATTCGCCCACAGCTGTTTGGCCACCTTAGGCTCGCCGGGATAGCCCTCCTGCGCCGTGAAGCGCGCCAGGACGCGTTTGACGTTGCCATCCAGAATCGGTGCGCGCAAACCCATGCTCAGGCTGGCGATAGCGCCGGCGGTGGACAGGCCGATGCCCGGCAGCTCAACCAGTTTTTCGACATCGCGCGGAAACTCGCCGCCATATTCAGCCACGACGATTTTTGCGGTCTTCTGCAGATTGCGCGCGCGGGTGTAATAACCGAGGCCCGTCCACAGGTGCAGCACTTCATCTTCCGGGGCGGCGGCCAAAGCTTCCACCGTCGGCAAGGACGCCATGAAGCGGTCGAAGTAATTCAGCACGGTGCTGACCTGGGTCTGTTGCAACATGATTTCCGAGACCCACACCCGATACGGCGTGATGCCTTGCTGCCAGGGTAAATCGTGGCGGCCATGGCGGTCGTACCAATCCAGCACGGCCGCTGAAAACTGCTCCGCTCTCATCGCTTGAACAGCCCTTTCAACGCGTCTTTCAGCTCAGGGCTGACCTTGTCGCCCAGTTTCTCGTCAATTTTGTCGCTGAGCTTGTCGCCTGCAAGTTTGGCAGCGACCTGGCCCATGCGTTCGTTGTCGAGACGGCATGCCTTGGCGCCGAGTTCCAGCGGGCCACGGCAGCGCAGCGGCCATTCGATGCCGACGAATTTCTCGCTAACCTGGCAGGCCGGATCGGGCATGTCGCTCTTGTCGCCCTCGACGATGATGCCGACGCGATAATCCATGCCCAGCACCCGCAGATCGACGTCGCCGTCACCCTTGACTGTCATGCCGGGGATGCGAACCCGCAAATCCGGATTGCTGGCCACGCCGTTACGGAAGGTCAGGTTGCCGTTGAGCTCCTGAAACGGAGTGTCCTTGCCGCGCGGTTCGCCGCTCAGGGTTTTGCGGTTGAGCGTGGCGATGCCTTTGCACAGTTGCTGCTCGAGGTTCGCGTTGAGGAGCACGCCGTTGTTGATGACGAAGCTGGCATTGCCGTTAAGGCTTTCGATCAGCGCCTTCTGGCTATTACCGCTACCGCTCAGGTCGCTGTTAAGTGTGATCAGGCCTTTGACCGGCGGATTTTTACCCTGGCTTTCGAGGATTTTTTCCACCGGGACTTTGCTGATGTTGGTCTGCATGCTCAACGCGGGCACTTGTTGACGCACGTCGAGTGTGCCCCTGGCTTCGAAGTTGCCGTTGTACAGGTCGCCGCGCAGATTCTCGAGTGTCAGCAGGCCGCCCTCGCCGGTGGCTTTGAGTGCGGCATTCTCGATTGGCAATTTGTCGAGGGTCAGCAGGCCGAAGGTCAGGTCGGCGTCCACGTCGAGCTTGCTCAGGCGCTCCACCGGCAACAGACGCTCGGTGCTCCAGGCGCCTTTGGTGGGTTGGTCCGGCAGCGGTGTGCTGCCCGCGCCTGCCATGGCACTGGCTTCGGTACTCGCCACTTCGGCCTGACGCACTTGCGTTGCGCTGCTGGCTTCGGCGGACTTCGGCGGCAGGTAGCGATCAACATTAAACGTATCGGCCTTGAGAATGGCCCGCAGCGATTGCTTGGCGAAATCCTCGACGGCAATGCGCCCACTGAAATTGCTGTCGTCGACTTTTAGATTAATGTTGTCCAGCGAAAGGCTGTTGGGTGTGCCTGCAATGCGGCTGACCAGTTCGACCTTGCTCAGGCTGCCCTCGGCCATGGCCGGCAGTTTCTGGCCGATACTGTCGACGAATTTCGCCAGATCAAACTGGGCGATCGAAATACCGCCGGTGATCTGCGGCGTTTTGTCGAGGTCGTTAACCTTCAGTTCACCGAGTGCGCGCATTTGGTTGGCAGAGATCTTGATGCCCGTCCATTCGGCGACGTTCGCGGCTTTATCCAGCAGCAGTTGACCCTGAGCAGCGAACGTCATGGTCTTGCCTTGCAACGGCTCGCCGGCCACTTCACCGGACAATTTCATGTCTTCGAATTTGTAACGCTGCAACGCGCGCTCGAAGCGCAACTCGCCGTTGAGCTCGGTACGCACGCGCAGCACAGGCTGGTTGCTGCCGAGGAACGCCGTGAGTTTCACCGGGATATTGGTCGAGTCGTGAACCGGGCCGGTACTCAGCTGGATGCTTTCAGCGCTGTACAGCTTGCCGGTTTTTTCATCGGTGTACTCCACGCGAGCGTTGTTGACGGTCAGGCTGTCGATGTCGAGCCGGATCGGCTGCGCCGGTTTTTCTGGCTTGGCGGCTGTGTCAGTCGCGGGTTCACCGGTCGTCGGCGCGGTGGCAGGATCCGCCGGTGCCTTGCCGATGTCTTCCCAGTTGCCGTGCCCATCCTTGTCGCGGTTCAGGCGCAGGTTCAGGCCTTCGACACGGACATCGCTCATCTGCACTTCACGGCGCAGCAGCGGCAATACGCGAACCGACAAGCCGAGCATTTGCAGATCGGCAAAGGGCTCGGTGGGCTTGTTCAGGGTTGCGACACTGGCTTCATGCAGCTCCAGGCCCAGCCATGGGAACAGGCTCCAGCCGATATCGCCATTGAGCGTCAGCTCGATGTGAGCCTTATCGCGGGCTATCTGGCGAATCTCGTCTTTATAGTCGTTGGGATCGAAGAGATGGGTCAGGGCAAAGCCCAGCGCCACTATGATCAGCAACAGCCCGAGAAGTACCAGACCCAGGATTTTGCCGAACGCTTTCATGGGCGAGTCCTTGTAGTTAGTCGAATTCGAAATTTAGCCGGGGAGTATAGCGCTCCAAAGCACATGACTGGCAGCGATCAGCCCGGCAGCATATTCAGTGGCAGCTTCAGCCTGGCGGCGACTCGCAAACCAGGCGACTTGCAAATAGTGATATCAGATTGGTTTTTCTGTCACGTTCAGATGGTAACCTCTGCCGGTTCGTCCGTCCTTCTGCGGCAAGCTGTCGCACCAAAATGGAGCTTCAACCCTACAAGACAGTCATGCGTGCGCATAAGGCTGGGGTTAAGCAGTGGCTGACGAACCATACTAATAATTGGGGGATACACAATGACAACGAGTACTACGGCGGACGGCTACAGCGCCGCCCAGCCAGCGTTTCTGTCCAAGGAGCGCATTATCGCCAAGCCCGGGTTCAACCGTTGGCTGGTCCCACCGGCCGCGCTGGCCATTCACCTGTGCATCGGCATGGCCTACGGCTTTTCGGTGTTCTGGCTGCCATTGTCCAAAGCTTTGGGCGTGACCAAGGCAGTGGCCTGCGCCCCGGAAATGGGTTTCATCGAACAGATTTTTTCGTCGCAATGTGACTGGCCGATTTCCATGCTCGGCTGGATCTACACCCTGTTCTTCATCTTCCTCGGCTGCTCGGCAGCGATCTGGGGCGGCTGGCTGGAACACGCCGGGCCGCGCAAGGCCGGTGTCGTGTCGGCGCTGTGCTGGTGTGGTGGTCTGCTGATCTCAGCGCTCGGCATCTATACGCATCAGATCTGGCTGATGTGGCTCGGTTCTGGCGTGATTGGCGGCATCGGTCTGGGCCTGGGTTACATCTCGCCGGTCTCGACCCTGATCAAGTGGTTCCCGGACAAGCGTGGCATGGCGACCGGCATGGCGATCATGGGTTTCGGCGGTGGCGCAATGGTCGGTGCTCCCCTGGCTGCAGCCTTGATGAGCCACTTCTCGTCGCCAACCAGCGTCGGCGTTTGGCAGAGCTTCCTGGTAATGGCCGCGATCTACTTCGTGTTCATGATCGGCGGCGCACTGTCCTACCGCGTGCCGCCAACCGGCTGGAAGCCTGAAGGCTGGACTGCCCCGGCGAAAAAAGCCGCGAACGCTATGATCACCCATCGCCACGTGCACGTGAATGTGGCGTGGAAAACCCCGCAATTCCGTCTGGTCTGGCTGGTGTTGTGCCTGAACGTATCGGCCGGTATCGGCATCCTCGGCATGGCTTCGCCACTGTTGCAGGAAGTGTTCGGTGGCAAGCTGATCGGTGTTGACCTGCCGTTTGGTCAACTGGACGCCGGGCAACTGGCATCGATCGCTGCGATTGCTGCGGGCTTCACCGGTTTGTTGAGCCTGTTCAACATCGGCGGTCGGTTCTTCTGGGCTTCGTTCTCGGATTACCTGGGCCGCAAGAACACCTATTTCGTGTTCTTCGCCCTGGGTTTCGCGCTATACGCGTTGATCCCGAACCTTGGTCATCTGGGTAACGTTGCGCTGTTCGTGGCCGCGTTCTGCATCATCCTGTCGATGTACGGCGGCGGTTTCGCGACCGTTCCAGCCTATCTGGCTGATCTGTTCGGTACGCAGATGGTCGGCGCGATTCACGGTCGTCTGCTGACAGCGTGGGCGGCGGCGGGTGTGTTGGGTCCGGTGCTGGTGAACTACCTGCGTGAATATCAGTTGAGCATCGGCGTTGAACGCGCGGCCGCTTACGACATTACGCTGTACATCCTCGCTGGCCTGCTGGTGCTGGGTTTCATCTGCAACCTGCTGGTGCGTCCGGTGGCGGACAAGTACTTCATGACCGACGCGGAACTGGCTGCCGAACAGGCGCTGGGCCATGACAAGGGTGCTGATGCCAGCACCGTGCTGGAATGGAAAGCCGCGCCTGGCACCAAACCACTGGCGCTCGCCGCGTGGCTGGTCGTGGGGATTCCGTTGGCGTGGGGTGTTTGGGTCACGCTGCAGAAGACTGCGGTGCTGTTCAACTAACGTCAACTCTTGTAGGAGCCGGCTTGCTGGCGATGAACGATTACGCGGTAAGCCTGCACGACTGCGGCGCCTGTATCGCCAGCAAGCCGGCTCCTACAGAGTAAAAAGCCGAGCATTCGCAATGAATGCCGGCTTGTATGGACATGTCTACCCGCCAAACCCCCGAAATCACTCCGTCAGTCATATCACCTCCCGTGTTTCTGTTTCCCGCCCGCGTGCCTATAATGGCTGCCTTTTTCGCCCAATGATTTGCGGAGCTGGTGATGGCCGAACGTATGGCGTCAGTCGAGCGCGACACTCTGGAAACCCAGATTAAAGCCTCGATCAACCTGGATGGCACCGGAAAGGCCCGATTTGATATCGGTGTTCCTTTTCTTGAGCACATGCTGGACCAGATCGCCCGTCACGGGCTGATCGACCTGGATATCGTCAGCAAGGGCGACCTGCATATCGACGACCACCACACCGTGGAAGACGTCGGTATCACCCTCGGTCAGGCATTCACCAAAGCCATCGGCGACAAGAAAGGCATCCGTCGCTACGGTCACGCCTACGTGCCGCTCGATGAAGCGCTGTCGCGCGTGGTGATCGATTTCTCCGGCCGTCCTGGCCTGCAGATGCATGTGCCCTACACCCGCGCCACCGTCGGCGGTTTCGACGTTGACCTGTTCCAGGAATTCTTCCAGGGCTTCGTCAACCACGCCAACGTCACGCTGCACATCGACAACCTGCGTGGGCACAACACTCACCACCAGATCGAAACCGTGTTCAAGGCATTCGGCCGCGCGCTGCGCATGGCCGTCGAGCTGGATGACCGCATGGCCGGCCAGATGCCGTCGACCAAAGGCGTTCTGTAATGCAGACGGTCGCGGTTATCGATTACGGCATGGGCAACCTGCACTCGGTGGCCAAGGCCCTCGAGCACGTCGGTGCCGGCAAGGTTCTGATCACCAGCGATGCCGATGTGATTCGCGAAGCCGACAGGGTTGTGTTTCCCGGTGTTGGCGCGATTCGCGATTGCATGGCGGAGATCCGTCGTCTGGGCTTCGATTCGCTGGTGCGTGAAGTCAGCCAGGACCGTCCGTTCCTCGGCATCTGCGTCGGCATGCAAGCCTTGCTCGACAGCAGTGAAGAGAACGACGGCGTCGACTGCATCGGCCTGTTTCCGGGTGCGGTGAAGTTTTTCGGCAAGGATTTGCATGAAGACGGCGAGCACCTGAAAGTCCCGCACATGGGCTGGAACGAAGTGAAGCAGACGGTGAGTCATCCGCTGTGGCACGACATTCCGGACCTGGCGCGTTTCTACTTCGTGCACAGCTACTACATCGCCGCCGGCAATGCGCAGCAGGTGGTGGGTGGCGGTCACTACGGTGTCGATTTCGCTGCTGCGCTGGCTGAAGGGTCGCGTTTTGCCGTGCAGTTCCACCCGGAGAAAAGCCATACCCATGGCCTGCAATTGCTGCAGAACTTCGCCGCGTGGGATGGGCGCTGGTAAATGGCCGTCAAAAAGAAGCCGCCGATCCTGACCCTCACTCCCGAACAGGAGAACGAGGCCAATCATAAGATCAAGCGCTTCATGGAGGATCGTTTCGACCTGGACCTCGGTTCGTTCGAAGCAGCCGAAATCCTTGAGCTGTTTACCCGTGAAATTGCTCCGCACTATTACAACAGGGCGATTTTCGATGTGCAGACGCATCTCAAAGAGAGGTTCGAGAGCATCGAAAGCGACTTGTGGGCGCTCGAGAAAAACTGATTTCCGAGCGAAGCTGAATACTCGAATTTGAAGGTTTGCCAGATGCTGATTATTCCCGCTATCGATCTCAAGGACGGTGCCTGTGTACGTCTGCGCCAGGGCCGCATGGAAGATTCCACAGTGTTCTCCGATGACCCGGTGAGCATGGCTGCCAAGTGGGTGGAGGGCGGTTGCCGTCGTCTGCATCTGGTCGACTTGAACGGCGCGTTCGAAGGCCAGCCGGTCAACGGCGAAGTGGTCACGGCCATCGCCAAGCGCTACCCGAACCTGCCGATCCAGATTGGTGGCGGTATCCGCTCGCTGGAAACCATCGAGCACTACGTCAAGGCTGGCGTGAGCTATGTGATCATCGGCACCAAAGCCGTGAAAGATCCGGCATTCGTCGCAGAAGCCTGCCGCGCGTTTCCGGGCAAGGTGATTGTCGGTCTGGATGCCAAGGACGGTTTTGTCGCCACTGACGGCTGGGCTGAAATCAGCACCGTTCAGGTCATCGACCTGGCCAAGCGATTTGAGGCCGACGGGGTTTCCGCGATCGTTTATACCGACATCGCCAAAGACGGCATGATGCAGGGCTGCAACGTTCCCTTCACCGCTGCGCTGGCTGCGGCGACGAAGATTCCGGTGATCGCCTCCGGTGGCATTCACAACCTTGGCGACATCAAGTCGCTGCTCGATGCAAAAGCCCCAGGCATCATTGGTGCAATCACCGGCCGGGCGATCTATGAAGGCACCCTCGACGTCGCTGAAGCGCAAGCTTTCTGCGATTCGTACAAAGGCTGAGGACTGACCATGGCGCTGGCCAAACGCATCATCCCTTGCCTGGACGTGGATAACGGCCGGGTCGTCAAAGGTGTGAAGTTCGAGAACATCCGCGATGCCGGTGACCCGGTGGAAATCGCCCGTCGCTACGACGAGCAGGGTGCCGACGAAATTACGTTTCTCGACATCACCGCCAGCGTCGACGGTCGCGATACCACGCTGCACACCGTTGAGCGCATGGCCAGCCAGGTGTTCATCCCGCTGACCGTGGGCGGCGGCGTGCGTACCGTGCAGGACATTCGCAATTTGCTGAATGCCGGTGCAGACAAGGTGTCGATCAACACTGCCGCAGTCTTCAATCCGGAATTCGTCGGCGAAGCGGCGCAGCATTTCGGCTCGCAATGCATCGTCGTCGCCATTGATGCGAAAAAGGTCTCCGGCCCCGGCGAAACCCCGCGCTGGGAAATCTTCACCCACGGCGGGCGCAAACCCACCGGCCTCGACGCTGTCGAGTGGGCGAAAAAAATGGAAGCCCTGGGCGCCGGCGAAATCCTGCTGACCAGCATGGATCAGGATGGCATGAAAAACGGCTTCGACCTGGGCGTCACCCGCGCCATCAGCGATGCGCTGGGCATTCCGGTGATTGCTTCGGGCGGGGTCGGCAATCTGCAGCACCTGGCCGACGGCATCATCGAAGGCCACGCCAGCGCGGTACTGGCGGCGAGTATTTTCCACTTTGGCGAATATACTGTGCAGGAAGCCAAAGTCTATATGGCCCATCGCGGCATCGTGATGCGCTAAACATTCCGTACAGGCCAGTGGACATCATGGCGGGCTCAAGGCACTCTTGGGTACGCCATGGATCTCGGTAGCCAGACATGCTCAAACGTCTCCTTCTCGCTCTCACCAGTACTGCTCTGTTGCTCATCAACGGAGTGCAGGCTGCAGAAAATCCAGACACCGATCTGGTGTTGCTGACCGAAAACTTCCCGCCTTACAACATGGCGAAAAACGGCAAGAACTTCGCTCAGGACGAGAACATCAACGGCATCGCTGTGGATATCGTTCGTGAGATGTTCAGACGCGCCGACATGACTTACAGCCTGACGCTGCGCTTCCCCTGGGAGCGAATCTACAAACTCGCCCTG
This sequence comes from Pseudomonas sp. Ant30-3, assembly GCF_000690905.1. GTDB lineage: Bacteria > Pseudomonadota > Gammaproteobacteria > Pseudomonadales > Pseudomonadaceae > Aquipseudomonas. Next base: position 36,644 of record NZ_JMCL01000025.1, on the reverse strand, counting down.
GAGAAACCGGGTTACGGAGTGTTCGTGATGGCGCGCTTGCCGGACCGCGAAAAGTTGTTCAAATGGGTTGGTCCGATTGGTCCCGATGACTGGATCATGTTGGCCAGTGAAGACAGCAAGATCAGCCTGGAAACGCTGGATGACGCGCGCAAGTTCAAGGTCGGTGCGTACAAGGGTGACGCGATTGCCGAGACGCTGATCAAACAGGGGCTCAAACCTATCGTCGTGCTACGCGATCAGGACAATGCGAAAAAACTGGTGAACGGCCAGATTGATCTGTGGGCCACCGGGGATCCGGCCGGTCGCTATCTCGCGCGCCAGGACGGCGTGACCGGGCTCAAGACCGTGTTGCGTTTCAACAGCGCCGAGCTTTATCTCGCGCTGAACAAAGACGTGCCGGACGAGACCGTTGCCAAGCTGCAGACGGCCCTCGATCAGATGCGCAAGGACGGTGTGGTCGAGCAGATCATGGCGCGGTATCTCTGATACCGATGATCCAAATGTGGGAGCCAGCACCGATCGTTCCCATGCCCGACCATCGCGCGATTGCCGCGTACGCTGATCATCATTTTTGATACTGATCGTTCCCACGCTCTGCGTGGTAACGCCTCCCGTGACGCTCCGCGTCACAGTGGACGCGGAGCGTCCATGGCTGCATTCCCACGCGGAGCGTGGGAACGAGCTTGTCTAGCGGTACACCCCATCCTTCCCATGCCCGGCCATCGCCCGATTGCCGCGTACGCTGATCATCATTTTGATATCGATCCAGTCGATTCCCTGAGCCTTGAGCTTCGGCAGTTCTCGCTCAAGCACCGCCAGCGTCTGCGGATACGGATGCCCGATCATGACGGCCGAGCCTTGCTTGCGCGCCAGACTGATCGCCGTTTGCAACTGAGTAAAAATCGCCTCTTCCGTGCGCTCGTCATCCAGAAACACGTCCCGCGAAATGCTCGCCAAACCGATTTTCTGCGCCTCGGCTGCAGCGACCGTTTGCGCGCTGGTACGGCTGTCGACAAAGACTTTGTGGCGACGCTGCAAATCGGCCATTAGCCAGGCCATGGCCCCCGGTTGCGCGGTCATGCGGCTGCCCATGTGATTATTGATGCCGGCGGTGTACGGCACCACTTTGAGCGCCGCGTTCAAGCGCTTCTCGAGCTCTGCGACGGGCAGTTCCGGGTGCCAGGCGAAAGGGCCAGTGGCCGGGTCCATGGGCATGTGCAGAATGACGATTTTGCCGGCGCGATGAGCCTCGCGAGCAACTTCGGTAGCGTGCGGGGTGTCCGGCATGATCGCCGCCGTGACCGGGCCGGGCAGGGCCAGCACGCGACGATCCCGAGGCAGGTTCTGCCCCAGGTCGTCGATGATCAAACTCAGATAGGCTTTTTGAGGGGCGGGCGATGCATGCGCAACACCCGCCAGGCAGCACAGCAGACCGAGAACTAGCCGCAAGCGCATCTCAGCGGCCGGACGTGATGCTCAGCCCTTTGAGCAGGCTCAGGGCCTGGGCCAATTGGTAATCGTCGTCCTGCGGCATGACCTTGGGCTTGCCACCGGAACCAGTCGGTTTATCGGCGCCGCCGTTGCCATTGCCCAAGTGGCCTTGCAGATCGGCTTCCTTGAAGTATTCGCTGTCCTGCTCGGTGGTGATCTTGGCCTTGCGCACTTCGATGTCCGGGACGATGCCCTGCGCCTGAATCGAGCGACCGTTCGGCGTGTAATACAGCGCCGTGGTGATCTTCAATGCGCGTTCGTTGTTCAGTGGCAGCACGGTTTGTACCGAACCTTTACCGAAACTGGTCGTGCCCATGACCACTGCACGTTTCTGGTCTTGCAAAGCGCCGGCAACGATTTCCGAAGCCGAGGCGCTGCCACCGTTGATCAGCGCGACCATCGGCACCGCTTCGCTTTCGTCCTTGCCGGTGGCGGAGAAGCGCAGCTCGGAGTTGGCAATTCGGCCCTTGGTGTAAACGATCAGGCCCTTGGTGATGAAGTGGTCGACCACTTCCACCGCGGCTTGCAGCACGCCGCCCGGGTTGTTGCGCAGGTCGAGAATGATGCCGTTGAGTTTCTTGCCGTTGTCTTTGCGCAGTTTCGCCAGCGCCTTGGAAACTTCGTCGCCGGTCTTGACCTGGAACTGGGTGATACGAATGTAGCCGTAGCCGGATTCCAGCAACTGCGCCTTGACGCTTTTCACCTGGATGATCGCGCGGGCCAGGGTCACGTCGAACGGTGTGCCGCCGTCGCGCACCAGTGTCAGGGTGATTTTCTCGCCGATCTTGCCGCGCATCTTGTCCACGGCTTCGGTCATGCTCTGGCCGCGTGTTGGCTGGCCGTTGATCTTCACGATGAAATCGCCGGCCTGAATGCCAGCCTTGGACGCCGGGGTGTCATCGATCGGCGAAACCACCTTGATGAAGCCGTCTTCGGCGCCGACCTCGATACCGAGGCCGCCGAATTCGCCGCTGGTGCTTTCCTGCAGCTCGGCGAAATCTTCCGGCCCGAGGTAAGCGGAGTGCGGATCAAGGTTGCTGAGCATGCCTTTGATCGCATTCTCCAGCAGTGTTTTGTCGTCGACAGGTTCGACATACGCCGCCTTGATCCGGTCCATGACCTCGGCAAAAGTGCGCAACTCTTCCAGCGGCAACGGCGCTTTGGTGGTTGCAGCAGTGCCCGCAGGCGCGACCGCCGGAGCCGGTTGGGCAGCGAACGCCAGAGGCGCGCCGATCACCAGGGCGATCGTCAGGGCCAGCGAGGTAAGGCGGGACAAGTGCAGCATGTCGAACGAACTCCTGAATTAGGTAACGTGCTTATCCTTGCGCACGACACCATTGCGCCGGATCACTCGGGTGACCCTGCTGACGAATAGCGAAATACAGCGCTGGCGTGTCCTGGCCGCCACTGCTACCCACAGTGGAGATGGACTCGCCGGCTTTAACCACGTCACCCGCAGACTTGAGCAGCGTCTGGTTGTGACCGTAAAGACTCAAAAAACCATTGCCGTGGTCGAGAATCACCAGCAGCCCGGCACCGCGCAACCAGTCGGCAAACACCACGCGACCGCCGTGCACCGCGTGAACCTGGCTGCCCGCGGAGGCGCTGATCATCACCCCGTCCCATTTGGTGCGGGTATCGTCGCCACGGGATTCACCGAAACGCGCAAGCAATCGACCATCAACCGGCCACGGAAGTTTGCCCCGGCTTGAAGCAAATGGGCCACCGAAGGTTTCGCCGGAGCTGGAAACCAGCGCTCCGGAGGTAGATTTGACGGGTTTACGTGGGGCGTCAGTGGCATCAGCATCTGCTGTAGCCTGGGCCTCACGTAAACGCTTTTTTTCGGCTTCCTGCTGGGCGATCAGCGCTTTTTGCCGCGCCTCTTCTGCCTCACGAGCCTGACGCGCCAGGGTCTCTTCGATGGTTTTGAGGACTTTAGACAGGTCTGCCTGGTCCTGCTCGCGGGCAGCCAGCTTCTGGTCGCGGGCTTTTACGTCGACATTGAGTTTGGCCAGCACCTGCTGGCGTTCCTTGCGGACCTTGTCGAGTTCTTCTCGCTGGCTGTCGAGGCTGCTTTTCTGCACCAGCAGCTGCGCCTGTTGCAGGGCGATGTCTTGTTCGACATTGGCCAGCTGGCGCAGGGTTTCGTTGAAATTCTTCAGCTGCTCCAGGCGGGCCTGGCTCAGGTAGTCGTAGTAGGTGAGGGTGCGGGCGAATTTTTCCGGGTTTTGCTGGTTGAGCAACAACTTCAGATATTCCTGACGGCCGTTCTGATAGGCCGCGCGGGCCTGAATGGCGATCAGTCGCTGCTGTTCAATGCGCGCGCTCTGGAGTTTTTTTTTCTCGGTATCGAGTCGGTTCAGCTCGGATTCGCTTTTCTTCAGCTCTTTCTGCAGGGCTTCGACCTGCTTCTCGAGCTTGCCCATCTCGGTTTCGGTGCCCTTGAGGTCCTTTTGCACACCGGATTTTTCTTCCTGCAGCTTGCCCAGCAGTTTTTTCAGCTCGGCAATGTCCTGACGCGTGGCGTCCAACTGTTGCTGGGTTTGCGCGCGCTCGTCGGCGAAGGCCGGTTGGAGCAGGCAGGTAAGGGCAAAGGCAATCAGGACGCGGAGCATAGAGGCGGGCGACACCAGGGAAAGGGACGGCCTAGTATGCCCGCCAAGCGCTGCAAAAAAAACGCCCAATTGGGGCTGTGTGATAACTGGAGCAGAGTTGCATTCGAAAACGCCCTGAAACCATTGTGGGAGTGAGCCTGCTCGCGATGGCATCAGTCCATTCGACAAGGATGTTGAATGTCAGATTGCTATCGCGAGCAGGCTCACTCCCACAGGGTTTTGCGGTGCTTTAAGAGCTGGTTACACCAGTATCGAAGTCCCGGTCATTTCCGCCGGTTTCTCCAGGCCCAGCAGCTTCAGCATGGTCGGCGCCACATCCGCCAGGACGCCACCCTCACGCACTTTGAGGTCACGCTTGCCGACATAAATGAACGGCACCGGCTCGGTGGTGTGCGCCGTGTGGGCCTGACCGGTGGATTCGTCGGACATTTGCTCGACGTTGCCGTGGTCTGCGGTGATCAGCGCCTCGCCACCAACCTTGTCCAGCGCCTCGACAATGCGGCCAACGCACAGGTCCAGGCATTCCACCGCTTTGACGGCAGCGTCAAACACGCCGCTGTGACCGACCATGTCGCCGTTGGCGTAATTGACCACGATCACGTCATAACGCTGGTTTTCAATGGCATCGACGATGCGGTCGGTGACTTCCGGCGCGCTCATTTCCGGCTGCAGGTCGTAGGTGGCGACTTTCGGCGACGGGATCAGGATGCGCTCTTCGCCGGGGAACGGTTCTTCGCGGCCGCCGGAGAAGAAGAAGGTCACGTGCGCGTATTTTTCGGTCTCGGCGATGCGCAACTGCGTCTTGCCGTTCTGCGCCAGGTAATCGCCCAGCACGTTGTCCAGGCTGCCGGCGGCGAAGGCCGAAGGCGCGGGAATGCTGGCGGCGTATTGGGTCAACATGACGAAGCCAGCCAGTTTAGGCTGACGCGCGCGCTCGAATTCCTTGAAATCGTCTTCCACAAACACGCGGGTCAGTTCGCGGGCGCGGTCGGCGCGGAAGTTCATGAACACCACCGCGTCGCCATCTTCGACTTTTACCGGTTCACCGATGGAGGTGGCTTTGACAAACTCGTCGCTCTCGCCCCGGGCGTAGGCGGCTTCGAGGCCCTCCTGCGCGGTGGCGGCATTGAATTGGCCGCTGCCGTCGACGATCAGGTTGTATGCCTGGGACACGCGGTCCCAGCGATTGTCGCGGTCCATGGCGAAATAGCGGCCGATGATGCTGGCGATCCGGCCTTTGCCCAGCGCCTGGAAGGCTGCGTCGAGCAATTCGATGGACGATTGCGCGCTTTTCGGCGGCGTGTCGCGGCCGTCGAGAAAAGCATGCAGGTAGATTTTTTCAGCGCCACGCTTGTAGGCCAGTTCGGCCATGGCGACCAGGTGATCCTGATGGCTGTGAACACCACCGTCGGACAACAGGCCCATGAAGTGCACCGCTTTACCGGCGGCAACGGCTTTATCGACGGCAGCCACGATCGTCGGGTTTTCGAAAAACTCGCCGTCGCGGATCGATTTGGTCACCCGCGTTAAGTCCTGATACACAACGCGGCCAGCACCGAGGTTCATATGGCCCACTTCGGAATTGCCCATCTGCCCGTCCGGCAGACCGACGTCCATTCCACTCCCCGAGATCAAGCCGTTCGGCAAGGTGGCACAGAGGCGGTCCAGCACGGGCTTCTTCGCGGCTAGGACAGCGTTGGATTCCGGGCTCTCACTGTGACCGAAGCCGTCGAGAATAATCAGGACCAAAGGTTTAGGCGTGGTAGTCATGGATTCCACTCGTGGCTGAATTAAAAGAGGCGATGGAAAAAGTGAGTCGCAGTTTAAAGCTAAGTTCCGACGCCGTCACCGCCGGACGGGGTTTGGCCCACCATAGTGGCTGTGTATACTGGCCGACATTTTAACGCCCTGGAACCTCCTTCGATGGTTGCTAACCTGATTCAATTCGCCACTAATCATTATCTTCTCGTCGGTATCTTCGTCGTACTGCTGGCGTTGTTGATCGCTTACCAGATGCAGGGCGGCGGTCGGAGCCTGAGCACCGGTGAACTGACCGGGCTGGTCAACAAGGATGCCGGCGTGGTGATCGACATTCGTCCGGTCAAGGATTTCGCCGCTGGTCACATTGTCGGCGCGTTGAACATTCCGCACGACAAACTGACAGCTCGCGTTGGCGAACTGGAAAAGCACAAGTCCAAAACCATTATTCTGGTCGACGCCATGGGCCAGACCGCTGGTACCCACGCTCGCGAACTGATGAAGTCCGGCTTCACCGCCGCCAAGCTGTCCGGCGGAATTTCCAGCTGGAAAGGCGACAACCTGCCGTTGGTGAAGTGACATGAGCAACGTCATCGTCTACTCCAGCGATTACTGCCCCTACTGCTCGCGAGCCAAGTACCTGCTCGAGAACAAAGGCGTGGCTTTCGAAGAGATCAAGGTCGATGGCAAGCCGCAGGTGCGTGCCGCCATGGCTCAGAAAGCGGGGCGCACCTCCGTGCCGCAGATCTGGATCGGTGAGCGCCACATCGGCGGCTGTGATGATTTGTTTGCCCTTGAGCGCGCCGGCAAGCTCGACGCGCTGCTCAAGGCCTGAACGCCTTCCCTATAAGACCCCAAGATCAGAAAGGATCTGAGATGACTGACCAACAGAACACTGCAGCCAGCGAAGAAGAAACCGCACCGCAATTTTCCTTGCAGCGCATCTACGTTCGTGACTTGTCCTTCGAAGCCCCGAAAAGCCCGGCGATCTTTCGCCAGCAATGGGAGCCGAGTGTCGGTCTGGATCTGAACACCCGTCAAAAGGCTTTGGAAGGTGACTTCCACGAAGTCGTGCTGACCTTGTCGGTTACCGTGAAGAACGGTGAAGAAGTGGCCTTCATCGCTGAAGTGCAACAGGCCGGAATCTTCCTGATCAAGAACCTCGACGACGCTTCGATGAGCCACACCCTCGGCGCGTTCTGCCCGAACATCCTGTTCCCGTACGCTCGCGAGACCCTGGACAGCCTGGTCACTCGCGGTTCGTTCCCGGCACTGATGCTGGCCCCGGTGAACTTCGACGCGCTGTACGCGCAAGAACTGCAACGCATGCAGGCTGAGGGCGAGACGCCGACTGTTCAATAAGCGGTTGATGCCATCATGAAAAAAGCGCCTCGAAGGCGCTTTTTTCGTGGCATTAATTCTGTAGCAGCTGCCGAAGGCTGCGTCCGGCCGCGAAGCGGTCGTTGCTTCCAGGTCGCCGCGACCCTTCGGGTCGAACGCAGCCTGCGGCAGCTGCTACAGGGACGTGGGTTACTTGAATCCCAGCTGGCGCCAGCCTTCGTAGACGGCGACGGCCACAGTGTTCGACAGGTTCAGGCTGCGGCAGCCTTCACGCATCGGCAGGCGCAAACGTTGTTCGGCGGGCAAGGCATCCAGCATCTCCGCGGGCAGGCCGCGGCTTTCCGGGCCGAACAGGAACGCATCACCCTCGGCGAAGCTGGCATCGTGAAACGGCCTCGAGCCCTTGGTGGTGAAAGCGAACAGGCGTGGATGACCGAGGCTTTCCAGGCAACTGGCGAGGTCCGCGTGACGTCGCAGGGTGGCATACTCGTGGTAGTCGAGACCGGCCCGGCGCAGACGTTTGTCGTCCATCTCGAAACCCAGCGGCTCGATCAAATGCAGGTGGCAGCCGCTGTTGGCGCACAGCCTGATAACGTTGCCGGTATTCGGCGGAATTTCTGGTTGGAAAAGGATGACGTGAAACATGCACGGCTCCGAAGATAAAGATGAGCGGCATTCTACGCCGCCTGCGGTTGATCGATCGAAACTATTGCCACGGGTAATGGGATCTTTAGTGATCGTCGGCGTTATGGTGGGGCTGATGATCGGTCGCCTGACCACGCCCGACCCCACTGAACTGCAGCAAGTCGAAGTGACCAACGATGGCCTGGTGGTCTGGTTCAACAATGAACCCAAGTCCCATGGCGAGTTTGTCGATGGCAGCCTGGCGCTACTATTCGAGGCTACCGGCAAGGCGCAGAAAGGCCAGCTCAAGCTCAACGACAAGAACGTGAACTGGCGAGTACGTTTGAGTGATGGGGGGTTATTGCTGTCGGTGGTTGCGGCCCGGCCGCTGCAGGGCGAGTGGTCCGGCAGTGAGGTCGATGACCGTTGGCGGTTGGAGATCCATCTCCGGGAGCAATAAAAGAGGGAATCCCCGGCCTGCCTGTACCAAGGTTCCCGAAAGGGGCGGGCTCGCGCATTGCGTCGTGAGCCCGGTGTAAAGAAGGAACCCCTGACCTGCCTGTATCAAGGGCCCCAAAACGGCAGGACTCGTCGCCTTGTGCGGTGTGAGTCCGATGTAAAGAGGGGAATCCCCGGCCTGCCTGTACCAAGGTCCCCGAAACCGGGTAGTGAACTGAATCACTGATTGGACTATTGCAGGCGGCGTGCCAGGTTTTAACAATTTGAAACACGAAGCCCCGTTAAAACGTCGAAAGCTCCGTAATACGGGGCTTTCGTGTTTTTTCGGTAGGGGTTCGATTGCGAATTCAGGCAAGATTTTCAACCGGTGGCCGTGCGCGATTGCGGGTCACGGTGCGTTCAGTCGGTGCACAGAGCCCGAAATGTGGGAGCGAGCCTGCTCGCGAAAGCGGCGGTTCAGTGCGCATCAATGTTGAATCGTCCGGCCCCTTCGCGAGCAGGCTCGCTCCCACAGGTTTTTTTGATATTCACTCGACGGTGAAAATACGTAAATCCATTGTAGGAGTGAGCCTGCTCGCGATCAGATCTAGCTGTCAGCGAATATCTGCAGGCTGCTTAACCCTCTTCCCCTTCATCCTCATCCGCGCCATCAACCTTCATGCCCAATTCCTTGATCTTGCGCGTCAGGGTATTACGCCCCCAACCCAACAAAACCGCGGCATCACGACGGCGCCCGGCGGTGTGCTTCAGCGCCGTCTCGATCATGATCCGCTCGAACGTCGGCACCGCGCTGTCGAGCAGGCTCGACTGGCCACGCGCCAGTGCCTGATCGGCCCACTGACGCAACGCTTGCTCCCAGTTGGTCACAGGTGCCGAGTCTTGCGGCAGGTTCAGCAGTTCCGGCGGCAGGTCGCTGATGTGCACTTCGCGGCCTGAAGCCATCACCGTGATCCAGCGGCAGGTGTTCTCCAGCTGACGCACGTTGCCGCCCCACGGCAGGTTCTTCAGGTATTCCTCGGTCTCGCTTTTCAGCAGTTTCGGCTCGACGGCCAATTCTTGCGCTGCGCGGCTGAGGAAATGCCTGGCGAGGGTCGGAATGTCTTCACGACGGTCCGACAGCCGTGGAATGTGAATACGAATGACGTTGAGACGATGGAACAAGTCCTCACGGAATTTACCGGCCTGTACCAGGGTTTCCAGATTCTGGTGTGTCGCGGCGATGATGCGCACATCGACCTTGACCGGCACATGACCGCCGACGCGGTAAAACTCGCCATCGGCCAATACGCGCAGCAAACGAGTCTGCGTATCCGCCGGCATGTCGCCGATTTCATCCAGAAACAGCGTGCCGCCGTCAGCCTGTTCGAAACGACCGCGACGCAGGTTGGCCGCGCCGGTGAACGCGCCTTTTTCGTGGCCGAACAGCTCGGATTCCATCAAATCTTTCGGAATCGCCGCCATGTTCAAGGCGATAAACGGTGAAGCTGCACGCGGGCTGTGACGGTGCAGGGCGTGGGCCACCAGTTCTTTGCCGGTGCCGGATTCGCCGTTGATCAGCACGGTGATGTTGGAATGACTCAAGCGGCCGATTGCGCGAAACACTTCCTGCATCGCCGGCGCTTCACCGATGATTTCCGGCGTACGGGTCAAGGCGACGGGTACTTCCAGGCCTTGTTGCTCCTGAGCGTGCTGATTGGCCCGTTTGACCAGGGACACAGCTTCATCAACGTCGAACGGCTTGGGCAGGTATTCAAATGCACCACCCTGATAGGACGCGACAGCGCTGTCCAGATCCGAGTGCGCCGTCATGATGATTACCGGCAGACGTGGGTGTTGCTCGCGAATCCGCGCCAACAGGTCCAGGCCGCTGGCGCCGGGCATGCGAATGTCGGAAATGATCACGTCCGGCTGCTGGCGGGCCAGGCGGCTCATCACACCATCGGCGCTATCGAAGCTTTGCGTGGTCATGCCTTCCTGTTGCAAGGCTTTTTCCAGGACCCAACGAATTGATCGGTCGTCATCGACGATCCACACGGTTTCACTACGGCTCATGTCGATGTGGCTCCTTGTTCCAGTGGCAGAAAGATCGAGAACGTGGTGTGGCCTGGGTGGCTCTCACACTCGATCAGGCCCTGGTGCTGGCTGATGATGTTCTGGGTAATGGCCAGGCCTAGCCCGGTACCGTCCGGACGGCCGCTGACCATTGGGAAGAAAATGGTTTCCTGCAGTTCGGCAGGAATGCCAGGACCGTTGTCGATGATTTCGATCTTGGTCACCAGGCGATGGCGCACGTGGCCGATGGTGAACTGGCGCATGGCGCGGGTGCGCAGCGTGATGCGGCCCAGGCGCAATTCGTTCTGGCTGCTGATGGCCTGCATCGCGTTGCGGACGATGTTCAATACGGCCTGAATCATTTGTTCACGATCGATCAATACGTCAGGGATGCTCGGGTCGTAGTCGCGCGCCAAGGTGATGCAACCCTGGCTTTCGGCCTCGACCAGGTGCGAAACCCGTTCCAGCACCTCGTGAACGTTGCACATGGCCAGTGATGGCAATTTGTTCGAGCCGAGCATGCGGTCGACCAGATTCCTCAGGCGATCGGCTTCCTCGATGATCACGTTGGTGTAATCGCGCAGGCTTTCCTCAGGCAGTTCGCGAGCCAGCAGCTGCGCCGCGCCGCGAATCCCGCCCAGCGGGTTTTTGATCTCATGAGCGAGTCCGCGAACCAGCATCTTGCTGGTTTCCTGCTTCGACAGCTGTGCTTCTTCCTTGGTAATCCGCAAAAGGCGATCGCGGGGGTGCACTTCCAGCAGCAGCAGGGTGGCGCCGTTAGAGAGGATTGGCGTTACCGCGTAATCGACCGTCAATGTCTGACCGGTCAGGGCAGTGAGCATCGCTTCGCGTTTGGTAAACGGGTGCGCCTGTTCGACGGCCTGACGCAGTGAGTTGAGCGCCTCGGGCGATTCAGTGAACAGTTCGCTGATGAATTGACCATGACTTCGCTGGCCGCTGATGGCCAAAAGCATTTCCGCCGCCGGGTTCATGTATTCCAGACGCAGCTCGGCATCGAGCAGAATGGTGGCGGTGGTCAGGTTATCGAGCAGCAATCGATGCAGTGCGTCGCTTATGGTCATCAGGACCTCTTTTGGAGCAGGGCATGCGCGGGAACAACGCGCCGATGCAGTGAAAATGCAAAAACCAAACCAAGGCTCCGAAAAGAAGCGTTTAACCCCTGAAACCGGCGTTTAACGCTCGTTTGCGTGGCGTTCTGCCAGCTCTGACGGGTACTTTCGAACCAAAATGGGTTGCGATAAGGTTGTTGGGCAGCGTATCGCACCAACATAGTGCGCAAACTCTCGTGACGTTAAAAGAATCGCAGAAAGGGATTTTTTTCTTCTTTGGGTTTGTTCTTGAGCGGACATTCCGGTCTGTGGCCGTAATCGGCGAGGGCGCAGGGTTTGACTTGGCGTTTCTGTGCGAGGGAAATACGCAGCATGTGGAAGGGTTGATTGGCGGTGCGCTCGACGGTGCGTCCCTGCTCGTCGACGATTTCGACCGACAGGTTATGCGTGCCACGATCGATATCGGTCAGCGCAAACACCGGGCTGGGGCCAGGTTCGCCGGTGGGTTGGCCGTCGAGTAGCAAACGGTACCGATGGCCGCGTTGCAGGCCGGGTTCGCTGGTGGCAGTGACGATCACTTCGCCGGCAGTGCTGCGGACGGTGGCGTCGGGTTCGGGAATCAACAACCGCAGCATGTTGTAGTGGAGCAGTGGCTTGGCCTTCGGTGTTTTTTCTACCGCCGCCGGCGCAGCGCCGGTCGGGTTGGCGGACATGCGATTACTCGGCGCCAGCGGTACACGTTTGGCGTTGCCCGAACCGGGCTGGTCGGTGAAACCCCGATTACCCTGGGCATCGATATACGTGAAAACCTCTGCCGAAACCGGGAGCGAACTCAGGCAAGCGATCAGGAGCCACCACCTCACGGCGTATGCACCCGCTGAACGGTGAAGGTGACGGATGGGCTTTGTTGAACCACCTCTTCGCCGCTGATGACTTGCACCGCGAGGCTGTGGGTGCCGCGATCAATGTTGACCAGTTGCAGGATTGGCACGTTGCTCGGCTGACCATAGGGCTGGTCGTCCAGCAACAGCCTGAACAGATGAGAGCCTTGCAGGCGCGGCTTGATCAGTACGTTCACGGTAAACGTGCCGTTGTTGGCGCGCAGGGCTTCGGTGGTTGGCAGGTTGGTCAGCTCAAGCACTTCGTACGCGCTTTGTAATTTCTCGCTGCTGTCGGCTTCGGGGGGGGGCGCAGGTGCTGTCGTCGGTGGCGACTCAATGCTGTTGGTTGGCGGCAGCTCGACTGCTTCGGCCTTGACACCATCGGGTGGCTGATTGCTGTAGGCGGTATTGCCGGCGGCGTCGGTGTACTTGTAGATCTGCGCTGCGGCGGGCAGGGCGATCAGCAGCAGGATGAATAGAAAACCACGACCCATAACATCGACCCGATCTCAAAGCGTTGGCTTGCAGCATAGGCCACGGGTGGCGGTAGACCCAAGCGGTTAACATTTGGGCATGATTGACCCACTCGTCCAAACACCACCCAACCCCTGTAGGAGCTGGCTTGCCAGCGATGGCGTCCGTGCGAACGCTATCGCCAGCAAGCCGGCTCCTACAGGGCGGGAGCTCAGCGCTTGCCGGATTGCGCCCATAAAAAAGACCTCCCGAAGGAGGCCTCTTTTGTCACGCCGCTTGCGCAGGTGCTACCGGATCAGCAGCTGTAGTACAGCTCATATTCCAGTGGGTGTACGAAGGTGCGAACCTTGATTTCTTCTTCGCTTTTCAGCGCGATGTAAGCGTCGATGAAATCGTCGGAGAACACGCCGCCTTTGGTCAGGAATGCACGACCCTTGTCCAGCTCTTCCAGGGCTTCTTTCAGGCTGCCGCAAACTTGTGGGATCTCTTTCGCCTCTTCAGGCGGCAGGTCGTACAGGTTTTTGTCGGCAGCGTCGCCTGGGTGGATCTTGTTCTGGATGCCGTCCAGGCCAGCCATCAGCAGTGCAGCGAAGCCCAGGTACGGGTTGGCTGCCGGATCCGGGAAGCGTGCTTCGATACGGCGAGCTTTAGGGCTGGACACGTATGGAATACGGATCGAGGCGGAACGGTTGCGAGCCGAGTAGGCCAGCATGACCGGTGCTTCGAAACCTGGGACCAGACGCTTGTAGGAGTTGGTCGACGGGTTGGTGAAGCCGTTCAGGGCCTTACCGTGCTTGATGATGCCGCCGATGAAGTACAGAGCGGTGTCGGACAGGCCGGCATAACCTTCGCCAGCGAAAGTGTTCTTGCCATCTTTGGCGATGGACAAGTGGACGTGCATGCCCGAACCGTTGTCGCCGTACAGAGGCTTGGGCATGAAGGTCGCGGTGCGGCCGTATGCATCAGCAACGTTGTGTACGCAGTACTTCAGGGTCTGAACTTCGTCAGCCTTGGCAACCAGGGTGTTGAACTTCACGCCGATTTCGTTCTGGCCGGCAGTCGCCACTTCGTGGTGGTGAACTTCGATGACCAGGCCCATCTCTTCCATGGCGTTGCACATGGAGGTACGGATTTCGTGGTCGTGGTCGAACGGCGGAACCGGGAAGTAGCCGCCTTTGACGCCGGGACGGTGGCCACGGTTGCCGCCTTCCACGTCCTGGTCGGACATCCACGAACCTTGTTCGGAGAAGATTTTGAACATCGAGCCCGAGATGTCGGACTTGAATTTCACTTCGTCGAAAATGAAAAATTCTGGCTCTGGGCCTACGAATACGGTGTCGCCGATACCGGTCGACTTCAGGTATTCCTCGGCACGCTTGGCGATCGCACGTGGGTCGCGGTCGTAGCCTTGCATGGTCGACGGCTCGATCACGTCGCAGACCAGAATCAGGGTCGGCTCTTCGGTGAACGGGTCGAGCACGGCGGTGGTGTCGTCCGGCATCAGGATCATGTCGGAGGCTTCGATGCCTTTCCAGCCAGCGATGGAGGAACCGTCGAACATCTTGCCTTCTTCGAAGAAAGCGTCATCCAGCGCGTCGCGAGCCGGCATGGTCACGTGATGCTGAGTGCCTTTAGTGTCCGTGAAGCGCAGATCAATCCACTTGACGTCATGATCTTTGATGAGTTGAACCGACTTCGACATAGTGTCCTCCGGGTGGCTTCGGGCTTTAGTAGTGGATGGCCCTGATAATGTTTGTGATGCCGGCGCGAATACTCTGCCAAGGCAACCTGCCTCACAAGGGAGCAAATTGCATGCCAGTGCCCCAGCATGGGTTTTTTGCCCCAATATCACGCTTATTAAGGCCATTTATGCGACGAGGCTAAATTAATCGCCCTGTAATGTCGCGCTTTAATCTGTGAATGACCCGTTTTGGTGCGCCAAAAACCTTCTGCACATTAACTGGTTAAACCTTGAGCAATTTCCGCTATAATCCGCGCCCCCCTTTTTCGGCTGGCCCAGCGCGCGCTGTTTTCATGAAACTAATCGTAAAAGTCTTCCCCGAGATCACCATCAAAAGCCGCCCGGTACGGATGCGTTTCATCCGCCAATTGGCCAAAAACATCCGCACCGTGCTCCGTGACCTGGACCCGGCGGTGGTGGTGAACGGTGTGTGGGACAATCTCGAGCTTGAAACCCGCGTGGCCGAGCCCAAAGTACTGAAGGAGATGACCGAGCGCCTGAGCTGCATGCCGGGTATCGCGCATTTCCTGCAGGTCGACGAATATCCGCTGGGTGACTTCGACGACATCGTGGCCAAGTGCAAACTGCACTTTGGTGAGGCGCTGGCCGGGAAGATCTTTTCGGTGCGCTGCAAGCGTGCCGGCAAGCATGAATTCACTTCGATGGACGTCGAGAAATATGTCGGTAGCCAGCTGCGTCGTCAGTGCGGTGCTGCCGGAATCTCGCTGAAAGAGCCGGAAATCGAAGTCCGTATCGAAATTCGCGACAAACGGTTGTTCGTGATCCACAACCAGCACAACAGCATCGGCGGTTACCCGCTCGGTGCTCTGGAACAGACCCTTGTGCTGATGTCCGGCGGGTTCGATTCCACCGTTGCCGCCTACCAGATCATGCGCCGTGGCCTGATGAGCCATTTCTGCTTCTTCAACCTGGGCGGCCGGGCCCATGAACTGGGCGTTATGGAAGTCGCGCACTTCATCTGGAAGAAGTACGGCAGCTCCCAACGCGTGTTATTTGTCAGTGTGCCGTTCGAGGAAGTCCTGGGAGAAATTCTCGGGAAAGTCGATAACAGTCATATGGGTGTAGTTTTGAAGCGTATGATGTTGCGCGCTGCTTCCCGTATTGCCGATCGGCTGGAAATCGAAGCGCTGGTCACCGGTGAAGCGATTTCCCAGGTGTCGAGCCAGACATTGCCGAACCTGTCCGTGATCGACTGCGTGACCGACAAGCTGGTCTTGCGTCCGCTGATCGCCAGTCACAAGCAGGACATCATCGACCTGGCTAACGAAATCGGGACTGCCGATTTCGCCAAGCACATGCCGGAATACTGTGGGGTCATCTCGGTTAACCCCAAGACCCACGCCAAGCGTCCGCGCGTGGAGCATGAAGAGAAAGAATTCGACATGGCAGTCCTTGAGCGTGCGCTCGAGAATGCCAAGCTGGTGCCGATCGATCGCGTGATCGACGAATTGGGCCAGGACTTGCAGATTGAAGAAGTCAGCGAAGCACTGGCGGGCCAGATCATCATCGACATCCGTCATCAGGATGCCGTTGAAGACGAGCCGCTGGAACTCGCTGGCGTTGAGGTACAAGCGATGCCGTTTTATGCATTGAACGCTCGTTTCAAGGAACTGGACCCTACTCGCCAGTACCTGCTGTATTGCGACAAAGGCGTGATGAGTCGCCTGCATGCCCACCATTTGCTCAGTGAGGGGCATGCCAATGTGCGCGTTTATCGACCGAGCTAAGAGCCCGGGGCTGTTTGCCTGTGGCCTGCGTCACCGGCCCCCCGACTCTGCCGTAAAGCTGTAACGGCAAGGCCTGACTCTACTGTTAATCGCTGCCAAGACTTGTCAGCACACCGAATCCTCTGATCGAGATACACAAGTGATCGAAAATCTACGCAACATCGCCATCATTGCTCACGTTGACCATGGTAAAACCACCCTGGTAGACAAACTCTTGCGTCAATCCGGCACCCTGGAGCGCAACGAGCTCAACGACGAGCGCGTGATGGACTCCAACGACCAGGAGAAAGAGCGCGGTATTACCATTCTGGCGAAAAACACCGCCATCAACTGGAACGGCTTCCACATCAACATCGTGGACACCCCGGGCCACGCCGACTTCGGCGGCGAAGTTGAACGCGTAATGTCGATGGTTGACTCCGTTCTGCTGCTGGTTGACGCTCAAGACGGCCCTATGCCGCAAACCCGTTTCGTGACCAAGAAGGCTTTCGAAGCCGGCCTGCGTCCAATCGTGGTGATCAACAAGGTTGACCGTCCAGGCGCGCGTCCGGACTGGGTTCTGGACCAGATCTTCGACCTGTTCGACAACCTCGGTGCCACCGAAGAACAGCTGGACTTCAAAGTCGTCTACGCCTCGGCCCTGAACGGCATTGCCGGTCTGGAACACACCGACATGGCTGAAGACATGACCCCGCTGTACCAGTCGATCGTCGACAACGTACCTGCGCCGCAAGTTGACCGTGACGGTCCGTTCCAGATGCAAATCTCGGCTCTGGACTACAACAGCTTCCTGGGTGTTATCGGCGTTGGCCGTATCGCTCGTGGTCGCATCAAGCCGAACACTCCGGTTGTCGCTATCGACGCCGACGGCAAGAAGCGTACCGGTCGTATCCTCAAGCTGATGGGCCACCACGGTCTGCACCGCATCGACGTTGACGAAGCAGCTGCCGGCGACATCGTCTGCATCAGCGGTTTCGATCAGCTGTTCATCTCGGACACCCTGTGCGACCCGTTGAACGTTGAAGCGATGAAGCCGCTGACCGTTGACGAGCCGACTGTTTCCATGACCTTCCAGGTAAACGACTCGCCTTTCTGCGGTAAAGAAGGCAAGTTCGTGACTTCCCGTAACATCAAGGAACGTCTGGACAAGGAACTGCTCTACAACGTTGCTCTGCGCGTTGAAGAGGGCGACAGCGCCGACAAGTTCAAAGTCTCCGGCCGTGGTGAGCTGCACCTCTCGGTACTGATCGAAACCATGCGTCGCGAAGGCTTCGAAATGGGTGTTGGTCGTCCGGAAGTGATCATCCGTATGGTTGATGGCGTCAAGCACGAACCGTACGAAAACGTGACCATCGACCTGCCGGAAGAATCGCAAGGTTCGATCATGGAGCAGATCGGTATCCGTAAGGGCGACCTGACCAACATGGTTCCGGATGGCAAGGGCCGTGTGCGCCTTGAGTACAACATCCCGGCTCGTGGCTTGATCGGTTTCCGTAACGAGTTCCTGACCCTGACCTCCGGTGCAGGCATCCTGACCTCGATCTTCGACCGTTACGACGTAATGAAGTCCGGCGACATGTCCGGCCGTCAGAACGGCGTGCTGGTTTCGGTTGCTACCGGTAAGGCTCTGACTTACTCGCTGGAAACCCTGCAAGCTCGCGGCAAACTGTTCCTGGGTCACGGCGAAGACGTGTACGAAGGTCAAATCGTCGGCATCAACAGCCGCGACAACGACCTGGGCGTTAACCCTACCAAAGGCAAGAAGCTCGACAACATGCGTGCTTCGGGTAAAGACGAAACCATCGCTCTGGTTCCGCCTATCCGTTTCACCCTGGAGCAGGCTCTGGAATTCGTTCAAGAAGACGAATTGTGCGAAGTCACTCCTAAGTCCATCCGTCTTCGCAAGAAGATCCTGGGCGAAAGCGAGCGTACCCGCGCAGCCAAGAAAAGCGGCAACTGAGTTTCGACTTAGTTAGCGCTTGAAAAAACGCCCCCGATCGCGAGATCGGGGGCGTTTTTGTTTGTCAGGGATTTTTACGGTGTTTGTGTCGGCCTCATCGCGAGCAGGCTCGCTCCCACAGGGCTCGGCGGTGAGCACCGATTTTGTGAACGCCACCGGCCACTGTGGGAGCGAGCCTGCTCGCGATGAGGCCCGGGCAGGCGGCGAAATGTTGGATCAGAACTTCTCGAGTGTCCGGCGGCTGGCACTGGTCTCGCGCGCCACTTCCTTCGGCTTGTACGCGCAATACCCCGGCCGCGGGCCGATCTTTGGATGATTGCGGCAGGTATCGGGGCGCTTTTCATAAATAGTGCACAAACGGCTTTTACGATCCAGGTACAGGCAATCGTTATTGCTCATGCGCTGTAGCGTGAAGATTTCCGATTTCTGGTTGTAGCGCTCGACGATCCCTTCCTTCTGCAAACGCTTGGCGATGTTTTTCGCCGGTTCGCCGCGCTCGAATTCATCGACGATGCCGATGCGGATCAGATCCTTGATCTTGACCTCGACGGGCAGCGTGCAGCAGCTGGATACGCAGGAGCCGCACATAGGCGCAGAGTACTTGGCCCAGGTATCGAGGCGATCAATCTCGGCGGCAGCGATCAGGTTGGACTTCATCATCGGTTGTTACCAGCGTGTGCATCAGGGCGCGCGATCATACCGGGACTGGTGGATTTTTGAACAACCTTTCGCCAGATTTTTTCCCGGGTCATGCGAAACGCCCGGTCTTTCGGCACGGCCCCTGCATTGAATCAGGCACCTGCCAATGTAATGGCGACAGATTTCGCACTATCAGGGAAAACTGCCGAACAAGAGCCCCGGCAACCTGTCAGAGCGTCTAGGCTCAGAAACTTCACGCTCGCTCGAGGTCCTATCGATGACTCAAGAACCACTAGTTCGCGAAGCAGAGGTGGCCGCATTTCGCGACGCCGTCTTGACCAAACTCACCTACGCGGTGGGCAAAGACCCGGATCACGCCTTCGACCACGACTGGTTCGAAGCCATTGCGCTCGCCGCGCGCGATCACATGGTCGAGCACTGGATGGACCACACCCGGCAGATCTACCGCAAAGGTCAGAAACGGGTTTATTACCTCTCTCTTGAATTCCTCATCGGCCGGTTGCTCTACGACAGCCTGAGCAACCTCGGCCTGCTCGACGTCGCCCGCGAAGCCATGACCGAGCTCGGCGTCGACATCGAGCGCATCCGCTTGCTCGAACCCGATGCTGCTCTGGGCAACGGCGGTCTCGGCCGTCTGGCCGCGTGCTTCATGGAAAGCATGTCGACCCTCGGCATCGCCGGTCACGGTTATGGCATTCGTTACGAACACGGTTTGTTCCGCCAGGCCATCGTCGATGGCTGGCAGCAGGAGCAGACCGAACACTGGCTGGATTTCGGCAACCCGTGGGAGTTCGAACGACCAGAAGTGGTGTATCCGATCGGGTTCGGCGGCAGCGTCGAAACGGTCACCGACGAATCGGGCAAAACCAAACAAGTCTGGACCCCGGCGGAGACCGTGCGCGCCATTGCGTACGACACGCCAGTGGTCGGCTGGCGCGGAGCCAGCGTCAATACCTTGCGGCTGTGGCGCGCCCGTGCCGTGGAAGACTTGCACCTTGAGCGCTTCAACGCCGGCGACCACTTGGGCGCCGTGGCGGAAGTTGCCCGGGCCGAAAGTATCTCCCGCGTGCTTTACCCGGCGGACAGCACCGAGGCCGGCCAGGAACTGCGCCTGCGTCAGGAATATTTCTTTGTTGCAGCGTCGTTGCAAGACTTGCTGCGACGCCATCGCAACATGCACACCTCCGTGCTGACCTTGGGTGACCACGCGGCCATCCAGCTCAACGACACTCACCCTTCGATTGCAGTGGCCGAGCTCATGCGGCAGTTGGTCGACGTCTATGACGTGGCGTGGGATGCGGCATGGCAGGTTACGGTGGACACGCTGTCGTACACCAACCACACGCTGTTGCCCGAAGCGCTGGAAACCTGGCCGGTCGGGCTGATGGAACGCATGCTGCCGCGGCACATGCAGATCATCTACCTGATCAACGCGCAACACATCGACTCGCTGCGCGCCAAAGGCGTTCACGATTTTGATGTGCTGCGCGCCGTATCGTTGATCGAAGAAGACAACGGCCGCCGCGTGCGTATGGGTAACCTGGCGTTCCTCGGTTCGCACAGCGTCAACGGCGTATCGGGGCTGCACACGCAGCTGATGCGCAAAACCGTGTTCTCCGAGCTGCACAAGCTCTACCCGGAGCGAATCAACAACAAGACCAACGGCATCACCTTCCGCCGCTGGCTGTATCAGGCCAACTCGGAATTGACCTCGATGCTGGTCGATGCGCTTGGGCCGGATCTGCTAGATAACCCGGAAGAGCGTTTGCTCGATCTCGAACCGTTCGCCGAGCAACCGGCGTTCCGCAAAGCCTTCGCCGAGCAGCGTCTGCACAGCAAAAAAGCCCTGGCCTACATCATTCACGAGCGGCTCGGCGTGGCGGTCAACCCGGCGGCGATGTTCGACGTGCAGGTCAAACGGATTCACGAATACAAGCGCCAGTTGCTTAACCTGCTGCACACCGTCGCGCTGTATCAGGCGATTCGTGCCGAGCCGGAAATCGACTGGGTGCCGCGCGTGAAGATTTTCGCCGGCAAGGCCGCTGCCAGTTATCACCAGGCCAAGCTGATCATCAAACTGACCAACGACATTGCCCGGGTGGTCAATAACGACCCGACCGTGCGCGGCTTGCTCAAAGTGGTGTTCCTGCCCAACTACAACGTCAGCCTCGCGGAAAGCATTATTTCGGCGGCGGATTTGTCGGAGCAGATTTCCACCGCAGGTTTCGAGGCGTCCGGCACCAGCAACATGAAGTTCGGCCTCAACGGCGCGTTGACCATCGGCACGCTGGACGGCGCGAACGTGGAAATGTGCGAGCGAATCGGCGCCGAGCATATGTTCATTTTCGGCCTGAGCGCGCAGCAGGTAGAAGCACGCAAGCAGAACCACGAGTTCAATGCGACGCCGGACATTGCTGCTTCGCATCGCCTCAATGATGTGCTGCAAGCGATCCGCGGCGGGGTGTTCTCGCCGGATGATCCGTCGCGTTATGCCGGCTTCATCGATTCGTTGATCGACTACGACCGCTTCCTGGTGTGTGCCGATTTCGATTCCTACTGGGATGCGCAGATGCGCGTCGAAGCGCATTGGCATGATTCGCAGCAATGGTGGCGTTCGGCAGTGTTGAACACCTCACGTATGGGCTGGTTCTCCTCGGATCGGACCATTCGCGAGTACGCCACGGAGATCTGGAAAGCGTTGGAGTAACTTCCTCAACAAATGTGATCAATGCCCAACGGTTGTGGGATCGGATCGATATATTGAGCGCCCGCTTAACCCTTGTGGGAGCGGGCTTGCTCGCGAATGCGCACTGACATTCACTATAAAATGTTGAATGTGATGCCCCTTTTCGCCAGCAAGCTCGCTCCCACATTGGGTTTGTGGGATCCGCCCGGCAGTGGGCTGCTTAGGGATATCTGTGACCCTTCATTTCACCCTCGACGAAATTCCTGCCGCTTCCCCGGAATTGATCTGGGAGTTGCCTGCCATTGGGGCGTCGTTGGGCGCGGCAGCGGTAGATGAAGCGGCGATGGTCGCATCGGCATCAACGGCAACCTCGACATCTCAGGCTGAGCCCGACTGGAAGAAGTTCGGCTTGTGGGCAGTGCTGTTGCTCAGCGTCGTATTCCTGGCTGCGATGGCATTCAGCTTGCTGCGTAAATCCTTTGAGAAATCCTGAGGAGACTGTCTTTCAATCGAAGAAAAATTCGAAAATGCCGTGAATCTCAACGCTCATCCAATCCGTTTCCAACTACGCTGAACCCGACACATGAACTCTCTTGGGCGGATCACGTCTGATAGGAGCAAATGCACCGCGACTCGCGCTAAACTGCGCGGGTTTTTAGCCCCCCATTCCACCGGAGCCTTCCATGTCCCGCGTTACCCTGAGTCGCTATTTGATTGAGCAGACCCGTAGCAACAACACGCCTGCCGATCTGCGTTTCCTGATCGAAGTGGTGGCGCGCGCCTGTAAAGAAATCAGCCACGCCGTGTCCAAAGGCGCCCTGGGTGGTGTTCTGGGCAGCATGGGCACCGAAAACGTTCAAGGCGAAGTGCAGAAGAAACTCGACGTGATTTCCAACGAGATTCTGCTTGAAGCCAACGAATGGGGCGGTCACCTGGCTGGCATGGCGTCCGAAGAGATGGACAACGCCTACCAGATCCCGGGCAAATACCCAAAAGGCGCCTACCTGCTGGTATTCGACCCACTGGACGGTTCGTCGAACATCGACATCAACGCTCCGGTCGGCACCATTTTCTCGGTACTGCGTTGCCCGAGCGAATACCTCAGCCAGAACGAAGCCCTGAATGAAAAGGCCTTCCTGCAGCCAGGCACCGAGCAAGTAGCGGCCGGTTATGCCATTTACGGCCCGCAGACCATGCTGGTGCTGACCCTGGGCGACGGCGTCAAAGGCTTCACCCTGGACCGTGAAATGGGCAGTTTCGTGCTCACTCACGAAGACATCACCATTCCTGAGTCCACCCAGGAATTCGCCATCAACTCGTCCAACCAGCGTCACTGGGAAGCACCGGTGCAGCGTTATGTCAGCGAATTGCTGGCAGGTGAGGAAGGCCCGCTGAAGAAGAACTACAACATGCGCTGGGTCGCCGCGATGGTTGCCGACGTGCACCGCATCCTGACCCGTGGCGGTCTGTTCATGTACCCACGTGACAGCCGCGAGCCGTCGAAGCCGGGCAAACTGCGCTTGATGTACGAAGCCAACCCGATGTCGTTCCTGGTTGAGCAAGCGGGCGGTGCGTCCACCGACGGCCATCAGCGCATCCTCGACATTCAGCCTGAAGGCCTGCACCAGCGCGTAGCGGTGTACCTCGGTTCGAAAGAAGAAGTTGCACGTGTCACGGCTTACCACAAGGAATAAAGCATGACCGCGCCCTGGCAGCCATTGCTCGACTGGTGGTTCGGTTCCTCCGAATCAGTGCAAGAGACAGTGGCTGACAAGGGCAAGTTGTGGTTCGGCAAACGCGACAGCCAGGACCTCGACGCGCAAATGCGTTTCGGGGACTGGGTCGAGCAGGCACTGGCCGGCGAATTGACCGAGTGGGCGCAACGCCCCGAAGGTTGGCTGGCACTGGTGCTGTTGCTCGATCAATTGCCACGCATGATTTTTCGCAATTCCCCCAAATCCTTTTCCGGCGACCTCAGAGCTCAAGCGCTGGTGGCGCAGGGTATTGCTGCGGATTTCGATCGGCAGTTGCGGCCCATCCAGCGGGTTTTCATCTACCTGGTGTTCGAGCACTGCGAAAATCTTGCAGTGCAGAACGAAGCCGTCTCGCGATACATCGATTTGCTCACGGAGCTACCAGAGGCTGATCGGAAGCTGTTTACCGACTATCTAGACTTTGCCGAGAAGCATCAAAAGGTCATTGCGCGGTTTGGAAGGTTCCCGCATCGCAATGCGGTATTGGGAAGGGACTCTACGGCTGAGGAGTTGGTCTTTCTGTCAGAGCCTGGTTCCAGGTTCTAATTTTTCGTTGTTGCTGATGCCGCCATCGCCAGCAGGCTGGCTCCCACATTAGGTTTGTGTCGTTCACAAATCCCCTGTGGGAGCCAGCCTGCTGGCGATGAGGCCAGTGAGAGCGCCTTAAATCCTGAAACTACCAACAAGCTGCTTTAATCGCGCCGCCTGCTGTTCAAGGTCGGAGCACGCACGCAAGGTTGATTGCAGGTTTTCTACACCTTCCTGGTTGAGCATGTTGATCTCGGTAATGTCGACGTTGATCGACTCCACCACCGCCGTCTGTTCTTCAGTAGCGGTCGCTACGGACTGATTCATACCGTCGATTTCGCCGATGCGCTGAGTCACGCTGCCCAGACGCTCGCCCGCCTGGTTGGCAATGCCGACGCTGCTCTCGCTCTGGCGCTGGCTGTCGGTCATGGTGCTGACTGCTTCGCGGGCGCCGACTTGCAGTTCCTCGATCATTTTCTGCACTTGCTGCGCCGAATCCTGCGTGCGATGGGCGAGGTTGCGGACTTCATCAGCGACCACGGCAAACCCGCGTCCCGCTTCCCCGGCACGGGCGGCTTCAATGGCGGCGTTGAGTGCCAGCAGGTTGGTTTGCTGCGAGATGCTGGTGATCACTTCCAGAATCTGCCCAATGTTGACCGTGTTGCTATTGAGCGTTTCGATATTGCCGCACGAATCGCTGATCTTCGCCGACAGCTGCTGCATCGCTGCAATGGTTTTATCCACCACTTGCTGGCCGTCTTCGGCCAGTGCCCGCGCGTCGCTGGAATGCTGAGAGGCGAGGGCGGCGTTCTGGGCGATTTCCTGGGCGGCGGCGCCGAGCTGGTTGATTGCGGCAGCAACGCTGCTGGTGCGCGAGGCTTGCTGGTCGGAGTTGAACATCGACGAATTCGAGGCGGCAACCACGCGCAGGGCGACTTCGTTGACCTGGCCGGTGGCCGAAGACACCTCACGAATCGAGGTGTGGATTCGCTCCACGAACCGGTTGAACGACGTACCCAGCGCACCGAATTCATCCTGGCCATGAATGGTCAGCCGTTTGGTCAGGTCACCTTCGCCTTCGGCGATGTCATGCATGGCGCGGCCCATGGTCAGCAAAGGCTGCATCAGAAAACTGATCAGCATGCCCAGCAGCGCAATGATGATCACCACGGCGATGACCATGGCAATGATCGCCGAAGTGCGAAATTCGCTGAGCATCGCGAACGCGGTGTCCTGATCCAGCACCAGCGCGACATACCAGTCTGCCGACGGCACGCCATTGACGTGGGTGAAGGAGATGAACTGGCGCTTGCCGTCGATCTCGACCTCTTTCATGCCGGGGCTGACCTGCGGCGCGCCGCTCGGGTATGCCTCGGCCAGATTCTTCAGCACCAGTTTGCTGTCCGGGTGGATCAGGATCTTGCCGTCGGCACCGACGATGAACGCATGGCCATGGCCACCGAAGTTCAGCGAGTTGATGATTGCGCTGACGCTGGACAGGTCGATGTCAGCACCGGCGACGCCGATCATCTGACCTTCACGCTTCACGGGTGTGGCAACGGTGATGACCAGTTTGCCCGAAGAGGCCGCGATATACGGTTCTGTTACGACAGTCTGCTGCGCACTGTTGGCCGCTTTGTACCAGCCGCGGGCGCGTGGATCGTAGTCGGCGGCGCGATTGCCGGCCGGGATCGAGAACATCACGCCGTCAGTACCGCCGAAATAGCTCAGCTGAAAATTGCTGGTGTAAGCCGGCAGGTCAATGGCGCGTTTGAGGCTGGCCGGCGCACTGCCGTCCACGGCGATCTGCTGGGACAGTGATTGCAGCAGCTGGATGCGACTTTCCAGCCAGGTCTGAATGTTGCTGGTGGTCAGGCTGCCGAGTTCCTGCATCGACGTTTCGGTGCTGGTGCGCAGCGTCTGACGCTGGCGATAGTCGTTGAACATTATGAAACAAGCGAATGCAACGGCCACCACGAGGGCGGCAGCCAACAGGATCTTGTGGCTGAATTTCATGTTTCTGGTCATTAGTTGAGCTACCGCGAAGGGGCTGTTGTAGGCGCAAATTTCTTCCTGATGAATATGTCGACAGCTCAGCGTCAAAGATTAGGCACATTCTGGAAAAGCGACGAAATGCTCAACAGCGAGCGAAAGTTCCTGAAATTTCAAAAAAGCCAGACGAGCGGCTTCACAAATAGCCTGACTATCAGGGAACCAGATAGGGGTTTGCTCTTCTAAGGTTCAGCTTGGCAGCCTATGCCAACCCCCTTCGCTCCAGGAGTTTCAACATGTCGCTGCGATCCATCGCCTTGCTGTCGTTCTGTGTGCTGCTGGCTGCATGCAGCAAGGTCAATCAGGAAAATTATTCCAAGTTGGAGGCAGGCATGCCCAAGGCTGAAGTAGAAGCCTTGCTCGGCAAAGCCACGGATTGTTCGGGTGCGCTCGGCATGTCCAGCTGCACTTGGGGCGACAAGAACAGCTTTATCAGCGTGCAGTATGCCGGTGACAAAGTGCTGATGTTTTCCGGCCAAGGCCTGAAGTAAACCGGGGCAATTGCCCACGGGAGAAAAACAATGAAGCGGTTATTGATCCTCCTTTTTGCCGGCCTGGTATTGGCTGGCTGCGCCACTTCTGGCGAAGATCCTTTGGCGCCGAAAACCGTCGACAGTGTCAATCTGAAGAAGTACCAAGGGACTTGGTACGAGCTGGCCCGACTGCCGATGTACTTCCAGCGCAACTGCGCACAATCCGAAGCTCATTACACGCTCAAGCCGGATGGCAACGTCTTGGTATTGAACCGCTGCCTGACTGAAGACTGGCAGTGGGAAGAGGCTAAAGGCACGGCTTACCCGCAAGTGCCGGGTAAAACCGACAAGCTGTGGGTCGAGTTTGATAACTGGTTCTCGCGTTTGCTGCCCGGCGTGGCGAAGGGGCAATACTGGGTGTTGTACGTCAGCGATGACTACAAGACCGCCATCGTCGGCGATCCAAGTCGCAAGTACTTGTGGCTGCTGTCGCGGTCGCCATCAGTCAATGGCGTCGTGCGAGAAGAATTGCTGAGCAAGGCGCGTCAGCAGGGTTACGACACCACGCGGCTGATCTGGCGAGCGTCGGATACTCAGATGGCGAAGACGTCGCATTGATCGCAAATCCTTTGTAGGAGCCGGCTTGCTGGCGATGGTGTGTCAGCTACATCAAAGTTGACTGACACTCCCCCATCGCCAGCAAGCCGGCTCCTACAGGGATCGGTTGTCAGCCCAGGAGGTCGCGCAGAACCTGGGTGAACGCGCGGTTGCTGTCTTCTTCTGCGGCATGTCGCCCGTCCCGCACCACCCACTGACCATTGACCAGCACGTCACGCACCTGGTGATCGCCACCGGCGAACAACCAACGATTCAAAATCCCGTCACCATTGGCCGTCGCCAGGTACGGATCGTTGCCATCCAGCACCAGCCAATCCGCCCGTTTGCCAACTTCCAGCGCACCAATCGGTTGCCCCAGCGCCTGAGCGCCGCCATCCAGTGCCGCGTCATACAGTGTGCGGCCGACCATCGGCTGGTCCGCGCCATACAAGCGGTTACGGCGCTGATCGCGCAAACGCTGGCCGTATTCCAGCCAGCGCAATTCTTCCACCACACTCAATGACACATGGCTGTCGGAGCCGATGCCCATCCGCCCACCCTGAGCCAGAAAGTCCACCGCCGGGAATATCCCGTCGCCCAGATTGGCCTCGGTGGTCAGGCACAGACCGGCAATGGCGCGACTCTTGGCCATCAGCGTGACTT
Organism: Pseudomonas sp. Ant30-3; assembly: GCF_000690905.1. Taxonomy (GTDB): domain Bacteria; phylum Pseudomonadota; class Gammaproteobacteria; order Pseudomonadales; family Pseudomonadaceae; genus Aquipseudomonas. Next base: position 9,017 of record NZ_JMCL01000025.1, on the reverse strand, counting down.
CTTCCGGGTTGGCGTGAGTGGCGTGAACCAGGCACCAGCGCTGATCGACTTCGGCGTTTTCATACAGCCATTGCAGCGGACGACGGCCGTTCCAGCTCAGGCAGTCGTCGACTTCCTTCTGCTGCTCGGCGATGTGAATGTGCACCGGGCACTGCTTGTCGCTGGCCGCGAGCACTTCGCTGATCTGCTGTGGTGTGACCGCGCGCAATGAGTGGAAACACAAACCCAGGGACTGCGCGGGCTGCCTTGCCAGGATCGGCTGCAGATGCGCTTGAAGCTTCAGGTAACTTTCGGTGCTGTTGATAAAACGGCGCTGACCGTCGTTCGGGATCTGGCCGCCAAAACCGGAGTGACTGTAGAGCACCGGCAGCAGGGTCAGGCCGATGCCTGCAGAGCGCGCCGCCTGACTGATGTGCAAGGCCAGTTCGGCCGGGTCGGCGTAAGGCTGGCCGCTGGCGTCGTGATGAACGTAATGGAATTCTGCGACCGAGGTGTAACCGGCCTTGAGCATTTCGATGTAAAGCTGTCGGGCGATGACACCGAGCTGATCCGGGCTGATTTTTCCGACGAGCCGGTACATCAGATCGCGCCAGGTCCAGAAACTGTCGTTCGGATTACCCGCCACTTCCGCCAGCCCGGCCATCGCGCGCTGGAATGCGTGGGAGTGCAGATTCGGCATGCCCGGCAGTAGCGGACCGTTCAGCCGCTCTGCGCCATCAGCGTGGGAATCGGCCTGGATGCGGGTCAGAACGCCGTCGGCGCTGACCTCAAGACGTACATTATTGGCCCATCCACTAGGCAGCAGCGCGCGATCGGCAAAGAAGGCGGACATGGTTCAGCACCCCATCGTGTGTTATTTGTATATACATATACAGACGTTTGCCTGCTCGGTAAACTCCGGCAAGCTAGCCACCATCATCAGACGATCAAGGATTAACCGTGCCGACTCCGCCCCCAGTGTCACCGTTGGCCGCACACATGGGCGACAGTCCGGCGCCCTTGTACGCCCGCGTCAAACAGATGATCACCCAGCAGATCGATAGTGGAAACTGGCCGCCGCATTACCGCGTTCCGTCGGAGAGCGAGTTGGTAAACCAGCTCGGTTTCAGCCGCATGACCATCAACCGTGCTCTGCGCGAGATGACGGCCGACGGTCTGCTGGTGCGCATGCAAGGCGTCGGTACGTTCGTCGCCGAGCCGAAAAGCCAGTCGGCCCTGTTTGAGGTGCACAACATTGCCGATGAGATCGCTTCGCGCGGCCATCGCCATACCTGCAAGGTCATCACCCTCGAAGAAGAGGCGGCGGGTTCCGAACGTGCGCTGGCACTGGACATGCGCGAGGGACAGAAAGTCTTCCACTCGCTGATCGTGCATTTCGAAAACGATATTCCGGTGCAGATCGAAGACCGCTTCGTCAACGCGCTGGTGGCACCGGACTACCTCAAGCAGGACTTCACCCTGCAGACGCCTTACGCCTATCTGAACCAGGTCGCGCCGTTGACCGAAGGCGAGCACGTGGTTGAGGCGATTCTGGCGGAGGCGTCCGAATGCAAGTTGTTGCAGATTGAAAAGGGCGAGCCTTGCCTGCTGATCCGTCGTCGCACCTGGTCCGGCCGTCAGCCAGTGACCGCCGCCCGTTTGATCCACCCAGGTTCCCGTCATCGTCTGGAAGGACGCTTTCATAAATAAAGAGCCACAAATGAGCGAATTGAAGGTTTTGCGCGCGGTCGATTATCCGCGCATGCCGTGGAAAAACGGCGGCGGCAGCACTGAAGAAATCACCCGCGACGCGGGGAGGGGTCTCGATGGTTTTGGCTGGCGTCTGTCGATTGCCGACATTGGTGAGTCGGGTGGATTTTCCACATTCACCGGCTACCAACGCGTGATCACTGTGTTGCAAGGCCAAGGCATGACCTTGCGGATTGACGGTCAAAACACTCGGCCGTTGTTACCGCTCGACCCGTTTGCATTCAGCGGCGAGAGCCTGGTTTCCTGCAAATTGCTCGGCGGACCCATCCGCGATTTCAATCTGATTTATGCGCCGCAGCGATACAGCGCGCGGCTGCAGTGGCTGGAAGGCGAGCAACGGTTTTTCAGTTCGGCGGGGACGGTGCTGGTGTTCAGTGTCAGCGATGCGCTGGAAGTCAAAGTCGGTAACAGCGCCTCAGAGTTGGGTCGCCACGACTGCTTGCAACTCGACGCAAACAACGGACTGCTGGAAGTCTCCATTACCGGCGCCTGCTGCGTAATCGAACTGACCGCACGCTGATCAACTGCTGAACAGATCCACTGTGGCGAGGGGGCTTGCCCCCGTTGGGTCGCGAAGCGGCCCCAAAAAACAACAGGACTGCTGCGCAGCCCAACGGGGCGGTGCGACGTTTCGCCAAGCCCCCTCACCACAAAAGTCTCTTTACCTGTTTCCCATCGCGCACCATCTTGTTACCAAACGCCCCAGCGTGGCGCAAAGCTACGCTTAAAAATCAGCAGCCACCCCTCCGCAAAATCCCCCTGCAAAAATTTCATCTTCGCCAGAACCCACGGTTCAGGCGCTCTCCAGCCCTGCGCCGGTTTTCTCAAAAGATTTGATTCAAAAAGTTGGCCGCTCGATTGCATATGCTTGTATGTACAAGTAAAGACGTATGCGTATGAGTCGATCGAGACTCTCTGCAGCGTCCACTGATTCGTTTGCGCCGCAACGAAGCGCGCAGGCTGCTTGCCCACTGCCAGGGTTGGTTTGAATTGATCGCTGAGGAGTCTTTTTCGTGACTGACAATAAATCTACGACTGCTTCTTTCACCAAGCGCCGTGACGTTGAAATCCGTGCTGCACGCGGTAACACGCTGACCGCCAAGAGCTGGCTGACCGAAGCGCCGCTGCGAATGTTGATGAACAACCTCGACCCGGAAGTCGCCGAGAACCCTAAAGAACTGGTGGTTTACGGTGGTATCGGTCGTGCTGCGCGTAACTGGGAGTGCTACGACAAAATCGTCGAGAGCCTGACTAACCTGAATGACGACGAGACCCTGCTGGTGCAATCCGGCAAGCCCGTCGGCGTGTTCAAGACCCACAGCAATGCGCCGCGCGTGCTGATCGCCAACTCCAACCTGGTGCCGCACTGGGCGAGCTGGGAGCACTTCAACGAACTCGACGCCAAAGGCCTGGCCATGTACGGACAGATGACCGCCGGCAGCTGGATCTATATCGGTAGCCAAGGCATCGTCCAGGGCACTTACGAAACCTTCGTCGAAGCCGGTCGCCAGCATTACAACGACAATCTCAAAGGTCGCTGGGTGCTGACCGCAGGTTTGGGCGGCATGGGCGGCGCGCAACCGCTTGCCGCGACCCTGGCCGGGGCGTGCTCGCTGAACATCGAATGCCAGCAGGTCAGCATCGATTTCCGCCTCAACAGCCGCTATGTCGACGAGCAAGCTACCGACCTCGACGACGCGCTGGCGCGTATCGAGAAATACACCAAGGAAGGCAAGGCGATCTCCATCGCGCTGCTGGGTAACGCCGCGGAAATTCTGCCGGAACTGGTCAAGCGCGGTGTACGCCCGGACATGGTCACCGACCAGACCAGCGCCCACGACCCGCTCAACGGTTACCTGCCGGCCGGCTGGACCTGGGACGAATACCGCGCTCGCGCCAAGACCGAGCCTGCTGCCGTGGTCAAAGCCGCCAAGCAATCGATGGCCGTGCACGTGAAAGCGATGCTGGAATTCCAGAAGATGGGCATTCCGACCTTCGACTACGGCAACAACATCCGTCAGATGGCGCAAGAGGAAGGCGTGGAAAACGCGTTCGACTTCCCGGGCTTCGTACCGGCTTACATCCGTCCGCTGTTCTGCCGTGGCATCGGTCCGTTCCGCTGGGCCGCACTGTCGGGCAACGCCGAGGACATCTACAAGACCGACGCTAAAGTCAAAGAACTGATTCCAGACGACGCCCACCTGCACAACTGGCTGGACATGGCCCGTGAGCGCATCAGCTTCCAGGGTTTGCCGGCACGTATCTGCTGGGTCGGTTTGGGCCTGCGCGCCAAGCTGGGTCTGGCGTTCAACGAAATGGTACGTAGCGGTGAATTGTCCGCGCCGATCGTGATTGGTCGCGACCACTTGGATTCCGGTTCGGTGGCCAGCCCGAACCGTGAAACCGAATCGATGCAGGACGGTTCCGACGCCGTGTCCGACTGGCCGCTGCTCAATGCGCTGCTCAACACCGCGAGCGGTGCAACCTGGGTTTCCTTGCATCACGGCGGCGGCGTTGGCATGGGATTCTCGCAGCATTCGGGCATGGTGATTGTCTGCGACGGGACGGATGAAGCGGCCGAGCGCATCGCGCGCGTACTGCACAACGACCCGGCGACGGGTGTCATGCGTCACGCCGATGCGGGTTACCAGATCGCGATTGATTGTGCGAAGGAGCAGGGGCTGAACCTGCCGATGATTACCGGCAAGTAACACAGATCTGGAGAAGTGCTTTATGTGGGAGCGAGCCTGCTCGCGAAAGCGGTGGGTCATTCAGCATCAATGTTAGATGTGCTTGCCCCTTCGCGAGCAGGCTCGCTCCCACAGGAAAAGCAAAACGAGTCGAATTCCAAGAACAATCCACAGAGGTTGAATCATGGCTGTTAACAACGCTCGTGCAGGCAGCGAACCGTTGATCGAAAGGCGTTCGATCGACTACATCCCGGAAGCGGAAAGACACGGTCGTCTGTTGAGCCAGTTCACCCTGTGGCTGGGCGCCAACCTGCAAATCACTGCGATTGTCACCGGTGCCCTGGCCGTGGTGCTGGGCGGCGATGTGTTCTGGTCGTTGATCGGTTTGCTGATCGGCCAATTGATCGGCGGCGGGGTGATGGCGTTGCATGCGGCGCAAGGGCCGAAGCTGGGTCTGCCGCAGATGATTTCCAGCCGGGTACAGTTCGGCGTTTACGGCGCGGCCATTCCGATCGTACTGGTTTGCTTGATGTACCTTGGTTTCACCGCCACGGGAACGGTGCTTTCCGGCCAGGCGCTAGGCCAGTTGTTCGGGGTCAGCGACAGCGTCGGTATCCTCATTTTCGCCAGCGTCATCGTGCTGGTCACGGTGCTCGGTTATCGGGTGATCCACTTCATCGGCCGGGTCGCCAGCGTTATCGGAGTGATTGCTTTTGTTTACCTGTTCTACCGTCTGATGAGCCAAACGGACGTGGGCGCTCTTCTGCGAATCCGCCACTTCAGCTGGAGCAGTTTTCTGCTTGCGGTGTCGCTCGCGGCGTCCTGGCAGATCGCTTTCGGCCCTTACGTGGCTGACTATTCCCGTTACCTGCCGAGCAAGATTTCCTCGGTGAAAACCTTTTTCGCCGCTGGCGCCGGTTCGGTGATTGGCGCCCAGGTGGCGATGATTCTCGGCGTGTTTGCCGCCGCATCGGCCAACGGCCAATTCGCCGGGCACGAAGTGGCCTACATTGTGGGTCTGGGCGGTACCGGTGCAACGGCTGCGCTGCTGTACTTCAGCATCGCATTCGGCAAGGTCACCATTTCAACGCTGAACTCCTACGGCAGCTTCATGTGCATTGCGACGATCATCAGCGGTTTTCGAGGTCACTTGCAGGTCACGCGTTTGCAGCGTCTGGTCTTCGTACTGATTATCGTCGGTACTGCGACCCTGATCGCCTTGCTCGGCCAGCACTCGTTCCTCGGTGCGTTCAAGTCGTTCATCCTGTTTTTGCTGGCGTTTTTCACACCCTGGAGCGCGATCAATCTGGTGGACTACTACTGCATCACTCGCGAGCGCTATGACGTGCCGGCGCTGGCTGATCCAAACGGTCGCTACGGTCGCTGGAACGCCTTGGGCATCAGCGTCTATGTTTTCGGTGTGCTGGTGCAGTTGCCTTTCATTGCGACCAAGTTCTATACCGGTCCGTTGGTGGAAACCCTGGGTGGCGTGGATATTTCCTGGATTATCGGTCTGGTGCTTCCCGCCGCCCTGTATTACCTGTGCGCAAAAAAATGGCACGGTTCGGTGCCCGATCATCTGATTCTGCCGGTCGAGCAGGACAGCGTTGCACAACCTGAAACAAGAGTGGCCGGTGGCGCTGCGGCGCAGGCCTGATTGGGACGTGGACAGGGCTGGATGCCTCTTGACTGCCGTAAGCCAATTCATGATTAGGAGCGTCACGACAATGAAATCCAACAAGACCCTGCTGACCGCATTGCTTGCCATGGGCGTGCTGACCGGTGCCGGCGCCACTCAGGCGGCTGGCTGGTGCGAATCGGGCAAACCGGTGAAGTTCGCCGGCCTGAACTGGGAAAGCGGCATGCTGCTGACCGACGTGCTGCAAATCGTTCTGGAGAAAGGCTACGACTGCAAGACCGACAGCCTGCCGGGCAACTCCATCACCATGGAAAACGCCCTGAGCAGCAATGACATTCAGGTGTTCGCCGAAGAATGGGTTGGCCGCAGCGAAGTCTGGAACAAGGCCGAGAAGGCCGGCAAAGTCGTGGGTGTCGGCGCGCCGGTCACTGGCGCGATCGAAGGCTGGTACGTGCCGCGCTACGTGATCGAGGGTGATGCCAGCCGCAAGCTGGAAGCCAAGGCCCCCGACCTGAAAAACATTGCTGACCTGAGCAAATACGCAGCAGTCTTCAAGGATCAGGAAGAGCCGTCCAAAGGCCGTTTCTACAACTGCCCTGCCGGCTGGACCTGTGAGCTGGACAACAGCGAAATGCTCAAGAGCTACGGTCTGGAAAGCACTTACACCAACTTCCGTCCGGGCACCGGCCCGGCGCTGGATGCGGCGGTGTTGTCGAGCTACAAACGTGGCGAGCCGATCCTGTTCTATTACTGGTCGCCGACCCCGCTGATGGGCCAGGTCGATCTGGTCAAACTCGAAGAGAAACCGGGCGTCGACAAGAGCGTGACCATCAAGGTCGGCCTGTCCAAAGTCTTCCACGACGAAGCCCCGGAACTGGTGGCCGTGCTGGAAAAGGTCAACCTGCCGATCGACCTGCTCAACCAGAATCTCGGGCGCATGGCCAAGGAGCGGATTGCTTCGCCGAAACTGGCGAAAATCTTCCTCAAGGAACATCCTGAAGTCTGGCATGCATGGGTGAGCGAAGACGCCGCCAAAAAAATCGACGCGGCCTTGTAGGTCGAGTTTTCCGACTGCCGGCACCGGCAGTCGAACGCTTGATCGCAACCCCTTGATTGAGAGTCTCCTATGTTTCCCGAAAGCTTTACCTTTTCCATCGCCGACTGGGTCAACGGTTGGGTCGATTCGCTGGTCACCAATTACGGCGATGTGTTCCGCAGCATCTCTGACACGTTGCTGTGGGCCATCGTCAATCTGGAAGGCCTGCTGCGTGCGGCGCCGTGGTGGTTGATGCTGGCTATCGTCGGTGGCGTCGCCTGGCACGCCACGCGCAAAGTGGTGACCACCGCCGTCATCGTCGGTCTGCTGTTTCTGGTGGGCGCAGTCGGCCTCTGGGACAAGCTGATGCAGACGCTGGCGCTGATGATGGTGGCGACAGTCATATCGGTGCTGATCGGCATCCCGCTGGGGATCCTTTCCGCGCGCAGCAATCGCCTGCGCTCAGTGCTGATGCCGCTGCTGGACATCATGCAGACCATGCCGAGTTTCGTGTACCTGATCCCGGTATTGATGCTGTTCGGTCTGGGCAAGGTCCCGGCGATTTTCGCCACGGTGATTTACGCTGCGCCGCCGCTGATCCGCCTGACCGACCTGGGCATTCGCCAGGTTGACGGCGAAGTGATGGAAGCGATCAATGCGTTCGGCGCCAACCGCTGGCAGCAACTGTTTGGCGTGCAACTGCCGCTGGCGCTGCCGAGCATCATGGCCGGGATAAACCAGACCACCATGATGGCCCTGTCGATGGTGGTGATTGCCTCGATGATCGGCGCCCGAGGCCTGGGTGAAGACGTGCTGGTGGGGATTCAGACCCTCAACGTCGGACGCGGCCTTGAAGCCGGTCTGGCGATCGTGATTCTGGCAGTGGTCATCGACCGGATTACTCAAGCGTACGGTCGGCCACGGCATGAGGTGAGCAAATGAGCAACGAAGCCATCAGCAAGATCGAAGTCAAAAACGTCTTCAAGATTTTCGGCAACCGTTCCAGGGAGGCGCTGGCCATGGTGGGGCAGGGCAAAACCAAGGATCAGGTGCTCGCCGAAACCGGCTGCGTAGTCGGCGTGAATGACCTGTCGTTGAGCATCGGCACTGGCGAGATCTTCGTGATCATGGGCCTGTCCGGTTCGGGCAAATCCACGTTGGTGCGCCACTTCAATCGCCTGATCGACCCCACCAGCGGCGCGATCCTGGTGGATGGCGTGGACATCCTGCAGTACGACATGGAAGCCCTGCGCGAATTTCGCCGACACAAGATCAGCATGGTGTTCCAGAGCTTCGGCCTGTTGCCGCACAAGACCGTGCTGGACAACGTCGCTTACGGCTTGAAAGTGCGCGGCGAGAGCAAGCAGATGTGCAGCGAACGCGCGCTGCACTGGATCAACACCGTGGGCCTCAAAGGCTACGAAAACAAATACCCGCATCAGCTCTCCGGCGGCATGCGCCAGCGCGTCGGCCTGGCCCGCGCTTTGGCGGCGGACACCGACATCATTCTGATGGACGAGGCGTTCAGCGCCCTTGATCCGTTGATCCGCGCCGAAATGCAGGATCAGTTGCTGGAGCTGCAGAAAACCCTGCACAAGACCATCGTCTTCATCACCCATGACCTCGACGAAGCCGTGCGGATTGGCAACCGCATCGCGATCCTCAAGGACGGGCGGCTGATTCAGGTCGGCACGCCGCGCGAGATCCTGCATTCGCCGGCGGATGAGTATGTAGACCGGTTTGTGCAGCGGCGGGCTGCGGTGGTTTGAAGTTGAAGGGTGGCGAGACTGCTTTTGTGGCGAGGGAGCTTGCTCCCGTTCGACCGGGCTGGCGCTCCAGCGCGAAGCGGTCGCAAGATTTTTGGGGCTGCTTCGCAGCCCAGCGGGAGCAAGCTCCCTCGCCA
>NZ_JMCL01000024.1 GCF_000690905.1 Pseudomonas sp. Ant30-3 | reverse complement strand
CGACTACCCGTAAGCCTCAGCGGCGGGTGATCAGCCCTTGTCGAGCGACGCGTGTCAGTTGCTTGATGACTTCTGCCGCGTCCTCCAGATTGGGTGATTGAATCACCGCCAGATCGAAACTGTCGCTGGCAAAACGTGCCAGTGATTCGCCGTCTTCGACAAACTGGATCAGGAAAGCCGCAGGCCCGCCGTTACGACGTGGCCAGCCATCGAGGTAACGCAGAAGCGTCGGCTGATGATTGCCGCCAAGCAGGATTTTTGGATTACGCTGGGTGAGATGTGCCGTGATCGGCGCGGGGCGTGCAACGGGGCTTAGTGCATTCATCGTGTCGTGTCTCTGCCTCAAAAGTCTGCATGGCAGGTGAGAGGCAACACCGAACCAGCGCTTTAGCGGTATTTCGAAGCTGTGTTGCAAGCTTCTGTCGGCAACTCTGTGAGTCACCTGGCGCCCCGCAAGTAGCTGTTTAAATCGGCGCATGAGCAACATCGTAGAGAAGCTGACCGAGCAGTGTCAAGAATGACGCGCAATAAAAAACGGGTGTGAAGTGAGAGGTCATGGAGGCTCTGCGTCCATTGTCTTCACCGCACACCCGTCCAGGTCAGGCTAGCTCGCAGGCAGCCTCGGCACTCGCGACATTACCCGGCAATGGCCCGATCAACCGACAATTTACCGGCCCCCTCGATCAACACCGCAATACTCCCGCCGAGCAACGCCAGGGCAAACTCATAGCCATTGTTGGCCATAAACAAACCATTGCTGATGTGCACCGTGAAAATTGCCACCAGCGAAACAAACGTCAGCCCCAATGCCGCAGGGCGAGCCAGCAGGCCGACAATCAACGCCAGACCGCCAAAAAATTCGGTACCACCGGCCAGCATCGCCATCAGATAGCCCGGTGCCAGCCCGAGGCTTTCCATGAACTGCGCAGTGCCTGCCAAACCGTGTCCGCCAAACGCGCCAAAAAGCTTCTGCGCACCATGTGCAGCGAAAATGATGCCGACGAAAATACGCAAAACTGTCAGGCCGTAGCCAGCGTGGGTAAACAAAACCTTATTGATCATTGAGCTCATGCTGTGTCATCCATTTTGAGAGTTGAGTAATGTTGGTCGCCATCTTAATCGAATATATAAATGCCAAAAGCGCAAATATCTCGTCATAACCATCAGTTTATCTGATTATTTGCGAGAGACGACTTTCTGTCCCTGGCTCTAGCGACTCCCGCTCGCGATCGAACGCCAGGTAATACTTGTTCACGCTATTAACATAGCTGACAGGTCCCATTCCCACCTGCTCCATGGCAATACGCTCGACCTGGAAGAACCACTGATTAGGATTCAGGCCTCGTCGCCGCGCCTCGGCACGCATCGCCTGAACACGCTCCGGCCCGATGTTGTAGGCCGCCAGCACAAATGCCATGCGCTCGCGTTCGTTGAGCTTGGGGCTGGCGAAAAACTTGCGCCGGATCATCGCGAGGTACTTGGCACCGGCCTGCACATTGGCATCAAGATTCTGAATATTGTTGACCCCTACCCGCTGCGCCGCCGACGGGGTGATCTGCATCAAGCCTGTCGGGCCTCTGCCACTGCGCGCATTGGGTTGCAGTCGCGACTCCTTGAACGCCAGCGCCGCGAGGTTTAGCCAGTCCATGCCTTGCGCGTCGGCGTGTTTCTGCAGCACAGGCCGCAGACTTTCGAGCCGTTTACGATCCGCTTTCGCCAGCGGATAGTGCACCTGATACAGGCGTCTATAGATGCGCACAAATGCCACATCCTGATCCGAAGGTTTTTTGTACCCCGTCAGAAAACGATCGATGCTGGCACGCAGCATTGATGCATCACGGCGCACGAACCAGAATTCCTCACCCGGATCGCTGATCACCACCTGCCGATCGAAGCGCAACTTCGGCAAAATCTTGCCCCAGCGTTCGGCAATGGGTTGCTCGACGATGGTCAGGTGAAAGATTCCGCCCTGAACCATTTCCAGCACATCCTCGACCGCCAGACTGGGGTCGACCCATTCGATATTGACCGGCGGCAGTTTGTGCAGCGCCAGCTTCTGGTTGATTTGACTGACGGCGTCCCCGGCAGCGCTGCCGGTCGGCAACGCCAGGGTTTTGCCGGAAAGCTGCTCCAGTCGAGTAAAGCGTCGCTCACCTTTGATCCCCACCAACAGCAACGGCACATTACGGGCGACCGGCTCGCTTGAACTCACCGCATAACCGGGCTGCAGATCAAGCAGCTCACCAGGCGCAACCAGGTCGCCCTCGCCGCGCTGCAACGCGCCGAGCAATTGATCCTTGGCTTTGGGAATGATCTTGAGGGTAATTTCCTGGCCATCACGAGCGTGGCCATTCAGGTATTGCTCGAAAGCGCGCAGGCGATGATATTCGACACCTATGGCCTGACCCTGAACTTCGCCGGAGCTGTTGCGGCTCTGATTGACCAGTACGCGCAACACGCGACTGCTGCGGATCTCCGCGAGATCACGGACCTTTGCCGCCGGCACAGCTTGCAGCGGGCCGGCAAGACGCGCGACTGCCGGCATCGGCAGCAGCAGCGAACAACACAGCAGTAGCAGAATCGAGGGACGTGTCATCCACTCTCCGGGAAGAATACTGGGCCGATTCCGAAAAATACCGGGAAATCGAACGACAGAAACAGAGCGCATTGAGCGCTGGCAAGTGCGCAAGACTGGCACAGTGGTGGCACCTTGCCAATCCGGCCAGTATTGCGGCTTTAGCAGACCGTCACAACCCTTTGTAGTTCTTGGCTTTTCTTATAAATCTACAGCTCTGATATGCTTTCCGGCCTTTGGTCCGAGGTAGCACCATGCAACTCATCGATATTGGCGTCAACCTGACCAACCCCGGTTTTGCCGACAAACATCAGGCTGTGCTCGATCGCGCCTATGCGGCCGGCGTCTGCCAACTGGTGCTGACCGGCACCAGTGTCGAGGGCAGTGAGCAGGCACTGGAGCTGTGCCAACAGCTGGATGACACGGCGCTGCGATTGTTTGCCACCGCTGGCCTTCATCCACATTCCGCCAGCGACTGGAACGCAGACAGCGCTCAGCGTCTGCGCAGTTTGCTCACGGAGCCACGAGTGCTCGCCGTGGGTGAATGCGGGCTGGATTTCAATCGTGATTTCTCGCCTCGTCCGCAACAGGAAAAAGTCCTCGAAGAACATCTGGCGATGGCGGTCGAACTGCAAATGCCGGTCTTCCTTCATGAACGCGACGCCAGTCAGCGCTTGCTGGAAATCCTCCGCGATTATCGCGACCAGCTACCTGCCGCCGTGGTGCATTGCTTCACCGGCGAAAAAAAGGCGCTGTTCAGTTACCTCGATCAGGACTTGCACATCGGCATCACTGGCTGGATTTGTGACGAACGTCGTGGCACTCATCTGCATCCGTTGGTGAAGGAGATCAAACGCGGACGGTTGATGCTGGAAAGTGACGCGCCTTACCTGTTGCCACGCAGCTTGCGGCCCAAGCCAAAAAACGGCCGCAACGAGCCGGCGTATTTGACCGAAGTGCTGCGCGAAGTGGCAATGCATCGCGGGGAAAGCGAGGAAGCGCTGGCCGCGCACACAACCGCCTGCGCGCGGGCTTTTTTTGGGATGCCAGTGATCGACTGAGGTTCGAAAGCCGGCATCGCTGGCAAGCTTGGCTCCCACAGGCCTGAGTACATTCGCGAGAATCAGACTGGATCGAAGGCCACCATCGCTGGCAAGCCAGCTCCTACAATGGATCGCGTTGATCCAGACGACATCGATCCCTGTGGGAGCCGGGCTTGCCCGCGATGAGGCCCTGCCAGCCAGCATTAATGTCGGCTGATCCAATGCCATCGCAAGCAAGCTTTGCTCCCACAGGCATTGAGTACACTCGCCAGAGCAGGCTTTGCTACAGGATTACTGACCGCTGCGCAGCATTTCCTTCGGCACGTATTTGCCGATTTCAAATTTGCCGATCGCTGCGCGGTGCACTTCGTCCGGGCCATCGGCCAGGCGCAGCGTGCGTTGCATCGCGTACATATAGGCCAGCGGGAAGTCGTTGGACACCCCTGCCCCGCCGTGAATCTGGATCGCACGGTCGATCACCCGCAGGGCCACATTCGGTGCGACCACTTTGATCTGTGCGATTTCACTCTTGGCGATCTTGTTGCCGACGGTGTCCATCATGTAAGCCGCTTTCAACGTGAGCAGGCGTGCCATGTCGATCTCCATCCGAGAGTCGGCAATCTTGTCGATGTTGCCGCCGAGGCGCGCCAACGGTTTGCCAAAAGCCGTCCGGTTGACCGAGCGCTTGCACATCAACTCCAGCGCACGCTCCGCCATGCCGATCGACCGCATGCAATGGTGAATCCGGCCTGGCCCGAGGCGCCCCTGAGCGATTTCAAAGCCGCGCCCTTCACCCAACAGGACGTTTTCGTACGGCACGCGGACGTTTTCGAACAGCACTTCAGCATGACCGTGAGGCGCATCGTCGTAACCGAACACCGGCAGCGGACGGACAATCTTCACGCCGGGCGTATCCACCGGCACCAGGATCATCGAGTGCTGAGCGTGACGCGGTGCGTCGGGATTGCTCAGCCCCATGAAAATCATGATCTTGCAGCGCGGATCGCAAGCGCCCGACGTCCACCATTTTTTGCCGTTGATCACCCACTCATCGCCATCACGCACGGCTCGAGCGGCCATGTTGGTAGCGTCCGATGACGCGACGTCCGGTTCAGTCATGGCGAATGCCGAGCGAATTTCGCCGCGCAGCAGCGGCTCGAGCCAGCGTTGTTTCTGTTCTTCGTTGGCATAGCGCACCAGGACTTCCATGTTGCCGGTGTCCGGTGCGGAACAGTTGAACGGCTCAGGCCCGAGCAACGAACGGCCCATGATTTCCGCCAGTGGGGCGTATTCAAGGTTGGTCAGGCCGGCGCCGAGTTGCGACTCAGGCAGAAACAAATTCCACAGCCCTTCGGCCTTGGCCTTGAGTTTGAGCTCCTCCATGATTGCCGTCGGCTGCCAGCGATCGCCCTCGGCAACTTGGCGCTCGAACACGGCTTCGGCGGGGTAAACGTAGGTGTCCATGAACGCGGTCACGCGCTCACGCAGTTCTTGCACCTTGGGCGAATAAGCGAAATCCATGGGCAGCTCTACCTTTCAAAGTGAGGTTTCAGAGGAGTTGTTCAGATCATGCAATCGATGCTAGAACAGCAACGAAAATTTACCTAGCCTATTCTCGGCGTGTATTAACATTCATCACCGATATATGATCGGCTGATTGAGACCCAACAATAAGAGTGCCGCGCAATGAATCTGAGCAAGGTCGACCTCAACCTTTTCATCGTCTTCGACGCGATCTACACCGAAGCCAACCTGACCCGCGCGGGGCAGATTGTCGGCATCACTCAACCGGCGGTCTCGAACGCTCTGGCCCGCCTGCGCGAGACATTCAACGATCCATTGTTCGTGCGAACCGCCCAGGGCATGGTGCCGACTCCGATGGCGCAGAACATCATCGGCCCGGTGCGTAACGCCCTGTCGCTGCTGCGGGTTTCCGTGCAGGAAAGCCGCATCTTCAACCCGCTGCAGGCGGTCAAGACGTATCGCATCAGCATGACCGACCTTACCGAAGCCGTGATCCTGCCGCCGCTGTTCCAGCGCCTGCGCCGCCTGGCACCGACGGTGATCATCGAAAGTTTTCTGTCCAAGCGTCGCGAAACCACCAAGGAACTGGCGGCCGGTCGTCTCGACTTCGCGGTGGATGCACCGCTCAACACCGACCCACAAGTGCGCCACGTCAAGTTGATGGAAGATCGCTACGTGTGCGCCATGCGCAAGGGCCATCCACTGGCCGGCAAAGAGAAACTGACTCTGGATGATTACCTGGCGCTGACCCACATTCATATTTCCAGTCGCCGCAGTGGCCTCGGTCACGTTGACCTGGCGTTGGGCAAAATGGGCATTCAACGCAAGATCGCCCTGCGCTCCCAGCATTACCTGATGGCTTCACAAGTGTTGCAGCAGACCGACATGGTCATGACCGTGCCGGAGCGTTTTGCCCGGCGCAACGATCTGCACGCGTTCAGCCTGCCTGTGAATGACGTGCCGCCCGTGGAAACCCACCTTTACTGGCACGAAAGCACCGATCAGGACCCGGCTAACCGCTGGATGCGCGAGCAGATGATCGAGCTGTGCCAGCAAGTAACGGCGCATGAGAAGAAGCTCGATAAGGTGTAGGAGCCGTAACCCAGGCTCGCTCCCACATTCGTTCAAATTCCTATCGAACGAATGCAGATAATGTGGGAGCGAGCCTGCTCGCGATGAGGCCAGTGGCAACACCACAGAACCGCGCCCCTTGACGTAAACGTCAACCTGCCATTAGCTTAGCGCCATGACCTTTCCGAGCGCTTCCATGAGCAGCCAGACCTACAGCATCTCCGACCTCGCCCGCGAGCTCGACATCACCACCCGGGCGATTCGTTTTTACGAAGAGCAAGGCCTGCTCAGCCCGGAGCGGCGCGGCCAGGAACGGATTTATTCGCCACGGGACAAAGTCAGTCTGAAGCTGATCCTGCGCGGCAAGCGCATCGGCTTTTCGCTGGCCGAATGCCGCGAGCTGATCGAACTCTACGACCCCACCGGCGGCAATCAGAAACAGCTGCAAACCATGCTGACCAAAATAGCCGAGCGCCGGGATCAGCTGGAGCAACAGATGCTCGACATTGAACAGATGAAGCTGGAACTTGATACCGCGCAGGAGCGCTGCACTCAGGCGCTGGAACAGACAATCAAGAGTCAATCAATTCAGTAAGTTCACGCTGTCTCCTGTGGGAGCGGGCTTGGTCTGGGCGGCATTCCGACGAATGCGGACTCACATTCAACAAAAATGTTGGCGGATACACCGCTTCGCAAGCAAGCCCGCTCCCACAGGTCTTCAGTGCACTCAGTCAATCAGCACAGGTCGATTCCCATGCCCCTACCCTCCCACGTACGCCTGGTCGAAGTCGGCCCCCGCGACGGGCTGCAAAACGAAGCTCAACCGATCAGCGTCACCGACAAAGTACAACTGGTTAATGCGCTGACTGCTGCCGGCCTGGGCTATATAGAAGTCGGCAGTTTCGTATCGCCCAAATGGGTGCCGCAAATGGCCGGTTCCGCTGACGTCTTCGCGCAGATCCAGCGCCAGCCGGGGGTGACCTATGCCGCCCTCGCGCCGAACCTGCGCGGTTTCGAAGACGCGATTGCCGCCGGGGTCAAGGAAGTCGCGGTGTTTGCTGCCGCTTCGGAAGCGTTCTCCCAGCGCAACATCAATTGCTCGATCAGCGAGAGCCTGCAGCGCTTCGAGCCGATCATGGACGCTGCCCGGCAGCACGGCGTGAAGGTGCGCGGTTATGTGTCCTGCGTACTGGGTTGCCCGTACGAGGGCGACGTCAAACCCGAGCAAGTCGCCCGTGTCGCCCGGGAGCTGTATGCGATGGGCTGCTACGAGGTCTCTCTTGGCGACACCATTGGTACTGGCACCGCGGGCGCTACCCGTACGATGTTTGAAGTGGTATCGGCCGATGTGCCTCGTGAGAAACTGGCCGGGCATTTCCACGACACCTATGGCCAGGCGATGGCCAATATCTATGCCAGCCTGCTCGAAGGCATCTCGGTGTTCGACAGTTCCATCGCCGGTCTCGGCGGCTGTCCCTACGCAAAAGGCGCCAGCGGTAACGTTGCGACCGAAGACGTGGTGTACCTGTTGAATGGCTTGGGCATCGATACTGGAATTGATCTGGACGCCTTGATTCTGGCGGGTCAGCAGATCTGCACGGTGCTGGGTCGCCCGACCGGTTCGCGCGTGGCCAAGGTACGGAGCGCGCAGTATGCAGACTGATGTGACCAAGGTGTTACCGCGCGGTCCGAAATGTGGGGGACAAGCGAGTAACACGGAAACAAATTGTCGGATTTCACCTGACGTAAAATCCCCCTAAAAACTCAAGCCTTTGAATTAAAAGGGTTTTATAAAGTTGGCACGGCTTCTGCTATCTCTATGGCATAACAAGAATAAAAAGCAGCAAACCAATAAAAATAAGACGAAACGACTCTGATATAACAAGAACAACACGGCAGAGACGCAGCTAACAGATTTTTTTGGAGAGGATGTGCTTGTCAGGGTGCTTTTCGGAGTAACCCGCAACCGGACAGAGAATAATAAAACTACCTCCAGGTAGCTCCAGTACTGGTTGGATCGCTCAGCGAAAAAGTAGATCAGCGCTCAAAAAAATACGTTTGCTCTTGATCCCGGATGGGGATCGATAAAAACAGCGGTAAAGGGTCACGGTTTCCAAAAACAACAAAAGACCGCCCCTCAATAATAAAAAAAGAGCACGCAACGACAAATTAAAGGGGAGCCTCGGCTCCCCTTTGTGCTTTCTGCGATTCGGATTTGCTCACCACCTCTGTGGGAGCCAGCCTGCTGGCGATTGCGGAGTGTCCATCCATTCGCGTATCTGAACCACCGCTATCGCCAGCAGGCTGGCTCCCACAAGGGGAGAATTTGTCATAACGGCTCTTCGCGCAGCTCCTCGATACTGATCTCGCGCATGCGGAATTTTTGAATTTTGCCGGTCACGGTCATTGGAAACTCCTCGACGAATTTGAAATGCCGCGGCGTCTTGAAGTGGGCGATGCGCTCCTTGCACCAGGTTTGCAGTTCCAGTTCGTTGGTGCTGTGCCCCGGATGAAACTTGATCCAGGCAACAATTTCTTCGCCATAACGCGAGCACGGAATCCCGATTACCTGCACGTCCGCAACCGCCGGATGGGTAAAGAAGAACTCCTCCAGCTCCCGCGGGTAAATATTCTCACCGCCGCGGATGATCATGTCCTTGTTGCGCCCGGCGATGCACACGTAGCCTTCATCGTTCATGCTCGCCAGATCGCCGGTGTGCATCCAGCCGGCCGGGTCGATGGCGTCGGCGGTACCCTGCGGATTGTTCCAATAGCCGAGCATGACGCTGTAACCGCGGGTGCACAGTTCGCCGATGGTGCCGCGCGGCACCGGGTTGCCCCCTTCGTCGATGATCTTGCTTTCCAGTTGCGGCTGAGTGCGGCCGACGGTGGTGACGCGCACTTCCAGCTCGTCTGACGGCCCGGTCTGCAAGGACACCGGACTGGTTTCCGTCATGCCGTAGGCAATCTGCACTTCGCTCATGTGCAGTTCGCAGATGACCCGGCGCATCACCTCGATCGGACAGGTTGCGCCCGCCATGATCCCGGTGCGCAGGCTCGACAGGTCAAATTCGGCACGCTGCGGCTGATCGAGCAAGGCAATGAACATGGTCGGTACGCCGTAGAGCGCGGTGGCTTTTTCTTCGGCGACAGTGGCCAGCGTCAGTTGTGGATCGAATGCATCATTGGGATAAATCATGGTGCTGCCATGGGTGATGCAACCCAGATTGCCCATGACCATGCCGAAGCAGTGATAGAGCGGCACAGGAATGACCAGACGATCGCTCGCGGTCAGGCCGAGGCTTTCGCCGACCATGTAGCCGTTGTTGAGAATGTTGTAATGACTGAGGGTCGCGCCCTTGGGGAAACCCGTGGTGCCAGAGGTGTACTGGATGTTCACCGGTTGGTCGAAGTGCAGACTGTCCTGGCGCTCGCGCAACTGATGTGGTGAAACGCTGAGCGCGAGGTCGGCCAGCTGCGACCACGGCAGGAAACCCGAAGGCGGCTGCGAATCAAGGCTGATCACGCCGCGCAGATCCGCTAGGCGCTCGCTGCGTAAATGCCCGATCGACTGCTCTGCCAGCTCCGGCAGCAATCCCTGCAACATCGCGTGGTAATCCGAGGTTTTGAAAGCACCGACGCACACAAGCCACTGGCAGCCCGATTGCTTCAGCGCGTACTCAAGCTCGGAACTGCGGTAAGCCGGATTGATGTTGACCAGAATCACGCCGAGCTTCGCACTGGCGAACTGGCTGATGCACCACTGCGCACAATTCGGCGCCCAGATGCCGAGACGGTCGCCGGTTTGCAGACCCAGCGCCAGTAGAGCCCGGGCGTGAAGGTCAACAGCGTCGGACAGTTGCTGCCAGGTGTAACGCAGCTGCTGATGCCGCACGACCAGCGCCTCACCGTCGGGATACTGCATGACCGTGTTATCGAACGCCTCGCCGATGGTCATCGCCAGTAGCGGTTTGTCCTGAGAACCACGGGTATAGCTGCGTTGCGATTTTGCGCCGGGCTGATCCATGACGTGACGTCCCCTTTTGTTTTTATAAGAGCGAACTGGCTTGTCCGCAACAAACAGCGGCGCGCTTATCGAGCTGACGCCTCTTATGGTTGCATCCATCGCAAGCAGGTTGTGCGCCTAAAGAATCACTCAAGTTAACGTTAACGTAAAGGGTGATTGACAGTCATTCGTCGCAGGCTTACGTTAACGTAAAGGTGAGAACTGAATCATCCTCTCTCCACCCTACAAAAAAGCCAAAAGGTGCCCCATGAGCTACCCATCCCTGAACTTCGCCCTCGGTGAAACCATCGACATGTTGCGCGATCAGGTTCAGTCCTTCGTCGCCAAAGAGATCGCCCCGCGCGCTGCTCAAATCGACATCGACAACCTGTTCCCTGACGATCTGTGGCGCAAATTCGGCGACATGGGCCTGCTCGGTGTCACCGTGCCGGAAGAGTACGGCGGCGCAGGCCTGGGTTACCTGGCGCATGTGGTGGCGATGGAAGAAATCAGCCGGGGCTCGGCCTCGGTTGCGCTGTCCTACGGCGCGCATTCCAACCTCTGCGTCAACCAGATCAACCGCAACGGCAACCACGATCAGAAATCCAAATACCTGCCCAAGCTGATCAGCGGCGAGCACGTCGGTGCGCTGGCCATGAGCGAGCCGAATGCCGGCTCAGACGTAGTTTCAATGAAACTGCGTGCCGACAAACGCGGCGACCACTACGTGCTCAATGGCAGCAAAACCTGGATCACCAACGGCCCTGACGCCAGCACTTATGTGATCTACGCCAAAACCGATCTGGAAAAAGGCCCGCACGGTATCACCGCGTTTATCGTCGAGCGCGACTGGAAAGGCTTCAGCCGCAGCAATAAATTCGACAAGCTCGGCATGCGCGGCTCGAACACTTGCGAGCTGTTTTTCGACGACGTTGAAGTGCCGGAGGAAAACATTCTTGGCGTGCTCAACGGTGGCGTGAAAGTGCTCATGAGCGGACTCGATTACGAGCGCGTCGTGCTTTCCGGTGGCCCGACCGGGATCATGCAAGCGTGCATGGACCTGATCGTGCCGTACATTCACGACCGCAAGCAGTTCGGCCAAAGCATCGGCGAGTTCCAGCTGATCCAGGGCAAAGTCGCCGACATGTACACCCAGCTCAACGCCAGCCGCGCCTACCTCTACGCGGTTGCCCAAGCCTGCGAACGCGGTGAAACCACTCGCAAGGACGCCGCCGGCGTGATCCTCTACAGCGCCGAACGCGCCACGCAAATGGCCCTCGACGCGATCCAGATTCTTGGTGGTAACGGTTACATCAACGAATTCCCGGCGGGTCGTCTGCTGCGTGACGCCAAGCTGTACGAAATCGGCGCCGGCACCAGTGAGATCCGTCGCATGCTGATCGGCCGCGAACTGTTTAACGAAACTCGCTGAAACGGAGCTGTCCATGGCTATCCTGCATACCCAGCTCAACCCGCGTTCAGCGGAGTTCGCCAGCAACAGTGCGGCGATGCTCGAACAGGTCGGCGCTCTGCACACCCTGCTCGCCAAAGTGCAGCAAGGTGGCGGCGCGAAAGCGCAAGAACGGCACACGTCCCGAGGCAAACTGCTGCCTCGCGAGCGCATCAATCGGTTGCTCGATCCGGGCTCACCGTTCCTCGAGATCAGCCAACTCGCCGCCTACGAGGTGTACGGCGAAGACGTGCCGGCCGCGGGCGTCATAGCCGGGATCGGTCGAGTCGAAGGCATTGAGTGCATGATTGTCGCCAACGATGCCACGGTCAAAGGTGGCTCATATTATCCATTGACCGTGAAAAAACACCTGCGCGCACAGACCATCGCCCAGCAGAATCGCCTGCCTTGCATTTATCTGGTGGATTCGGGCGGCGCCAATCTGCCGCGGCA
This sequence comes from Pseudomonas sp. Ant30-3, assembly GCF_000690905.1. Lineage (GTDB taxonomy): Bacteria > Pseudomonadota > Gammaproteobacteria > Pseudomonadales > Pseudomonadaceae > Aquipseudomonas. The sequence continues at coordinate 14,578 of NZ_JMCL01000024.1, read as the reverse complement.
GGATGAAGTATTTCCGGACCGAGAACACTTCGGGCGGATTTTCTTCAACCAGGCCAACATGAGCGCCATGGGCATTCCGCAAATCGCCGTGGTGATGGGCTCTTGCACTGCGGGCGGCGCTTACGTGCCGGCGATGGCGGACGAGGCGATCATGGTGCGCCAGCAGGCAACTATATTCCTCGCCGGCCCGCCGCTGGTGAAAGCCGCAACCGGTGAAGTGGTCAGCGCCGAAGATCTGGGCGGTGCCGATGTGCACTGCAAGATTTCCGGGGTCGCCGACCATTATGCCGAGAGCGACGAACACGCTCTCGCCATTGCCCGGCGCAGCATCGCCAATCTCAACTGGCGCAAGCTCGGCGAAGTCAAGCAGCGCGCACCGATCGCCCCGCTTTATGCCAGCGACGAGTTGTACGGTGTGGTTTCGGCCGATGCCAAGCAACCGTTCGACGTGCGTGAAGTGATTGCGCGGTTAGTGGACGGGTCTGTATTCGATGAATTCAAGGCGCTGTTCGGGACTACGCTGGTGTGCGGTTTTTCCCACCTTCACGGGTATCCGATTGCCATCCTCGCCAACAACGGCATCCTCTTCGCCGAGGCCGCGCAAAAAGGCGCGCACTTTATCGAACTGGCCTGCCAACGCGGCATTCCTCTGCTGTTCCTGCAAAACATCACCGGCTTCATGGTCGGCCAGAAATACGAGGCCGGCGGCATTGCCAAGCACGGCGCAAAACTGGTCACTGCCGTGGCGTGCGCCAAGGTGCCGAAATTCACCGTGATCATTGGCGGCAGTTTCGGGGCCGGTAACTATGGCATGTGCGGACGAGCTTACGATCCGCGTTTTCTGTGGATGTGGCCGAACGCGCGCATCGGCGTCATGGGCGCCGAACAAGCGGCCGGTGTGTTGGTGCAAGTCAAGCGCGAGCAGGCTGAGCGCAGTGGTCAGGGTTTCAGTGCCGAACAGGAAGCCGAGATCAAGCAACCGATTCTCGATCAGTACGAAGAGCAGGGTCACCCCTACTACTCCAGCGCCCGGCTTTGGGATGACGGTGTCATCGACCCGGCACAAACCCGCGACATATTGGCGCTGGCCCTGTCCGCATCGCTGAATGCGCCAATCGAACCGAGCCGCTTCGGCGTGTTCCGGATGTGATTTTCTGTGGGGCGGGCTTGTGTGGCGAGGGAGCTTGCTCCCGGTCGGTTGCGAAGCAATCGTGAAACCGCCATCGCTTTCGCGAGCAAGCCCGCTCCCACATGAGTTGTGGAGACGGACGAATATGAGCGACTTCAATACCATCGAACTGCTGAACGACCCGCGGGGTTTTGCGACCCTGTGGCTCAGCCGTGAAGAAAAGAACAACGCCTTCAACGCCGAGATGATCCGCGAACTGATCCTCGCGCTGGACAAGGTGTCGAGCGACGCCAGTCTGCGTTTTTTACTGGTGCGAGGGCGTGGCAAACATTTCAGCGCTGGCGCCGATCTGGCGTGGATGCAGCAATCGGCCGAACTCGATTACCACACCAACCTCGATGACGCGCGGGAACTGGCAGAGTTGATGTACAACCTCGCCAAACTGAAAATCCCTACCCTCGCCGTGGTGCAAGGAGCTGCATTCGGCGGCGCACTGGGTTTGATCAGTTGCTGCGACATGGCGATTGGTGCCGATGACGCGCAGTTCTGCCTGTCGGAAGTGCGCATCGGCCTGGCCCCTGCGGTGATCAGCCCGTTCGTGGTACAGGCCATTGGCGAACGGGCGGCGCGCCGTTATGCGCTGACGGCTGAGCGATTTGGCGGACAACGGGCGCGGGAAATCGGCTTGTTGTCGGAGAGTTATCCCACCATCGAACTGGAGCAGAGTGTCGAGCAATGGATCGACAACCTGTTGCTCAACAGCCCCGCCGCCATGCGCGTCAGCAAGGACCTGCTGCGCGAAGTGGGGAACGGCGCACTGACGCCGGCGCTGCGCCGCTACACAGAGAATGCGATCGCCCGTATCCGCGTCAGCCCCGAAGGCCAGGAGGGTCTGCGGGCCTTTCTGCAAAAACGTCCGCCTAACTGGCATGCCGCAACCAAGGAGCCGCGTTGATGAGCGCACCTGTCATCACCACTTTGCTGGTGGCCAACCGCGGCGAAATCGCTTGCCGAGTGATGCGCACCGCTAAAGCGTTGGGCCTGACCACCGTGGCCGTGCACAGCGCGACCGACCGAGATGCCCGGCACAGCCGCGAAGCGGATATTCGAGTAGACCTCGGTGGCAGTAAGGCCGCCGACAGCTACCTGCAAATCGACAAGCTGATCGCCGCGGCCAAGGCCAGCGGCGCCCAGGCGATCCATCCCGGCTACGGCTTCCTGTCGGAGAATGCCGGGTTCGCCCGCGCCATCGAATCTGCCGGCTTGATCTTCCTAGGCCCGCCGGCCTCCGCCATTGACGCCATGGGCAGCAAATCCGCCGCCAAAGCCTTGATGGAAACCGCCGGCGTGCCGCTGGTGCCCGGTTATCACGGCGAAGCCCAGGACCTCGACACCTTCCGCGACGCCTGCGAACGCATCGGTTACCCGGTGCTGCTCAAGGCCACGGCCGGGGGCGGCGGCAAAGGGATGAAAGTCGTCGAGGAGGTCAGCCAACTGGCCGAAGCCCTCGCCTCAGCTCAGCGCGAAGCCCAATCATCGTTTGGCGACTCGCGCATGCTGGTGGAGAAATACCTGCTGAAACCGCGCCACGTCGAGATCCAGATTTTCGCTGACCAGCACGGCAACTGCCTGTACCTCAACGAGCGCGATTGCTCGATCCAGCGGCGTCATCAGAAAGTCGTCGAAGAAGCCCCGGCACCCGGGCTGGGCCCGGAACTGCGGCGGGCGATGGGTGAAGCCGCCGTGCGTTCGGCGCAAGCCATCGGTTACGTCGGCGCCGGTACCGTCGAGTTTTTGCTGGATGCGCGCGGCGAGTTCTTCTTCATGGAGATGAACACGCGCCTGCAAGTCGAACATCCGGTCACTGAAGCCATCACCGGACTTGACCTGGTGGCCTGGCAAATCCGCGTGGCGCGGGGTGAAGCGCTGCCAATGACACAGGAGCAGGTTCCGCTGCTTGGCCACGCCATCGAAGTGCGCTTGTATGCCGAAGACCCGGGCAATGATTTCCTGCCTGCGACGGGGCGTCTCGAGTTGTACCGCGAATCGGCACCAGGTCCGGGACGTCGGGTCGACAGCGGTGTTGAAGAAGGTGACGAGGTCTCGCCGTTCTACGACCCGATGCTCGGCAAGCTGATTGCCTGGGGCGAGGATCGTGAGCAGGCGCGCCTGCGTTTGTTGAGCATGCTCGATGAATTTGCGATTGGCGGGCTCAAGACCAACATCAATTTTCTGCGGCGCATCATCGCTCATCCGGCCTTTGCCGCTGCGGAGCTGGATACCGGGTTCATCCCGCGTTATCACGAGCAATTGCTGCCGATACCTGCGCCCCTCAGTGATGAATTCTGGCAAGCCGCCGCTCAAGCGTTTGCCCAAAGCCAGCCGAGCATTCCCCGTGTCGATGATCCTGCTTCACCGTGGGCGATCAGCAACGGTTTTCGGGCAGGGCTGCCGAACGAGACGAGCCTGCATTTGATGTGTGAAGGCCAGGATCGGGCGCTGACGTTGGGCGATGCCACTTCGGCGCATCTCAACGGCGAGCATCTGTCCACCGAGCACAACGGTTTGCGCCGCAAACATCGGGCTATTCGTCGCGATGGCGTTGTCTATTTGCAGTGGCAAGGTGAGCTGCGCCGCATCGAATCCTATGATCCTATTAGCGCCGTCGAAGCCAGTCACAGTCATCAGGGCGGGCTGACCGCACCGATGAACGGCAGCATCGTGCGGGTGCTCGTTGAGGCCGGGCAAACGGTTGAAGCCGGCGCGCAACTGGTGGTGCTGGAAGCCATGAAGATGGAGCACAGCATTCGCGCGCCGCACGCCGGAGTCATCAAGGCGCTGTATTGCCAGGAAGGCGAAATGGTCAGCGAAGGCGCCGCGCTGGTTGAACTGGAAGAGGCGTGAAAAGAAAATCGGTCCTGCCTTCGCGCAGGACCGGTCTGACTAGAATCGGGCGGTCGCCTGAACCACCACGCCGATGATATTGCACGTGTCGGTGAACAGGGCTTTCGGATAGGTGGGATTGAGCGGGACCAGGTAACGCTGCCCGCCCTCTTCGATCAGCTTGCGGAAAGTCGCCTCGCTACTGTCCGGCCACTGCACGATCAGCATTTTTCCCGGTTCGGGGACGATGTCGGGATCGACCAGAATCATCATGCCTTCGCAAATACTGAGGCCGCTGGGTGCGGTCATCGCATCGCCCACCACCCGGAGCCAGAACGCTGCGCCCTGGGCGTGGTAATCCGTCAATTCGAATTGCGGCGTGCGGTACACCGTTCGCTCGCCATCGCGAACCTCGCTGGTTCCTCGCCAGTCACTCACCGGGTATCGGAAATAAGGGTTGTACTTCTGCACGAGATCCTGACTGTCATCAGCGGCAGGGTCCGGTTCCCTGATGACCAGCGCCACTTCGAGAAAATCCATCCCAAGCGCGCGGAGTACTCGATTCATGTCATCGATACCGGGTTCGCGACGTTTATTCAGCCAGTGACCGATGCCGCCCTGAGACATGCCCAAGCGATCGGCGAGTACCTCTTGAGTGATTTTCATCTCACTCATCTTGGCTTTGACCAACTCTATCCATTTATCCATGGGCGGCACGATACGTGGGTGACTCCCGGCTGCAAAACACACATTGTAGTAGTTAAATGCTCGTAACAAATACAGGCTGTACTAAGATTGGATCACGGATTTCAACCTTACAAGGAGTAGGACCATGACCATCACTATCCCCAGCAACGACGCGACAGATGTGCCCATCGACACCTCTCTCACTTCTGCAAAAGGCTCTGCGGCCGCACAGCGCGCGCTGGACTATTACTTGAAACCGGCTGTTTCAGAAGAGGCTGTTGAGGACCGTTTTTTCGACGTCAATCGCAATATCAGCAGTGAAGAAGCCCTGGTGCATGCAACCGATCTGCTGCGTTGTGCCGCCGCCATTGCCTATGAATCGGCCAGCCATCTACAGGGCGTCAACCGGGATCTGGCTTTCTCGACGGTGCACATGATCGACATGGCGAAAGCGATGGTCGACCGTTCTTTGCAAGGCAACAAGTAAAGCTGAAGGGAGTTTCTGAGGGGCGCCGAAACGCAAGGCGCCTGTACCGGGGATAAAATAATTTGACTTGCAAACGAGAATGATTATTATTGCATGCAGCTGGTCGCGAGATCAGTCGATTGTCCAAGAGACCTTAGGTCGGTCTCCTGAACGATCTCCTCATCAGGCTAATCACGGTTTTTGACCCGGCTTTTTGCCGGGTCTTTTTTTGCCAGTTATTCTGGCTTTACCTTCAGGCTAATGAAGTCTTGGGGTGCTGCAAATTCGATGGCGCGGATGATAGCAAAAGAACATTCGTTAGCGAGACAGGCCCGTCAACATTGGTCAAAACTAATCAAAAATAGCACTTGAGAATCAATCAAGCGGTCTCCAAGCTGCGGCGGCGTCAGGGAGGACGCCCCCCGTCTTACTGCGCATTTTCTGCCGATTCCCTCCTTCCCAGCGTGTAAAGTAGCAGCCATAAAAATCATATTCAGGAACCGATTATGACCGTGGCTAAATCCTCTTTCGGCATCAGCGCAAATTTTGACAGCGGCAATATCGAAGTGCTGGATATCAGCAACCCGCTGCAGGCATTGCTCGCCATCCGGCCCGATACTCGCAGCAAGCATTTCCAGTGGTTTCATTTCAAAGCCAGCGGCCTCCATGTAGGTCAGGAGCACTGGTTTCGTTTGAACAACGCCAGTCAGTCTTCCTATAACAAAGCCTGGGAGGGTTACCAGGCGGTCGCGTCTTACGATCACGTCAACTGGTTCCGGGTGCCGACCATTTTCGAAGGCGACTGCCTGCGTTTCAGCCTCGAGGCCACCGCCACCCACGCCTGGTTTGCGTATTTCGAACCCTACAGCCGCGGTCGCCACGACTGGCTCATCGAGCAGGCGCTGACCAAGGCCGGCGCGCAATTGCTGGCCACCGGCAAGAGTGTCGAAGGTCGCGACATCCAGCTACTGCGCAAGGGCAGCGGCGCTGAAGGCCAGCGCAAAGTCTGGATGATTGCGCAACAACACCCGGGCGAGCACATGGCGGAGTGGTTCATGGAAGGCGTGATCGAACGCCTGGAAAAGCACGATGATCCGGTCATGCAAAAACTGCTCGCCAGCGCCGACCTGTACCTGGTGCCGAACATGAATCCGGACGGCGCCTTCCATGGTCACCTGCGCACCAACGCGATGGGCCAGGATCTGAACCGCGCCTGGCAGAACGCCAGCCAGGAAATCAGCCCGGAAGTGCTGTTCGCTCAGACGCAAATGGAGAAGTACGGCGTTGACCTGTTCCTCGACGTTCACGGCGATGAAGAAATCCCCTACGTTTTCACGGCCGGTTGTGAAGGCAACCCGGGCTATACGCCGCGTCTGGAAAAACTCGAAGAGCATTTCCGTAGCCATCTGAAGCACCTGACCAAGGACTTCCAGACCAAATACGGCTACACCCGCGACCTGCCCGGCAGAGCCAATATGACCCTGGCCTGCAACAGCGTCGGCGAAAAATTCGACTGCCTGTCACTGACCCTGGAGATGCCTTTCAAGGACAACAACGACAAGCCTGACCCGCTGACAGGCTGGTCCGGCAAGCGTTCGAAGCAGTTGGGCAAGGACGTGTTGACGACCGTGGCCGAGATGATCGATAGCTTGCGCTGAGCGAAGATCAAACGATCGCAGGCTGCGTCAGCTTTTACGCGTGGCAAAGCCTGCAAAACAGCGATTACTCGGCCGCGATCCGCACACAATCCTCTGGCCCCAGCAATCGCCCATCCTCGGCGCGCAATTCCAGCGGTCGCACCGGCTGACCCTGAGCGCGATCGACCACTCGTGAATGCGCCTCTCCTTCCTCGAAGAAAAAAGCCTCGCCCCACTGCCGCAGACCGATGATCAGCGGGAACAACCCTTTGCCCTTCTCCGTCAGCACATATTCCTGATACGCGCTGCCATCCGATGCCGGCACCAGATCAAAAATCCCGTGGGCCACCAAAGTGCGCAAACGTGCGGACAGAATATTTTTCGCCATGCCCAAACTGCGCTGAAACTCACCGAATCGGCAGATCCCATCGAACGCATCGCGCACGATCAACAACGACCACCAATCGCCAATGGCATCCAGTGAGCGCGCAACCGGGCATTCGGCATTTCCCATACTCGTTCGTTTGGCCACGAAGACGCCCTGCAAGACAAATGTGGTTGCAATATAAAACCAGACTCCTTACCGTGCAACTGGTTTTATTTAGAAACCACTTTGGAGTTGCGCATGAAAACCAGCGATTCAACCCTGAGCACGAGCGTCGTGCTGCTGTTTGCCGTGGCTTGTGGGCTAGCCGTCTGCAACGTGTATTACGCACAGCCGCTGCTCGATGCCATGGCCGACACCTTTGCCATGGATCCGGCCACCATTGGCATTGTCGTGACGCTGACTCAGGTCGGTTATGGCGTTGGCCTGTTGCTGCTGGTGCCGCTTGGCGATCTGCTGAACCGGCGGCGGCTGATCGTCACGCAAACGCTGTTATCGGCGCTGGCGCTGCTGATGATCGCATTCGCTGCCGACAGCACCTGGCTGTTGATCGGGATGACGCTGACCGGCTTGTTGGCCGTCGTCACGCAAGTGTTGGTGGCCTACGCCGCGACGCTGGCGGTGCCGGCCGAACGCGGGCGGGTGGTGGGCGTGGTGACCAGTGGCATCGTCGTCGGCATTCTGTTGGCGCGAACGGTGGCCGGGGGCATGGCCGATCTGGCCGGTTGGCGTTCGGTTTATCTGCTGTCGGCAGGTCTGACCCTGGTGATGGCGCTGTTGCTGTGGCGGGTGCTGCCCAAACATGAAGACCCGCAACCCGCGCAATCCTACGCGTCGTTGCTTGGCTCGGTGTTCGCGCTGTTCAGGGAAGAACCGGTGCTGCGCCAGCGAGCGATTCTGGCACTGTTGACCTTCGCCAGCGCCATGGTGCTGTGGACCCCCATGGTGTTGCCGCTCAGTGCCCCACCGCTGTCACTGTCTCACACGCAAATCGGGTTGTTCGGTCTGGCCGGCGCCGCCGGGGCACTGGGCGCTGCTCGCGCCGGGCATCTGGCAGATCGGGGTTGGGGGCAATGGGTCAGTGGCTTGTCATTGCTACTGATGCTGGTGTCATGGCTGCCTATCGCCCTGACTCAATCCTCGCTGTGGGCTTTGCTGCTCGGCGTAATCACGCTCGACCTGGGGCTTCAAGCCGTGCATGTCACCAGCCAGAGCATGATCTACAGCGTGCGCCCCGAAGCACAAAGTCGCCTGACCGCGGGCTACATGCTGTTCTATTCGGTCGGCAGTGCGCTGGGCTCGATCAGTTCGACCGCGATGTATGCGTGGGCCGGGTGGATCGGCGTTTGTCTTTTAGGTGCGGGAATCAATGCATTGGCGTTGCTTTATTGGTGGCGAACGCTGGCTCCCCGAAGCCAACCCTTGGAAGCGGCTTCGCATTGAGCGTTAACAGCTGGCAAAGCCCGCATCGCAGCCGGACGCAGGCTACGCCAGCTGCTACCGGGGATCTGTGGAATCAGCCGCGATCCCTGCCCCGCACCATGCTGTCCAGCACCTCATCACGGCGCACCCAACCGTGGAACAATGCCGCCGCCAGATGCAGCAGCACCGTCAGGAACAACAGATACGCCAGATACCCGTGGGCCTTGCGCAGAAACGCAAACACCTGCGCATCGGCCGGCATGATCGACGGCAACCGCAGCGAACTGCCGAGCATCACCGGATCGCCCGCGGCCGAAATCATCGCCCAGCCGAGCAGCGGCAGAATGAACATCAGCGAATACAGCACCAGATGCGAAGCCTTGGCGGCCAGCGCTTGCCAATTTGGCAGGTCAGCCGGCAACGGAGGTTGCCGGGTCGAAAAACGCACACCCAGACGCACGATGACCAGCAGCAGAATCGCGATGCCCAGCGGTTTGTGCAGATTAAGCAGCCACTCATGACGCTCGGACACCGAAGCAACCATGCCCGCGCCGATAAACAGCATGGCGATGATCATCAACGCCATCAGCCAGTGCAGCAGTCGCGCCAAAGGCGCGAAATGACTTGGTTGAGCGCTCATTGTTGAGCCTCCTGTTTAGCGGCAGGCAACTGGCCGACTTCGCTGGTGCGACGCAGGTAGGAACTGGCGTAACCGGCAGAACGCGCGGCCAGCAACGGATCGTCAGACCCCTCGATGCCGGATGGCAACACCAGTGGGTCATAGTTGATATCGCGGCACTCGCCATTCAGTTGCGGCTGGGTGCTTTCAAGAACAAGGGTCCCGGCGTTCAGCACCTTGCGGTCCTGCGGCCAGGTTTTACTGGCGTCGTTGACCGGATCGCCGGCATTGGCCAGCGTGAGGTTCAACTGCCAACGCAACGGACCGGCGCCCATTCGCTGCAACAAATCTTTCTCGAGGAAATCAGCCCCTTCTGGCGCCGTGTCACCGGCTGCATCGCGCGCCACTGGCACCATGCTCCAGCGCACCGCTTGTTTTTTCCCGGCCGCGTCGACCAGATAAAACGCGTTGACGCTGTTGTAGGTCTCCGTCACATAACTGGCCGATGGTTTGGCGGTCTTGATCCACGCCAGAAACGGCCCGGCTTCGGGGTGCGATTTAAAGAATGCGGGCACCGCTGCCGGGTTTGGTTTGCCGGTGGCAGGATCAGGCGACTGCGCCTGTTGCAATTGATAGAACGCTTCGGGCGTGCCCACCGGAAACACCGGCATGCTGTTCATCCCGGTGCGCCACTGCTGACCATTCGTCTGGGTGAAGCGCAACGCCAGACTGCGGATCGGCACGCTGCTGTCCGGCGCATAAGGATTACCCGCCGGCAGTGCGAAACGTCCCACTACTGGCGTGCGCGCATCGTTGAATACTTGAGCAGTGGAGTAGCTGCGGGCCTCGCCACTGCTTTCGAAATGACCGATCACGCACACTCCTTTGGAGTGGTTGCGCCGAAAACCGGGGTGCACACCATTGTTGGTTTCCAGCACATTGATCAGTTTCGTCGGGGTCAGACGCTGTGGGTCGAAGGTGCCGTTGACGTAGGCAAAAGCCCCGGCCACGGCGGCCACAACCACCGCAATGGCCGCCAGGCGCAAGGTCAGGCTCGCTGCACTCAGCGGCGGCCGGGTGGGCGGTGATGAGTGATCTACCATGAAAGACTCCAGGGCCATCGGCCACGAGTGAGAAGAAACAGGCAGACGAGCCCCACAACTGTTTATTCCATCGCCACGTATTTATTTTTTCGAGCGTGGAATAACCTCGAGTGCCGGGCGTCTCTCTTGTCCACAGCGTAGTGACTAGCCTTCATGAACGACATCGACGAACAACTGCGAGAAATCATTCCCAGACTGCGACGCTTCGCGGTGTCATTGACGCGCAATTCCAGCAGTGCTGACGATCTAGTGCAGGCGAGCCTCGAGCGTGCGCTGTCGAGTTGGGGCGACAAACGTCCCGAAGGCGATTTGCGCGCCTGGCTGTTTTCGATTCTGTACCGGCAGTTCCTGGACGCCCATCGACGCTCGCGTCGATACGCACGAATGCTCGAATTTTTCAGCGGTCGTGACGATTCACAGCCCTCGGTCGAGCGCACGGTGATCGCGCAATCGACGCTGCAAGCGTTCGATCAGCTCAACAGCGAACAACGTGCACTGCTGCTGTGGGTTTCAGTCGAAGGCCTGAGCTACAAAGAGGTAGCGCAAATTCTCAACGTGCCCACCGGCACCGTGATGTCGCGCCTGTCCCGTGCTCGCCAGGCTTTGCGCGAACTCAGCGACGGCGAAATCACCCGCCCTTCCCTGCGGAGACTCAAATGATCAGCATGCCCCCGAGCGAGCGCGACCTGCACGCTTACATCGACCATCAACTCAGCGACGACGACCGGCGTCTGGTGGAAACGTTTCTGGCAAACAATGCCGACGTTTCTGCTCAAGTGCGCGCCTGGCAACAGGACGCTCAGCAGTTGCGAGCCGCGTTGAGCGGCGCGTTGCAGCAGCCGGCCAATCCGGACCTTGATCCTGCGTTGATTCGCCAACGGCTGAAACGCCAGTCCCGGCGCCATCTGGCCAGCGCGGCGATATTGCTGATCGCCGTCAGCGTCGGCGGTTTCAGCGGTTGGCAGGCGCGGGAGATGACACTGCTCAGTGCCGCGCAGCCGATGGGCGATGCGATGCAGGCTTACCGCCTGTTCGCGCAAACAGGCCTGCTGCCCGCCGACTACAAAGTTGACGGCGGCGGCGATATGCAGGGCTGGCTCGACCGCTACTTCACCCAGGCCAATCGCCTGCCGGACCTGTCCGCTGCGGGTTTCAAACCGGTCAGCGGACGGCTGCTCAGCACTGAGCAAGGGCCGGCGGCGATGGTGGTGTATGAAGACCCGCGCGGGCAAAAAATCAGTTTCTATGTGCGTCCACCCGGACCGAAAAACTTCCTGCTGCCCCGCGGCAGTCGCAGTGACGGAGAGTTGCAGGCCGAGTATTGGTCTGGCGCCGGTTACAACTACGCGATGGTCAGCCCGACGGATACAGCGGCCGCGCAGATGCTTAAGCAGACCGAGCAATTTTGATCGCTAGCCAATTCTGTGAGTGGCCTTTTTCTTTGGCTTAAGCATTGACATCGCTGGAAGCAAATTTGCCGCTTTGTTTACAATACGGCGTCGCCTCCCGGCGAGCTTGCATGACCTTCACGGGATGACTTCACAGTGGCTGTTCGACCGCCCAACCGTTCACGCTTCATACCCCGCTGGTCTCCCCTGCGCCGACTATTCGGCAAGTCTTCTGCGCCCGTAGCTGGCAGCGCGACAGCGAATAGCGTGTTCCACGATTTTTTTCGGCAAAAAGCGCACATTCAGGGTTACACCCTCAGTCACAGCCAGCAGCGAGTCACCGACTGCATGGCGCAACACGCCAGCGTGCTGCTGAGTGATTCGATGAAAAACTTGCCCGGTCTATACCTGTACGGCGCTGTCGGCCGCGGCAAGAGCTGGCTGCTCGACGGGTTCTTCCAGGCGCTGTCAATCGCGCAAAAACAACGCCTGCACTTTCATGCTTTTTTTGCGCAGTTGCATGAGGGCTTGTTCGCCCACCGCGATCACCCGGATGCGCTGACAGCAACGCTCGACGTGTTACTGCGTGATTGTCGGGTGCTGTGTTTCGATGAGTTTCACGTTCATGACATCGGCGACGCGATGCTCATCACACGGTTGTTCAAAGCACTGTTTCATCGCCGCATCCTGCTGCTGGTCACCTCCAACTACCCGCCCGAAGGCCTGCTGCCCAACCCGCTTTATCACGCGCGTTTCAAACCGGTGATCGAACTGATCAATGCACGCATGCAAATCATGGAAGTCGGCGGTGATCACGATTTTCGCAGCCAGGCGAAACCCCATCCTCATCAAGTGTTCACTCAGGGTCGCTATGTCTGGCCAGCCAGCGTGGCGCAGCGCGAGGCGTTGAACCTGCCGCCCTCTGATGCTCCCGCCGTTGCCTTGCCTGTCGGGACCCGCCACTTGCGCGCCCGATTCTGTGAAGCTCGCACGGTCGGGTTCACCTTCAGCGACCTGTGCGATCAGCCCACTGCGGTGATGGATTACCTGGAGTTGTGCCGGCGCTTTGATCGCTGGGTCATCGATGAACTGCCCCTGCTGAATGACTGTTCAATCGCTGCGCAGCAACGGTTCATCAATCTGGTGGATGTTCTTTATGATCAGGACAAGCATCTGATTCTGCTGGGGCAGCACTCGTTGCGCGAAAGTCTGAGCGGTGATGCGATTGATCTGGCTCGCAGCCGCAGCCGATTGGGGCAGTTGGTGGAAATGAAAGCGCCCTGACGTATGCAACTTTCCCGCTATCATGTCGGCCATTCCCAGGCCCCGCGCCACCTCGATAATCAACAGCGAATCCGTTCATGCACACCCTCGCCCAATTACGCGCCGGCCAACTGTCGGGCATCACTCGCCTGGATTTGTCCTGCGGACTGACCGAGTTTCCCCGGGAAATTTTTGCGCTGGCCGATTCGCTTGAGGTGCTTAATCTCAGCGGCAACGCCTTGCGCAGCCTGCCCGATGATTTGTATCGGCTGACACGTCTACGGGTGATTTTTTGCTCGGACAACCTGTTCACCGAACTGCCGGAGTGCCTGGGTCAATGCGCGGCGCTGACCATGGTCGGCTTCAAGGCCAACAAAATCGAAACCGTGCCGGGCGCTTCCCTGCCGACGTTGTTGCAGTGGCTGATCCTCACCGATAACCGCATCCGCGAACTGCCGAGCGAGCTGGGCGAACGCCCGCATCTGCAAAAACTCATGCTGTCGGGAAATCGTCTGCAGCGTTTGCCGGAAACCCTACGTCAGTGCCATCGGCTGGAACTGATTCGCGTCGCCGCCAACCGCCTCACCGAGCTGCCGAACTGGCTGCTGACCCTGCCGAGCCTGAGCTGGCTGGCCTACGCCGGTAATCCGCTGGAAACCGAAGCCGATGCCGCCGCGCTTGACGCGACGCCCGTCATTGCCTGGTCCACGCTGAGCCTGCAGGCGCAACTGGGCGAAGGCGCCTCGGGCGTTATTTACCGGGCGGCATGGCAACGACCGGACCAACCCGTCGCTGAGGTCGCGGTCAAACTGTACAAAGGCGAGATGACCAGTGACGGCTCGCCGCTGCACGAAATGAATGCCTGCATCACCGCCGGGCTGCATGCCAATCTGATCCGGGTTGAAGGCCGTATCGCCGGGCATCCTGAGGGACAGGCGGGTCTGGTGATGGAGCTGATCGATCCAAGCTTTGGCAACCTTGCAGGACTGCCGAGCCTGGCGTCGTGCACTCGGGATGCATATGCCAACGATGCGAGCTTTGGCGCAGAGGTGGCATTGCGCATCGCCTCCGGCATCGCGTCGGTGGCCGAGCATCTGCACCGGCAAGGCATCACCCACGGCGACCTGTATGGCCACAATATTATGTGCAACGAGCGCGGTGATTGCCTGCTCGGGGACTTCGGTGCGGCGTCGTTCCATGCCACGGCGGACAGCCTGGAAAGCCGTGCTTTGCAGCGCATTGAAGTGCGTGCGTTCGGGGTTCTTTTAGGGGAATTGCTGGGGCGGATTGATTCGGGGTTGAGCGATGTGGCGCGCGTTCGATTGGAGGCGTTGCAGCAGCGTTGCTGTCAGCCTGATGTGCTGGCTCGGCCGGGGTTTGGCGAGATTGAGCGGGAATTGGCTGCGTTCACGGGTTAGTAGTTGGATGCAAAATCTGTGGTGATGGTGGCAAGCCAGTGGCGAGGCTGGCTTGTGTGACAAAGCATCTATGGCAAGGCTGGCTCGTGTGGCGAGGGGATTTATCCCCGTTCGGCTGCGAAGCAGTCGTCGCTTTTGGAGGGGACGGCTTCGCCGTCCAACGGGGATAAATCCCCTC
>NZ_JMCL01000023.1 GCF_000690905.1 Pseudomonas sp. Ant30-3 | reverse complement strand
TGGCAAGCGCGCGGCCTGTGGCACATAAGCTCTAATCCGTGGCGAGGGGGCTTGCCCCCGTTGGGTCGCGCAGCGGCCCCCTACGAGTTCAGTCTCTGCCTCTGTTCCGAGACCGACGGGGGCAAGCCCCCTCGCCACAGAATCGCGATGCCTTACAATCCCCCGGTCGCCTGGAACCCTACACCCAAAACCGTCAATACCGACAACGGCAACAGCAGCGTATCCAGCAGCGCACTCGCCGGCAGATCGACGCCTGGGTAACTCGGTGCCTCTGCGCCAAACCGGTCCATCGCACAGCAACCGCCGTTCAGCGCATACAAATTCAGCCGTGTCCCGGCATACACCACTGGCGCCCCGGGCTTGGCTGCATCCAGCGTGCGCGCCGTGGCGCATCCCGCCAATTGCAACGCGAGCAGAACGACCAGCAGTTTATTCATCGCTGGTCAGATGATGTTCGCCCCAACGTGGCAGCATGTCCTGCGGGATGTTCAGCAGATTGAGAATCCGCGCAACGATAAAATCGATCAGGTCATCGATGGTTTGCGGCTGATGATAGAAGCCCGGCGAAGCCGGCAAAATGGTCACGCCCATGTTCGACAACTTGAGCATGTGCTCCAGATGAATGCTCGAATACGGCGCCTCGCGCGGCACCAGAATCAACTGGCGACGCTCCTTCAAGGTCACGTCGGCGGCCCGCTCAATCAGGTTGTTGCAGGCACCCGTAGCGATGGCCGACAAGGTCCCGGTGGAACACGGCACCACCACCATCGCCGCCGGCGCACCGGAGCCCGAGGCCACCGGCGACATCCAGTCTTCCTTGCCATACACACGAATCTGCCCGGCAGCGGCGCCGGTGTACTCGGTAAGGAAGGCCTGCATCATCTGGGTCTTTGGCGGCAACGTCACGTCAGTCTCGGTGGCCATCACCAGTTGCGCCGCCTTGGAAATCAGGAAATGCACCTCACGATCTTCGCGCACCAGGCAGTCAAGCAGCCGCAAACCATACTGCGCGCCCGAGGCCCCGGTCATCGCCAGCGTGATGCGTTCCGGGCCGTTGTTCATTGCAGCGCCTCGGCGAGTTTGCCGTGCAGGCCGCCGAAGCCGCCGTTACTCATGATCACCACGTGCGTGCCGGGCTGCGCCTGACTCTTGACCCGCTCAATGATGCCTTCCAGCGAATCACTGACGATCGACGGCACAGTGCACAACGCGGCAATCCCGGCCAGATCCCAGCCAAGGTTGGCCGGTGCGTACCAGATCACCTGATCGGCATCGTTCACACTTTCCGGCAAACCATCCCGATGCGCGCCGAGCTTCATCGAGTTGGAGCGCGGCTCAATGATGGCGATCAGTGGGGCGTCGCCGATGCGCTTGCGCAGACCGTCGAGCGTGGTGGCAATGGCAGTCGGGTGGTGAGCGAAATCGTCATAGATGGTGATGCCGCGCACTTCTGCGACTTTTTCCATGCGTCGTTTGACGCTTTTGAACGCGCTCAACGCTGCGATGCCCATGGACGGCACCACACCGACGTGACGCGCTGCAGCCAAAGTAGCCAAGGCGTTGGCGACGTTGTGCTGGCCAGTCATGTCCCACTCGACAATGCCTTGGGCGACGCCTTCGAACATGACTTCGAACCTGGAACCGTCTTCGCTGAGCAATTTGACCTGCCACTGGCCACCGGCGCCGGTGGTTTGCACCGGGGTCCAGCAGCCCATCTCGATGACGCGCAACAAGGCCGGTTCGGTGGTCGGATGAATGACCAGGCCTTCGCTTGGAATGGTTCGCACCAGATGGTGGAATTGCCGCTCGATGGCGGGCAAATCCGGAAAGATGTCGGCGTGGTCGAACTCAAGGTTATTCAGGATCGCCGTGCGCGGACGGTAGTGAACGAATTTCGAGCGTTTGTCGAAAAAGGCGCTGTCGTATTCGTCCGCTTCAATCACGAAAAACGGTGTATCACCCAATCGGGCAGACACGGAAAAGTTCTGCGGCACACCACCGATCAGGAAACCCGGGCTCATGCCCGCATGCTCCAGCACCCAGGCGAGCATGCTGCTGGTGGTGGTTTTGCCGTGAGTACCCGCGACGGCGAGCACCCAGCGATTCTGCAGCACATGGTCCGCCAGCCACTGCGGCCCGGAGACGTATGGCAGGCCTTTGTTCAGCACATATTCCACCGCCGGATTGCCGCGAGACATGGCATTGCCGATGACCACCAGGTCGGGCGCCGGATCAAGTTGCGCCGGATCGTAACCTTGGGTCAGTTCAATGCCCTGGGCTTCGAGTTGAGTGCTCATCGGCGGATAGACGTTGGCATCGGAGCCCGTCACACGATGGCCCAGCTCTTTGGCCAGAACCGCCATCGAACCCATGAAAGTGCCGCAAATACCAAGAATATGAATGTGCATAGTCGACCTCGTAAAACATGGCCGCAGGTTAGCCTAGGGAGGGGAAATTCGCACCCTTTCGCTTTGATCTGTCACGCTGACCGAGCGATGCCATGTTTACGCAGCTTTCTATAAAGCGTATTGCGACTGATGCCCAACTGCTCTGCCGCATGCGTCATGTGCCACCGCGTGTGCTCCAGCGTATTGAGCAGTGTCGATCGCTCGGCATCGTCCAGCGGATGATCCGACGGCTCTTCGACCGCAACGACCGGCGCGGGCCGGGCCTGCAGAATGATCGCCGGTAAATCTTCCAACCCTATTCGCCCGCCATCACACAGCGCCGCCAACGTGCGCAGCACATTGCGCAACTGCCGCACGTTGCCTGGCCAGGCAAACCCGAGCAAGGCCTGGCGCGCTTGGGCGTCAATCAGCAAGGTTTCACCTGGCGTTTCCTCGGCCAGCAAAAAATCCAGCAACTGTGATTTGTCGCTACGGTCACGCAATGCCGGCAACGCGACTTCCAGGCCGTTCAGCCGATAATAAAGGTCTTCGCGGAAACTGCCGTCCTGCACCCGCCCCAACAAGTCTCGGTGGGTCGCGCTGATGATCCGCACATTGACCGATTCCGGTTCGCCCCCGATGGGTACCACTTGGCGATCTTCCAGAACCCTTAATAGCCGGGTCTGCATCGCCAGCGGCATGTCGCCGATTTCATCCAGAAACAACGTGCCCCCATCGGCTTGCTGCAACTTGCCGCGCATGCCTTCCTTGCGCGCACCGGTGAAACTGCCACCGCGATAGCCGAACAGTTCGCTCTCGATCAAGCTTTCCGGAATAGCTGCACAATTAAGTGCAACGAATGATTTGGCAGAGCGTTGACTGGCCTGATGCACAGCCTTGGCGAAGGCTTCCTTGCCGGAACCGGTTTCGCCATTGATCAACAGCGGCACATCGCGCTCGAACACGCGCACAGACTTGCGGAAATCTTCCTGCAACCCGGCGTCACCCAGGCAAATGCCTGACAGGCGCACAGGTTGCGCGATCACTGACGCAAGCGCCATCCGCTGGGGAATACTGCGCGACTGCCCACGCAACACTGCGAACAAGCCCCGCCCGTCACGCGTGCGCAATGGCCAACTGGCGCTGGCATCGACACTTGCACGCCCCAGCAAATCATCCAGCGAACAATCGAAAAACGCTTCTACGGGCTTGCCAAGCAGCCCGCCGCGAATGTGCCCAAGCAGGTTCAGCGCGCTTTGATTGACCGCGCTGATGCGCCCTTCCCCGTCAAACGCCAACAGCCCTTCGCTGAACAACCCGACGGATTCCGCCTGCAGATGAAAACGCAGCAACCATTGATTGTCGAAGTAGCGCAGGAAATAGCAGCTCTCGATCATCTTCGCCGACAGATTGACCAGCGCCATCGTATGAAACTGACTTTGGCGGGAGACCTCGTGGCGTGCCGATGACACATCCAGCACTGCCAACAGTTCGCCATGAGGATCGAACACCGGGCTTGCCGAACAAGTCAGGCCGGTGTGGCGGCCGCGGAAATGTTCGTCTTGATGAATGGTCAGCGACTGCCGTTCCACCAGACAGGTGCCGATGCCGTTGGTGCCTTCGCACGCTTCACTCCAGTCGGCGCCGAGCCACAGGCCGGCGCGCTCGAATATCTTGCGTTCGGCTGGTGCAGTCACGCAGTTGAGGATCACCCCACGGGCATCGGTTAGCAGGACCGCATGGCCAGCGCCGGAGAGCTGCTGATGAAGGCTGCTCATTTCGCAGCCGGCGATTTGCAGAACCTGCTGCAAGCGTTCGCGGCTTTCGAGCACGCGGCCATGTTCGAGCACCGTCGGCGCCATCGTCTGGGCCGGGTCGAGGTGATAGTCCTGCAGACACCGCAACCAGGATCGGGCAATCGACGGATCGCTGCCGGGACCGTGCAGGTGGGATTTCCCTTGGGTGACGGTCAACACTTGCCGGGCATGGCGACTCAAATGGTTGTCGTGCATTTCTTATTGTTCTCCCCGAGAGGTCCACGGCCCTGTAGCAGCTGTCGAGTGAAACGAGGCTGCGATCTTTTCATAGTTATCTCAAAAGATCGCAGCCTCGTTTCACTCGACAGCTGCTACATAAGCGAAGTGGCGGCCGTCAAAAGTGCAAGCCCGAGCATCCTCCAGGCAGGTCTGCATTGCAATGCTGGCAGGACTACCCCGCCCTCGCCTGTGTCAGGACCGGTACAAACTGTCACCCACGTCGTACCAGATTCGCAACAGACAGCCTCCGCCCGTCTGACAAAAATCACCTAAAGCCTTGATTCCCCTGACCCGCAAGGCAGTGGCCCAACCTTTGCTCTACGCTTATAGCAAGCGCACATGCGCCTCTCTTCCATAACTACAAAAGCCAGGAGAAAACATCATGCGTTACGCTCACCCCGGTACTGAAGGCGCTATCGTTTCGTTCAAGAGCAAATACGGTAACTACATCGGCGGCGAGTTCGTCGCGCCTGTTAAAGGTCAGTACTTCACCACCACCTCACCCGTAAACGGCCAACCGATCGCTGAATTCCCGCGCTCCACCGCCGAAGACATCGACAAGGCGCTGGACGCCGCCCACGCCGCCGCTGATGCCTGGGGCGCCACGTCCGCCCAGGCACGTTCGCTGGCGCTGCTGAAAATCGCCGATCGCATTGAAGAAAACCTGGAACTGCTGGCGATCACCGAATCCTGGGACAACGGCAAAGCCGTACGCGAAACCCTCAATGCCGACATCCCGCTGGCCGCTGACCACTTCCGCTACTTCGCCGGTTGCATCCGCGCCCAGGAAGGCAGCGCTGCCGAAATCGATGGCAACACTGTGGCTTATCACATTCATGAACCGCTCGGCGTGGTCGGGCAGATCATTCCGTGGAACTTCCCGATCCTGATGGCCGCGTGGAAACTCGCCCCTGCGTTGGCTGCCGGTAACTGCGTGGTGCTCAAACCGGCCGAACAGACGCCGTTGGGCATCACCGTGCTGGTCGAACTGATTGGCGACCTGCTGCCGCCGGGCGTGCTGAACATCGTCCAGGGTTTCGGCAAGGAAGCCGGCGAAGCGCTGGCCACCAGCAAACGCATCGCCAAGATAGCCTTTACCGGCTCGACCCCGGTTGGCTCGCACATCATGAAATGCGCGGCCGAAAACATCATTCCGTCCACCGTGGAGCTGGGTGGCAAGTCGCCGAATATCTTCTTCGAAGACATCATGCAAGCCGAGCCGACGTTCATCGAGAAAGCCGCTGAAGGCCTGGTGCTGGCGTTCTTCAACCAGGGCGAAGTGTGCACCTGCCCGTCGCGTGCGCTGGTTCAGGAATCGATCTACGACGAATTCATGAAAGTGGTCATGAAAAAAGTCATGCAGATCAAACGTGGCGATCCGCTGGACACCGACACCATGGTCGGCGCCCAGGCCTCCGAGCAACAATTCGACAAAATCCTTTCGTACCTGGAGATTGCCAAGGGTGAAGGCGCCGAATTGCTGACCGGCGGCAAGGTGGAAAAACTCGAAGGCAGCCTGTCGAGCGGCTATTACATTCAGCCGACGTTGCTCAAGGGCACCAACAAGATGCGTGTATTCCAGGAGGAAATCTTTGGCCCGGTGGTAAGCATCACCACGTTCAAGGACGAAGCCGAAGCGCTGGCCATTGCCAACGACACTGAGTTCGGCCTCGGCGCCGGCCTCTGGACCCGCGACATCAACCGCGCCTATCGCATGGGCCGCGCGATCAAGGCGGGTCGTGTGTGGACCAACTGCTATCACCTGTATCCGGCGCATGCCGCGTTTGGCGGTTACAAGAAGTCCGGCGTCGGGCGTGAAACCCACAAAATGATGCTCGATCATTATCAGCAGACCAAAAACCTGCTGGTGAGCTACGACATCAATCCGTTGGGCTTTTTCTAACCTTCCCAACCGCTCCTGCAGTTGAAATGCAATCAACTGTAGGAGCTGGCTTGCCAGCGATAGCGGTGTGCCCTTCCACCAAGAGACTTGCTGTGCGGGCCTCATCGCTGGCAAGCCAGCTCCTACAGTGATTCTCACAAGTACTTGCGAATTGCACTCGGCATAAAAATGCCGAGTTAAAAAACAATAACAACGGACGGTACTTCTCATGCCTAGCGAACCCACCGGATCCTCGGTCGACTTCGAAAAAGTCGGCACAGAATATTTCCAGCAACGCGAACTGAAAAAAGGTGCAGCAGGCTGGGTCCTGCTGGTCGGCCTCGGCGTGGCTTACGTCATCTCCGGCGATTACGCGGGCTGGAACTTCGGCCTGGCGCAAGGCGGCTGGGGTGGCATGTTTCTCGCCACGTTGCTGATGGCCACCATGTATTTGTGCATGTGTTTTTCCCTGGCGGAATTGTCCTCCATGATCCCTACCGCCGGCGGTGGCTACGGTTTTGCCCGTAGCGCATTCGGCCCTTGGGGCGGATTTCTCACCGGCACTGCCATCCTCATCGAATACGCCATCGCCCCCGCCGCCATCGCCGTATTTATCGGCGCGTACTGCGAGTCGCTGTTCGGCATCGGGGGCTGGATGATTTACCTGGCCTTCTACATCATTTTCATCGGCATCCATATTTTCGGAGTCGGCGAAGCGCTCAAGCTGATGTTCGTCATCACCGCTGTGGCGGCGCTGGCCCTGGCCGTGTTTCTGGTGGCGATGGTGCCGCACTTCAGCGTCGCCAACCTGCTCGACATTCCGGTGACCGAAGCCAGGGGTGCCAGCAGTTTCCTGCCGTTCGGCTACGTCGGCGTGTGGGCCGCGATCCCCTTCGCGATCTGGTTTTTCCTCGCTGTAGAAGGCGTGCCGCTGGCCGCCGAAGAAACCAAAAATCCGAAACGCGATCTGCCACGAGGACTGATCGGCGCCATGCTGGTGCTGGTGACTTTTGCCTTGCTGATTCTGGTGATCGGCCCCGGCGGTGCGGGCGCGAATGCGTTGCTGACGTCGGGCAACCCATTGGTCGAAGCCTTGAGCAAGGCGTATGGCGGATCTACCTGGATGGGCCACTTCGTCAATCTGGTCGGGCTGGCCGGGCTGATTGCCAGCTTCTTCTCGATCATCTACGCCTATTCGCGGCAGATTTTCGCACTGTCCCGCGCCGGCTATCTGCCGCGCAAACTGTCTGAGACCAACAAGAATAAGGCCCCGGTGCTGGCGCTGATCATTCCCGGAATCATCGGTTTTGGCCTGTCGCTGACCGGTCAGGGTGATTTGCTCATTCTGGTGGCCGTGTTCGGTGCGACCATTTCCTACGTCATGATGATGGCCGCGCACATTACTCTGCGCATTCGTCGCCCCAAAATGGATCGGCCGTACCGCACGCCGGGCGGAATCTTCACCTCAGGCGTTGCGTTGGTCTTGGCCTGCATTGCGGTGATTGCGGGGTTCCTCGTGGATCCACGGGTCGTCATCGGCGCAGCCATCATCTATGGAGTGCTAATTGCTTACTTTGCCTTCTATAGCCGGCATCACTTGGTAGCAGGCACGCCTGAAGAGGAATTCGCGGCCATTCAGCAAGCCGAAGAAGCTTTGCACTAACCGCCGGATAACACGGCGCAGCCCCGCGCTGCGCCGTCACGGAGAATTTTGTATGGCCAGTTTTGCGCACACGGTCGGCAACCAGACCCATCGCTTCGACAGCCTCAAGGATGTCATGGCCAAGGCCAGCCCGGCTCGTTCCGGAGATTTCCTCGCGGGCATTGCCGCCCTCAACGATGGCGAGCGCGTCGCAGCGCAGATGGCGCTGGCTGACATTCCACTGACCCATTTCCTGCAGGAAATGCTGATCCCTTATGAGGCCGATGAAGTCACCCGACTGATTATCGACACGCATGACAAACAGGCTTTCGCCGCTGTCAGCCACCTCACCATCGGCGGTTTTCGCGACTGGCTGCTCAGCGATGCCGCCGACGAACAGAGCCTGCGCGCCCTCGCGCCCGGGCTGACGCCGGAAATGGTCGCCGCTGTTTCGAAAATCATGCGCGTGCAGGACCTGGTGCTGGTCGCGCAGAAAATCCGCGTCGTGACGAAATTCCGCGGCACGATGGGGCTGCGCGGCCGCTTGTCCACGCGCCTGCAGCCCAATCACCCGACGGATGAACCGGCCGGCATTGCCGCGAGCATTCTCGACGGCCTGTTGTATGGCAACGGTGACGCGATGATCGGCATCAACCCGGCCACCGACAGCACGTCCTCGATCTGCGCGATGCTGGAAATGCTCGACGCGATCATCCAGCGCTACGATATTCCCACCCAGGCCTGCGTGCTGACCCACGTCACCACGTCCATCGAGGCGATCAATCGCGGCGTGCCGCTGGACCTGGTATTCCAGTCGATCGCCGGCACCGAAGCGGCCAACGCCAGTTTCGGCATCAATCTGAACGTGCTGCAGGAAGGCTACGACGCCGGGCTCAGCCTGAATCGCGGCACCCTCGGGCAAAACCTGATGTATTTCGAAACCGGCCAGGGCAGCGCCCTGTCGGCCAATGCTCACCATGGCGTTGATCAACAAACTTGCGAAACCCGCGCCTACGCCGTCGCGCGGCATTTCAAGCCGTTTCTGGTGAACACCGTCGTAGGATTTATCGGCCCGGAATACCTCTACAACGGCAAACAGATCATTCGCGCCGGTCTCGAAGACCATTTCTGCGGCAAGCTTCTCGGCGTGCCGATGGGCTGCGACATCTGCTACACCAATCACGCCGAAGCCGATCAGGACGATATGGATACGCTGTTGACGCTGCTGGGCGTGGCCGGGATCAACTTCATCATGGGCATCCCGGGTTCCGACGACATCATGCTCAATTACCAGACCACGTCGTTCCATGACGCGCTTTACGCCCGGCAGACGCTGGGGCTGAAACCCGCACCGGAATTCGAGCAATGGCTTTCGACCATGGGCATTTTCACGCAGGCAGACGGCCGGGTCCGGTTTGGCGACAGCCTGCCCCCGGCGTTCCGCCACGCGTTGGCGCAATTGGGATGAGTCGAAATGGATAAACCACCTGTTGATGCGCAAAATCCACTGCTTGAATTGCGTCGCCTGACTTCGGCGCGCATCGCGTTGGGTCGCACTGGCACCAGCATGCCGACCAGCGCGCAACTGGACTTCCAGTACGCCCACGCCCAGGCCCGCGACGCCGTGCACTTGCCGTTCGACCACGCCGCGCTCAGCGCACAACTGGCGGAGCGCGGACGTGAAACGCTGCTGCTGCAAAGTGCCGCGACCAGCCGTGACAGCTATCTTCAACGGCCTGACCTGGGCCGCAAGCTCAGTGAAGAATCTTCGAAAACCCTGCACGATTACGCCGCAGGCAATCCCGGCGGTATTGATTTGGTCATCGTGGTGGCCGATGGTTTGTCCGCGCTTGCCGTTCATCGTCACACCCTGCCCTTTCTCACGCGCCTTGACGAACAGATGGCGGCGGACGGCTGGTCTGTAGCGCCGGTCATTCTGGTCGAGCAAGGCCGGGTTGCGGTGGCCGACCAGATCGGCGAACTGCTGGGCGCAAAAATGGTGGTGATCCTGATCGGCGAGCGTCCGGGGCTGAGTTCGCCGGACAGCCTGGGGTTGTACTTCACTTACGGCCCAAAAGTCGGCCTGACCGATGCCTATCGCAACTGCATCTCCAATGTCCGGCTCGAAGGCTTGAGCTACGGCATGGCGGCGCATCGCCTGCTGTATCTGATGCGAGAAGCCTGTCGACGGCAATTGTCCGGGGTCAATCTGAAGGACGAAGCGCAGGTTCAGACGCTGACGTCGGACGATGGTGCGGACATGAAGGGTAATTTCCTACTCAGCGCGCCGGATGCCTGAAGCGTTTCCGCATTGCGTTTCGGCGGTCGATTCAGGCAGGATCGACGCACGGCTGCCCGAGTGAGAACCGTCCGCCGTCGAAGCACGTGATGACAGCCACTTGAAGACGAGACCTATCGATGCGGATTATTCAAGCGACTCTGGAACACCTGGACCTGCTGACCCCGTTATTCGTCAAGTATCGCGAGTTTTATGGCGCCTTGCCGTATCCCGACTCGTCCCGCGCGTTTCTGGAAAAACGTCTGCGTCGCAAGGAATCAGTGATCTATCTGGCTCTGGCCGATGCCGACAACAAATTGATGGGCTTCTGTCAGCTGTACCCAAGCTTTTCGTCGCTGTCGCTCAAGCGCGTGTGGATCCTCAACGACATCTACGTCGCTGAAGATGCGCGCCGCCAGTTGGTGGCCGACAACCTGATCCGCACCGCGAAGAAAATGGCCAAGGACACTCACGCCGTGCGCATGCGTGTATCCACCAGCAGCAATAATGAGGTGGCGCAGAAAACCTACGAATCGATTGGTTTCAAGGAAGACATCGAGTTCAAGAACTACGTGTTGCCGATCAGTGACGAGCTCTGAACCTCACGTTGTAGGAGCAAAGCTTGCTCGCGAAAGCGGTCTTCCATCCGACGCAGGGTTGAATGACCACCCCCATCACGAACAAGCTTGCTCCTTGCAGCAGAGCGCGCGTTGACCGCCGGTCCTGCGCGACACCCCCCGCTACAAACTCAACGCGCTTTTCATCACTCAAACCGTATAATGCCGTCCTTTCGGCTTGTAAGAAAAACTACACCCGTCTGTAGGCCTTACGCGAAGTCATCCGCACAGGCCTGCCGAGTCGGGCCGCTTACCACAGGTGCCCGCCATGGATTTCAACCCGCTCGACCTTATTCTGCATCTCGATGTTTACCTCGATTTGCTGGTCAACAACTACGGGCCATGGATCTACGCCATTCTGTTTCTGGTGATTTTCTGCGAGACCGGTCTGGTAGTAATGCCTTTCCTGCCGGGCGATTCCCTGCTCTTTATTGCCGGCGCTGTCGCGGCCGGTGGCGGCATGGACCCGGTGCTGCTGGGCGGCCTGCTGATGCTGGCGGCGATTCTTGGCGACAGCACCAATTACGTGATCGGCCGAACAGCGGGTGAAAAACTCTTCAGCAACCCGAATTCGAAAATCTTCCGCCGCGATTACCTGCAGAAAACCCATGACTTCTACGACAAGCACGGTGGTAAAACCGTGACTCTGGCGCGTTTCCTGCCGATTATCCGGACCTTTGCGCCATTCGTCGCCGGTGTTGCCAGAATGCCGTATCCGCGCTTTTTCGGTTTCAGCGTGCTCGGCACGATTCTCTGGGTCGGTGGCCTGGTAACCCTCGGTTACTTCTTCGGCAACGTCCCGTTCATCAAGAAAAACCTGTCGCTGCTGGTGGTCGCAATCATCCTGCTGTCGCTGGTGCCGATGATCATCGGCCTGTTTCGCAGCCGCTTCAGCGGTTCAAACTCCAAAGTCGAGTCGCGCTGAATCAGCATGTGGTCGTTTAGCGCCTGGCGTCGCCAGCGCCGACTCGCCCGGCACCCGATTGCCGATAATATGTGGCAGCGGGTGCGCCACCACCTGAGCTTTCTCGATGGCCTCACTGCCGCCGAAGACCAATGGCTGCGCGAAGCCTGCGTGCTGTTTCTCGAAGACAAACACCTCACCGCCCTGCCCGGCGTCGAACTCCATCAGGAGCAGCGCCTGTTGCTCGCGGCACAGGCGCAGTTGCCCTTGCTGCACCTTGGCGATCTGGACTGGTATCAGGGTTTTCACGAGGTTGTGCTGTACCCCGACGATTTCGTCAGTCCGCAGCGTCATCGCGATGCCAGCGGCGTGGAACACGAATGGGACGGTGAGCACAGCGGCGAAGCCTGGCAGCAAGGCCCGATCATTCTCGCCTGGCCCGGTGTGATGGCCAGTGGCGGGTGGGAAGGCTACAACCTGGTCATTCACGAACTCGCGCACAAACTCGACATGCTCAATGGCGACGCCAACGGTTTACCGCCGCTGCACACGGACATGCGCGTGCGCGACTGGGCGACGGCGATGCAGGAGGCCTATGATGATCTTGATCGACAACTCGAGCGCGACCCTGACGCAGAAACGGCCATCGACCCCTACGCGGCAGAGAGCCCGGCCGAATTCTTCGCGGTCACCAGTGAGTACTTCTTCAGCGCGCCGGATGTGCTGCAGGAGAACTACCCACAGGTCTACGAGCAACTAAAGCTGTTTTATCGCCAGGACCCGCTGGCCCGGTTGCGGCAACTTCTGGCCGAAGACCCGGTCTATCAGGCACGTGACTAGTCTCTACGACTTCTGGTACATGGCGTCGAAGGCGGAATATGCCTATAATCGCCGCCACTTTTTGGTCAATCCGGCCAAGTGTTTTTGGTCAACTTACGGGGGCACCGCCCAATGAGCTACAGCAAGATTCCGGCTGGCAAAGACCTGCCGAACGACATCTACGTCGCGATCGAGATCCCGGCCAACCACGCGCCGATCAAATACGAAATCGACAAAGACAGCGATTGCCTGTTCGTTGACCGTTTCATGGCCACCCCGATGTTCTACCCGGCCAACTACGGTTTCATTCCCAACACCCTGGCTGACGACGGCGACCCCCTCGACGTGCTGGTTGTGACCCCATACCCGGTTGCTCCAGGCTCGGTCATCCGCGCCCGTCCGGTCGGCATTCTGCACATGACCGACGATGGCGGCGGCGATGCCAAAGTCATCGCAGTGCCACACGACAAACTGTCCCAGCTGTACGTCGACGTGAAGGAATACACTGATCTGCCCCCACTGCTGCTGGAACAGATCAAGCACTTCTTCGAGAACTACAAGGATCTCGAAAAAGGCAAATGGGTGAAGATCGAAGGTTGGGGCGACGCAGAAGCGGCACGCACCGAAATCATGAAGTCGGTTGCTGCCTACAAAGGCTGATCCTGCACTTCGGATGCAAAGAAAACCCCGGTTGATCCGGGGTTTTTTGTGGGCGCTATTCCCGCACAAACCGGCCGTTGAATGCTCTGCGGCCTTCGTTGGCCCTGTTTATTTTCCGACAAGGGCGTCTTACATCCGGTCGTAAATTCGACCCTGAAATTGAACGAGTCGTTTATTCAAAGCCCCGCGTGCCGCACGTAGACTCTTGCTCATGAAAAAGAACAAAACCTGCGGTGTGCGATTCAGAATGCTCCTCCAAGAGGCGAATATCACCACGACGCGATTTGCCGAATTCCTGCAGATCGAAAAACCTCAAAACGTGCATAACTGGTATTCCCGCGGAGTACCGGACTATTTCATGGAGGAAGTCG
Source organism: Pseudomonas sp. Ant30-3 (assembly GCF_000690905.1). Classification (GTDB taxonomy): domain Bacteria; phylum Pseudomonadota; class Gammaproteobacteria; order Pseudomonadales; family Pseudomonadaceae; genus Aquipseudomonas. Next base: position 12,867 of record NZ_JMCL01000023.1, on the reverse strand, counting down.
CCAGACGACTCTCCGTCAGCAGCGACTGGCTCAAAACCGGCGAAGGCCCAAAGGCTGCGAAGGAACTGCGCGTGGTCGACCATGCCGGTAACGCCTCCGACGCTCAGGCCATGCGGGGCATCTATAAAGTCGTCGAGCCAACCGACGTCGAACTGCCGTTTTTCAAGGAATCCAGCGTGGGCCCAGGCTCCGACAAAACCCATGTCATCAGGGATCCCGACCAATCCATCCGCCTGCCCCGAAGCGACCTCGACTCACTGGAAATCAAGTACACCGACGCGATCTGCGCCCGCATGATCGGTAACAGCATGGCCGAAAAAATCGAAGACGGTTCCCTCATCGCCATCGATCGCGGGCTGACGCAAATCGTCGACGGAGAAATCTACGCCATCGAGCACGACGGCATGCTGCGCATCAAATACCTGCACCGTATTCCCGGCAACTCGTTGCGCATGCGCAGTCATAACAGTGCCGAATACCCGGATGAAATCTTCAGGCCCGTGCACATCGAAGAGCAAAATATCAGGGTGCTGGGATGGGTATTCTGGTGGTCGACCCTTAATAAACGCAGGCCGTTGGTGCCGTTTCTCTAACCCCCCTACGATTCGTGGCAACCCGATTCTCCAGGTCAATACAGAACCTGTGGGAGCCGGGCTTGCCCGCGATGACGCAGGCACATTCAGCACAAACATTTCGCCCAGCGCGGCCGAACGCTCTACCCCGCACTCCACACTGGGCATTGCGCAAAAAAATCAGTATGCTGCGCCGCACATTTGCGCATCGCCCCGCCCCGTGGCTCGATCGCACCGACAAGGCAGACGACTGTCTCGCCAAGTCCCACAGCCGGACGCAAGATCCGGGTGTACGTTTTGAAGGCTGACGCGGTTTACCAAAAATAAACCAAGCCAGTCCCCGAGAAGCCGGCCACAAGCCGGCTTTTTAATGCCTGCCATTTGGATCCTGGCTCAACCGTCCCTTACGACTCACCATCCTCTGCCGCCCCCGCCAACTCCCGCTCGATCTGTTCAATGCTCGGCAGACTCGTTTGAAACTCTGCCGGCAATGACTCCACCAACTGGTATTCAGCCACGCCGATGGGCTGGGCGTTATCCCGCAAAGCGTATTCGGCCACTATCTTGTTTTTGCTCTTGCACAGCAGCAGACCGATAGTCGGGCCATCTGATGGATGTTTGAGTTGGGCATCGACAGCGGTCAGGTAAAAACTCAATTGCCCGAGATGCTCTGGCTTGAATTTGCCGGCCTTTAGCTCGATGACGACATAGCATCGCAACTTGAGGTGATAGAACAATAAGTCGATGAAGAACTCGTCACCGCCGACATCCAGCAGCACTTGCTTGCCGACAAAAGCAAAGCCTGCGCCCAGTTCCAGCAAGAACTCAGTGACATGCTTGACCAGCGCGTTTTCTATCTCGCGCTCCTGCGCATCGACGGTCAGGCCGAGGAAGTCGAAGCGGTAAGGATCTTTCAGTGACTCGCGCGCCAGGTCGGAGTGCGCTGCAGGCAGGTGGTTTTCAAAATTACTGATTGCCTTGCCGCTGCGCTCCAGCAGCGCTGACTCGATGTGCATTACCAGGATATTGCGCGACCAGTTGTGCTCAATGGCCTGGGCCGCATACCAGCGGCGGGTTCCGGGGCCGGGCAACTTATCCAGCAAGGCTAATTGGTGATACCAGGGCAATTGTGCAAGCACCTCTTGCACAAATTCAGAGTCCGGCCAGGCCTCGGCGAAGGCGCGCATATATTTGAGGTTGCGTGGCGAAAAACCTTTCATGGCGGGAAAGGCTGCTCGCAGGTCCTGCGCCAATCGCTCGATGACTTTGGCGCCCCAGCCCTGCTGTGCCTGTCGGGTCAAGATATCGTGACCGATCTGCCAGTAGAGCAACACCAACTCACGGTTCACCGCCAACGTTGCGCGCTGCTGGGCGTTGTGAATGCGACCTTTGAGCTCGGTCAGCCAGTCGCCGTACCCCTCGGGTGGAATTGTCAGCTTGATGGGTGCGTCGCTCATATTTTTTCTCTCGTGGGTTCAGGTTGCAGCCTTGGCCGCGTTTGTCGTCACGGCGAAGCACATCGGACCAACTCTCTCGTGGCAACGCTGTCGTGGCACCGATGGTATAGAGGGCGCCTCGCTCAGGTTTGTCAGAGCAGCGATATTCCGTTTTCAATTACCCACAAAATGTTGCGACGCCTGCCCCTTACGGATAGCTAAACCCCTTAACCAACGTCAACTCCCCCACCGCCCGCATCGGCACCAGAAACGTCTCCATCTTCTCGTTCGGCGTCCCCTCCTCCGTGATCACTGTCACCTGCGCCGTGGTCAACGGCTGCACCGCATCCTCCTGCCCTTCCCCATCACCGCGATAGCCGCCGCCGAAGTAGTTCACGTACACCAGATACTGCCCTTTGATCGGTGCGGGCATGGCAAAGATTTCCGGGCCGTAGCCTGTGGTCACGTCCACATCCAGCGCCGCGCCGTTGGCCACGGCGCGATCGCCGTACCAGATGTGCGCGCCATCGGGTGTGATCAGGTGCAAGTCCAGGTCGGTGCCATCACTGTCCCAGGCGAGCAGCACGCGCAACTTGGCCGGTGTTGCGCCGCCGCTGGTGTTGAGAAATTGCGTGCGGCGGCGCTGTTGGCCGTCGGCGCTGCGGACCTCGACGCTGTTGCTGCCATTGGGAAACGAGAACGGCCGATCAAAGCGCCCGGCAGGATCGATCTTCAGCGGCATGCTGACGCCGTTGACGATCAGGCGACCCGGCTCGTTTGTCTTGGGGGCCCTTTGAATCTGACCAGCGATGCGTGCAGTGTTGGCCTGCCCCACCGGCGTATTGACCGAGGACGCGGGATAATTGACGGGCTGCCTGAAGTATTCATTTTCAGCGCTACCGGTACGCCAGCCGCCGACAGGTGTGTCGAGCTTTACAGAGGCGGCGAAAGTCGTCGGCACTGCCCAGGCGAAACAGAGAAACAGCACGACCTGTGGATAACGGCGGTTCATGGTCTATTCCAGCAAGAGGTGGCGGGCGAGCCCTTCGATGTAGGTTTCATCCTGGCCGTTGGGGTGTGCTTCGAAGGCCAGGTGCAGGTATTCGTGAGTCAGGTCGAGCCGATCCTGCAGCGACAACACGCCGCGCACGTAAATGCGCTGGCGCTCGCGGTCGACATAGGGGCGGCCGAAGGCGAGGCGGCAGACGGCGAATGTGCTGACTTCGTTGTAGCCGATTTCGCTTTCAAGCCGAGGCCGCCAGCCACGCCGCTGTTTTTGCAGCCAGTCTTGTGCGGCGGGTAATGCTTCGCAGGAGGCCACGGGGTTGTCCCAGCGGCTGAGGCTCGCGCGCGGATAGGCGTGCAGCAGGATGGCGTCGTAACGCTGACCGGCCTTGGCTTGATCGACGGCGTGCTGCCAGGAAAGTTTGTCCGGGCCCGATTGATCGGAGTGATACGTGACGCTGGTGCCGGCCAGGACGAGGTCGCTGGTCCATGCGGTGATGTTGCGTGACTCGGCAGAGGCCGGGCGTGGGGCGACCCGTTGACGACTGCTGCTGTCGTCGATGCTCAGGCATTCGCCATGGCGCGTGGCGTTTTGCAGCAGGTAAGTTCTGATCGCGATGGTCAGTGCTTTGGCGGCTTCAACGGGCTCGGATTTCGCTTCACGCTGCAGGACGCGGGCGACGTATTCCTCACGATCCAGCCGCGCCAGCAGTTTTTCACCGACCCGATACAGCTCACCGTCACTGTGAATATCCAGCTGATTGCCATTGGCGAATTCAACGCGAAAGTCGCCCTGCAACGGCCCGGAAGTCACAACTCGATCACCCGCCAGAACGCGGGCAATCGGGTAGCGTGAAAACAGCTCCACCTCAACGCATTGCCCCGTTTCTGCAGGAAGCCCAACCGGCAACGCTGACGCCAGCGCCTCAGCATGATTGCGCAACACAATTTGACTGGTCCCGCGCCCACCGGCCCAGATCGGCGTGCCGTCCGCCAGCCATCCGGCAAAACCACCTTGTCGCGACGACGGATCCTGATCGCCCAGCCAGCTCCAGGTTTTTACTCGCAACCGGCCGCCCAGTTCGCCGACGACGTCGCCCTCTGCCGCGCTCAGCACCACGTCGAGCAACACCCGCCGGGCCTGATCCTGCGCGGGCATCGCCGCCATCACCTTGAGCAGTTCGGCCACCGAAACACGTGTCGCAGGTTGCAACAACGCTAGATCAAGCAACCATTCCGGTGCCTGCCGCGCCTGCCAATACTGGCGCCAGGCGACATCGGAAACCCCCAAGCGAGCCGGTTCAAAATACAAACCACATGACTTCACCAACGCCTGATCACGCTCGATGTTGCCGCCGGCGGTGCAGCAATAGACTTCTTCCTTGGACTGACCACGACATTCATAAGCCGGCTCATGCGCGCCGGTGTCCACCAGCCAGGCGTAAAGAAACAACTTCCACAGACTGCCCAATGGCGCCTGCAAATCAGAACGCAGCGGTTCGCGTGCAATCACCTGCGTGCGATTCAACGACAGCAGCTCGCCCTTGAAGCCCAGTCGCAGCGGCTCGTCCTGCGCAGTCGCCAGCGCAGGAAGAAAGCACAACACGAAAACCAGCCATGCCCGCGTCATGTCAGTGGACCGTCACCTGACCCAGCGCCGGTTGTTGCTCCTGGGCTTGATGTTGCGGCGCATAGACCTGAGTGAAACGCACCGGCGGCAGGTTGAACTGGCCTTTCTGCGAAAAGCGCACGAGATGACGCACGCGCAGTTCGCCACTCAACGCATCCACCGGGATCGCATAGGCCATTTGGCCCGGTTCGAAACGTGCCTTCTCAAGCGCCGTTGGTTCAGTGCCGGCCTTGCCCATGAGCTTGATGCCCCACGTCGTGCGCTCGACGTCTGCACCGGGTGGCAGTGGCACTTCGAGCATGCCGTAGCGCAGTGGACTGGCGGCTTTGCTGGTGATGATCACTTCATCCAGATACAGACTGTCGCTGGACAACGGGTCGCTACTGACCGCTTCCAGCTTGAAGGTAAACGCCTCATCACCCGGCACCAGACGCGAGAGACGACGGGTGATCGTCACCGGCATCGGATCCACCGGAGCCTGTCGGGTCTGGTAACTCAACGCGGCCCGCAGCGGACGCTCCTGGGTGCCGGCCAGAGACAACACGCTCGGCACGGGCGCAGGCCCCTGCCACGTCCAGTACATCTCGCCGGTGTCCCCGTGTTGTTTCTTCCAGCCCTCGCCCGGCTCCAATGCGATGGTCGGCGAAGCCTGCTCGATACTGCGTTGCAGCCAGGTCAGTGCCAGTGCGCGTTCCAGCGTCGATTGCTGCGGCAACAGGCGCTGCAACAAAGCTTTGGCGCGAGCCTGATCGAACGGTTGCAGCGACAGGTTCAAAGCTTCAGCGAACGGTTGCGAACTGACCGCCAGGCGCTGTTGCGCATCAGCCAACTGCCGATTGAACACGTCGGGAAAAGCGACCTGCGCCTGCTTGGCCAGAGAGGCGGTCAGCACGCGTGCAGCGGCCAGCCCGAGCGCCGAATCCGGATCGCTCATCACCAGACTTTCTGCACCGTCCTCCATCAGGTTTGCGGCATGACCCGCACCCGCCTTCGCTAGGTCTTCCATCAAACCGCTGAGCAAGGTATTCACCGGCAACTGCATCTGTCTGGCAAACGACAGAATCAGCGCGCGCTGCAACAACGGCGTGTTGTTGGCCTGTTTCGAATACACCTCCAGCACCCGCTGCCAATGCTCGGGCGGCAGGCTCAGTTGCAGCGCTTTGCTCGCGTGCCAGTCGGCGTAATAAGCGTGCGCGGTGAGGAACGCGTTCGGCTCGCCGTCCATGCCCCACCAAGTGAAGCTCGCTGACGGCCCGGCCATTTGCACCAGACGCAGGCGGCTGTTCTGCATGATCAGGCGCAAGCGATCGCGGATCTGCGGGTTCGACGACAGGGCTGGATAGGCGATGCTCAGCGGCAGCAAACGACTGGCCGTCTGTTCGACACCGCCATACGGATAACCCAGCAGATCATCCAGCGCCGAGCGGAACAGTGCTTGCGGACTGTCATCCAGGCGCAGGCGAATGGCGCTGGCGTCTGCCGGCAACGTCAGCGGCGTATCACCGCTGGCGACGTCGAAGCTCTGGGTCTGCGTCACTTGCCAACCTTCGCCAGTCGCCGTCAGCCGCACGGCCAAGGCATCAGCGATTTTGCCGTCCTGCACCAGCTCAGCGGACCACTCGCCATTACTCAGTTCAAACGCGGGCAGTGCGATGTAGTTGATGCCACTGTTCAACGTCACTGGCACTCGTTGCTCGGTGCCGGCGTAATGCATCACCAGCTCAGCCTTGACGGTTTTTTCCGACTGGCTGAACGCGAATACACCGAGGTCCGGTTTGTCGCCGCTGCGGAATTTGCTCGGGCCGCTCCACTTCAGGTACAGCGGTTTTTCCGAGCGCACGAACTGTTTCTTCTGCCCGACCTGACCGTCATCGGCGATGGCGCGGGCGGTGATGCGCCAGCGGGTCAACGAGTCCGGCATCTTGAAGCTGAAGCGGGTTTTGCCGTTCGCATCGGTGAGCAGCTCCGGCTGCCATGCGGCGGTGTCGACGTCTTCGCGACGTGGCCGTTCCAGCACTTTCACGCCGCGTTCGCTGCGGTTGGCCTTGCCCGGTGCGCCAGGGCTGCCCGGCAACGCCACGTCGTAGCTGATGAACGAAAGACTGGCGCTGGTGCGCACGTTGTTGCGGCGCGGGTGATAGAAGAACTGGTCGATGGTCGGCGCGACTTCCGGCTGCAACGCGTAGACCATTTCGTCGACCACACTGACCGTCAGGTGCGCCGGCACAGGCTTGCCGGCGAACTGCGTGGTGAGGTCCACCGTCACTGTGTCACCTGGCTGATACGCCTCTTTATCGGTGGCAATGGCGACGTCGATTTGCGGCGCGATTACTTTGATCCCGGCGTTCTGGAAGCTGTACTGACCGCCCTTGGTGTACAGCACGGAGAACGTCAGGTTCGGCGCAAAGTTTTCCTTCACAGGGATGCGCGCGCGGTACTGGGTCTCGCTGAGTTTTTCCATCTTCAGCCAGTCGGCGCCTTTGGACAGCAGCGCCGTGGCCTCGACCTTGTCGCGTTCCAGCGAGAGCAAGGCATCGCTCACCGGTTCCGGAAAGGTGATCAGCGCCAGCGCTTCATCACCCGTCTTGTACTCCGCTTTGTCGAACACGATTTCCACGGTGCCCGGCACGGCTTTGACGCCGTCGCCGGTGACCGAATGCCCGGTGGCGCCCAGCACCCGGCCGTGCTCGTCCTTCAGCGTCAAGTTGTAAGTGCCCGGGCGCTCGAAGGCCACGTTGAAATTTTTGTCACTGGCGGCGAGTTTGCCATCGCCGGTCGACTGATCTTCCAGACGCACCCAGCTGTAGAGGCTCGGCGTAACCGCTTTGCCCGACTCGCTGGCACCTTCGTTCACATAGCTGAACGCAACATTGTCGCCCACTGCGCTGAAGCGCTGCGGTGCGCGCACGCTGAAACTCGCCGCGCCGCGATCAATCAGGATTTCCTTGGTGGTCTTGACCCGATATGCCGCGCCATCGCTGGCAAAAACAGTGAGCATGTAGCGGCTCGGTTTATCCGCGGCCGGCAGATCGAGGGTCGCGTTGCCCTTGGCGTCGGTGGTCAGCTCGGTGCTGGTCAGTTCCACCGGAAATTGCCCGAGGTATTGCAGCTCGTTGTCGACCATCGACAATTGCTGGGCACGCAGGCTCAGCGTCAGTTTGGCACCGGCCACCGGTTTGCCGTCGGGGTACAGCAGCACCAGATTGCCCTTGACCGCTTCGCCGGTGCGGTAATCCTGCTTGGCCAGGTTCAAGGAAATTTCGAAGTGCGGCTTGATGTATTCAGCGACGCGGAACGCACTGCTGTAGGCCTGATCCTTGTAGCTGAAACGCAATTCATAACCCCCCGCCACCGCATTGTCCGGTAGCTGGAAACGGCCTTGAGTGCCGGCCTTGGAATCGAGTTTCAGCGCCAGCGATTGCAGCGCGGTGCCGGTGGCGTCGAGCACCGTGACGTTGACATCGGCGGCGGTGGGCAGCACCGAGTCCCGGGCATTCTTGAACTCGCGACCAACGATTTTCAGCGACACCCAATCCCCCGGCCGATACAGCGGTCGGTCGGTGAAGGCATAGAGTTTGGTGTCGTAGATCTCGCTGTCGTAGTAGAAGTTTTCCGAGACAAACACGCCGCCCTCTTCGTCCTCGCCGATGACGAATGAACGTTCGGGGCTGACGTGTTTCAGGCGCAGCAAACCCTCGGCATCGGTGGCGCCGCTGCTCATCACGCCGAGGCCGTCGGTCCACAGCACATTGACCTTCGCAACGGGGCTGCCTTCATGTTTGCGCGCGGCCCATACCAGCAATTCATCGCCAGCAATCTTGCTCACCGCCACGGTGTTGGAGACGAACACCATGGTGGTCGCGCGGTACTTGCCGATCAACGCTTCGACCAGGTACAGGCCCGGTTTCAGCTTGCCCAACGGGATGTACACGTTGCCCGGCGCGACGCTGACGAACTCGCTGGAAGACCCGGCGAGGTTTACGCCGAGCGGTGGCTGAATCGGCTTGGCCTGCCACAGCGGATAACGAAACTGACTGACCACCGGCAGGCCTGGAATCAAGGCGAATTGCGGCTGCGCGTCATAAGGCGTTGGCGCGGCCATCGCGGTGCCCATCTTCAGCTCCGGCACTTCCTCGGTGACTTGCTTGCGCGACTCATAGGAAAACGCCCGCTGCATCACACGACGGGATTTTCGGTACCAGTTGTCCCACAGATACGCGAGCGTGTTCGACAGCCCTTCGCCCTTGAACTGGCCGTCGCTGACCACGCGATGCAGGTTTTTCTGACGCTTGAGAAAATCCAGCGGCTTGTCGATGCGGTACACACGAATGTCGGCGCCGCCATAGGGCTCCATGCGGAACCGGCGATAGTCGCGACCCGGTGCTTCGAGGCGCACCATTGCCTGTTCGTCGCTGGCGAAACTGCTGTCGGCCAGCAGGAAAAAACTTTCGCCGGCCACCGGCGTGTAGCCGCTTGGCGCCACGGCGTCGTCAGCATCGGCCGCCGAAAAGGGCAGCCACACGACCAACGTCAAAAGCAGGAAACGCAACATGCGGGCACCGATCATTGGGAGAGGAAATTCAGTCGATAGACGCCGATGAAGTTGGGGTTGGCTGCGTCGGGTATCCATCGGGTGTCCTTCCATGTCATGAGTTGCTGCAGGCTCGCGGAACGCATGCCGTTGTCTGTGGGTGTCGTTGTGCCGGTGTGATAGGCAATGAAGCGACCCATCCAGATCATCAGGTGCTGGTCGTCGCCCTGATCGAAAAACATCAGGTCGCCGGGCCGCGCCTGGGCCACATCGCGGCCGACCAGATGGCTGTTGAACTGGATCAGTTTGATCGCGTTGACGTAGGGCCCGACCTTACCGCCGCCCTGCTGCCACTGCTGAGCGAGACCGCGTTGCGCATCGCTCAATTGCAGCTCGGGTGGCAGGTAGCGGTTGGACAGGCCATTGCTGCGCAGCCATTTGTCGTCATGCACTTTCAGCGCTTCGTTGGCGGCAAAACGCACCAGGCCGGCGCAGTCCTGCTGATACCAGCGCGGGCTCGGGCCCTGGGTCAGTTGTTCTTGGGCGATGCGCACGAACCAGGCGCGAAACACCTGGGATTGCTGCGGATCCAGCAACGCCGCCTCCAAGGCGAACGCGCGACTGCTCAGCAAAATCGCCAGCAAACCGAGGCTGCGGATGAGTGCGCTCACAGCGCTTTCCATTCCAGCGGCAGCCATTGCCAGTGGCCGTCGGGCTCGCTGCCTTCAGGCAATGTGAGCGCATATTTGCCGTAGCCGCCGAGCGTGCGCAGTTTAGGGATCAGGTAGGTTTGCGCGGCGTTATAGAAGACCGGCTCCATGTCCTGGGGCAGGCTGTCGAGGGTTTCCTGCTGCATCAGTTGCGCCATCGAATCCGGACCGAAGTAAACGGGCATCAGCAGGTCTTTGGGCACCACGTCGGCCATCGGCGGGAAGCGTTTGTCGAGCGTGCCGAGGGCCTTGTCGACCAGTTTGTCGTCGAGGGAAAACAGCAGCGTCGAACCGTGACGCGCCAGGCTGACGTTCATGAACGCCTTGCCGGAAATCGCGTCCGGATTTTGCGCCTCCTTGGCTTTGTACGGGCCAATACTGGAGCTGACCTGCCGCTGCCACAGGTGACTCTGGCCTTGCTGTTTTTCGATCACCGGGAAGGCGTGCTCTTCGACATTGGGCTCGAAGGCACCGACCATTGAGCCGAACAGAGTGCCCAGGTCGCCGTCGAGCCTGGCGCTGTCATCGTCTTTCAGACTGGCCACCAGCAGCGGCGTGTACAGCCGCGAATCGGCATACCAGCACAGACCTGCCGCGCCGGCCATGTTGTCGGTGAGGGCCTGGGCGACGGCATCCTCGGCACCCAGTTTTATCAGCAACGGTTTTTGTTGTTCGGCGGCCAGCGGCAAAGTCACGCAAGCACTCGCGCCCATCGGCATGGCTTGCCAGACCGGTTTGAAATCGAAATCCGCCTGGTTCTCCAGCTCATCCATGGCGAGAAAGCTGTGCCAGCCCTTGTCGTCCATGTCGAAGCGCAGGCCGGCGAAATTCGGTATGAAGCGCTGGTAACCCATGGCCAGGACGCTGGCATTGACTGAAAGGCGTTGCTTCACTTCCGGCAAACGGGCTTGCAGGCCAAAGGCCTCGGGGAACAATTTTTCGCCGTTGAGCAATGCGGCGAAGGCTTTCATCGAGACGCTGCCCGGCTCCTGGGACGAACTGTTATCCGAATCATAGAGTTTGCCTGGGTTGGACAGCACCACCAGTTTGTCGCCATGGGAGGCGAACAGCAGTGCTTTGCTGGCGTTGTAGCTGAGTTGATAAAGCGCCACGTCATCGGCGCCGACTTTCAGTTCGCCGATTTTGCTCAGCTGCGTGTCATCCAGCGCCACTTTCGCCAGTGGCTCCAGCACCTTGGCCAGCCCGCCGCGATCCATCACCAGCAGGAAATCCTTGAGCCGGCCATCCGCGCCGCGCCACAGCGCCACGTCTGCCGGCTGATCGAACAGCTGCTCGATCAGGCTGTCCTGCAGTTTCAGGTCATGCTCGTAAATAATCCGCCGCAGACTGCCGATCAAGCCGAGGCGATCGGCGTGGGTTTCGTAATAGAAAACGAAATCTTCGGTGAGGGTTTCCTTGAGAAACGGCACCGCCAGCAAATCCTTGGGTAGCTGGCTCAGGGAGTGCGTTTCAAGCAAACCGTCCGGGCGGCTCATGCCCAGTTTGTCGCTGGCCAGCTCGGCAATCGGCGCCTTGGGTTTGAGCATGAACCAGCCCAGCCCGGCCGCGACACCCGCCACCAGGCACAGCCCGATCAGCAACGGCCAGCGCAGTGAAGGTTTGACGGCTGGTGCGGGGGCGGCCGGCGGTACGGCCGGTAGAACTGTGTTATCGCTCATGTTTACGCTCATGTTTCCAAAGCTCGGCAGTTCATCCGTGGAGGTGCGGGATGCTTAATAGTTGAAAGTCTTGACCAGCAGCAGATCACCGATCGCGCGCAAGGGCACGATGAAGGTCTCGCGTTTTTCGTCGACGGTGTTTTCGTTCAGCACCAGATTGATCTGCGAGGTGATCACCTCGTTCTGGTTGCTGGTCTCCTCGAAGTTATAGCCGCCGCTGCCGAAGTTGCCCCAGTAGTTCACGTAAACCAGATAGGTACCGCGCATGGGCGCGGTCATGGTGAACATTTCCGGGCCCGGGCCGTCGACGCCATCCGGGTCGAGACCGCCGCCGTTGCTCATCGCTGGGCGTGCCCAGAACGCGTGCTGGCCGTCGGGGGTGATGATGTGCAGGTCAAGTTCGGCTTTCGGATCGTCCCAACCCAGCACCACGCGAATCCGCGCCGGGGTGCGCAGGTTGTTGGCTTCATAGAACTGGACGCGCTTGAGCGACTGACCTTGCGAGCTGCGCACCTCGACGCTGTTGGAGCCGGCGCCGAACGCATACGGTCGGGCGAAACGGCCCTGGTCGTCGGTATAAAGGTTCAGCGGATTGCCGTTGACGGCCAGTGTGTGCGGCCCGCGCTGGGTGCCGACGGCCTTGAGCTGGCCTTGGATCATGGTGCGATTGCGCTGCACGCCCCGGTCAATGGGCGGCGTGGGATAGGCGACCTGAGGATTTGCGCTGCGATCGAGCAGGCCGTTGTACCGCCAGCCGCCGATTGGCTCGGACAACTCGGCCGTCGGCGCGGCCGCTGCGGTTGCACACGCCAGCCCACTCAGCAACAAAAATAAACGCATGTGACGCCTCCTGCCATGCACAACGAAACCTTGCGCCAGATCCTCGGCGCGTTACAAATCCTGAGATTGTGTTTCGTCAGAGCGACCCATGGTTATCGGGTCTTTGAAGTCGCGAAGAGTAGCCAGTTGGCCAGGTTTTAACAATCGGACAGCGCCGGTTTTGCGGTCGGATTCACGGACATTTTCCGTAGGTGAGCCGAATAGCGCGGTTATTCGGCTCAAGAGATGAACCGAATACGACTACTATTCGGCTCATGCACCCCCGGAGCTGCCGAACTCATGGCACATGAATGGATCTGGCGCTGGCCCATGACTCGACACAGTAACCTGCTGCGGCACACAACTGTGGCGAGGGGGCTTGCCCCCGTTGGGGCGCGAAGCGGCCCCCAGCGTCCGCACAAAGAGACCGATGTGTCCGGATTGACGACTGCTTCGCAGCCGAACGGGGGCAAGCCCCCTCGCCA
>NZ_JMCL01000022.1 GCF_000690905.1 Pseudomonas sp. Ant30-3 | reverse complement strand
TGCTCCCGCTGCGCTGCGAAGCGGCGCTAAAGGGTTCAGGATTGCTCCGCAGCCCAGCGGGAGCAAGCTCCCTCGCCACATAAAGCGACCCAGATGTTTGCGCAATTCGACCTTCACCGTCGGTGCGGGCGTGGCTCACTCCTCGTCACTGTCATCCAGCCGCCAATAGCCGGCCGCTTTGACAAATTGCTCATCCAGCCCGTGCTCATCGAGCAACACCCGCCGGATCTGCCGCGACACTTTACTCTCGGTCGCCACCCACGCGTACAGATTGCCTGCCGGGATCTGCACCTGGCGCACGGTGGTCAGCAGGTGATCCTTGCCGCCCTCACGCAGCACCCAGATCACATCGACTTCAGCAGCACTGTGCAGCACCTGCTGTTCCTTGCCGTTCTCCACTTCGACAATCACCAGCGCCCGCCGGTTGGCCGCCAGGCCTTCCAGTCGTCTTGCGATGGCGGGCAGGGCCGTTTCGTCGCCAATCAGCAGATAACTGTCGAAGATATCCGGCACGACCATCGAGCCCCGTGGCCCGCCGATGTGCAGAAACTGCCCGGGTCTGGCCTGCTCAGCCCAGGTCGAGGCAGGGCCATCGCCGTGCAACACAAAGTCGATGTCCAGCTCCAGCGTGTCCAAATCATAGCGGCGTGGCGTGTAGTCGCGCATCGCTGGCTTCGGCCCGTCGTCTTTACCCGCGCCGAGCACCAGCGTTTCCAGAGCGGCCTGTTCCGCCGCGTTCTGCGGGAACAGCAATTTTACGTGATCGTCCGTGCCGAGACTGACGAAGCCCGCCAGCTCAGGGCCGCCCAGCGTGATGCGGCGCATGCGTGGCGTCAGGTCGACCACGCGCAGCACTTCCAGGCGACGGCGTTTGATTTCATGCATCACGCGGTGGATGGTGTGCTCGATCATTTCGGTCATTCGGCTTTCTCCTGAACAGGTTGCACCGCCGGACCGTCGACGATGGCTCTGGCGGTGTTGTTGAGCAAATCGCGCACCCGCAGGATTTCGTCCGGGCTCCAGCGACCGTGGTGCATCTGCAAGGCATGCCGCAGGTTGTGCACCGCTTCGTGAATTTCGGCGGGGCGATCATGGCCGCGCAATGAACGCTTGCTGACGTCAATCCGCATGCGCACGCCGTCCAGCGCAATCGCTTGCTCACTCAAGGAAAGACGTCCGGCGTCGGTCACGCTGTAACGTTTTTTGCCTCCGTCGGCGTCGCCCTGAATCATTTCGCTTTCTTCCAGAAAGGTCAGGGTGGGATAGATCACGCCGGGGCTGGGGCTGTAGGCGCCGTCGAACATGCTTTCAATCTGGCGGATCAGGTCATAGCCGTGGCAGGGCTGCTCGGCGATCAGCGCCAACAGCAACAATTTCAGATCACCGGGGGCGAATACACGGGGGCCGCGGCCGCCGCGCTCTCTGCCTTGACGCTTTTCGAAGCCGTCGCGGCTATCGCCATGTTCGCGATGGGGGGAATGAGGGTCTCTCATTTTTTCTCTCTCTCGTCGTGTTTAGATACAACTTAAGATATATCTTGGCGAGAGATCAAGGCGTTTTTTGCTGTTGCCCTGCCTGATCGGACGAGTGGCTGACGAGTGATCAAGACCGATTCCGGTGCTTTTCGAGTCTGACTTTTTTCAGCCCTGTGATTAGAGCTATCACACTAATATCAGTTGAGTATATATTCTAAAATCCTTCCAAGTCCCCGCTTCTAAAAGTTGTTTCGCCTGTATGGTTTTTTGATGAAAACTGTATGTAAGGCGCAACTTACAGTCATCGTTTCTTAGTTCGATTATTTGAACTTTTTTCCCTGTTGTCTGGAGGTCGTTGAACTACGCGCTCATCGGAAGTTGCCTGCTTACTTTCCAGAGCGAACACTTGATCATGCCCCGGCGTTGAAAGTGCAAATAAAACGACCTGTCATCAGGCGTTATTTTTATTTTCAATGAACCGACCCTTTAAAGAAAACAGGTACTCAACGATGTTCAAGAAATTCGCAATCGCTGCCCCTCTGGCCGTCCTGGCGCTGGGTTCGTCCGCGGTGTTCGCCGCTGGCGAAGCTGCTCACTCCATCAGCATTGTTGCTCATGTGCCCTCCAAAAGCTTCTACGTGCTGCCTGTCGATCCTGACCTTGTGACCAAGGATCAGGACATGAGCTATGTAGAGTCGACCAACTCAATGAAGACAATTAACAGTTTCTTCGACCTTCATAACAGCAACGGCTCAGTACATAGCAGCCTGGCTTATATGCCAAAACTGTATGCGGGTGCCTCGGTTATCCCACTCAAAGTTGAAATGAATGGCGTCGAACTCTCGCTCACTCCGCAACAGATCGTGGGCGAAGAGGAATCCAATACCAACTATCGCGCGCCATTTAAGATCAGTGCCGTAGGTACCACATTCAATCCGGGTGATTACACCGGCACCGTGGCCATGACCTTCGATGCCGTGCTGCCAGTCGGGCCTTGATCGAGCAATTGCGCACTAAGCGCTGACGGTCCAGTTAGCGATCACCGGTGGGGCAGAGAGTTGTTTGCCCCACCGGACTTCACGTGTTCGACCCAAGAGTAAGACTTCATGTTCCCGATGACACCCATCGCGGCGGCGCTTGCGCTGCTGTTTTGTGCCAGTGCCGCGGCGGCTCCCGCTTCTTCCGCGGGTACGACACCGCGAAGTCTGCTGGCCCAGGCCAAAGGTCTGCCGGCGGATTTCGAGGAGCATTTTTTTGATGTGCCTCTGGCTGTTCGGGTGGAACTCGATCAACAGCCGCTGGGGGAGGCCATGGTGGTGTTATCGCGCGATGATCGCATCACCCTGCTCGAATTTACCGACACCAGCGAAAACCGTTTTGGCCCTGCCGAGCGAGAAAAATGGGCGAGTTTCCTCAAACCGGGCGTGCTGCTGGGCAGCTGCACTGGATCGTGTCCGGACCAGGTCCTGGCCGTGCATTACAACCTGGAGAATTCGCTGGTCTCGATCCTCACGGAAAATGCCGAGCGCGATGTCCAAGCCAAACGTTACTTCGAGCAGCCCGAGGGTGGCAGCAGTGGCCTGATGGTGCGCAACCAGCTCAACCTCAACGGTGGCCAGGACCAGGATCTCGGCGGACGCTATGGCCTGGAAGCCAGCGCCAGCCTCGGCAACTGGAGCCAGACATTCAACATGCAAATGGCCCGCCTCGGCGGCCCGGATACGCAGCTCTATCATGCAGTACATGAGCTTTACACCCAGCGCGAACTGCAAGGCAGTTTCTTCCGTCTGGGCTATTTCACCCCCAATTCCGAAGGGCTGACACGCCAACCCCGCGCGTTTGGTTCCAGCCCCGACACCGCCGTCGGCGTCATGTATGGCAGCTCGGACAGTTTGGCTATCAACACTCCGATGCCGAGCGTCTATCCGATCTATGTCACGGCCAATCGCCAAGGCTCGGTGGAGATTTACCGCGACGGCCTGCTGATCAATACCCAATCGGTGCCCGCCGGTTTGCAAACGCTGGACACCCGACCGCTGCCCGGTGGCATTTACGAGGTGGAAGTGCGTTTGGTGGAGGACGGTCAGATCACCTCTACCACCCAAGAGCTGGTGTACAAACCCGCCAATTGGCGCAACCTCGACGAGCGCTGGCGCTACAACGTGTTTGCCGGAGAAGAAAGCAAACTCTGGAGCAACTGGGACCAGCAGGCCAGCGGCAGCCTGACCGCAGGCGCCGCGGTCAATTACCTGATGCATCCGCGGGTCATTCTCGGGCTGTCGGCACGTCAGGTTCGCGAAACACTGCAGTACGGCACGTCCATCGACTGGACGCTCGCCAATCAACTCAGCCTGTACGCCAATGCCTACCAGACTCAGGACCACGGCACCGGCCTGGACCTGCAGAGCCTCTATAACTACGGCTCCGGCAGCCTGGTTATCAGCCACAACCGCAGCTGGCTGGACACCACCAATCTCTATGAAACATTGCCGGACGGGACGCGGGTGCGGCAACGCAATGTGTATATCGGCAAGACCAGCAACTCATCGCTGGCGCTCAATCACAGGATCAGCAACAAGAATTCGATCACCGCCCGGGTGTCGCACAGTGAAGGCAACGTCGAGGGTGTGGCGCTCGACCTCGGGTGGAACCAGCGCACTACCCTGTTCGGCAGCAATGGAAACTGGCGGCTGTCGTTGTTCGACCGGCCGGGCAGTTACAGCAGTGGTAATGCGCGCAACCGCGGGGTCGACCTGAGCATCAATCTGGCACTCGGCGCGCCGGGTCAGCAGATCACCGGCAGCATCGGCTCTCGTACGGCCCGAGACGGTGGCCGCGATAACAATGCTTCCCTCGGCTGGCGTCAGGACTTCAAAGATCATGTGCTGCAAAACGTCTCGGTCACTGGATTGACTGATACGTACGGGATCGGTGTGTCGAGCCTGGCTAATTTCCGCACCGATGCCATCAATGGCGATGGTTTCGTTCAGCGTTCCTCGTACAACGGTAACTTCAGCGGCGGCCTTAACCTGGACAGCACGCTGGTCCTGGGCGGTCAGCAGATGCTGCTGACCAGCCAGCATGAAATGCGCGGCGCCGGGATGATCGTCGACGTGGAATCGGACATTGATGACATCGCCCTGCGCGCGGACGATTACAGCGGCGGCAGTGCGGCGCTGAAGCCGGGGCGCAACTTCATTCCCATTACCGCTTACAAGAACAGTTCGGTGAGTTTCGACTTTCAAGGCAATAACGTGCCGGCGGCCACCATCGAGCCGGCACGGACCCGCTATCACCTGAACAAGGGCGGTGTGGAGTACCGCAAGATCCGCGTGATGAAAACCCTGACCGTGCTCGGCCGGCTGGTCGACGAGCAGGGGCAACCGCTTAAAGGCCATCACGTGATCAACCACGCCAGCCGCGGCGTCACCGAAGTCGACGGCTTCTTTTCGATGGAAATGAACGCGGGCTCGCCGACGCTTGAGGTGCGCCAGGGCAATCAGTTGCTGTGCCAGTTCCGCCTTGATGCGAGTCGCCATCAACGTGAAAACAATGTGCTGATGATCGGCGACCTGCGGTGCACACCGGACACGCTGGCCGACGTCACCTTTACCGATCAGAAGGCGGGTTAATCATGAAGAAGTACATGTGCTGGCTGGGTCTGTTGGCGGTGCTTTTTGCATCGCCTGCATACGCGGTCAATCAGGAAATCCGCGCGCTGTTTCGGCCGGATCCTGCGCAACCGAACAAGAACGTGTTTGTGAACCAGACACCCAACAGCGGGTACTGCGCAGAGTATCCCGGCGAGTGTGCCAGCAACGGCATGTTCAGTATCCAGTTGCCGCTTCGCTTTACGTCCAGTCGGCCGCTCAATCTGGGCGCCGGTGTTTACATATTGGTACCGGTCAGCTGGAGATCGCTGACGGTGACCAATGTCGAAACGCTAAAGACGGAAACCGTCGAGGTGCGTTTTGTCGGCGTCGGTTCCAAATACATACTGAGTCATACCGCCGCCAGCCTGACAGGCGCGGCGAATGATCGCGAGGCCCACCAGAAACTGTGGGTCGGCAGCAGCTGGAACTACGCGCCGGCCCCGTGCCAGTACAGTGGAGTCGGGGCTTTTGGGGCTGATACCTATCGGTTTTTCTGGAAGACGCCACAGCATGCCCATTGCGGCAAGCAGAACTACGTGACTATTCCGGGCATCACTTTCGAGAACCTCGACTTCGCGTATGAATTGCGCACGCCCAATCCGTTGGGCATGAGAAACGGTCTTTACAAAGGCTCGTTGACCTACAGCGTTGCGCATGGAGGGGATATCGATCTGGGACCGGCATTGGTGCCCAGTGACAGCAGCCTGACCCTGGACTTTGTGCTTGAAGTTCAGCACACCCTGAAAGTCGAGCTGCCCCCGGGCGGCAACAGAGTGGTGCTCGAGCCTGCCGGTGGATGGCAGCCGTGGATAGAAGGCGGACGCAAACCCGACCGGATCTATCGGGCAGCACCGTTCTACATTTCAGCCTCGACACCTTTCAAGGTCAGCATGCTCTGCGACGCCGCCAGCAGCAGTCGTTGCAATTTACGCAGCCCGAGCGGCAACGTCACTCAAGTCGGTGTCAAGATCAGAATGCCACCCGGGTTCGGCTTGCCCGATGACTATGAACAGCCGTTGGCGCTCCACGCCTGGTTCAATTACTGGCCTTCCCAATATGTCGACAGACAAGAAGGTGCGGTGATTTTCGAGATGCCAAAGGACGTCATCGACAAGCTTTTGGTGCCTGGATTCAGTGACACGTTCTACGGCGATATCACCATTATCTGGGACTCGGAAGCATGAGCTACGGGGCCGTCCATTTTCATTTTTCATTGGGGTCGAGGACGATGAACCGTCTGTTTTTGCTACTGCTGCTGAGCGTCTTTGGAGTACCGGCTTATGCCGGTCCGCAAATCAATGTCGGCACTGTGTACGACTATCTGGATGCCGATAAAAGTACCTACCTGAAACGGGTATTCAACAGCGGCGACAGCACCGCTTTCGTCAAAGTGAATGTGCTGGAAATTGTCTATGGCACCGACGGCAAGCCAGAGGAGATTCCGGTTGTCGCCGCCGCCAATGGGGCGTCGCGCAATGGCCTCATGGCAAGTCCGGCCCGGTTGATTGTGCCGGCTCAGGGCATGCAGGGTACACGCCTGCTGTACATGGGCGAGCGAGATCGGGAACGCTACTTTCGCGTGCGCTTCGTGCCGGTCGTGCCGGAAAAGGAAGATGAATTTGCGGTCTCCGTTGATGAACGCGAAGACTACAAAAAGAACCTGTCGGCTGGCGTCAACGTGATGACCGGGTTCGGCACGATCTTTTTCGTACGACCCAAGGACGCTCGTTTCGAGACAGCCATCAATGAAACCGACAGCCGCTACGAGCTGCGCAACAACGGCAACACGGTGATCGTCATCGACGAGTTCAAAAACTGCTCTTTGAGCGACGAGACCGATTGCGGCGCGACGCTCAAACACCACGTCATGGCGGGCAAGACGTTTGGCTTCGATAAGGATAAAGGACGCGAATACCGTTTCAAGCTGATCGAAGGCGAGCAGAAAAAAGATCTGAAAGTCGTGAGCCGGTAGGCAAAATTTCCATTGACGCGGTGGGTAGTAAACATGATCAAGCAATGCGCCATCGTCGCTCTGATGGCTATCACCTTAGTGACGGGCGCTGCGGCATGGGCCGCACGTGAGGAACACACTTTCGAGGTGTCCCTGACCGTGCCCAATCGTTCTTTTTATCTGTTGCCAACAGAGCCGGGATGGATTCATCAGGCTCAGAAACTCGAATGGGACTACCCGACATCGACCTTGGGCAGTCTCCGTAAGAGCTTTGACGTACGGCACGATACCAGTGCGATTGAAGCCCGCCTTGAAACAATCCCGTACCTGTCCAATGGCAAGCAAAACGGCATCATCGAGCTTTGGGTTCGCTTCAATGAGGTCACGCTGATCGGGGGCATGCCCGCTCGGGAAGTGGTGTCGGCTGAGGACGCGGTGGTCGGCAAGCGCGTGTGGCTTGAGATAGCGCCGATAAAACCGATCAATGGTTACCGGGCGGGCGACTACAGCGGCAATGTGCTGTTGCTATTCAATGCCAAGGCCCCGGGCGCTTGATTGCTGGCCCATCTGATCAATACGCCCTGAAGACTGCACAACCTGCCAGCCTTCAGGGGGCACTTCGATTACACGCCGGCTCTCGCTAACGCTTCGCGCGTCAGTTTACGAGCCAGGTCATCACGCTGATAACCGAGTTCCGACACCCAGTGTTCGTATTTCGCCGTGCTCATTTCTTCCCCGCCGAACACCTCGCTTTGCGCAATATTCAACTTGCCTGCCAGTTCTTCCATCTTGAGTTTGAGCGGGCCAAGGTCCTTCAGGTTTTTTGTAGTTGCCCACTCTTTCTGCGCATCACGCAGGTCTTCCAGCCACTCAAGCTTCTGCTCAAATACGCGATAGTTTTCGGCAAACTCCGCTGGGTAAGTGCTGCGCAGGTAGTGGTCCCAAAAAGGAACCTCAACCAGGCCGAGCATTCTGTTGGCCAGTCCATCACCTTTTTCACGATCGATCACTGTCTCGAAAGCGGTGTCGATCTTGGCATCGGTGACACCCGATCGTGGTCGATACAACTGCCGCTCGGAATGCCACGGCAAGTCCAGCCGCTGGCCAAGCCCCGTCTCGAACGCCAGGTGCACAACGATGTCATCGGGTGGATTTTTCAACGGATCGGCCTGGTGAGCTTTCCTCTGGCTGATAATTTCCTGCCGGGCAATGTCACCCAGAACTTCCAGACGAGCCGCGCCGCGTGCGAGTCTGACCAGCGTGTTTTCCAGTTGCGCCGCTGTGGCTGACTCAATCGGAGCCCGCGCCACCAACACCCTCAAGCCCATGTTGTTGAAGCGCTGAGCGCCGGCGTCCGCGCAGGTCTGTGGTTCTCTGGCCCGTTCGAACAGTTCCTTGCGCAACTCGCTGTCCAGGGCGGCGGCCTCGATCATCTGCCAGACGCGGCTGGTCAATTGCCGGCGCGCTTCGGTGTTGCGGAAATCTGCCGTATTGCGCTGCTGGGCAATGACTTTGAAAAAAGCCTCCGAACCGGGTTCTGCTTTTAAATCCTGCCAAAGCTCATCCCGGTCCAGGGTGTATTTTGCCGAGGGACTGAACACTGACAGCTCATCATCCGAAGCCTGCGGCCAGTGGCGTACCTCGTCTGCCACGTCAGCAGCGAAGATTTGCTCGCGGGCAAAACCCAGCGATTCGCGGTAGTCGCCGAAACGAATCTTGTCGGCTGCAGACAGTGCGGTCGTGCTCATCCGTGTTCTCGCGACAATGAAAGCCTGATCAGAGCCAGCAGTGACCTCTGGCAGGTTTTTGATCGGGCAATCCCGCAAATCGAGATAAAACTCACGAGGGCGGCTCTTCTTGCCAGCGGTGTCGCTGAACAGGCCGGACGGCCAGTCTTCGAGACCGGTATTGGCCAGGCGCAGTACGGTCAGATTGGGCAACGCGCTGACATCCGGGGGATGGCTCAGTGGATTGCCGTCCAGTCTCAGGGTTTTCAACCGGCTCAAGTCCTTCCACGGGTCAGCGGAGTCAGCCGTCAGGCGAATGTTGTTGTCGGTCAGGCTCAGCGATTCCAGCGCGTGCATTTTGCCGATGCCGGGCGGCACCTCGGTCAGCCCGCTGCTGACGATCGACAACTTGCGCAGGTTCGCGAAGTCGCTCAACAGGCCTTCGGTATCCGGCGTGAAACGAGCGTTATCCAGATGCAGTGTGCTGATTTGATCGAGGTATTTTTCCATCGCAGGATAGTCCCGCAGATCCTCCCACCACCTGTCGAGGTTTGGCCCCAGCAAGTCCGAAGACAGGTTCAGCGTGTAGCCACCATCGGGGTGATTGTCGCCCCCTTCGAATCCCTGACTTTTGCGCTGGAAGCAATCAAGGAGTCGCTCTTTGATGAAGCTTCCACCGTTTTGCAGGAAATCAAATCGGTCGTCGAGAGCGCTGGAGTCGTCCGAATCTCCATCGGGAAACTGGTTCTCCTCCCAGGCATTCAGCGTTGCTCGCAAGCCGTCGAGTTCTTCCTCCAGCACTTTGATGCCTTGCTCCAGATCGCCTTTGGCGCGCAGGGCTTCGACAAAGCGTTCCACCTCCACATCACTCAGCTGCGGATACAGGTTTCGAATCCTGCCTTCCGGGGTCTTCGGTGCCTTGGATAACATCGGGCCGCGTAACAAAGTGAGGGTTTCAATGCTGGCCGCAGGGCGAACGGGTGGTTCTGCCAGCAATGTCCGCCGTTCGCCCGCAGGCGCGCTGAGTTCCATGATCCACAGTTTGAGCAGGCTGCCTTGACCGTGTTGATAGCCCAATTGCGCACGTTTCTCTTCGGGCAGGCTGCGCAGAATCGCTTCGTAGAAATCGCCGGCCTTATGCAGCTGCTTGTTGTCGCCATCGAGCACTTCGTACAGGCCATGTTCATTCCTGATCAGCCGCCGAACCGTCGAGGCGTTCTCCGCGCCGACTCCGCAGCGCAGCGTGCCGTCATGGGTGCCGTCACGCGTTTCAATGCGCAGGTCAGCGAACGTGTCGGTGTAGAGTCTCAGCGTTTTGAGCGCCAGCCGCTCTGTGTCCGGAACCACGCTTTGATCTCGATAAAAACCGTCGTAGGCCCGAGCGGCGCCCGCTTCGAAATCCAGTTCTCTTGCCTGGGTCTTCATCCGTAACGGCAGGCGATTTTCATCGTTCATTATTTTAAGTTCGTCAGACTTGGCGTTGCTCAGGACTTTTTCAGTGAGCGCGAGGGGTATGTCCGGGAATGTCTGTTTCAGCAAATGCACTTGCGCTTTGTCTGAACGCTCTGTTGCCTGATAAATGCGAAGGGATATTTCGCCCTGTCGCTCTTCGACGGTGTCCGCGAGCAAATTGCGTAAAAGCTGGACGCGTTCTGCGGCGGGTGCATCGCGACCGAGCAAGGTCGCCAGTTCGGCGTCGTTCAAAAAGGCCACGGTGCGGTCAGGTAATTGGCCAGACGTGATGTCGGCAATGCTTATGCTCAGCGTGTCAGCCGCCGTTGCATTGGCATTGCCGTAAGTGCGCGAAGATCCCGTCAAATCAGCCTTTTCATAGACTTTCACCGCCCGTTCGGCAGGCCAGCCGGGGAGCCCGGTCAATATCGGTTCAAACCAGACCGATGTCGCGTCTATCGCTCGCCCGGTGCGGATATTTGCACTCGCCAGTTTGACCTCGTCATAGGCCCTGAAACGCTTGATCGTGTCGGCAAGCATGGGCGGGGTCGGCGCATTCTCAACGTACATGCGGCGCAGCGCATCCTCCTGCGTACCGCTGCTTATACGGATATGTTCAAGCTCAATGGTCTCGAAACGATCAACGCTGTGGCCGAGGCGTTGCATCAACGTTGCGCCTTCCCAGTTCGCCGGGTTCTCCGCTTCGTGCACCCAGGCCCCGCTACCGTTGTGTTCGACCTTGGGCCAGTAGGCGTTGGGGCGGGAAGGGTGCTTGACCCGATGGGTGCGCGAGGTCGGCTGTTTCGACGCTTTTTCGACGGCGTAAAGTTTGCCTTCCAGACGCAAAATGTTCTGGTCAGCGTGTCGGTGCAGGCCCTGTTCATCGGGTCTGGCATCCGTCGCCAGGGTGAGATTTTTTTGTTGGTAAGGTTCGAGGTCGGGATGCCACAGCGTCTTTCTGCCATCGGCCAGTTTAACCGGCTTCATGCCCTCGACCAGCTGCGACACTTTCAGTCGAAACAGCTCGCCAATGTCGGTGCCCGCTTTGAACGCCACCAGTTGAATGACATCCGTGACCACGCTGACCACATGCTCGGCCGCTTGCTGACCCAGGCCTTCAGCCAGATCGACGAGGCCTTCGATCACATCGCTGGTCAGTTGGTAAACGGTGTAAGCCATCATCAGCTCACCCAGTCCGGGCACGAACGGTGTTGCGACCAACAGGGCGACGTTGAAGATATCCGAGACGATTTTCTTGAAATTGTCCCACCAGGCCCAGCGCTCCTTGGTGTCGGTATCCGCGGTGGACACGGCGATGACGCGTGCATCGTTGAGGATCTTGTTAAGTTGTTGCGGGTAGGCGTGCTTCCAGTAATCCACAGGCACCGACAATCGCTCGAATTGCAGGTGAGGGTTGGTACGGGGTTCCTTGCGCCAGGTTGGACGCTGATCGGTGGGATCATCTTTTGTATGGTGTTTTGTCTCGAAAAGACGACTTTCCAGCTCCGCGAAAAAATGCCCGCGCTGCTGATGGTCGACGAACTGACTGAAGAACTGCCGATAACTTTGCTGGGTCGATGCGCCGACTTTGTCCTCGCGCAACTGCCGCGCCAGTTCCGTCATGAACGCATTCGGCGACTCGTACTCCTTCAACGGGTGATCCGGATCATGCGGCACATACACAATAATTCTGCCGATGCCTTTGGCGTCCAGTTTCATCGGCGCAACCAGCATGATGCCGGTCAACTCGGTAGCCATCATGGACAGGCCGCCGCAGCCCATTGTCTTTCCATTCAGCAGCAGCTCAGGTTTGCCTTCGATCAGCGCGAGTATCAATTTGTAGGCGTCGTACTGGAGATTGCCGGTGGTCAACGCCAGTTGCGCGGCGACCGCGAGCGCGTCTTTCTGGCTGGTGACGACTTTCTGTTCCAGTACGGCTTTGACCACCGGTTCGTCGGATAACAAATGGCTGTCGAGGTGCTGTTTGTACAGCGCGCCGATATCCAGTTCACGGCAAAGTGTCTGGAATTGCTGGATGCTCATTTTGTCTTTGATCGGCACGACGTCGAAGTGCTGGCGCTCGTCGGGGTGGGTGATGTATTGCGAGTTGGCATCCGCCTGTTCGCTCTTCGCGAAGTTGTGCAGTGCCGCGTCCAGAAGCGAAACAGTTCGGGACGAGAAACCCGGCAAGTTCTCACGCGCATACCAGGGCAATTCCTTGGGCATGTACAGGCGCAGGTAAGTGGTCTTTACGTCATTTTCAACGCCGTATTGATCCTTGAGTTTTTTCTGCAGCAGCGGGGCGGCAAACGAATAAACGTCTTGCAGATCCTTGAGGTGTTCATCGACCTGATTCTGTGACGTCCAGGCCTTGAGGTTGGCTGCTTTGAGTTTGTCGTGGTGAGCATCGGCGGCAGTTGCGTACCACGGTTCAATCTTCAGTTTAGCGGCCGCCAGAGATTGGCCTCGACGAACGGAAGCGTTTTTGAACGGGTCGCTGATGGTGCTCTTGATGAACGCGTAGTGCTGGCCTTTATCGGCAACTTCAGCAGGCGTGGAGGGGGCAGACATCATCATCATCCTTGATTGATTTAAGAATGATCAGCCTACCTGTAGGGGTCCAAAACAAAAGCCTGAATATCATCGCTGAATCGGTGTTTTTGCCGGTTAAACCTTTGGATATTCGAATCGGAAAAATAACTAATTACCACCTGCTGCAGGAAACTTCTGCAGCGCTATATGGATTTGGCTATTGCCAGCGATGTACGTTCTACCGGATGGCATTGTGTAGTGCTGCCGGGTTGCAGATACGGCGTGAGAATCGGCGCCATGCCCTTGAGCACCTGCACCGGCAATGCCGAGGTAAATTTGAAGGTTTCTGCGGATCGACCGGGCACGAACGCGGTCATGGTGCCGAAGTGGGTATCGCCTATAAAGAACACGAACGTTGCCGTGCGGTTGATCGATTTCGAACTGAGGATCCGGCCACCCGAGCCCACGGCTTCGATACGGTTGTCGCCGGTACCGGTCTTGCCGCCCATGGCCAAAGGGTGGCCATCGGGGGTGATGAAACTGCCCGACACGCGCTTCGCGGTGCCGGCATCAACCACCTGCGACAGAGCTTCGCGCATGGCCGTAGCGACTTCGGATGGCATCACCCGTTTGCCGACATCCGGGTCGTTCACAAGGCGGGTTTCATAGGGGGTATCTGCCGCGAAGTGCAGGGTGTCGATGCGCAAGGTCGGCATGCGCACGCCGTCGTTGAGAATGGTGCCGATCAATTCCGCGAGGGCTGCCGGGCGATCGCCCGAACTGCCGATGGCGGTGGCCAATGACGGGACCAGGTGATCGAACGGGTAGCCGACTTTCTGCCAGCGCTGGTGGATGTCGAGGAACGCCTCGATCTCCAGCATAGTGCGGATGCGGCTGTCGCGGGCGCCCTTGTGCCGGCTTTTGAACAGCCAGCTGTAGACTTCCTGACGTTCGAAACGGCTGGCTTTGACCACCTGGCTGAACTTGGCGTCGGGGTTGGTCAGCAGGTAGCCGATCAGCCACAGGTCCAGCGGGTGAACCTTGGCGATGAAGCCTTGATCGGGCAGGTCGTAGGCGCCTGGACGGTAATTTTCATAGAGCCGTTCGAGGCGTTCATCAGTGAGTTTTTCGCTGAGCTTGGCGCCCTTGAGGTGCGAGCGCACGAAGGTGTTGAAGCTTTCCTGACTGGCCTGAGGTAATAAATAACGATGCACCGCCGCCAGGCGAATCGGCGTCGGCCGCATGCCGTCGAGGAAGGTCTCGAGCCGCGCCTGGGTGTCCTTGGTTTTGTACTTTTTCCAGAATTTGAGCAGGAACGAGGTGCCTTCGCGGTCGGCGAACGAAGCGAGGTATTCCTGGCGTCGCGGGTCGCGATCATCCTTGAGCAGCTCGGCACTGTTGCTGGGCCCGGAGTAGGTGGTGTAGCGAACAATGTCGCGCATCAGCCGAATGAACGGCAGGTTGATCGACTCGCGCAGGGAATCGCGCAGGGTCGGCAAGCGACCGTTGTCTTCCTTGCGAAAGTTGACGAAGGTGTGCAGCCCGCCGCCGGTGAAAAAGGCTTCACCGGGGCTCGCCGAGTATTTGCGATCGAGTGCGGCACCGAGCATGGGTTGCAGATTGCGATCCTTGTTCTGGATCAGGTAATCCACGGCCCAGCGGCTGAGGCGGTCCTGATCCGGGACGTCGACTTTTTTCAATTCGGGGACGGTCATCCCGGCGTACTTTTCATGCAGCTCGGCGATGATTTGCAGGTAGGTGGTCATCACGCGCATTTTCGCGGTAGAGCCCAGTTCCAGTTTGCTGCCTTCGTTTATGTCGAACGGCTGATCGGTGCTGTCGGTTTGCACCCGCACGCGCGCGCCGTCCGGGGTGCGCTCGAACAGCGTGAAGCTGTAACGCACCTGAGCCGTGCTGGTGGGGGTCAGCAAGCGTTCGCCCATCAGACCGATCTGCGTCGCGAACGCCGGGTCGGCCAGTTGCTTGAGGTAATCGGTGGCCTGGGTTTGCAGTTCGCCTTGCAAGGTACTGGTGGCCGAGAGGTCAAGACGGTCGAGGTCGTAAAGCGGGCGATTAAGCAATCCGGCCAGACGACTGCGCGCGACGCTGATGCCCTTGTTGGTTTCGATCGGCTGGATGGTCGGCTGAGTCGCCCAGTCGCGATAGGTCACTTTGCTCGCTAACGACGCTGCGGCGAGAGGCGCATCGATGATGCCGTTTTGCGCGAGCAGGCGAATGTGGCTGTCGGTGAGGCTGGCCAGTTCATCTCGGCCCTTGGTCAGGTAATGGGAAGGGCGGCGCTGGGCGATCATCAGCGAGAGCATTTCTCGCAGGGCCAGACCTTTGTCGGCCATGGTTTTCGCATCTGTCTGCGGGCTGGCCAGACGTTCATTGGCCTTGTTGAAATCGGCGCCGTACCAGACGCGTAAACCTTCGGCCATGCCATGCACTTCACCGTGGCCGGGCACGGCGGACAACGGCACGCTGTTGAGGTAATCGCGCACGACATTCTGCCGCGCCACCAGCGTGTCCGGCCCGGCCTGATAAGCGCGGACGGTGGCGGAGAACATCTGCCGCAGTTTCTCTGCGCCTGACACGGTGAGGCCGTCCGGGGAGTGCCGATATTTTTCCAGTTGCGTCGCCAGGGTGCTGCCACCGGCGGACTGGCCGGGCAAATGCAGCAGCTTGGCCACTTGCGACCACGCCGCCATGCCGAATCGCGGCCAGTCTACTGCCGGGTTGGCCTGGGGTTGCCTGGGGTCGAGCAGGAAACGGTTCTCGATGAACAACAGGCTTTTTACAACGACTGGCGGGATCGAATTGAAGTCTGAATAAAGCTGCTGCGGGTAGTGAAACTGATACAGCGGCGCCGCTCGGCAATCGGTAATCGACAGGCCGGCCTGGATCTTCTCGGCGTAGGGCACGAAAAAACCGTTGTCGTTGTAGTCCATCAGGCCTTTCGAGAAGCGTGTCTGTGCCGCAATCACGTAGTCGCGCTTGAGCAGGCGCGGCAGGAATTCGTCCATCGAGCTGTAACCCAGACGCAAATCGAAAGGCCCGGCGCCGGGGTATCGAATGGCGTCGCTGGGGCCGGGTTGCATGTCGTAGGTCAGGGTGGCGGCGAACTTGCTGATTTCCCGGGATTGAAACTGCGCGGTACGCATTTCCTTGGCAGCCGCCAGCCCCACGACAATCGCGATAATCACCAGCAACAACCAGAACGCGCCCCAGCCGTGCCGGGAACGACCAGGTTTTTCAGGTAAAGGCGCTTCATCCACTCGTTCAGTCGGAACCACAATTTTACTCGAATCGGTTTGCCACAAAGCGCCCATAGTCGATTGATCCATTCACGCAGATTGATCGGACTTGTTTGAAGCTTAGCCGGTGGTTGGGTTTGGTGAAAAAATTGTGAAGAGGGATTTTCGTGGACCATGTTCTCCTTGGCGAAGGTTGCTTTCCTGTGGCGAGGGAGCTTGCTCCCGCTGGGCTGCGAAGCGGCCCTTTCTCGTGTGTGATTGTCCGGCGTCATCCGTTGCAGGGTTATGGGGCTGCTACGCAGCCCAGCGGGAGCAAGCTCCCTC